>JAZRIV010000016.1:0-34392 GCA_045645465.1 Candidatus Egerieisoma sp.
CAAAGTACTTTCCAACAAGTACACATTTATATTCATTGAACTTAAGAAGTTCAACAAGACATTGGAAGAGATAGAACAGGGGAATATCCTGGAGCGTTTCTACTATTGTCTGCGCAACATGGAGTTCCTGGAAGAACGCCCGGTTGAACTGCAGCAGGAGATATTTCAGAAACTCTTTACTGCAGCCAATATAGCAACTATGAGCAACGAAGAATTTAAAGAATACCAGCAAGAGATGAAAACCGAACGCGACATAAAAAGCATAATTTGGACTGCCGAAATGCGGGGTATGGAGCGGGGAATGGAGAAAGGCAGGCAAGAACAATCAATAATCTTTGCAATGAATCTTAAATCTGACGGTTTCTCTTATGAGATCATTGCCAAGTATACAGGTCTTAGCATTGAGCAGATTAAACAGCTGTAAAGCTGAAGAGATATAAACAAGCCCCACAGTCTCCATCCCTAAGCTGCGGGGCTTGCATGACTTAATCTAACTTAAAAACTATTTCACCTATGTAAACAAATGTTATAAAGAAATTCAACACATATTATCAAGCAATTATACATCAGTTTACCCAATTGTAAATTGGTTCTATTTTTTCTCGTCCTTTTTTGGATATTACCCCAAACACAATGAATATTGCGCCAAAAATGATGTCAAACATAGGTATGTTTCCATCCCCGCTCGCCGCGGGGGCACCCAATGGGATTTGGCCTCCGGCATTCCCATCCCCGCTCGCCGCGGGGGCCCTTCCAAGAGCAACCTGATGTGCTGACGCACATCTTTTTTTGTATCCAGTCTGCCATTTGCAAGCAAGCTTGCATGGCTCCTGGATACAAAAAAACCGGATGACTTTCGTCATCCGGTTGTCTCTTGGGGGGGAAGATGGGGTTCGAACCCACCGCCTCTGGTGCCACAAACCAGCGCTCTAACCAACTGAGCTACAACCACCATGTTGTTTTCCCCACGGGATATCTCCCGAATCGGACTGCAAAGATAGATAAAATTTCTATATGCACAACTTTTTTGTGCAAAAAAATGAAAAAGCTGTAATTTGTCGGGAAGACCTTTCCCTGAAAAACACAACTTCTGCGCCAAATTATCAAATATTTACAGAGTGTAAAATTATAAAAAATTTCCTCAAATTCTCATAAATTCAACATATTTTTTTATTAGATTTGTGAACTGCAAACGAAACCAAACAAAAATACACTATAAAAACACTTTAAAATTTATGGCACGCGAAATTAAATTCTCTCTGTTGTACAGAGATATGTGGCAATCATCGGGAAAATATGTACCTATGGTTCACCAGCTTAAAGAAATTGCTCCTGTTATTATTGATATGGGCTGTTTTGACAGAGTTGAGACCAATGGTGGTGCATTTGAGCAGGTAAACCTACTTTTTGGTGAGAACCCTAACAAGGCCGTTAGAGAGTGGACTGCCCCTTTCAATAAGGTAGGCATTCAGACTCATATGTTGGAGCGCGGTTTGAACGCTCTTCGTATGAACCCGGTTCCTGAGGATGTACGTCATCTGATGTATAAAGTTAAAGCAAAACAAGGAACCAACATTGCTCGTTCATTCTGCGGTCTTAATGATCATAGAAACCTTAAAGGTTCTGTTATTGGTGCCAAAAAAGGCGGTATGATTTCTCAGGTTGCTCTAAGTATCACTTATTCTCCAGTTCATACAGTGGAATACTATATGGGCGTTGTGGATAAAGTTGTAGAGTACGGTTGTGATGAGATCTGTTTGAAAGATATGGCAGGTATCGGACGTCCTGCATTCTTGGGCAGACTCACTTCTGAGATTAAGAAAAAATACCCTCATATCGTTGTTCAGTACCACGGCCACTCTGGCCCAGGTTTCTCTGTAGCTTCTATGCTTGAGGTTGCAAGAGCTGGTGCTGAGTATATAGACGTTGCTATGGAGCCGCTTTCTTGGGGTAAAATCCATCCTGATGTAATCACAATTCAGGCAATGTTGAAAGATGCCGGTTTCCTTGTAAAAGACATTAATATGGATGCATATATGGAGGCAAGAAGACTTACCCAAACCTTCATAGATGATTATCTTGGATATTTCATTGAGCCAACCAACTACCAGTGCTCTTCACTTCTTGTAGGTTGTGGTCTTCCTGGCGGTATGATGGGTTCTATGATGGCAGACCTTAAAGGTTTCCACGGAGCTATCAACATGTCATTGAGAAATCAGGGCAAGAAAGAGGTTACACTTAACGAGCTTGCAGTAATGTTGTTCCAGGAGGTAGAGTATGTATGGCCTCGTTTGGGTTATCCGCCACTTGTAACTCCTTTCAGCCAGTATGTCAAGAATACTGCCCTTATGAACTTGATGCATACTCTTAAAGGTGAGCCAAGATGGAAGACTATTGACAAGGATACAATGAATATGATTCTTGGCAAGACTGGTACTCTTCCTGGAAAGCTTGCTCCGGAGATTGTTGAGATTGTTAAGGAGAAAGGTCTTGAGTTCTACACCGGTAACCCACAGGATGAGTTCCCTGACGAGCTTCCTAAGTTTGAAAAGATGATGGAAGAAGAGGGTTGGGACCGTGGTCAGGATGATGAGGAATTGTTTGAGTTTGCAATGCACGAGCGTCAGTACAGAGACTATAAGAGCGGCATAGCCAAGAAACGTTTTGAGACTGACCTTGAGGCTGCCAAAGCTAAAGCTGGTGCTCCTATCATCGTTACCCGCCCAGTTGTTGAGATGCCTAAGTTTGACATTGAAGCACTTGTTGCAAAATTCCCTAATGCCAAACCTGTACAGTCTCCTGTTAAAGGTAAAGTTATATGGCAGTACGATGTTGCAGACGTATCAACTGCTCCTAACATTGGCACAGAGTTCAAACAAGACAAACCAGTTTGCTATGTTGAGGCATTCTTTGGCCCTACAGAGGTTCCTGCCCCTATTACCGGCCGCATAGTTGCAACTACAGCAAAACAGGGTGACACAGTAGAGAAAGGTGAGATTCTTGCATTCATTGAGTAATCATCTTCCCGACAGATATAAGCAGAGGCGGTTCCCCAAAAGGAACCGCCTCTTTGTTATACCTGAATATAACCTAAAAACTAATTTATCTTGAACACAAACGGGAAGGTGAAACTTACATTGACAGCCTCTCCTTTATGTTTGCCCGGCTCCCAATTTGGAGACATTGACAACACCCTTAAAGCTTCGTTATCTAGAATCTCACTACCAGAACTTCGTACAACTTTCACATCCTTCACTTTACCATCCTTGGCAATTGTAAACTGAAGGGCAACTCTTCCCTGTATACCCTTTGTTTTGGCCTCAGCAGGATACTGCACATTACTGAACATCCATTTGATAAACTCCGCATCAGGTTCTTTTCCCATAAAGGTTGGTTTCTGCTCAACTTCAGAAAAAGGCATTGCATCAGTTTTCGCCTCACCGTTCAACTTAAACACAACTGGGAATGTGTATATTACATCTACCGGTTTGCCCTTTACCTTACCTGGAGTCCAATCAGGAGAGGATGATATAACTCTTACCGCCTCATTATCGAGAAGCTCACTGCCAGAACTCCTCAATACCCTTACATTCTTAACCTTACCATCCTTGGCAATCACAAACTGAAGTGCAGTTCTTCCCTGAATATTATTCTTATAAGCTTCCTCCGGATATTTGATCTGTTTAAAAACCCACGTAGTAGCAAACTTGCCAGCCTCTGCACCCTGGAACATAGGCTTTTCATCTACTTGTGCAAAAGAAAAACTCTCTGTCTGTGCATAAAGTTGCGCACCCATCAATAGTGCCAATGCAACCAAAAACAATCCAAAATTTTTTTTCATAACTAATTCTTTTTTAATATTTTAAGTTTTTTATAATTACCGCTAATGCTTCCGGACTGCATCAGCTTGGTCCTTATCCTTGATTTGATTGCCCTCACAGAGGCATCCGATGTTCCAATAAACAAAGCTATCTCTGCAATCAGATACTCCTCCTGAGTAAGTATAAGTATCAGTTTCTCCTGAGGAGTCAGAAATTCCATATCCAAAATAAATGGATACATCTTCAAAAACATCTCATCATTCACAACCTCAACCATACTGTTTTTGCTGTTTGCCTTTACCATAGAGATGGCACTCTGCAACTCATCATATAATTCTCCCGACAGTTTTAGACTTTTACTGGATATCTTGTTAACTTTATCTGTAAGTACAGGTAGACTTTCCACCTGACGGGTCAACAATCTGTTGGCAAGTTTCTCTGTACTTAGAGTCCTGTTATATCTTCTATAAAAGAGATATCCGGCAACCGCCGAAACAATTACAAGCCCTCCCAAAACACAATACAAAATTGTATTATGATGCTCCACTCTCTCCAATTCCAGCACCACCGCATCCAAATCATACTTGTAAACCATCAATGCTTTCAGTGAATCTATATAAATCTGCTCCATAGTTTTCTTTGCTTTCCGAAACAAATATACCACTTTCCAACCCCCAAAAAACAGCCCCTCTCCCTTTTGCGGCTGAAAAAGGGTTATCACCTTGTATATTTGATATTTACACTCTTTATTTTTCGGCTATTTTTCACCTTTTCCCAACTAAAACCAGTTACATTGGGGGATAAGATACGTTGTCCTGATTAACAATTATATGTATCTTAGATGTCAAAAAAAATTTCTTTTATGAAAAAAATTGTAGTTGTAACAATACTGCTGGTTTTAGCCATAGCAAATGCAGAAGGTAAAATAAAACTGCCGTCAATCATATCAGACAATATGGTATTGCAGCAAAAGGAGAGTGTGAAGTTGTGGGGTTGGAGTGCACCGGGGGAAAAGGTGAACATTTCCACCTCTTGGGGTAAAAGTGCCTCAACAACTGCAGATGCTCAGGGGAAATGGTGTGCATATATAAAGACTCCAGAGCATTGCTCTGGGCAGAGGCTGGAAGTGCTGTCGGGAAGAACTGGGGAAAAAGTGGAGGTGAATAACATTCTCATTGGGGAGGTTTGGATGGCCAGCGGGCAGAGCAATATGGAGTTTGAGATGATGCCGCACAAGAAGGATACCTGGATGACAGGAATGTACAGTTGGGAAGAGGAGGCTGCAGATGCCAATTACCCTGGCATTCATCTTTTTAAGGTGGAAGAAGATTGGGACCATAATGGGCCAAAGGAGGATTGCCGGGGAGAATGGGTTGTGTGCAGCCCAGAAGTTGCCAAAACATACTCTGCAATTGCGTTTTTATTTGCAAGGGAACTGCACAAGACTCTTCAAAGGCCTGTTGGCGTTATTTTATGTGCTTTTGGTGGGACACACGCAGAGTCCTGGATAAGGGATGAAGTGATGAGGAATGACTCTATCTACAACAGGGTTTACAAAGGGTATTCTCCAGGAGTGCCGGTTATTGCTAAATACCCCCACAAGGCCCCAGCCGCAATCTGGAATGCAATGGTGAATCCTATTCTGGGATATACCATTAAAGGGAATATATGGTATCAGGCAGAATCAAATGCCTGGAGAGCAGAAGATTATGCTCCAATTTTTACAGATCTGGTGAAAGACTGGAGAACATTATGGAGGCAAAAAAGATTGCCGTTCTATTTTATGCAAGTTGCTCCGTACGGAGAACTTCCCGGAAAGATTCGCCTTCAGCAAGCCAAAGTTTGGGAAGGTAAAATACTGAAAGACATTGGAATGGCTACAGCAATTGATGTGGGGGATTCGTTGGATATCCATCCCAAGAACAAAGTTGTTCCGGCCCACCGTTTTGCCTTATGGGCCCTTGCCAAGGAATATGGAATGGATGTGGAGCATCAGGGGCCACTGCTTAAGAAAATACAGTTCAAGAAGGGGAAGGCAGTGATTACTTTCCACAATGGGGAAGGTCTCCATTTTGGCAATATTCTTCCCGACGGCTCCGTTAACCCAGCTCCTGAAAGGGAGATGGCCCGCTACCTCCATATTGCAGGGGCAGACGGAGTCTTCCACCCCGCCCTCTCCCGTATTGAGAATGACCGTCTGATTGTATGGAGCCCATCAGTCCCTGCCCCCGCACTAGTACAATACTGCAGGGAAGATTACTGCAAAGGGAACATCTACAACGGCGCAGGATTGCCTGCCTACCCTTTTTAACGTCATTACAAAAAAAGCATTACATTTGCGCAAATTTTTTTAAAAGATGCTTAAGAAGAGATGGTTTGCACTTACACCGCTGGCGGTGTTCCTGACAGTATATCTGGTTTCATCTGTTGTTGCAGGGGATTTCTATAAAATTCCCATTGCATCGGCATTTACAATAGCTTCCATTTACGCAGTTGCTGCGTGTATGAAAGGGAAGATAGAGGAGAGAATAACTGTATTCTCCCAAGGAGCGGGACATAAAAATGTGCTCCTGATGATCTGGATTTTCATTTTGGCCGGAGCTTTCGCAACTACTGCAAAAGAGATTGGAGCAATTGATGCAACTGTAAATCTCACTTTACAGTTACTGCCCGGGAAACTCCTTTTTGCAGGATTGTTCCTTGCCGCCTGTTTCATCTCTATGGCTATCGGGACAAGCGTAGGAACAATTGTGGCACTTGTACCTGTTGCAACCGGCATCGCTGCGGAAACAGGAATCTCCACAGCTTTCATTACTGCAATTGTTGTAGGAGGCTCTTTTTTTGGAGACAACCTCTCCTTTATTTCAGACACAACTATTGCTGCTACCCGCACACAAGGGTGCTCTATGGCAGACAAATTCAAAGCCAATATACAAATTGCCGCCCCTGCAGCTATAATAGTAACCGCACTATATGTAGTTTTAGGATTACAGGTAAACTTTACCGCCACTGCCCAACAAATCAATTTTGCCCTGCTTGTCCCATACCTTATGGTAATTGGCCTGGCAATAGCCAGTATAAATGTGGTACTGGTACTGGTTGCAGGAATCCTTGCAAACGCCATAATAGGATTCGCCATAGGAAAACTTACCTGGATCTCCTGGCTTGGGCATATCGGAACCGGAATTGCAGGAATGGGAGACCTCATAATTGTAACTATGCTGGCCGGAGGTATGCTTGAAATAATAAGGGTTGCCGGCGGACTTGATTATATCATAGAGAAAATGACCAACCGCATCAACGGCAAAAGAGGTGCAGAATACAGCATTGCCGCCCTTGTCTCACTCGCTAACCTCTGCACTGCCAACAATACAATTGCCATCATCACCACAGGGGGAATAGCAAAAGACATTTCAGAGAAATACAAACTGGACCCGCGCAAATGCGCCAGCATTCTCGACACATTCTCCTGCTTTGTACAGGGAATGATCCCATACGGTGCCCAAATGCTTATGGCCAGCGGACTTGCCGGAGTCTCCGCAATGGGAATCCTGGAGTTTATGTACTATCCGTTTGCCCTTGGAATTGTTGCAATGCTTGCAATCTTGCTGCGATTCCCAAAGAAAATGTCATAAAGCCAAAAGGCCCTCCCGGAATCACTCCAGAAGGGCCTCAAGTACCCCCGGGCGGAATCGAACCGCCACCCTGAGAACCGGAATCTCATATTCTATCCTTTAAACTACAGGGGCATATTTTTTCTTCCCGACAACCTCCGCTCCTTTCATTTTTGTACTGAAAACACTCAAATTTTGCACAAAATCACCCTAAAATTGCACAAAGTGGCTTCATACTCAAGTGCCCGCGAATAACATCTGGCGCGAAAGAATTTATCGGGATGCAAAAGTACAAAAAATTGCCATAACATCTCCCAAATTTTGATTTGACGGAATATTATTATCTTTGCCCTGCTAAAAACCAAAACACTATTAAATATGAAAGCATACGTTTTCCCTGGTCAGGGCTCTCAGTTTACCGGAATGGGCGAGGAGCTTTACAACAGCAATCCTGTTGCAAAAGAGATGTTTGAGAAAGCTAATGAGATTCTTGGCTTTAGAATTACCGATATAATGTTCAAAGGGACAGCAGAGGAGCTTAAGCAGACAAAGGTTACCCAACCAGCTGTATTTCTTCACTCTGTAATCCTTGCAAAATGTCTTCCGGACTTCAAGCCAGAGATGGTTGCAGGCCATTCACTTGGCGAGTTTTCTGCACTTGTGGCTGCCGGTGCAATGAGCTTTGAGGATGGTCTTGTACTTGTTTCAAAACGTGCTCAGGCAATGCAGAAAGCTTGTGAGCTTAAACCATCCACTATGGCTGCAGTACTCAGACTTGATGCAAAAACAATTGAAGACATTTGCGCTGCAACAGAGGGAATTGTTGTTGCCGCAAACTACAACTGCAACGGACAGATTGTAATTTCAGGAGAGGTTGAAGCTGTAGAGAAAGCTTGCGAGGCCCTTAAGGCAGCAGGTGCAAGAAGAGCTGTAATCCTTCCTGTTGGAGGAGCATTCCACTCACCGCTTATGGATCCTGCAAGGGTTGAGTTGGCAGAGGCTATCGAGAAGACAAACTTTGTTGCACCAGTGTGTCCTGTTTACCAGAATGTAGATGCAAAACCACATACAGACCCTGCTGAGATTAAGGCAAATCTTTTGGTTCAGCTTACCGCTCCGGTAAGATGGACACAGTCTGTAGAAAATATGGTGGCAGATGGAGCAACCCATTTTACCGAGGTTGGCCCAGGCACTGTACTTCAAGGACTTATCACCAAAATTGCAGACAATGTTGAGGTAGAGGGAATTCAGTAATTTTCTTCCCGACAAATAAATCCTGTCCCATTCGGACAAGGAAAATTGTTCAAAAAACATACAGCACAGGAGAGGTAAAAGAATACCTCTCCTGTGTTCTTTTTCACAGGTAAGAAATATATTCATTTTTCCTTCCCTATTTGGATTTTATTTAGTACTTTTGAACGATTTTTCATTACTTGCACAAGTTATATTTTAACTGAAAACAAGCAATCAACTATCAGATTATTATATTCAACTTAGTTATACAATATTTAATTCAGTAAAAATGGCTAAAGAAAAACAATTCATTACCTGCGACGGTAACTATGCTGCGGCTCACGTAGCATATATGTTTAGCGAATTGGCAGCCATCTACCCTATTACCCCATCTTCTACAATGGCGGAGTTGGTAGACGAGTGGTCTGCTTTTGGCAAAAAGAACATTTTTGGCGAGCCTGTAAAGGTTGTTGAGATGCAAAGTGAGGGTGGTGCAGCTGGTGCTGTTCACGGCTCATTGCAAGCTGGTGTTCTTACAACAACTTTCACTGCATCGCAGGGTTTGTTGCTAATGATTCCTAACATGTACAAAATTGCAGGAGAGCTTCTTCCTACAGTTTTCCACGTATCTGCAAGAGCTCTTGCTTCACACGCCCTTTCAATCTTTGGTGACCACCAGGATGTAATGGCTGCAAGACAGACAGGATTTGCATTCCTTGCTTCTGCAAGCGTTCAGGAGGCTATGGATATGGCTGCTGTAGCACACCTTGCTGCAATCAAATCTTCTGTTCCATTTGTACACTTCTTTGACGGTTTCAGAACTTCACACGAGATCCAGAAAATTGAGGCAATTGATGCTGAGGATCTAAAGAATATGGTAAGTACAAAATCTTTGGCAAAATTCCGTGCAAGAGGTCTTAACCCTAATGCACCTGTTACCAAAGGTACTGCTCAGAACTCAGATGTATACTTCCAGAACAGAGAGGCTTGCAACACATACTATGAGGCTGTTCCAGATATAGTTGCAAGATATATGGGTGAGATCAGCGAGCTTACAGGCCGCCGTTACCTTCCATTCGATTACTACGGTGCAGAGGATGCAGAGAATGTAATCATTGCAATGGGTTCAGTAACTGAGACTACTAAAGAGGTTGTAGACCACTTGATGGCTAAAGGCAAGAGAGTAGGTGTTGTAACTGTAAGACTTTACAGACCATTCTCAGCTAAATATTTCCTAAGAGCTCTTCCTAAGAGTGTTAAGAGAATTGCAGTTCTTGACAGAACCAAAGAGCCAGGCGCAGTTGGCGAGCCTCTATACGTAGATGTAAAATCTATGATTGCAGAGCACGGCATCAACGCTAAAGTCGTTGGCGGAAGATACGGTCTTTCATCTAAAGACACCACTCCTGCACAGATTATTTCAGTTTACGAGAACCTTGAGTCAAAAGAGCCTAAAAATGACTTTACAATCGGCATCGTAGATGACGTTACATTTAAATCACTTCCTCAGCTAGAGGAGATCAGTTTGGCTAAAGCTGGTACTGCAGAGCTTAAATTCTACGGTTTGGGTTCAGACGGTACTGTAGGTGCAAACAAAAACACCATTAAGATTATTGGTGAGAACACCAACAAATACTGCCAGGCTTACTTCGATTACGATTCTAAGAAATCAGGCGGTTTCACTTGCTCACACTTGAGATTCGGTGACGCTCCTATCACTTCACCATACCTTGTATCTACTCCAGACTTCGTAGCTTGCCACGTTCCTTCATACCTTGGCAAATATGATGTTATGAGAGGTATCAAGAAAAACGGTACTTTGTTGCTTAACAGCTTGTGGGATACTGAGGAGACTCTTAAGAGAATTCCAGACCACGTTAAAGCTGAGATTGCACACAAAAATGTTAACCTTTACATTATCAACGCTACCAAGATTGCTGAGGAGATTGGTTTGGGTAACAGAACCAACACTATCCTTCAGTCTGCATTCTTCAAAATCTCTGAGATTATCCCTTACGAGGTTGCAGTTAGCGCAATGAAGAAAGCTATTGACAAGAGCTACGGTAAGAAAGGTGAGAACATCGTTAACATGAACTACGCTGCAGTTGACAGAGGTGGTGAGTATGTTAAAGTTGAGATTCCTTACGAGTGGAACAACATCTCAAGAAGCAAGTTCGTTCCGGATTCATTCAAACGTATGGCTCCAGAGTGGGTTAAGAATGTAGCTGACATTGTAAATGCACAGTGCGGTAATGACCTTCCTGTAAGTGCATTCAAAGATATGGCAGACGGTGTTATCCCTGCTGGTACTGCAGCTTACGAGAAACGTGGTATTGCAACTCATATCCCTGAGTGGCAGGCTGAGAACTGTATCCAGTGTAACCAGTGTTCATTCGTTTGTCCTCACGCTGCAATCCGTCCATTCCTTATGACTGAAGAGGAGGCTGCTAAAGCTCCTACAGCAATTAAGAGAGTTAAAGGTAACGGTCCTCTTAAAGAGTACTACTTTACAATGCAGGTTGATCCGGCAGACTGTACAGGTTGCGGTAACTGTGCTGATGTTTGTCCTGCCAAGACCAAAGCTCTTGTTATGCAGCCAGCTGCTACTCAGGATGCAGAGCAGGCTAACTTCGATTACCTGCACTCACACGTTGGCTACAAAGACAACGTAGTAGCAAAAGAGCAGAACGTTAAGAATTCACAGTTCGCACAGCCATTGTTTGAGTTCTCAGGAGCTTGTGCAGGTTGTGGTGAGACTCCATATATCAAAGCAATTACCCAGTTGTTCGGTGACAGAATGATGGTAGCAAATGCTACAGGTTGTTCTTCAATCTACTCAGGTTCATTCCCTGCATCTCCATACTGTACAGACAAGAACGGCAATGGTCCAGCTTGGGCTAACTCATTGTTTGAGGACAATGCTGAGTTCGGTCTTGGTATGAGAGTAGGTTCTGAGAGACTTCGCGAGACTGCTGCTAACCTGATGGTTCAGGGTATGGAGTGCGACTGCTGCAGCGCAGAGATGAAAGCTTTGTTCGCTGAGTGGTTGTCTAACAGAAACGATGCTAAAGCTGCTAAAGAGATTGCTGAGAAACTTGTTCCTATGGTAGAGGCTTGCAACTGCGACATCTGCAAGAAACTTGCTCAGTACAAAGACGTATTGGTTCCTCGCAGCCAGTGGATCTTTGGTGGTGACGGTTGGGGTTATGATATCGGATACGGTGGACTTGACCACGTACTTGCATCAGGTGAGAATGTAAACGTAATGGTAGTTGATACTGAGGTTTACTCTAACACTGGTGGACAGTCATCTAAATCAACTCCTGCAGGTGCTGTTGCTAAATTTGCAACTTCAGGTAAGAAGATCCGTAAGAAAGACCTTGGTATGATGGCTATGAGCTACGGTTATGTATACGTTGCACAGGTTGCTATGGGTGCTAACCAGGCTCAGTTCCTAAATGCTATCAAAGAGGCTGAGGCTCACGACGGTCCATCTCTAATCATCGCTTATGCTCCTTGTATCAACCACGGTCTTAAAGCTGGTATGGGCAAGAGCCAGAGAGAGGAGAAATTGGCAGTTGAGTGCGGTTACTGGCATCTTTACAGATTCAACCCTGCACTTGAGGCTGAGGGCAAGAATCCGTTCACTTTGGACAGCAAAGAGCCAGATTGGAGCAAATTCCAGGACTTCATTAAAGGTGAGGTACGTTACGCTTCATTGCTTAAGACCTTCCCTAATGAGGCAAGTGAGTTGTTCGCTCTTACTGAGGAGTATGCTAAACTACGTTTGGCTTCTTACAAACGTATGGCAGGTCAGGCAGAGTAATCACGCCCCATATAATACTAAAAAGAGCAATCCAAACGGGTTGCTCTTTTTACATATAAGAGGATAGGTAAACTATGCTAAAAGAGAAACAGAATATCTAAACCTGCCTGCTCAAGTCTCCTCTACTTCGTCATTCCTACGGAATAACTCGTAACCGTCGAATTTTATGCAGGCAGGTTTAAATATTCTGTTTCTTCCTATTATAGTGATTACCCTATCACCTTATTCACAACTTCCAGTATCTCCTTCTCCTTTGCATCTGTAAGGGCAACAATCTGAGCCGCCTCGGCCAAAATTGCATCTGCAATTGTACGGTCTTTTATTCCCGATGCATTAATCTTTACATTCAGATAAGCACCGTGAACAGCAGTACGGATACACAACGCTCCCACACCCGCATCTGAAACAGAGTTAGGATTACCATCTTTAGCCATAGCCTCAACAAGAGGGAATGCACTGTAAGATGCTTTCATAGTGCGTAAAGGCACCTGTGTGGCATAAATGGTAGCCTCCTGCAAAGCAGCACTTCTGGCAGCCTTCTCCTCTGGGGTATCTTTTGGCATTCCAAAGCAAGCCATAATCTTGTTGAATGCAGCAGTATCCTCATCTACAAGATACAACAGTTCAGAAACAATTGCCTGCCCCTGCTCTGCCCAATCCGAGAAAAATTTCCATTTGTCATCCCAGCCAGGTTTATGTCCACTAAGGTTTGCCACCATTGTACCCAGTGCTGCACCCAATGCACCTACATATGCAGAGATAGAACCGCCACCTGGAGCCGGAGACTCACTTGCCGTTTCAAGGGCAAATCCTTTACAGGTAAAATCTACAAGTTTTTTAGGAGCCCCTTCAGCTGCAGAATCCTCCAACATATACTCAATCACCTTCTCACGAGGATTGAACGGCTTAAGGTCATCCAACCCCATAGATTTAACCGCAATCTTTATTATCTCCTCCTCTGCAATACCGGCAGAACGCTGCTGTTTTGCCAGATAATATTTACCCGCATCAATCAAAACCTTTTTAGGGATAAGACCTACAATCTCAGCACCTGTAACCCTTATACCGCGGGCCTGAGCCTTTGCACAAACCTCATCAAAAGCTACGTGTACCGGAGTAACAGAGATATTGGTAACATTCATGGAAACTTGTGCAATGCCATACTCATCTATATACCAGCCAATAGCCTTGCACCCTTTAAGTGTACCAGGCAACCATCTCTCCTCTCCATTCTCATCCAAAAGTACCTTTCCAAGGAGGCTTCCCCCCTCTCGCATCTTACGTCCTTTCTCTCGTACATCAAATGCAATTGCATTCGCCCTACGGGTAGAGGTAGTATTAAGGTTATAATTGATTGCAACCAAGAAATCGCGGGCTCCCACATTGGTTATACCTGCACGGGCCACCCTCTCGGAAAACTCTGCCGGGCCAAAATCCGGTTTCCAGTACGGATCCTGCAACTTTTTCTGTATCCCCTCATATTCTCCGGTGCGGCAGAATGCAAGATTCTCCCTCTCCGGGGTAAATGCTGCCGCCTCATAGCAATATACAGGAATCCCCAGCTCCTCACCTATTCTGCGGGCAACTGTGCGGGCAAACTCCGCACACTCCTCCATAGTTACATTAGCTATCGGGATGAAAGGACAAACATCTGTTGCTCCGCTGCGTGGGTGCTCTCCGTGGTGGCCCCTCATATCAATGAGTTCCGCTGCCTTTTGGGTTGCAAGGAAAGCTGCCTCCATTACCGGCTCAGGCTCACCCACAAAAGTTACAACAGTACGGTTTGTTGCTGCACCCGGATCCACATCCAACAATTTTACTCCATCAACAGCCTCAATTACATCTGTAATCTGTTTAATTATACCCATATCGCGTCCCTCACTGAAATTGGGAACGCACTCAACAATCTTTTTCTGCATACTCTAATAATTTACACCATCTATATACATACTGATTCCAGGAACCAACCCTGCTGCCAGCTTTTTGCCGTCAATCTCAAAATAGTGGATTGGGAAAAGGTTTCGTGGTTTTATCATATTTGCCGCCTCAATGAATTTCTCATCAGAAAGGGTATAAGGCAAATTCTTAGGAAGGAATGCAATATCCACACCCTTTGCAACTTCCATCTCCGGGACAAACTCTGTATCACCTGCAAAATAAACCTTAAAGCCTCCAAAATCAAGGATATACCCGTTACCCTCACCTTTAATGTGGAACGGATTTCCGTTATCACGCTTCTGCTCCACATTATATGCAGGAACAGCCTCAATATCCACTCCGCGCGCCCTTATCTTGTCTCCATTCTGCATAACGGCAATACTGCAATTCTGCAAAGTGGCAATACTCTTCTTCATATTTTCCAATGTAGTTGATGGGTCTACATTAAGGGGATTGTTATCCACATCAATCCTCATCTTTATAAGGTCATTGTCAAAGCAGGTTCCTACCCCCTTGCTCACTACAAATTTGGTATTTGGGGTAGCAATCTTCTTTATTGCCGTACAATCATAATGGTCTGTATGAGCGTGGGTAAGGATTATAAGATCTGCCTTTTTCATCCCTGTAAAATCATATGCATCATTATAAGGGTCTACATAAATATGCATTCCCTCCCAATCAATATGCACAGAACCGTGCCCAAGATGTGCCACATTCAGCAATCCAAGCGGAGTGTAAAATGTATTGTAACGTTTGTTCTCCATAATGTATAGTGTTTTATTGTGTTTTTCTTCCCGATAATTTATCTCCTAAACCTCCTTCCCAGCAATATACAACTGCCCGATAAATGGAGTTGTAAATGCATACGGAATAAAATCAATTGAAGGAATCTCTTTTGTAAGTATAATGTTTGCCTGTTTTCCAACAGTTATACCACCAAGAATATCATCCACATCCATAGCAAATGCACCATTGATTGTACAGGCATTCAACGCCTCAGCCGGAGTAAGTTTCATTGCTATGCAGGCCAGTGCCATCTGGAACTGAAGACTGCCGCTAGGGCAGCTTCCCGGGTTGTAGTTGCTGGCCATTGCCACTGGTATTCCATAATCAATTATCTGTCTGGCCGGTGCATACTGCATATTAAGGAAAAATGTTGCTCCAGGGAGAATGGTTGCAATGGTATCTGAATTCTTCAATACCTCAAATTCGTCGGGACCAGTACTTTCCAAATGGTCCACACTCCTTGCTCCATACTTTACACCTACCTGCACTCCTCCCGAGAATCCCATCTGGTTTGCGTGAACCTTTGGTCTCAGGCCATATTTTATACCGGCATTAAAAATGCGGTCTGTATCCTCCACACTAAAGAACCCATCCTCACAGAAAGCATCAATATACTCAGCCAATCCCTCTGCCGCCACCATTGGAATCATCTCATTTATAATCTCCTCCACATATCCGTTATGGTCGTTGGCATATTTTGCAGGAAATGCGTGTGCTCCCAAAAAAGTGGATTTTATAGTCATAGGGGTTGACTCCTTAAGACGGGTAATAACCCTCAGCATCTTAATCTCATCTGCTGGAGTAAGGCCGTAACCGCTCTTAATCTCCACTGCACCCGTACCCTGTGACATTATCTCCTGAGCCCTATGGTGCGCACTACGGAACAGCTCATTCTCTGAGGTTTGGGAAAGAAGTTTTGCAGAATTGAGTATACCGCCCCCCCTACGGGCAATCTCCTGATAACTCAACCCCTTTATCTTGTCAGTAAACTCTTGCTCCCGGCTTCCGGCATACACCAGATGAGTATGAGAATCACAGAATGCCGGCATAATATATCTCCCCGTTGCATCCACTACCGTTCCACTCTGCAATACGCTGTTTCCGGCCATCTGGCGCAACTCCTGCGGCATATCTGCCATCTTGCCATACGCTGCAATCTTCCCCTCCTTAACGTACAAAAACGCATCCTTAATCCCATTAAGATTATCCATCTGCGCCCCAATCTTAAGGGCAGACTTCTGCTGAATTCCAACCAGCTCCTTAATATTTACAAAAAGTCTCTCCATAACTCAATACCCTGTCCTCGAGTGTAGCTGTAACTGTTAATTTTCCTGTAAGAATTTTCTGGTATTGTTAATGTGAGTGTACATCACCTCGTCCACCTCCACAAAATTCACCACTTTCCTATATTGGGCTACAAAATCCTCAATTACCGGAGAGCTTTTCAATGGCCTGCGGAACTCCAGTGCCTGAGCAGCATTGAACAGCTCTATTGCCAGAATGGTCTCAACATTATTCACCACCCTGTAACACTTGGTTGCAGCATTTGCCCCCATACTAACGTGGTCTTCCTGCCCTTGCGAAGAGTCCAATGTATCCACACTATTAGGCATACAAAGCATCTTGTTCTGGCTCACCACACTTGCCTGAGCATATTGTGGAATCATAAATCCACTGTTCAAACCAGGATGTGCCACAAGGAATGAAGGCAATCCTCTTTTTCCCGATATCAACTGATACGTTCTCCTCTCAGAGATACTTCCAATCTCTGCAATTGCAATGGCAAGGAAATCCAAATGTATTGCCAAAGGCTGCCCGTGGAAATTTCCTGCAGAAACGATAAGATCTTCGTCGGGAAGAATGGAAGGATTGTCTGTTGCACTGTTCATCTCTGTTACAAAGACATTCTCTATGTGGGCAATGGCATCTTTGGATGCTCCGTGCACCTGAGGCACACATCTGAAAGAATAAGGGTCCTGAACGTGCTGTTTTGGTTGTGCGGCAATCTGGCTACCCTGCAAATATTGCAAAATTGCAGCTGCGGTATCACCTTGCCCCTTATGAGGTCTAATAGAGTGTACTCCCGGGGTAAAAGGCTCTGTGCGCCCATCAAATGCATCTATAGAGAGGGCTGCAATCTTATCTGCCATAGCCATAAGCTTCTTTGCCTTAATGAGGTTCCATATTGCAAAAGAGAGCATAAACTGGGTACCATTAAGAAGTGCCAAACCCTCCTTGCTGGCAAGGGTAATAGGCTCCCAACCAAATTTTGCATTTATCTCTGCTGCAGGATATTTCTCACCATTATACCTAACCTCACCCAAACCAAGCATAGGAAGGCACATATTTGCAAGGGGTGCCAAGTCTCCCGATGCCCCTAAAGAACCTTGCTGGTACACTACCGGATACACCTTATTATTGAACATATCCACCAGACGCTGCACTGTCTTAAGCTGAACGCCAGAGTAACCATAGGCCAAAGACTTAACCTTAAAGGCCATCATAAGTTTTATTACCTCTTGTGGTACCTCTTCTCCAATTGAACAGGCATGGCTCATTACAAGATTCTTCTGCAGCTGGCTCAAATCCTGTGCATCGATTGAAACATTACAAAGAGAACCAAAACCTGTTGTAATACCATAAATTGGCTCCTTTTGGGTTCTCATCCTATTATCCAGATACTCCCTGCACTTTACAATTCTTGCACAAGCCTCATCTCCAAGTACTATATGGGCATCCTCTCCCAACAACTCCATCACCTCTGTCAAGTTATGAATCTTCTGATTTATATTAAAAGCCATATCTTTTGATTATTAAATGTTACAAAAACAGTGAAATTAGACAAATATAATAAATAGATGGGAGAAATGGAATAGCGTTTTCACAGATGTGAACAAAAAAAGGGTTCCGGAAAATACCGGAACCCTTTTGAGCGGAAAACGAGGCTCGAACTCGCGACCCCAACCTTGGCAAGGTTGTGCTCTACCAACTGAGCTATTTCCGCAGGTTTCATTGGTGCTCGGGACGGGAATCGAACCCGTACGGGCATTTCTGCCCACGGGATTTTAAGTCCCGCGTGTCTACCTATTCCACCACCTGAGCCAATGAACGAGCTGCAAAGATACTAATAGTTTTTTAATTCACAAACAAGCACTGCACAAAAAAAGGTTGTCAGTTTCCCGACAACCTTTTCTTATATTAACCCGCCAAATTAGCCAACGTATGCAGGATAACCTGGATTCTGTTGGGTTCTTAGTGTAGGGTTAGAGTTCATCTCATCTGTAGAGATTGGAAGAACAATCTTATGGAAAGTTTTGGTATCAATAACTTTGCTTCTATGAGGACAATCAATACCCATAATCTCGTCATTGAACTCAATAGTCTTACCGTGTCTTAGCATATCCCAATATCTTAGACCTTCCTGGAAGAACTCTTTAGATTTCTCGTTAAGAATCATCTCAACTGTTACAGTTTCAGCAGTTGCAGGCTCCAAGTTTGGAGAACGTTTTCTGATAGCGTTCAAGTACTCAGCAGCTTTCTCTGCATTACCCATTGCTAGAGCAGACTCGGCAGCTATCAAGTACATCTCAGATAGACGAACAACTTTAACGTTACATGCAGCAGGGTCATCCTTACCGTCACCTGGCATATCTTCTGTTCCACCAAAATATTTGTAAGAGCAACCAAGTCTGTCACCTTGACCTGCAAACTCGTCCTCGTCAAATGACTCACTGTTCTCATCGTATGCCATAACACCCCATCTTACATCATCAGGATCCTCAGCCATTCTCTCCAACCAATAGTCAGAAGCTGCAAAGTAACCACCAACTTTAGAGCTGTAATGGTGGATACGGCTATAGTAAGCACCAATAGAACCGGTAGTAAGAGCGTTCTCGTTAACTAGCATCTGAAGCTCAAAAATAGACTCATCAGCAAACTGTTTTGACCAAGATTTAACCCAATCCTCATTTGAGTACAGTTTGAACTTACCGCTGTTCATTACCTCCTCAGCTGCTGCCAAAGCCTCAGCATTATTACCCATAGACTGGTAAACTCTTGCTGCAATAGCTCTGTTTGCCCAGTAAGTAGGATAGCCGTTGGTAGATGTTTTTACATCCTTAGTGATAGTTTTAGCGCCCTCGGTCAAGTCTGCAATAATCTGAGCATAGTTATCCGCAACTGTTGCTCTACCTGGCTGCTCTGAAGCATCAAGCACCTTTGTTACGTTTGGAACACCAAAGTCAGAAGATGGATTGAACTGAGTATAAGGCAAACCGTAAATTCTAACAAGGTTGAAATATACCAAAGCTCTAACAGTATAAGCCTGGCCTTTCATATTGTCAAAGTTTTCAGTTGTGTTAGGATCAGCCTCAAGTTTCTCAATATTTGCAATAAGGTTGTTCACCTGAAGCAAAAGATTGTAGCTTGTTGTCCAGAAACCAGACCAAGCACCGCTTGAAGGCTCGTGGTTGAAAGAGTACAAACCGTCACTACCTCTACCCTGAGAGAAGATTGTAAGATCACCTCCTTTAGCATCACCATAAAGGAACAAGTTTACACCGTACAAGTTTGAACTTGAAAGGCGCGTCATAACACCATTCATAAACACCTGTGCATCTGCAGCTGTTTTAATGGCCTCGCTAGATTCCAACTGATTTGTTGGCTTCATATCCAAGAAATCGTCACAAGAAGAGAATGCGAAGATTCCTAGAACTGCAATTAGAATTATAGATAATTTTTTCATTGTATTAACCATATTTTAAATTAGAATGATAGCTCAAGACCAAATGTGTAAGTCTTACCATAAGGTGTCTCCCAACCTCTTGTACCGTAAGCATTAACCTCTGGATCTGCCATTTTGTATTTTGCAAAAGTAAGTAGGTTAGTACCGCTGAAGTATATGCGGGCACCGCTCATACCTGCTTTCTTAACAATAGCCTGAGGAATTGTATATCCAACAGAAACAGTCTTAAGCCTTAGGAAGCTAGCATCGTACATCATACGGTTAGAATCCTGCATTGCATCAGTAAGGTCAGTACCTCTAACCTGTGCAACTCTTGTTATATCACCAGGCTGTTTCCATCTGTTGTCAATTGCATACTGCGATCTTGTTCTCTCCCAGTAGTAACCGTCATCATTAACGTCTTTCTGAGCACCGTCATATAGTTTACCACCAAGTTTATAGATAAAGTTCAAACCAACGCTCAAGCCTTTCCAAGAAATGCTTGTGTTAATACCACCATATACTTTTGGAGTCACATCACCAAGGATAACCTCAGTTGCATCATCATAATCATAAACAACATTTCTACCATTCAAAACAGCATCTTTATTGTCGTTGTTTGAGTAGTACCAGTTCATACCATTCTCTGGGTTAATGCCAGCCCACTCGTAACCGAACAATGCCAACATACTCTCACCCTCTCTATAGATGTACTGAGCTCTTGAATCACCACCTGTTGGATCCCACCATCTGATATCCTGGCCTCCGTAAAGTTTGGTAACCTTAGATTTCATCATAGTAGCTGTAATGCTTGCATCCCAAGTGAAGTCTTTCTTTCTGATGATGTCACCACCAACCTCAATCTCTACACCGTGGTTGTTAACCTCTCCAACGTTCTTAAGAGTAGAACTGAAACCGGTTACAGTTGAAATTGGAACGTCCTGCAACAAATCTTTAGAATCTCTGTTGAAGTACTCAATTGTAGTGTACAATCTCTGATCCCAGAAACCACCCTCAACAGCAATATTTGTATTGTATGAAGTCTCCCACGATAGGTTAGTATCAGCAACTGTGCTTAGGATTGCACCAGGGTTCTGGTTATATGGGCTACCGAATGAAGCCAAAGATCTCCAACCGTAGTTGTTTGAAGGAAGGGTACCGTTGATACCGTAAGAAGCTCTGATACGCAAGTTAGAAATCCACTCAACATCTTTTAGGAATGCCTCGTTATTGATTTTCCAAGAACCAGCAACTGACCAGAAGTTACCCCAACGGGTTTCTGGAGCAAGTCTTGAAGAACCGTCACGTCTGAATGAACCTGAAACATAGTATCTGCCGTCATAGTTATACTCAGCTTTTGAAAGAACTGAAACCATTGAGTTACCCCAGCTGTAAGCAGTAGCGTCAAGCACACCTGCAGTTTGTACTGTAGGAAGTGAAGATGATGGAAGGTTTGTACCAGTAGATCTCTGGAACATAGTCTCATTTTTCTCAGCCTCAAAACCTGCCAAAATATTCAAGCTGTGTTTCTCACCAAAGTCTTTAACATAGTTCAAAGTGCTTGAAGATACCAATTTGTAGGTATTTGTAGCCATCTCGTGAACTTTACCTTTGTCTGAAGAGCCATTGAAGTGGTTTGCACTATAATAGATATGGTCTTTAGTGTCGGTATAGTCGTATGAGAAGATAGATTTTGCTGTCAACTCAGGAAGGATATGGATTGTAACAGTCTCACTACCCTGGAATTTGAAAGTCTTAGCGTAGTTGTCCCACTCGTTAGTGTAATACAATGCATTGTAAGCATATGAACCATAACGTGAAGTCCAAGGGTCACCTGTTTTGTAATCAGTTGGCCAGTAAACGCCCCACAACAAGTTTCTTGTCTGTAGGTAATAGTTTGAGCCAAGGTTACGGGTATCGTTGAAACCAGATCTGTCTGTATGGGCAACGTTCATATTTGTAGCAAGCTCAAATACTTTACCAATTTTCTGGGTCAAGTTAATGCGAGCTGAAAGACGGCCGAAAGTATTCTCCTGTACTCTACCTTTATCCTGAGTATATGACAAAGATGAATAGTATGAAGTTTTCTCGGTACCGCCACTCACTGCCAAGTCGTATGTCTGGAATACAGCAGTTTTTAGCAATGCATCCTCCCAGTCAAAGAAATGGTCAGCTCTTTCAGCCAATCTCTTCTGCTGCTCAGGATCTGTTGCGTCAACAGTTGTAATGTTAAGCTTGTCATATCTGCCTGTACCGTTTGAAGTAATTTTATAACCGTGCTTGTTGAACTTGTTGTTCAAAGTCTTCAAAGCGTACGCATTTCTTGCAGCATCATCATCACCTCCGATATCGTGGAACACCTCATACAAATACTCCATATTACCATAGGTATCACCTACCTCATAGTTATCTGTAGCAAATGAAGGGGTAAAGCCCCAAGAAGCTTTTAGAGTAACGGTTGGTTTACCAATTTTACCTCTCTTGGTAGTAATCATCACAACGCCATTAGCTGCACGTGAACCGTAAAGTGAAGAAGCAGCAGCATCTTTCAATACTGTAATACTCTCAATGTCACTTGGGTTCAAAGTACTCATAACGTTATTGGTTGAGTAAGTATAAGAACTTGACTGTCCAACATCACCTGAAGTTACAGGAACACCGTCAATAACGTACAAAGGCTCGTTTGATGCATTCATTGAACCGATACCACGGATACGGATCTCAGATGCTGAACCTGCCTGGCCAGAAGACTGTGTAATCTGCAAACCTGCTACTTTACCGTTAAGTGCACTCTCAAATGACACTGAAGGGACGTCTTTGATAGCGTCTGCTTTTACCAAAGAAGCAGCACCGGTATAAGTACCTTTTTTAGCAGTACCGTAAGCTACAACCATTACGTCATCCAACATGACAGCATCAGCTTTAAGCATAACATCAAGCTGAGCTCTGCCGTTTACAGCCAATGATTGAGTTGTAAAACCGATAGATGAATAAATAAGCGTTGCATCAGCGGGAACTTCAATAACGTAGTTACCATCTACATCTGTTGAAGTACCGTTATTTGTACCCTGTTGCAATACATAGGCACCAATAATCGGCATTCCGTCTTCCGAGCCAATTACAGTACCTTTAACTGTAATTGTTTGCGCCAGCATCATAGTAGAACATAATGCAAAAAGCGCAAATAGAATAACTTTTTTCATTAGATTATTTTTTAAGTGTGTTAATTGTGTTTTGGATTTTGTTCAATCTTAGGTACACACAAGGGTATACTTTACAAAAGTAATACTTTTTTTACATTCAGAAAACTCTAAACCCCATTTTACCCATAAATTTTAACATCACAGTGTAAATTATGTAATAAACATACATAAACATAAAAACGGAGAATCATTCATGATCCTCCGTTTTCATATCCTTCAGAATGGCTTTTTTCCTTAAGACTGCTTCTCTATAATCCATTATTGGAACAACCGCTTCGGGAAAATACTTGTGGGTAAATTCATACTCCGGCAGTTCCCGTTCCTCAAGCCCACGTCTCGAACTTTTCCTGATACTGCGCGACGTTACATCGTATCTTGTTACAGGTCTTTCCGCCCCCCTCCACTCAAACCCTTTCAGCCGCTGCTTCTCTAAAGAAAGGTTAAATACAGGAAATACATTCTGCTTAAGCTCTCCTATTGAGCGCGTCCTCTGCACCTGGTTATCTTTAATTTTTGCTGTCAGCATCTTGCACTCCTCCTGATCCATTAGTGTAATGGTACTGTCTTCCCTCATATAAAATATTGCAGAGACTCCTCCCAATGCATCAAAACGGGTAAGTTCACTATTGTTGAAATACGCTGCCATCTCCGCACTTTTAATCTGATTATAATGTACCGTATCCTCCTGCACAGCAATAAAGGCATTTGCAAGCAAATTAATCTTATGAAGTTGCTCCCCCTTAATTACTGCCTGTATACTGTCTGCCAAGAACTGATTTATCTCTTCATACCACATTACAGGTCTGATATAGAATCTTGCCATTGAATCCAATCCGGTATAAACGAGGCTGTCGCAAACTCCCTGAATATCCTTCCTATGGAATTTCACATTATGGAAAGCCTGCAAAAACATTACTTCTGTTGAATCTGCTTGCACTAAGGTTTCTGAATCCACCTCAACCTTTAACGTATCTCTGTCAACAGGCATCTTGGCCTCCTCCTCAAGTCTTGAGTTATTGGACATAGGATTACCGGAAACAAGATTACCCTGTATGGGCTTTTTCCCTTCTGGTATTTGTTGTGGCTTTGCTTTGGCAGCTCTCCTCTCTTCATCGTGAATTGCAATAGGATCTATCTCAGACAATTTGATTCTCTCATCAGCCCTAACCTTCTCAAGACTGTCCACCTGGTACATAAACAAAGACTTGTATACAATAATGTCCGCAGCAAGAAACAAAGTGTCTGCCATATCATTCTCCATAGTGTACAACCCTACTGCAGGACTCTCACGCAGTTCTATCTTACGCTGCGATGGAGTATATACCACTCTATCTGCCAGACATATAGAAGATTGCACCGTATCGAGAATCTGAACATTCTTGTATAGGTCAGCATCACCTGTATTGCGGTAATATTTCAGAAGATCACCCCAAAGCTCCTGATCTTTGGTTACTATATAGCCATCTTTATTGAATGTAAACACATTGGAAGGCCTGTTAAAATTGCCGGAATTTGCAAAAAGGATATTTTCATCTCTCCAGGCCACGGTATTTTCATTGAACACAACAACATCTGTATCTGTATAGTAATCTACCTTATTGGAGACCATAAACACCGAATCTGTAAATATCTGCACTTTATCTTCAAACGAGAATCTCTTCTCTTTTGCAGCATACGTGCCATTCAGGCTCTCAATAATACTCCCATCATTACTGCGCATAGAAGCACCTGAAAAGAATGTTGCTACACTGTCTTTTGTATTGTAATTTAGATAATTTGTATTGAGCACATTACCATCCCTATCCATAAGTTCAACAAGAGAACCTCTGAACTTTGCCAGATCCAATGCAATTTCGTACTCTATACGGTCACTTGTAAGCCTGGTATTCTCCTGTAAAATCTCCACATTGCCTATAGCATCAATAATATTGGCATTTACATTCCAAAGGGCTGTATCACACTTAAGATAGGTATTATTGTGCAGGAAAGTAGCCGGACCTATAATCTTTCTGAACGCAACACTATCTATCTCTAAAAGATGTGCAGACTTGGCTTCTATAAGGTGTACTAAAGAATCTGCACTCTCCTTATTCTGAGCTATAGTCAGAACAGAAAAGTGCAATAACAGTACTGTAATGAAAAATTTATTTAATCCAGCCTTCACGTTCAAAATTACATTGTTTGAATAGATCATCCAATTTTATAAAAGTAACGGCTTGTTTCTCCTTAATGAAATTGCCTATTGCATCCTCCCTCCTCTTGTTGTTTGCAATATTCTGGATAATTAGAAAATCATCCTTAAAAGTAGCCGTATGTGAAGGGACAATCTTTTCAAGCCTCAGAATTTTATAGATTGTGTTCCCGCTTCTACCCTCATTATCCAAAGACTCAAACGGCTCCGAAATATCACCCACTTTCATCTCCTTAATGACAGAGTAGTCTGCAGGCTTAAGCATATCTTTCTCAAATAGAGTAGAACCTGTGTTTTCCTCTACAACCAGTCCGCCGCTCATTGCAGACTTAGGGTCTTCTGAATAAATTCTTGCAGCCAACTCAAATCTTATACTGTCTGCCAAAATCTGGGTTCTCAAACTGTCTAATTTGTCAAATGCCTTTATTCTGTCTTCAGAAGTATATTTAGGTTTTATCAGAATATGTCTTACATTAAACATCTCTCCATCTTTAGATATCATCTGAATAATGTGCAAACCGTCTGGAGTCTCCACTATCTGAGAGATCTGCCCCTCTTTAAGAGCCATTGCAGCATCTGAAAATTGTGGCCAGAAAATGTTTTTTGATGCCATTCCCAGCTCTCCTCCTTTTATAGCACTTCCCGGATCCTCAGAATACAAGGTTGCAAGTGTACTGAACCTCTCACCCTTAAGAATTCTGTCCCTGAAACTAAGAAGTTTCTCTTTTGCTGCAAGTTTCGCAGCATCTCTGTCGGGATAAAGTACAATCTGGCTAATCTTGTATTGGGTGGAAATGATTGGAAGATCGCTCTCATCTGTTTCCTCATAGAATTTTTCCACCTCAGAAGGGGTTGCACTGCCGGCATTTGCCATTACCTCCCCCTGCATCTGCTGTATAAGGCTCTGCTCTCTCAACATATCTCTCCAATCCTCTTTCAATTTATAAAAAGGCTTTTTGAAATAACCCTCTACAGCCTTCTCACCTCCCAACTGGGTAAGGATATTGGCCACTCTCTGCTGAAGGTCCATTTCAACATTGTCTTCATTTACAACAAGACTGTCCAAATGTGCCTGATTGAGGAACAGTTTGTTCATCATAAGAGTCTCAAGCATATTGCATCTTGAATTTCGGTCTGTACCCATACCTTGGGCAGCCATCACTTGAATCTCAGACTCAATTTGTGAAAGGAATATAGCCTCATTTCCAATTAGAGCTATTGTTTTGTCTGCCAAACCGTTTTCATACCTCTGTGCACTCATTGTTACAGGGATAATCAATAGAACCGCCACTATGACTTTACTTAGAAACCTTGTCATCTTCTTCTATAATTTTTAATTTGTTGTTGTTAAGTGCATCATTCAGGATATCTCTATGCAAATTCGCAAGAAGTTCCTGTTTTCTTCTGCTTATAATAATCTCCTTTATTTTCTCACTGTTAAATTCAAATGGAGTAACCTCCCCTGGTGCAATGTACTCCAGAACTTGCAGCAAGTTGGTATAAACGGTATCCTTTATCTCCACTACCAACCTCTCTTTCAACAATAACTGTTGAAGTTCTTCAAGGGAAATGTCAATCTCCTTTGCCACAACACTAAGGTCAACCCAATTATTGTTATAATTGCTGTATTTGTATGCAGAATTATACGCAAGTTCCTCCAACTCCTCAAGTCCATCTATCTCTCTCTTTTGCGCCAGCTTCTTCATAATCTGCAAGTTTGGGGAGCTGTTCTGCATCTTTATAAGCCTCCCCTTAAACACACCGTTTCTCCCCTCAAAACTACCCTTATGGGTATTGTAATACTCCTCCCGCACATTAACTGGAACAATTGTATCCAGCCTCTCCTCTATAAATTTATTTTCATATCGGAAAACAAGCAGTTGTACCCTGTAGTCCTCCAATAGTTGTGCCACATCTTTGTCATCTTTAGGCAACTGTTCCTGTGCCTTCTGCAACATCAGCTGCTTGATTGCCCAAGAATCTATATATTGTCTCACAAGAGCGGCACTGTCCTGCGGAACAATCACTTTAGGAATAATCTTCTCAATGTCCGTTTTATATAATGCAGCTCTCCCAATCTGCGCAACCTTCTCCCCTTTGGTAACTGATTCAAAAAGAGTGCAGGAGCAAACTAAAAGAGCTGCAATTATTATAAAAACAAATTTATTCATCAAAGAATATTAAAGATTACTTGGAAAGTGCACTCAATCTTACAAAAAGAGCATCAACACCCTCAAGAAGTTTCTGATTCAAAGCCTTGAAATGTTTCTTTGTATCATCTTTTGGATAATGGTTAATCTGCTCAAAGATATTGTCACCCAACTCTACAGCATCTGCTACAATCTTCTGTACCTCCTCACGATTTTTCTCACCATTAAAGTACATATATACCCAACAATCAGAAATTATCTCGTTAACAAGGAAAATAACATCTTTTTTAATTACTCTTAAATTTGCCATATCTGTTTAATTTTAGGAAATCCAACACTAAATATATTACAATACCGGTTTACCAAGAGGCTCAAGACCAAGACCTGGTTTGTCGTGCAAAGTAATCTTACCGTCTACAATAGTCATACCTTTGTAGCAGTCATTTGCAATAAGCAAGTTACCGTCCAAGTCTGCCCACTCTGTTTTAGGAGCAATCTGAGCACCTGCTGTAATTGCACAAGAAGTCTCTGTCATACAGCCAATCATAAGTCTCATATCCAAAGACTGGGCAAGGCTCACCATCTCACGTGCTTCACGCAAACCGGTACATTTCATAAGTTTGATATTGATACCGTGGTATGCTCCGTGAAGTTTCTTAATGTCTGTAAGTCTCTGACAAGCCTCATCCGCAATAATTGGAAGCGGTGATCTCTCAGAAAGCCAAGCAGTCTGATCCAATGCATATTTGCTCATAGGCTGCTCTATCATATTTACATTACGCTCGTTCAACCAGTTGATCATATCCAAAGCATAATATTTGTCTTTCCAACCCTGGTTTGCATCAACACAAATAACTGTATCTGTTACCGAACGGATAGTATTGATCATCATCTTGTCCTCAGCCTCAGTTCTGCCCAATTTAACTTTAATCACTTTATAAGGAGACGCCTCTCTGGTTTTCTCTCTTACAACTTCCTCTGTATCCAAACCTACAGTAAACGAGGTATTAGGACAAGTTGTAGGATCCCAGCCCCAAATCTTCCACCAAGGCTGTCCCATCATTTTACCTACAAGGTCGTGCAAAGCAATATCTACTGCAGCTTTAGCCGCACAGTTGTTGATTGCAATAGAATCAACATATTTCATAATGTCCTCAATAAGGAAAGGAGAGGCAAACTTACTTAGATCCACCTTCTTAAGGAACTCCATAACAGAAGCCTGAGTCTCGCCCAAATAAGGTGGCATAGCAGCCTCACCATATCCGGTATATCCATCCCAGGTTATCTTGGTAAGAACAATAGGGGTAGTTGTTCTTGAAGAGTTTGCAATTGTAAACACGTGTCTCATCTGAGCATCGTATGGAATCCAGGAAAGCTCCATCTTTTTGCTTCCCGATGATTTTTTACCTCTTTCTGCCTGAGCAAAAATAGTTGCAGGATTAAGAACTGCAGCAGCAGCTGTAAGCAAACCTGCCGATTTCAAAAAGGAACGTCTGTCTGTTTTCATATTGTGTCTCTTGTGTTTCAATTATTTATAAAATGTTTGGATAGACCAAATATCTTTACCTGCATCAACATTACCCAAAATGCGCTGAGCACGTACAAGGCGTTTTGAACCATCGTAATAGTTGGCATCAGTAGGGATAAGGCTGTTGATTCTCACTTTTGTTGCAGAGTGGATAAAAATACCATCCTCAATATAGATACCTACGTGAGTAATTCTCTCCTTTTTCTCAGGTGTAGCTTTAGTTCCAAAGAAGATAAGGTCACCTTTCTTAAGGTTAGCCAAAGCCTCTTTTGTATACTCACCGTCATTAACATATTTTGAAATATCAACACCGTCACCTGTCAAACATTGCTGAGACGCATCTCTTGCAAGAACTATACCATTAAGGAAATATGTAGATTTACAGAAACCGCTGCAGTCTACAGCCTTAATTGAAGTACCACCCCACATATAAGGAACACCTATGAACTGTTTTGCAGTTTTAATGATATTCTCTGCGGTAGGATTGCGGCTGTCTAACCATTTGTTAAAATCTGTCACATCAGCTTTTGGAAGGTAACCCTCTCTGCCATCAGAAATGGCAACTTTCTGCCAGGCACCCTGAGTACCCAAATCCAAAAGGATATTTCCCCAAACAACATCACTAACCATCTGGCTGTTTGCAGAAGGACCTTCATACATGGTAGTATATTTGGTAGTAACAATCACTTTCTTAGCAGCCTGATAAGCATCAAACTCCTCTTTGTTCATATAAGTTATGCTTCCCGACGAAACCCAAGAAATATAACCCTCTGGAGTAATTGCCCTTGTCCAGCCACCTTTTTTCTCAAGAACCTGAAGAGGGGTACCCATCATAACCTGAGTTGCCGACTCTGCGCTATATTTTCCACTTGTACGGAAGTTGATAACCGACTGGTTTGACACACCATAAATCTTGCCTTCCAACTCTGCTGCAGGTAGAAGAGCTATGCTGTCAAGAACTGCAATACCCTTATCCTCAAAAGCTTTTACGTAAGCAGCTTTTGCCTCAGGCTGGTTGGTAACACCTTTAAGGGCATAACCGTCAGCTGTATTCTCCAATTTTACTTCCAGAGTTTTGCTTCTTCCATCCGGAGCATATTGTGCTTTCATCTCCTTTGAGATTGTTTCAAATGCAGCAGCCTCTTTAGTTACTTTTTCACCGCCACAGCATCCGTAAAGGGCAACGATAGGTAATGTTGCCAACAGAATTAGTTTTTTCATAAGTGCGTTATTAGTCTTAGTGTAATGAATATAATTGACAAATATATAAAAAATTACTTAATCCTGCGCCCCAAAAGCGCAACTTGCCCATATAAATAAGCAACCCCTGCTACTTTCCGTAACAGGGGCTGTATCAAACTTATGCAAGTTCCTACTTATCTTTAAGAATTACATCGTGGGCACCACCCTCAACAATTGAAGTTGAAGAAACCAAAGTAATTTTGGCACTCTGTTGGAACTGAGGAATGGTTATTGATCCACAGCTGCACATTGTAGAGATAATCTTGCCAAGGGTAACCTCAAGATTGTCTTTCATCTTTCCGGCATAAGGAACGTAGCTGTCTACACCCTCTTCAAATTTCATTGCACCACCTTTGCCGCCCATATCATAACGCTGCCAGTTGCGGGCACGGCTTGAACCCTCACCCCAATACTCTTTAACATAGTTGCCGTTAATGTAAAGCTTCTTGGTTGGAGACTCATCAAATCTTGCAAAGTAACGTCCCATCATAAGGAAATCTGCACCCATTGCAAGAGCCAATGACATATGATAATCGTGTACCAAACCTCCGTCACTGCAAATTGGAACATAAATTCCGGTTTTCTCAAAATGCTCATCTCTTGCCGCAGCAACATCAAGAATAGCTGTAGCCTGTCCACGGCCAATACCTTTCTGCTCACGGGTAATGCAGATTGAACCTCCACCAATACCAACTTTAATGAAGTCTGCACCTGCTTCAACAAGGTAATCAAAGCCCTCTTTATCTACAACGTTGCCGGCACCAACAAGCACCTTGCCGTTATATTTCTCTTTAATCCAGCCTATGGTCTCTTTCTGCCACTCAGAGAAACCATCTGATGAATCAATACAAAGCACATCCACACCAGCCTCAACAAGGGCAGGAACCCTCTCTTTATAATCGCGGCTATTGATCCCTGCACCTACAAGAAGCTCTTTGGTTACAGGATCCAACAACTCATTAGGATTCTCTCTATGAGACTCATAATCTTTACGGAAAACAAAATATACAAGATGCTGGTTCTCATCAATAATAGGAAGGGCATTAAGTTTGTGGTCCCAGATAAGCTGGTTAGCCTCAGACAAAGTAACTCCCAATTTTCCTACAGTAAGCTTCTCAAACGGAGTCATAAAGTTCTCAACCTTAGAATCACGTCCGTCGTGGTCAATTCTGTAGTCTCTGCTAGTAAGCATACCAAGAAGTTTTCCGTTAGGAGTACCATCATCTGTTACACCCATAGTAGTGTGTCCGGTAGCCTCAATTATAGCCTCCACATCCGCAAGGGTTGCATCTGGGCGCACATTTGAATCACTTGGAACAAAACCGGCTTTGAATTTCTTCACCTTTCTTACCATCTCTGCCTGAGTCTCTATAGACTGCGAACCAAAGATGAATGAAAGACCTCCGTTACGTGCCAGAGCAATTGCAAGACCATCATCTGAAACCGACTGCATAATTGCAGATACAAACGGAATATTCAGTGAAATTGCAGGCTCCTCACCTTTCTTGTATTTCACCAAAGGGGTTTTCAAAGATACATTCTGAGGTGTACAATCCTTTGTTGTAAGACCTGGAATAAGCAAATACTCACCAAAAGTACGGGAAACCTTCTCTATAATCTGAGCCATATATTTTTTCTCCAATTTTTTAAAAGTTTTGCAAATGTACTACTTTCTAAAATTTAGTACAACAAAAAATAATCATATATTTGTGCAATATATTGCTATAAACAAGAAAAATTTACAGAAATATGATACTTGATTCTTTAAAAAGTTTTGAAAAATACCAGACTCTACAGGAGGGTTTTGACAAAGTTTACCAGTTTCTAAAGAAAAACGACCTTCAGACTTTGGCTGCCGGAGATTATGAAATTGACGGCAAACGTGTATACTGTACAATCTCTGAGGGTGAACTGAAAGATGTGGAGGATGCCAAACTGGAGATTCACGACTCTTACATAGATATTCACGTCTTGTTGGACGGTTCAGAGACTATCGGGATTAAAGACAGGAGCAAATGCAATACAGACAACACAAAATACCAGGAGGCAGATGACATTGCATTCCTTGAGGAGGAGCCTGAAAATTATGTGGTTTTGGGTATAAACAATCTTGCAATTATCTTCCCTGCAGATGCCCACGCACCGCTTCTTGGAACCGGAAATTACAAAAAGGCTGTATTTAAGGTTCACGTTGGAACCAACAGGTCAAGATTGAACTAAAACAGCCTGGAGTGAAAAAAAGATACAACTCTTTTGTTGGGTATTTTAAGGAAAAGTACGGGTGCCGTCTACAAAAAATTGTGGTGGATGCAGGCTTTACCTGTCCCAACAGAGATGGAAGCAAAGGTTTGGGTGGATGCACATTCTGCAATAATGATGCATTCCACCCCAACTATTCTACTCCCGACAAACCTATACGCCAGCAGCTGGATGAGGGTATTGAATTCCATTTGAACAGATACCGCACAACTGAAAACTACCTGGCATACTTCCAGTCTTATTCAAACACATACGCACCGCTGGAGCATCTTAAAGGGCTTTACACCCAAGCTCTTGAACACCCGAAAGTTAAGGGGATTGTAATTGGCACCCGTCCGGATTGTGTTGATGATGACAAGCTTGATTATCTGGCAGAACTGGCAAAAGAGAAAATTGTAATTGTGGAGTATGGCATTGAATCCTGCTATGACCGTACTCTTAAGAGAATAAACCGCGGGCACGATTTTGCAACAGCTGTAAAAGCAGTTGAGGCTACAGCTGCCAGAGGTCTGCACCAGGGGGCACATTTCATTTTTGGATTGCCAGGAGAGAGCAAGGAGGATCTTATGGCAATGGCCACTATAATAAACAGACTCCCTATAGATTCAGTAAAATTCCACCAGCTGCAGATTATAAAAGGGACAGAGATGGAGGCAGAATTTTCCCGTTGTCCTGAGGATTTTCTGCAATTCCCGTTGGATGAGTATTTGGATTTCTTTGTTGATTTTCTGGAACTGCTCCGTCCAAACCTATACATTGAGCGCTTTGCCGGCGAAGTTCCTCCACGTTTTGTAAATTCCACCCCTTGGGGAAAAGTAAGGAATGTGGAACTGCTCAGGATGCTGGAGAAAAAGCTTGAAGAGAGAAATACATACCAAGGGGCAAAATACTCCGCAGAATAATTTGCCCCTCCAGCTTTTATTTCAGCCAAATCTTATTTCTCCATCTTATAGCCAAGCAATACGCCATCATAGTTATCAAGCAATGCCGTAATAGTTGCAAGAGATGTCTGACCCGTAATTGAACTTACTGCCGTAAGTACTTTTTTAAAGAATGCCAACATCTGGCTGGCGTCAAAAAGCAATGCAAGTGAAGTCCCCGTATTTGCATATATTGCATTTATCTTGCCCAATCCAATTTTTCCCAATGCCGCATATTGCAAAGAAATTACCTTGTTGTCTGTATCCAAAGTATATGTCCCTTTAAGGGTTTTTACTGTTGAACCTATTTTAATGGTTTGGGTAAAAGTCTGGTCTGAGTTGAATGTATACGATAGAGAACTGTTGATTCCTATTTTTCCATACAGCTTGCCCAATGTATTTTCAATTTTTGTGGTAGCAGCAGCTCCTCCTGCCTGTGCAAGAAGATTGTCACTCTTGAACTGTATCTCAGGCTGGGTATAAGTCCAGGTTCCTTCTATTGAAAGATTAAGTTTTGAAATAGCTCCACCAACCACGTTCTCAAGGATTGATGTTACTGTACTTGATGTTGCATCTGAGCCAAGCAGCTGGTTAAGGAGTGACTGAACTCCGCTCTGGGCATTTGCCAAACTTGCAACAAGGCAAAATGCCATAATTGTAAATAATTTCTTCATATTATGTTAGTTTTAGACTTAGGCAAAATTGTGTACCCGATTTTGACTCAAATATGGCAAAATGGTTTAATTTTTCAAAAAAGATTTGGCAGGGCAAGAAAATATTTCTACTTTTGCGCTCCCAATAATGGGACAAAACTTTAAAAAATCATTTGCAATGGCTGAGTATTTAACTTCAGACAAGAAAGCAGAGATTTTCGGCAAATACGGAAAGTCTAATACAGACACTGGTTCTGTTGAGAGTCAAGTTGCTTTATTTTCCTACCGTATCGCTCATCTTACAC
>JAZRIV010000017.1:0-4394 GCA_045645465.1 Candidatus Egerieisoma sp.
TTCTTAACTTGCCACAGAGTGTAACCCAAAGCGGCACAACTAAAGCCACCTACGGATGGTTTGCAGACGGAAGCAAGTACAGCGTACTGGATGCTCAAGGGAACGGTTACTACTACATTGGTTCTTTGATATACAGCAGTAATGCAGGAACAACAGCACTGGAAAGCACAGATTTCTCAGGCGGCCGTATTGTGATGAATGGCTACACTCAGACAATCCACTACCACCACAAGGACCACTTGGGTAGCATCAGGGCTGTTACAGACACCAACGGTACAGTAATTGAGCAGAACGCCTACTACCCCTTTGGAGGAAGACACACCTTTGGCCAGACTTACACCCAAACAGCCTCAAACCGCTACAAGTTCAACGGCAAAGAGCTGCAAACAACCGGCAACCTTGGTTTGTTGGATTACGGAGCCAGGATGTATGATGCAAAGATTGCCCGTTGGCTGGTGCAGGACCCGTTGGCGGAGAAGTATTATCCGTTCAGTGCCTACAACTACTGTGTGAACAATCCGGTGATGTTTGTGGATAAGGATGGAAGGGATTGGTACTCATATCAAGAAGAAATATTTAATGACGAGAATCAACAAATGTTTGTTACAAAATATGCATGGACAACGGCAAAATCACAGACTGAACTTAATGCAACAGGAGTTTCTGGAACATATTTGGGGGAAGCTGTAGTTTTATTCAATGGTTTTGTAGATGAAAGATTAGGAGTAGATGGTAAACTTACAGGAGAAGGTGCTAAACCCGCAAAAGTTACAATATATGGCATCAACGGAGAAAATGATATCAAATCTTACTTGGGGTTAACCGTATCTTCTGATCCACAAAAGTACTCAATGATACAAGAGGGGGATTATCACCTGTTTTATGAGCAAATGGCTACAAGTGTATATGGGAAAAACTCTTTAACTTATAGAGTATCAGAGTTGGATGGAAATCTTAGATTAAATCCAGAAGGGGGAATTAACAAGCATAATGGTAAAACATTTATGGAAGGAATATTTCTACACAGGACCAATAAAGATGGTGCTGCCCTAAAATCCTCTCAAGGATGTCTTATAATAGATGGAAGAAGTTGGGATAACGTAGAAAAACAATTAGGTAAGTCTAACAATATATATTTAAAATTATTTAGGCAATGAGATGGTTTATATTAATTGTATTTGTCTGCATATTGAATGAGCTAAAGGCCAATACAACTCCAGCTTTTACAATACACAAAAACGGGGAACCTGTCAAATTTTATTTGGATTATGATCTACAGAAAGTCCGAATAGCAGTATATCCATATACTGAGGAATCTAATGCTGGCATAGAAGTCAATATAGCAGGAGCAATGAATAATGCGCTAATGGTTGAAATCTCTGGAGAATGCTTATTTTGCAAGAAAGGGGATTTAGCAATTAACACGAAGAATTATGATAATTCACCATTTATCTTATATAAGACGCCCCACAAAAATAGCGGATATGTCGGAAAATCTCATATACAGCAAACATTGCTTATCTACGACATTGATAATGGCTGGTTGTTTGTTGAAGGGACAGATGATAACGGAAATATCATAAAAGGATGGATTCCGCCAGAAATACAATGCCCTTCTGTCTGGACTACCTGTCCGTAGCAGAAATGATATACTATAAGCCTCATTTATAAGTAAGCCCTCGGTGAAGCACGTCTTTTAAACAGGCACTATTAGAGCGAGCTTTGTCATCAAAAACGAAATTATCATGATGACACGAGAGGAAGTGGCAGAGATTCTCCACTATTGCAAGACCTTCCATGAATGGTTAAAAATGCAAAATAAGAATATTAAATTAAAGGTGAGATATTAGTATGAGATATTCTTTGAGGAACAAACAACTTTGTGTAATTACATTATTATGTGTATTAATGGAAATAGTCAATATTTCAGATTGTATCTGTTGTACTATTGATCCTAGAGAGTATATGTTAGGAGCCGAATCAATGGTTTTTAACGGAGGTATAAAATATAAAAGCATTATGTTGTATATACTTTCTGATTTCCTGCAGCTTATAACTATAATAATTATGTGTTGGGCTTTGTTTCAAAAAAATACAAACTTGTAGTAATTTCCCAATGTTTGTACTTTAGTATTATGCTAATATTTTCAAAGCATGGATTATTATTGTTTAATTGATTTAAGAAAGTGAGTATAGTGAACGAATATAAATTTACCTCCTTGCTCACAAAGCAAATAAGATGTTTAATTAAAATCAAAACGACATTCAACCATCTGGGAATATCATAATAATGTGAAACCCTCTAAGTGAAATCTATATATTTTTAGTTTGCATAAAAGTTTTGCCGTCTTTTCTGATTATTGGAAAAGGCGGCAATTCTTTTTATGAACAGGAAAAATTATCTCCTTCACCCTTTTTTCCACACCATACCTCACTGCAACAGCAATGGGACACAAAATATCCTGAGGTGGCGTAGGCAATCATTGCAGATGTGCCGTAAAATTTCCGTCTGTTTGAACAGATGCCTCTTGGTAGATAAATTGGGGCATCTGTGAGTTAGGAAATTCGGCACAAGGCATCATCAGATGCCCAGCGGAGGCCGTGTGTAACGGAAGGCCGGGAGCTGCGCCCGGCGCGAGCCGTAAACAAAAGTGCTAGCCATACCGAAGGCCATTTTGTGGAGCTTTGATGTGAAAGTAGGCAGGGTGTGAAATGAGAAGAATATTTGTAGGAAAAGGTACGAAGCTATTCGCTGTCGGGAAGAAAATAATAACCACACTTCAAAGAGCATATCCTGCACTTACGGAACCAATGCAGCCAATGAAATCCTGTGCCTTAAAGTTACATACCCAACAACCGGCAAAGTATCTGATGCCTCACTTGCCACCTCATACTACCCTGCCTCATCTCTGTACAAGACCACAAATACAGATGAAGACGGGAAAACAAGCATTGAGTTCAAGGACAAGAGCGGCAACGTGGTACTGCAGCGCAATCTGGTATCGGGCTCTACCTATGCAGACACATACTACAGCTATGACCACCTGGGCAACATCCTGTGGGTAGTGACCCCTCAGGGAAGTCCTATGCTCTCCAACGGTGGCACATACAACTACACCCACCCGGTAACAAGCCAATATTCCTACCTGTATGCGTATGACGGCCTCAACCACCTTATTGAGAAGAAACAGCCCGGCCGTGAGAAGGAAACCTATGTACGTGACCGTGCCGGTCGAGAGATGATGTACCAGGACGGCAAAATGCACATTGGTAACCAGTGGCTTTGCACAGCTTACGACAACCTCAACAGGGTTACACGGAAATATGTAACCACAAACAGTGTGGGCAACATTACTCCTGCTGCATCTGGTATTACTGCTCCAGCAATCACTGCTGTAAAGGTGTTGTACGAAGCAATGCACTACGGATACAACAGCGGCACATCTGATGATCCAACCGCTTCCCTTCAGTATGCGGCTACAAATATTGTATCACAATTTGACAGATCATTGCTCACCCATGGTGCACTAAAATATGAAAAGCATCTGCTTCTTGCTGAAGGCTCCCAGGAGCAGTACAAGGAAACAGCCTATTACTACAACAACAAGGGAGAGCTGCTGCAGAGTGTTACCAGGTATCCTGACGGCTATATTCTCCGTACAAGCTACAAATATGATTTCACAGGAAACGTAACAACAAAGGAGGAAATATGCGGTTCAACAACCAAACTAACCACATATACCTACAATAAAAGAGGTAAGCTACTCACTGAGAGCACTACCCTCAACGGCGGCACAGCTGCAACTGTTACCTATACATACGATGACCTGGGCAGGGTAACCGGCCGTACTTATGGTAATGGTACAACAGAGAACCAGGTGTACAACATACAAGGGTTGATGACAGAGATGTCTGCAAAGAAAGGCTCTACAAGTATCTACAACCAGACACTCCGCTACTACAACCCTGCAAAAGGTACAGCAGCCCTATACAGCGGCAACATTAGCGAGTGGAGTTCGCAGCAGGCCTCCCAGCAGCAGGAAACCTACGGATTCACCTATGACCTGCAGGGAAGACTCACCCAGAGCAACCGCTACAGCGGCACAAGTACTACTGCGCAGAACGCATACACAGAGAGAGGCATTACCTATGACAAAAACGGAAATATCCTCACCCTGCAACGATATGCAGCTGCTCTGCAGGACAACTACACATATACCTACAACGGTAACAAGCTGGCATCAATCAGCGGGACAAACAACGGTACAGCCATATCTGCTGCAACATACAGTTATGACAACAACGGTAATACTACTACTGACGGCCTCAAGAACTTGCAAATAACCTATAATATTCTTAACTTGCCACAGAGTGTAACCCAAAGCGGCACAACT
>JAZRIV010000018.1:0-26310 GCA_045645465.1 Candidatus Egerieisoma sp.
GCAGACATACGGGTTCACCTATGACCTGCAGGGAAGATTAACAGGAAGTAACCGCTACAGCGGAACAAGTACTTCTGCACAGAGCAGCTACACAGAGCGTGGTATTACCTACGACAAAAACGGAAATATCCTAACCCTGCAGCGATATGCAGCCGCACTACAGGATAACTACTCATATACCTACAACGGTAACAAGGTAACATCCATCAGCGGTACAAACAACGGTACAGCCATATCTGCTGCAACATACAGTTATGACAACAACGGAAATACTACTACTGACGGCCTCAAGAACTTGCAAATAACCTACAATATTCTTAACTTGCCACAGAGTGTAACCCAAAGCGGCACAACAAAAGCCACATACGGATGGTTTGCAGATGGAAGCAAGTACAGCGTACAGGATGCACAAGGGAACGGTTACTACTACATTGGTTCTTTGATATACAGCAGTACTGCAGGGACAACAGCACTGGAAAGCACAGATTTCTCTTGTGGCCGTATTGTGATGAACGGAAGCACCCAGAAAATACACTACCACCACAAGGACCACTTGGGCAGCATCAGGGCTGTTACAGACACCAACGGTACAGTAATTGAGCAGAACGCCTACTACCCCTTTGGTGGAAGACACACCTTTGGCCAGACTTACGCCCAAACCTCAGCCAACCGCTACAAATTCAACGGAAAGGAGCTGCAAACAATTGGCAACCTTGATTTGTTGGATTATGGAGCCAGGATGTATGACACCAAGATTGCCCGTTGGCTGGTACAAGACCCGTTGGCGGAGAAGTATTATCCGTTCAGCCCTTACAACTACTGTGTGAACAATCCGGTGATGTTTGTGGATCCGGATGGAAGAAAAATCATTATAGGAAATAATTGGGAACGCTTATATCCATCATGGACTTCCAATGACTATATAGCTAAAGTGTCAACAATTATCAATGAATTAATAAGCTATAATAACGAAGTTTCGAGTGTAATTAATGAAATAAATAACTCTCAGCTAATCATAAATATTGTTAACGCAAAATATCGACCTGATGGCGATATATTTAACGGATTCCTCGGAGATTACAAAGGAATAGTAAATGGAGTAAATATAAGATCTGGAGGTACAATTTATTTTGATCCCGACAACTTTTATAGACGAGATGGCGAACATAGGCCACCTATTATTGGTTTATCTCACGAACTAGGACACGCCTTAAATCAAATAATGGGAATATACTTTAATTTACCAGATCGGGACTCCAGCAATTATAGAGAAATTCTAGAATTAAACGAAGACTTTTCATATTATCTTGAGAATATTATTAGAGAATTGTATCATTTAGAACTTAGAAAATCTCAACACGATAGTAACAATGAGAACAATGAAGATTAATTATATATCGAAGATTATCTGGCTGATATTTTCAATATTATATCTAAATTCCTGTAAAAGTAATGTTGAGAAAAGTAATATTTACTTATATAGGAATATAGTGCCTTCTATAGAATACAATGTAGATTTGTACATTAAGGAGATTCCATATAGCTATCCTGTTATTCCTGTTATTTTTAAACTAAGTGATATATGTTCACCAGAAACGCATGATAGCAAAGATTACATGTATGAAGCTATAATTGACCCTAAACATCTGTATCAAAAGGCAAATCGCATTTCTCCACAAAATTATAAAGAGTATATGATAAGATTATATGACTCCTTGGTGAATAATAATAACATTCTCTACGTTGATTCCACTATATTTTATGACAATTATCTTAGAAGTTGTTGCGTTTGTGTTGATTACGAACTTAAAAAAATATATGATAAAGAAGGAATACTTCCTATTCTGAATACGTATCTCAAGGAGAACGGCGAAATTGCATCCTGGATTCCAGACCTAAGGTTTGGACCTGATTCCTTGAACTATGCTTGGCATGGTAAGAATTTTAACTTCAAATATATTATAAGCCTGGCCGCAAAACACAATATATATTTTAAATATGTTTTTCATACTCCCGATGAACCTGAAGGATACTATATTTCTCGTTTAAGATCGGATGAAGATATGTTAAAAAATCTACTCAATTAAGATAACTATAAATTGGCCCAGTTGCTTTAGAGGGAAACCAGTAATGCCTAGCAATAGTTTCTTTATCCAGAGATAGTATAAAGTCTTGTCGTCTTTTCTGATTAATGGAGAAGGCGACAATTCTTTTTATGGGTAGTGTACTTATTTTGCTGTCGGGAAGAAAATTAGTGTGGTTACTGACGGCCTCAAGAACTTGCAAATAACCTACAATATTCTTAACTTGCCACAGAGTGTAACCCAGAGCGGCACAACTAAAGCTACCTACGGATGTACAGCACTACCACTTATTAACGATTGCTGTTATGACTGTTATAAATATAAGAAGGATACCTAGATTGAGTATACTTATAGTATTATTGATATTAAGTATGTCTTGCAGAGATCATCATTTGCTTAAGCATATTTCAGACGGAATACTATATGATAACTCAATTTCCAGTAATTATGTATATCTCCAAGTAACTACAGTTTCATATTTAAATGACACATCGCATATAGTAATTTATCCTGGAGAATTATACAGAATTATAACGGAAGAACATCCAGTTTCTGAACAGCAATTTATTAACAAATTGTATATTTCTGTTAAAAATTCCACACCATTGATTGTGCCTATAGATGTATATGAGAAGTTGGTAGAATACACTTTTAGCTATGACAAGCAACTCTTTGCAAGTTTGAATAAGGTAGGAGCTGAATATTTATACGACTCTCTTAAAAAAAACAACTATTTATTAAAGAGAATTATTGTGCCAGATACAAGTGACAGGACAGAGTTACTGAATAAAATTGCCTTTTTACAGAGATATGGCATTTACACATATAGCTTATATGATGGATCTGAGATTAATAGTGGTTATATGGTTTACAAATGACATAAATGAATGTAGATATGAAAATAATATTTTTACTTCTCTGTATATTTATAAGTACTAGCTGCAGGAACAGCGTTGTACAATATGGACATTTGTCTCATAAAAAAACAGAGCAAACTCAGGAAGAATTTAAGAATAACACACTGCAAAAAATTAATAGGATAAACAAATCATTAGATAGTTTGCAAAATGTATTAAAAAAGGATTTAATAAAGGATGACAGATGTCCAATAATTTGTGACAAACAAGTTTGCGATTATACAATTACTTGTATAACATACAATGACACCACTATTGTAAAAAATAATTTTTTAGGATTAGCAATAGATATATTAATAACAACCAGAAAATCTGTGTTAGCTAATTTTACATTGACAAGAGAGTCTTTTTTTGAAGTATTTACTGATGGTAGAACAGCATTATGCGATTATGATATCCGTAACATTTGCAAACTGGAAGTAATCCAAGATAACGTTGAAATTGATATTATGACATGTATCCCAGATACTGATCTTGATTATTATTTTAAAGTAACTGTGTTTCCTAATGGTACATTTAAAGTAACTGATGTATCAGACCAATATTGGGATATAGAGGAAGAACAATGAGGCCGTATCAATTTGATGTGATACGGCCTCATTGTTTAATCCAATTTCAAAACTGCCATAAATGCACTCTGCGGAACCTCAACGTTTCCTACCTGGCGCATACGGCGTTTACCTTTCTTCTGTTTCTCAAGTAGTTTTCTCTTACGGGAGATATCACCACCGTAACATTTTGCAGTTACATCTTTGCGCACCGCCTTAACGGTTTCGCGGGCAATGATTTTTGCTCCAATAGCTGCCTGAATTGCAATATCAAACTGCTGGCGTGGGATAAGCTCCTTAAGTTTCTCGCACATCTTGCGTCCAAAGTCGTAAGCGTGGTCTCTGTGGATAAGGCTGCTGAGTGCATCCACCTGCTCTCCATTAAGGAGAATATCCAGTTTTACAAGGTCTGCATCCCTGTAACCTGTAATATGATAGTCAAACGAAGCGTAACCCTTGGAGATAGACTTAAGTTTGTCATAGAAATCAAACACAATCTCAGACAAAGGCATATCATAGTTCAGCTCCACACGGTCACTTGTAAGAAAATGCTGGCTTACAAGGGTACCCCTCTTATCCAGGCAAAGTTTCATAATTGGGCCAAAGAAATCACTCTTTGAGATAATCTGTGCCCTTATGTACGGTTCCTCAATTTTATCTATAAGGGTAATTGCAGGTAATCCCGACGGGTTATGCACATCAAGCACATCTCCCTGAGTGGTGTATACCTTGTATGAAACGTTAGGTACGGTAGTGATACAATCCATATCAAACTCCCTGAACAACCTCTCCTGCACAATCTCAAGATGAAGCAATCCAAGGAAACCGCAGCGGAAACCGAAACCAAGAGCCAAAGAGCTCTCAGGATCAAATACCAATGAGGCATCATTAAGCTGAAGTTTCTCCAATGAAGCCCTCAAATCTTCATACTCATCTGTTTCAATTGGGTAAATACCGGCAAACACCATTGGTTTTACCTCCTCAAAACCAGCAATGGCCTCTGTACAAGGGTTAGCCACAGTTGTAATGGTATCACCCACCTTTACCTCTACCGCACTCTTTATACCGCTAATGATATATCCCACATCTCCAGTCTTAATCTCATCTTTAGGACACATCTTCATTCTCAAGACTCCAATCTCATCTGCCACATACTCTTTTCCGGTATTGAAGAACTTGACTTTGTCACCCTTCTTTATTGAACCGTTCTGCACTTTAAAGTATGCAATGATTCCCCTGAAAGAGTTGAATACAGAGTCAAAGATAAGTGCCTGCAGTGGAGCATCCGCATCTCCTTTTGGTGCCGGAACCCTCTCTACAATTGCATCCAGAATCTCTGGAACACCCTGACCTGTACGTCCGCTGGCCAAAAGTATCTCCTCCTCATCACATCCAAGAAGATCTACAATCTGATCCTTAACCACATCTATCATAGCTGCATCCATATCAATCTTGTTTATGACAGGAATAATCTCAAGATCGTTGTTAAGTGCCAGATATAGGTTTGATATGGTTTGAGCCTGTATACCCTGGGTTGCATCTACAATAAGCAATGCACCTTCACAAGAGGCGATTGCTCTTGAAACCTCATATGAGAAATCCACGTGGCCCGGAGTATCAAGGAGGTTAAGTGTGTATTTTTCATTACCCTTAACATACTCCATCTGTATTGCGTGGCTCTTAATGGTGATTCCCTTCTCTTTCTCCAAGTCCATTGAGTCAAGCACCTGGTTCTCCATCTCCCTTGCAGACAAAGTATTTGTTGCTTCAAGCAGCCTGTCTGCCAAAGTACTCTTACCGTGGTCTATATGGGCTATTATACAGAAATTTCTGATATTCTTCATTTGCAGTTTAAAATTTGGGCTTTTCAGGCCAAGTTATACAGGGTGCAAATATACGTAATTTGCGTTGTTTTTTAGCAAATTAAACATTAAATTCGCAAAGTTATAAACCTATAAATTTTCTATTAAAATTATGTCAAACGTTCAGGAGCTCAATAATATAGCTTCTCAGGTAAGAAGAGATATAATAAGAATGGTTACCGCAGCCCAAAGCGGTCACCCGGGTGGAAGTATGAGCAGCACAGACATTATGACTGCGCTTTTCTTCCACGAAATGAAACATTCGCCAAAAAATTGGGACAGGTCTGGAAAAGGGAATGATATGTTCTTCCTGTCTGCCGGCCATATGTCTCCTGTTTTCTACAGCGTGCTTGCACGTAGCGGATATTTCCCTGTAGAAGAGTTGGCTACATTCAGAGTCTTTGGTACACGCCTTCAGGGACACCCTTGTGTTGAGAGCGGGCTTCCTGGTGTATATGAAGCATCCGGTTCTCTTGGTCAGGGTTTGTCTGTAGCTGCAGGTGCTGCTATCGGGAAGAGACTTGACAAAGATGAAAATTATGTATATGTGCTTATGGGTGATGGAGAGAGTGAAGAGGGACAGGTTTGGGAAGCAGCTATGTTTGCAGCTCATAACAAATTGAACAACCTTATTGCAATAACAGACTGGAACGGCCAGCAGATTGACGGTACAGTTGATTCTGTTTTTGGTGTGGGTGACCTTGAGGCAAAATGGAAAGCTTTTGGCTGGAACGTGATTGTTGCAGACGGTCATGATATGGAGTCTATTCTTGCAGCGTTCAAAGAGGCTAAACAGCCTGGTGAGAAACCTGTGATGATTCTCATGAAAACAGATATGGGTAAAGGTGTAGATTTTATGCAGGGAACTTGCGAATGGCACGGTAAAGCACCTAAACCTGAACTTGCCGATAAAGCACTTGCCCAGCTTAAGGAGACTCTTGGAGACTACTAGAAAGCTGTTTTTTAGTTCTTTGACTTGTTGAACAACGCATCTTTAATTCTGTTATTATACTGTTTTTATTTAAAAAGAATAACAGTATGAAAGCAAGGTTAATGCTAATCATTGTTGTGGGCGCTCTAGTATCCGCTTGTAGTTGGGGACCTGGAGCTCTGGACGAAACACGAGATCAGATTCTCACTGTTGCCCGCAAAGGAGAAACCGCCAATTTCACCAACTACCACAGTTTTGCAATTGCAGATTCCATTGCCGTTTCTGAAGATGGGAAGAAATTCCGTTTGAGCAACGACACTACTCAGAGAATCATTGCACAGATTGTAGTTAATATGAACAGATACGGATACACTCAGGTTGTACCGGAAATGAATCCGGATTTGTTGGTTGATGTTTCCTACATTAAAAAGACAAACACCTATATGTATCCGGGCTACTGGAACGACTGGGACTGGTGGTGGGATTCCTTTGATTATCCTTGGTATGGATGGGATACTTTCTACCCATATCAGATGCCAACATTCATCTCTTCCTACACCACAGGAAGCCTGGTAATTGAGATTGCAGATGTTGTGTCTGTAGCTACCGAATCAAGCGTTCCAATTGTATGGCATGGTCTGGTTAGGGAAATCCTTAACGGCAAGCACACTGAACAAGAGTTGATTTATGCAATTGACAATGTGTTTGAGATTATGCCGCCAAAAAACTCTAATTAAACATGTGGTATATGAAAAGGATATTTTTAATTTTGGCAATAAGCCTGGCTTGCGCAGGGTTAGCCAACGCGCAAGGTTATGGCAACGACATGAAACAGATTTACTCCATCAACTATCAGGTTAATGTACCTGTGGGGAGCAGCAGGAATTTTGTTTCAAACATGAACTTTGAAGGCATTAATGTAAATTGGGCATATTTTGTAACCGGCAACATTGCCGTAGGCCTTGATTTGGGATACAACAACTATCACCAGAAATTCAGCCAGAGAGTTTACAAACCCAATGAGAATACAGCAATAAATGCTGCACAGTACAGATACACCCAAACTTTCCCTATTAAGGCTCAGGTGAAATATTTCTTCAGCCCTTACAATATGATGGTAAAACCTTATGCAGGTTTGGGTATTGGAGCACTCAGTGCCGGACAGCATATAGTGATTCAGGACTTTGATGCGTGGAACAACAATTGGGGATTTTTGCTATCGCCGGAAGTTGGAGTACTGATTCCGTTTGGAGTTGGCAGCGACTGGGGTGCAAACATTACGGCAGGATACAATTGGAGTACCAATAAATCTACATTGGGAGGAATTAAGATTGACAACAGACAATCATTCTACTTTAATATAGGTTTATATCTTGCCAAATTTTAAACAAACAACTAACCGCTAATACTTAAAATACTATAAATGGAAAAACAACAATTTATAAATACCGGTAACAAAGACACCAGAAGTGGCTTTGGTGCCGGTTTGTCTGTAATTGGAGATGAGAATCCTAACGTAGTTGCAATGTGTGCAGACCTTACAGGTTCCCTTAAAATGGATGCATTTGCCAAAGCTCATCCCGACAGATTCTACCAGGCAGGTATTGCCGAGGCAAATATGATTGGTGTTGGTGCAGGTATGGCCCTAAGCGGAAAGATTCCTTTTGTAGGATCTTTTGCTGCATTTGCTACAGGTCGTGTTTACGACCAGATTCGCCAGAGTGTGGCATACTCAAATACCAATGTAAAGATTGCAGCTTCTCACGCAGGTATCACTTTGGGTGAGGATGGCGCAACCCACCAGATCCTTGAGGATATTGGTCTTATGAGAATGTTGCCTAATATGGTTGTAATCAACCCTTGCGACTACAACCAGACAAAAGCAGCTACAATTGCAGCAGCAAAACACGTTGGCCCAGTATACTTGAGATTTGGAAGACCTGGCGTTCCTAACTTCACTCCAGAAGACCAAGTATTTGAGATTGGCAAAGCCCTTAAGCTTATTGAGGGTTCAGATGTATCAATCTTTGCAACAGGCCACCTTGTATGGGAGGCTATTCAGGCAGCAGAAACTCTTGCAGCTGAAGGAATAAATGCAGAGGTGATAAATATCCATACCATTAAACCTTTAGATGCAAATGCAGTCTTAGAATCAGTAGCCAAAACAAAAGCTGTTGTAGTTGCAGAGGAGCATTTCATTGCCGGAGGACTTGGAGAACTTATTGCAGGCACACTTGCTGCAAACACTCCTGCTCCACTTGAGCACGTTGCCATAAATGACAAGTTTGGCCAGAGTGGTACCCCTGCAGCACTTATGAAAGCCTACGGTCTGGATGCAGAAAACATTGTTAAAGCTGCAAAAAAAGCTATTTCGCGCAAATAAAAAATTGACATATTTTGGAAGACAAGGAGATATTGAAACTATTTAAAGAAGGCAAACAACAGTTTGCCTTCAATCTTCTTGTTCAGAAATATAGCGAAAGGCTATACTGGCACATACGTAAACTTACCTGCTCGCACGAGGACACAAACGATCTGTTGCAAACCTCACTGGTAAAAATTTGGGAACACCTCCCCGATTTTAGGGAAGAGGCCAAACTCTACACCTGGATTTACAGAATTGCCACAAACGAGACTCTCACTTTCCTTAAGAAAAAACGCTTGGGAGCAATGCTCTCGCTAAGCAGTTACGATACAGTTCTTGCAAACAAACTCCAGAGTGACCCTTCATTTAACGGAGACAAACTGCAGATGGCACTCCACAAAGCTATCCTGCATCTTCCCGACAAACAGAGGGCAGTATTCAATCTCAGATATTTTCAGGAAATGAAATACGAAGAGATTTCTGAAATACTGAACACTTCAGTTGGAGCACTAAAAGCATCTTATCACCACGCATACAATAAGATAAAAAAAGAGCTGGAAGAGCAATTCAATGATTAAACCTTTTGGGGGACAAGCAGTCTATTAGAAAAGAGGAGGCAAATATGAAAGCAAACAAAGAACCGGAAGATATTCTTGGCAGAAGCTCTCTTAAGGAGAACCCTTTTGGAGTACCACAGGGATATTTTGAAAATATGCAACAGGAGGTAATGGATAAAATTGCCGCCACATCTGTTGCAGATGAAGATATTGCCCAGGCAGAACCGGTAACATTCCTCACATATTTTAAGCCGGCTATCTCACTCGCAACAGTATTTGGCATTATATTCGGTCTCGGATACGGTACTATGAAGCTTACCGGAAGTTACCATAATGATATTCCTGAGTCTGTACTGTCTGAAACATCCTCAGAAACCTCAACCGGACTGTCAGAAGAGGAGATAATCTCAATACTGGATATCTCAATAGATGATTTGCTTACTGCCCAAAGGGAAGAGGAAATAGAGCAAATTCAGATAAACAATGAGGAGATTGAAGAATATCTGATTGAAAACAGAATCTCTTCAATACAGATTGCAATGTTGGAACAATATTAAAAGTAATATAAAACATGAAACTTTTGTTTACCACAATAATGCTCTCCCTATTCATAGGTCTGAACGCCTATGCACAGGAGAGACCGGCACATCCGCCACAACACTCTCCAAATAAAGAAAGACCCGGCGATGTTTCTCCAAGTATGGTTCAACACAAACGGTTCCCTTCAAAAGAAGAGCTTCAGAGCCAGAAAATAGCATTCTTTACTCAGGAGTTGGAACTTACTCCCGACGAAGCACAAAAATTCTGGCCAGTGTATAATGCAGAAGAGAAGAAACAGTTTGCTGCCAGAAAAGCAATAAACGAGGCACTTAAGGAGTTGAATGACGCCCTTAAGTCTGAGCCTCAGGCTTCTCCTGCAGAGATTAAAGTACTGATGAACAATTATTTCAAAGCTTGTGAGGAGGAAATTTCTGTACAGTCAGACAGCTTTGAAGAGATTTCAAAAGTGCTGCCGGTTCATAAAGCTGCCAAAACCTTCTCTCTTGAAGAGAAATTTAGGGTAATGCTTATAAAACAATTGAGAAAATAAGTTTTTTCACAGATAGAAATTACCAACAAGATCCGCATATTGCGCAGTTTTTGAGTCTCCACTCATCATAACCAACTGCTCAATGTGCGGTTTTTCTTTTGCAGCCGCACAATACTCCAGTTCTATGAGAATCCTCTTTGCAGGTTTCCGCTCTACCGTATGAACCCTGCATATCCTCCGCACCACAAACCTGTTTTCACCGGATGGAGTATGACTTTGCAGAAACTCCACTTTCCGCAAGAACTCCTCCCCTTCTGTAACGGGGAGTACAAGGGCAAGTATCCCTCCAGGCACAAGGAGCCTTGCACTGTGGAAAAGAATCTCCCTCTGGGAAAGGGAATCTGTATGACGGGCCAGAATCTTGGACTCATCCATACTCTTGAGGGAATCTATGAAATACGGTGGATTTGTGAAAATCAGGTCAAATTTGCAAGGAAGGGAATTTGAAAAATCCTGCAGTGACATACTGTGCAGGATAAATTTCATACCATCCCAAGGTGCAGCATTAAAATTTGTCTGAGCATCCCTGCAAGCCCCAGGGTCTATCTCCACTGCCTCTACTGTGCCCCGTTTCCCTGCCTCTGCCATTCTCTGTGCAACCATAAGTGCAATCACACCTGTTCCGGTACCAATATCAAGCACGCGGGAATTCATACAGTCCGGGAGTCGCATCCAGGCACCAAGCAGAACTGCATCAGTATTCACCTTCATTGCAGAGAAATCCTGCTCCACCTTAAATTGTTTAAAAAGGAAAGCCCCCATAGAGTTAGATAATTTGCCCGTCACGCATCTCTATACAACGGTCGCATTTACGGGCAAGATCCTGCTCGTGTGTAACAATAACTATTGTCTGGTTATACTTCTCCCTAAGTTGGAAAAACAATTTATGCAACTCCTCCTTGTTTTTGCTATCCAGGTTGCCAGACGGCTCATCTGCCAACAAAACTGCAGGATTATTCATAAGTGCCCTGGCAATAGCCACCCTCTGCTGCTCACCGCCACTCATCTGCATTGGTTTATGCCCAATCCTCTCACCAACCCCCAAATCGTTCAAAAGCACCCTTGCCCTTTGCTCTACCTCTTTGTTTCCCCACTTTGCCCCACCCACAAGTGCCGGCATAACTACATTCTCCAACGCGGTAAACTCAGGCAAAAGGTGATGGAACTGAAACACAAAACCTATCTGCCTGTTACGGAACTTTGCAAGGGCATTGCTGCTCAAGGCAAAAATATCTGTCCCATTTACTATAACCTTACCCTGCTCCGGCACCATCAGGGAGCCCATAATGTTTAAAAGAGTGCTTTTACCGGCCCCACTCGCCCCCACAATACTTACCACTTCACCCTTGCCTACCTGCAAATTCACCCCCTTTAAAACCTCAAGTGTCCCAAAAGATTTATGTATGTTTTCTACTTGTATCATTACTTTAAAGATTGCTCCTACAAATGTAGAGTTTTATTGGTCAAAAATTTAAACTTGGATATCAAGTGTTGATTAAATTAGGTACATTTACATTGTGAGAGCAAAATATAAATTTATTAATCCATAAAACTTACTACTATGAAAAGACTATTCTTAATTTTATCGCTATTTGTATTTATAGCGTGCGATCCTGATGAAAAAAAACTTCCGCCAACAGGATATATGGATGTGTCTGAGCATATTAAAGGAGAGGTAGCCTCATTAAAAATCTCTGCGGATAGTGATAAGATTAGCGAGACAGAGGCAATGAATGTGGCCAAATTAACAGGGTTATATAAAACAGCAGATACCAAGAGTGAATCATCAAAGGAGGTAGAGAATGTGGTAACCATAACCAATGATGCCGGAGAGGCAATAATGTATGCAGTTAACTATAAACACAATCAAGGATACACTTTAATTTCTGCCACAAAGAACTATTATCCTATATTGGCAGAAGTGCCCACAGGGCAATTTAATGAGAATGTGTATAATACAGGTGCGTCTGTTTTACTATCAGGCTATAAAGCAGAAATATCTCATGTAGATACATTACCTGCAGACAGTATCTCTCAATTCCGAAATATGTGGAAAGTTTATGAGAAACAAAATACTCCGCAAGTGGTAGGCACAAAGTTAAATGAATTTGATACATTTATAACAAATCAATTACAAGAATGGTCTGAAACGGCACATGATTTCTATTCTTTAGAAAACGCCCAGTTTATGCTGCCCGCAGACATATATCAATATTTCTGTTCTGTTGCCCAAGGGGTGCACATCCAGAATATGATTATATGACATACTCCTATGTTGTGGAGACAATTGATAGAATTGATTATGATGAGGATGATTATTTATTAACAACTTTATGGGATCAATTATCTCCATATAATTACTCTTGCTATTTGGGATTGGGACAATATGATACATTAGGTTGTGGAGCTGTTGCCATGGGGCAGATAATGAAATATCATCAATGGCCAAATTTATCCTGGAGTTGGAATAGTATGCCCAATCAGTTATCTGTATCAACTATTGGTGAAACGCCATTATCTCAATTTTTGTATAGTGTAGCATTGAAAATTCAGACAGATGGGTATCCTTTGAATTATAGCTATATAAGTGATGTGTATGATTCTTTTCGTAACGATTATGATTATAGTTGCTCGCTTATTAGCCATTCTAAAAGCAAAGTAATTACTTCTATCAGTAATTCAAGGCCTGTATATATGGTAGGCTATACAACTGATGGATCTAAAGGTCATTCTTGGGTTTGTGATGGATATGGCTTTTCGCAGCAGAGAATAGTTTATACACTTTATGTAATAGCAACGTCCCATACATTAGAGTATGTATCAGCATGTGACCCATCTGATGGTGACATTTTGAGTGCAGGGAACTATTTTCACATGAATTGGGGTTGGGGAGGAAGAAATAATGGATGGTTTGTAGATAGTCCGTATGCAACTAATGTAAATGGATATTCAGAAGGCAGACAAGATATCGTAGATATAAGGAAAAATAATTGACAAATGCAGTATTTTGTAATTGTTACTTTTCATAAAAAAGCACTTATGAAACTGTTTAAAACACTCATTTTGGCGTGTGTTACCTTTGTTGGTTGCACAGAGATAGCAGATTTGGATCCGCGAGACCGTTTTGTAGAGGTGTATGCCATCTTAGAGAATACAGATATTCAGACTGTTAATTTAACATATACTGCTTATTTAACGGAGAATGAATATTTACCGGTTGAGGATGCAGAAGTATTAATAGAAAAGATAGATGGAAAGTCTGTCTTGGAGCAGCATACTTTTAAAAAGGTAAAAGATGGATGCTGGCAGGCGAATTTTACCCCAAAAGCAGGAGAGCAATTTAAACTTACTGTTAAAGTACCTAAGATGAAAGAAGTTACCGCCTACACGGAATTCCCGGATTCTCTTAAATATTGGGGAATTACATCCTGGGAGGATGTTATAGATTCAGGATATCCTGATAGAAAACTCAGACGAAAGAAGGCTGTTTATTGGATATCTTTTTATGAGTACTTGCTATCTGAAGATTCATACAGATTATGCGATGACTTAATAGTATCATCAGGCGGGCATATAAGTGACCGAGACAATTATTATGATCCCACAGAATCATATAGGATAGTACCTAATCATGATTCACCATATCTCAGAGATTCTGCATATGTTTATGTGGAAAAGAGAGTTGTTGATTTTTATAGTTACGGTGGTCAATCGTTAGTGGATTTGTATAATGATCCTGTAACGAGAATACACACAACTGATATTAAGAATAAGTATTATGATAAATTGAATCCCGAATTAGGTGCTTGGACGTGCCATCCTGAGAGTTGTTATTTAATCCAAACTTTGAGTGCAGATTATGACAGATATCTAATTGAGACATACAAATTTTATTTGGGGATTGACAAGGTAGCTTCAGATGATTTAACTCATTTGTGGGATTATAGTGATGTTTATACAAATATTGAGAATGGTACAGGTATTTTTGGGGCAACCTACAAATTAAAGATCCCTCTCCAAGAGATTGATAGTACAGACTTTTATAAATATATAGAGATTAAATAGGAAAGTTATGACACGTAAGATTTTGGCTAACTTACCAGCATCGTTATTTCTATTGATTGGGTTGCTAAACGCAAATTGCGTCGCTGCGCAGAATACAGACACCATGCACGATACCCTAAGCAGGGTTATAGTAGTTGCAGATACTATAAAGGCACGCCCCGCAGGTCTTGTAAAGGTAAATATGCCGCAGATACGCAGAATAGTAACCGCCATGGGTGAGGGAGATGTAATAAAGTATATCCAAACCATGCCCGGTATCTCTACAGGAGTAGAGGGCTCCTCCTCTTTTTATGTAAGGGGTGGAAACCTTGGCAATAATGTTGTTACTCTCGATGGAGTACGCCTGTATGGTTATGGGCACCTCCTTGGGATAACCTCTGCCTTCTCAAATGATATAGTTGGAGATGTGGCATTTAATGTAGGAGGGTTTGATGCGGAGAGTTACAACCTCCTTGCATCCCATATAAAAGTTACCACTAAAGAGCCAAACTTTAAAGAGGCTCAGGGAAGAGGCAGCATAAGCAATTTTATGGTAGGAGGCTATGCAGCAGCCCCTATAGTTAAGGATAAATTGGCAGTTATTCTCTCTGCCCGTATCTCTCCCCTAAAATTGGAGTACAATCTTGGAAAAGATATGTTGGAAAATACCATGAAGGTGTTTGATGATGTAGAGGCAGGTGTATATGATGTATACGGAAAGGCTACCTACAAGATAAGTGATTCCCACAAACTCAATGCTTCTGTATTTTACAGTATAGATGATTTTGGCTACGGAGCAGTGGATAGGGATTCCTACGATGAGATGAAATGGCACAACCTCATAGGCAATCTGCAATGGGATTGGAGGATAGCAGACAAATGGAGCCTTAAAACCAACCTCTCTTACAATGATTACGGGAGCAGCCAAAAGCAGGAGAAAAGATTGGAAGGTACGTACAATGCCCTTGGAGTGCAATCTAAAATAAACGAGATGTCGTTTAACTCTGTGGTTAAATATGCAATAAATACAAGATGGAATGCCAGATTGGGAGTAAGGGGAACGGGGAGTGATTTTGCCCCCGGCTCAACTAAAGTGTATGGAGAGGATAGCGGTGCAAAAGGAGCAGACAACAGCAGCGAAAACTTTTTGGGAACAGCCTATGGAGAGATAGAGTATACCAATGCAGATAAGGCAAGAATAATGCTTGCAGTGAGGGGAAATATGTTTATGGGTGATATTGTAGATAAATTTGGAGGTGGAAAAGAGGCTAAGTACGATATATTTAACCCCGAATTCAGTTTTGCGGGGAGTGTACGCCTTTGCAAGTGGATGGGTATTGAGGTAACAGTAGATAAACTTGTGCAGTATTACCACACTTTGGAGGGTATTCCTTTGGGTTGGTCCTTGGATATGATTGTTCCATCCTCCAATACTCTAAAGCCCGAGGAGAGTATACAGTATTACGGAGGTATGTATTTCAAATACAAAAACCACAGATTTTCTGCTGGAGCATACTACAAAGAGTTGGATAATCTAATTTACTTTAGCCGGGCAACCAATTTCTTTAGTTCGCAGATGGGCAGTTGGAAGAGTTACATAGAGGTAGGCAAAGGTGAGAGTAAGGGATTGGAGTTCCTGTATGAGAAAACCGGAGAAAAGTTAAACTATAAAGTAGCATACACCCGCAGTAAAACTACAAGAGATTTTGAGGGGGTAAACGAGGGGAGAACATTCCTTGCCAAATTTGATAGGCCTCACATTTTAAATGTAACAGCGGATTACCTTATAAAGAAGGAGGAAAATAGGGAGTTTGGAGCCAATCTATTGTTCACATACCAGAGCGGCAATATGGAGAGTGTGAAATCTGCCACATACATAGGTCATTTGCCGGGGTGGGATAAGGAGATTATTTTGGATTACTACAGCAGTATAAACAACCTAAGGTTAGAAGATTACATAAGATTGGACATAGGGGTATACGGACAATGGAAAAAGCCTAAGGTAACCCACAATGCACTGGTGGGTATCTACAATGTAATGAATAGGCACAACATCTTTAGCCTATACTACAATACAGATGATAAACTTTGGAAGAAAGTTTACATCTTCCCGCTTATGCCAAGTATTAGTTATAGCGTAGAGTTTTAAAATTACAAGAGACTTTTGGTAGTCGCTTAAATAGAAAGAAAACAGGGACCTGTATTATCCGAGGCCCCTGCTGCTTTATGAAAATTCTGTTATTACTCGTCTTTCTCCTCTGCCTCGTATGCTTTAAGAAGTTTGTCCTGAACATCTGCTGGTACCTGCTGGTAATCTGCAAACTCCATTGTAAAGGTTGCTCTACCGCTGGTTAGAGAGCTTAGTGAAGTTGAGTATTTGTAAAGCTCTGCAAGTGGAACTCTTGCTTTAAGAACCTCAAAACCTTTAACACTGTTCATACCCTCAATCATAGCGCGGCGGTTCTGCAAATCAGACATTACATCACCCATACAATCGCTTGGTACAAGTACCTCCACATTGTAGATAGGCTCCATAATCTTAGGACCTGCTTTCTTGAACGCCTCTTTAAATGCGTTACGTGCAGCAAGTTTGAACGCCATCTCATTTGAATCTACCGGGTGCATCTTACCGTCATATACATAAACTCTAATATCACGAGCATATGAACCGGTTAGAGGGCCCTCGTTCATTTTCTCCATAATACCTTTAAGGATAGCTGGCATAAAGCGTGCATCAATTGCACCACCTACGATACAGTTGTAGTACTCCAATTTGCCGCCCCACTCAAGTGGATACTCCTCTTTACCTTTAACGTTAAGAACCATCTCCTGGCCGTCAACTTTAAATTTGTTACCCTCTGGAGCGCCCTCATAGTATGGCTCAATAAGGATATGAACCTCACCAAACTGACCGGCTCCACCAGACTGTTTCTTATGACGGTAGTCTGCAGTAGCTATTTTAGTAATTGTCTCGCGGTAAGGGATTCTTGGAGCAAACAAGTCTACCTCAATCTTGTTCACATTTGTAAGCTGCCATTTAAGGATATTGATATGGTGCTCACCCTGTCCGCTGATAATGGTCTGTTTAAGCTCTTTTGAGTACTCAACAATAATTGTAGGATCCTCTGCATTTGCCTTGTTAAGCAACTCGCCCAATTTCTCCTCATCTTTCTCAACTTTAGCTTTGATGGCTGTACGGAATTTAGGTGCAGGGAAATGAGTTGGCTCAAATACATACTCGCAACCAGGAGCACATAGAGTCTGTCCTGTCTTAACTGATTTAAGTTTAACTGTACAAGCAATGTCACCAGCCATAACCTCGGTAACTTTCTCACGTTTCTTACCTGCTACAGCATAAATCTGGGCAATTCTCTCTTTAGCGCCAGTCTCCGGGTTAACAACATCCATACCCTCAGTAAGCTTACCGCTCATTACTTTAAAGTATGACACATCACCCAAGTGCTGCTCCTGAGCAGTTTTGTAAACGAAAATTGAAGTAGGGCCGTTAGAATCAACTTTAACTGCTGTACCATCTTTCAACTGGTTGTCAACTTTGTCCGGAGTAATACCTGCATTAATGGTGAACTCCATAATACGTTTAACACCAATATCTTTCTTGGCAGACAAACAGAATACAGGAAGGATATCACCCATCTGCATACCAATTTTCATACCTGCTCTAATCTCATCCTCTGTAAGGACACCTTTATCAAAGAATGTCTCCATTAGAGTCTCGTCGTTCTCAGCTGCCATCTCTACAAGCTGCTGCTGAAGTGCAAGAGCCTCCTCTTTGTACTCATCCGGAATCTCAAATGACTCACGTGTACCGTTCTCATCTTTGAACTTGTACATCTTCATTTTAAGAACGTCAATGAAAGTGTCAAAATCAGGACCTGGGTTAACAGGATACTGAACAAGAACCACCTTGTTTCCAAAAGTTGCTTTCAATGAATCAATTGTTGCCTGCCAATCCTGTTTCTCACTATCCAACTGGTTAACTGCTATAATAAGAGGTTTCTGATGTTTTACAGCGTGACGTGCAAAAATCTCTGTACCAACCTCAACGCCCTGAGTTGCATTTACAAGAAGGATACCGTTCTCAGCAACTGAGAATGCAGAATACACACCACCCACAAAGTCATCTGAACCCGGAGTGTCAATTATATTGAATTTTGTGTCAAGGAACTCAGTATATAGAAGTGTTGAATATATAGATCTCTGGTACATCTGCTCAATCTCGGTATTGTCACTCATAGTGTTCTTACCCTCAATTGTACCTCTTCTCTCAATGACTTTACCCTCAAACATCATTGTCTCAGCGAACGTGGTTTTTCCCGATTTGGAACTTCCCAACAACACCACATTACGCACATTACTGGTATTATAAGTTTTCATTTTATTTAAATAGTATTTAAGTGTTTTTATTTAATTGTCTACAAACTTTTTAAAAAAGCGGTCTCAAATTTAAAAAATATTTTTTTAAGATACAACGAATCAATGCAAATCATCTTTTTTCAGGTGTCATTTCCACAAGTTTTTGTTGTGTATACCACTACTGTAAGGGGTGTAATTTTGCGCTAATGAAACGCGACAGCTCCATAAAAGAGAAGATTTCTGAAATAAGGTGCAAAAAGGGCATTTCTCAAGAAAAAATTGCCCAACAACTTGGTATTTCCGCAAACTCATTCAGAAATTTGGAGAGCGGCAGAACAGCAATCATCAACAAGCGGATATGGGATGTTGCAAACATCCTTGAAGTGACCCTTGAGGAACTGATGCTTGAAGAAGATTTCAATACAGGAATGTCACTTGCCGATGCAGAAAGGGTAAAATATCAGAGAAAAATAGAATCCCTGGAGACAGAAATCACACTACTGCAACAAGAATTGAATCTGCTGACAGACAAATATGAGGGGTATGTAAAAATGGCAAAGTAATCTTTCCCCCAAAAACATTACCTTTGCCTGTATGAAAGAGAAATCTACAGAATCACTTTTACCTTATATGCTTCCCGACGGTTTAGAAGCCGGGTGCGACGAGGCCGGACGCGGATGTCTTGCCGGACCGGTGTATGCCGCAGCTGTTATTCTCCCAAAAGATTTCTACCATCCGCTGCTGAATGACTCAAAGCAGCTCACTGCCCGCCAGAGGGAACAACTTCGCCCAATCATTGAACAGGAAGCAATTTCCTGGGGAGTATGTGCAATTTCACCGCAAGAGATAGACCGGATAAATATCCTTAAAGCCTCCATAAAAGGTATGCACGGGGCATTGGATATGCTAAAAGTTCGTCCCGACAGAATTCTGGTTGATGGGAACCGGTTCTACAAATATGGAGAGATTCCCCACTCCTGTGTAGTAAAAGGCGATGCCAAATATGCTTCTATAGCCGCAGCATCTGTACTGGCCAAAACCTACAGAGACGAATATATGCTGAAAATTGCAGCAGAATACCCCCAATACGGCTGGGACCGCAATATGGCCTACCCAACCAGGGAGCACCGCGCAGCCATTGAGAAGTATGGTGTAACCCCACACCACAGACTAAGCTACAAACTGCTTGAAGATCCAACGCTGTTTTGAATCAAGGGAATCATATACTCACCTTGGCAAGTTGCTGAAGCAATTGTGCGGCATCCCGCATACATACCTCAAGAGGGAGCCCCAAAGATGCTATGGAGTAGCAGTTGATCCCATCTGGCAATGTACAGGACAGGGCTTTCATTTCGTCGGGAGCAAGTTTGTTTATTCCGCAGAAAATTATTGTGGGCTTATGGTGTATTGCCGCAAGATTCAGCACCCCGCTTACCACCTTGCCACTGAGGCTCTGGGAATCAAGGCTCCCCTCTCCGGTGATTACAAGGTCCGCCCATTGCACACTCTGCTCCAATGAGGTGATTTGTGCAAAGAATTTCCAACCAGGTAAAAGTTCAGCTTTCAAAAATGCCAGGCCGGCATACCCTACCCCCCCTGCGGCTCCAGCTCCCGGATACTCCTTGCGGTTTTGTGGGATATTAAGGCATTTTTCGGCCACTGCCGCGTAATTTGCCAATCCTGCCTCCAAGAGTTGCAACGCTTTTTCGTCTGCACCTTTTTGTGGACCGTACACCGTTGTTGCTCCCTGTGTGCCCAAAAGAGGATTTGTAACGTCACAGATAACTTTGAATTTTACACACCCCTCCACAACCCTCTGTGGAGCCTCAATAGTAGCCACTCTGCAAAGATCACCACCACAAATTGGGGCAGGTATCTCTTCTCCCGATGTATCATAAAATTTGTATCCAAAAGCCTGCAACATCCCCGTACCACCATCATTGGTGGCACTTCCACCTATAGAGAGGGTTATTTCTTTTGCTCCTCGTGCAATTGCTGCCCTGATAGCCTCACCCATTCCGTATGTGGATGTATGGAGCGGATTCCGCTCCTCTTTTGCGAGCATCTCCAACCCCGAAACCTTTGCCATCTCAATAAAAGCACATTGTTTGCCACACTTTTCACCCTCACTGTCCCCTTCCGAGCAGAATTCAGCACTGTTTTCTGCTCGGGAACTCCGGTAGAGCAGAATTTGGGAGATAACCTCTTTTCCTACGGGGTTGTGCACGGCAATTGGCACAACTTCCGCCCCAGGTATCTTTTTCTGCAACACCTCAAGGCTGCCGTCCCCACCATCTGCTATCTCAATTATACGGAACTCCGGGGCACAAATCTGCCCTGAAGCATTCTCCGCAGAGGCTGGAAGTGAAGAGCTGCAAGGAAGAAGCCTCCTCTCCTCAATGCCCCGCCTTATGGCCAAGGCGGCCTGGGTGGAAGTTAGGGAACCTTTGAATTTGTCGGGAGCAATAAGGATTTTCTTTATGGTTTGGTTTTGAGTGGTCATTTTGCTACTTTTGTGGAATTGAGAATAAAACTTAAATATAGATATTTTTATGAAAAAATTAGGATTTTTATTGACCCTTGCCATTTTGTTGGGTGCTATGCCAATGAGGGCTGATGAGGGTATGTGGTTGCTTCCGTTGTTGGAGAAACTTAACATCAAAAAGATGCAGGAGATGGGTTGCAAACTTTCTGCAGAGGATATTTACAGCATAAACAACAGCAGCCTTAAGGATGCAATTGTGCATTTTGGAGGTGGTTGTACCGGTGAGATTGTTTCTGACAAAGGTCTTTTGTTCACAAACCACCACTGCGGTTATGGTGCAATCCAAAAATTGAGTTCTGTTGAGCACGATTACCTGAAAGATGGCTACTGGGCAAAGAATCTTAAAGAGGAGCTTCCTGCTCAGGGTCTTTCTGTTACTTTCATTGACAAGTTTGTTGATGTTACAGAACGTTTGAACAAAGCTGTGGCAAAAGCAAAGAATGAGGCAGATTATAAAAAACGTTGGGACAAGGAGGTTGAGAAGATTAAGGCTGAGGCTACCAAAGCTGATCCTACCCTTACTGCAAGAGTTACCTCTTTCTACAACGACAATATGTACCTGCTTATCACCAGCAGAACTTTTAAGGATATCCGTTTTGTAGGTGCACCCCCTTCATCAATTGGTAAGTTTGGGGCTGATACTGACAACTGGATGTGGCCAAGACACACTGGCGACTTCTCTGTGTTCAGAGTTTATGCAGACAAGAACAACAACCCTGCAGAGTACTCAGAGGACAACGTTCCTTACACTCCAAAACAGTCTTTGAAAATCTCTTTGAAAGGAGTTAAGGAGAATGATTATGCAATGATCATTGGTTTCCCTGGCCGTACTACCCGCTTTATGACCAGCGAGGAGGCTAAAGAGACCCAGAACATTACCAATGCAATTGGCATTTACGTAAGAGGTGAGAAACAGAAGATTTGGATGGCTGATATGGAGGCTGATCCTAAAGTTAGAATCCAGTACTCAAGCAAATATTCAGGTTCATCTAACGGCTGGAAGAAATCCATTGGCATGAATGAGACCTTTGGCAAACTTAACGTTATTGAGCGTAGAGCTGCAGAGGAGAAAGCGTTCAACGAGTGGGTTGCTGCAGATCCTAAGCGTGTTGAGAAATACGGCAACGCAGTAGAGACCATCAACAATGCTGTTAAAGCAAGAGCTGAATATGCAATCGTTAACAAATATCTTTCAGAGTCTGTTTCAAACATTGAGCTTGTAAGGGCTCCAATGATGGCTAAAAGACCTGGCGGCCTCAAATCATTCTTTAAAGATTACTCTGTAGATACAGACCGCAAGCTTGCAAAGAAAATGATTGCCATCTACAAAGAGAAAGTAGACCCTAAATATCACCCTGCTTTCTTTGCTACAATTGACTCTGAATTTGGCGGTAACATTGATGCGTTTGTAGACAATATGTTTGAGACATCTGCATATACCAGCCAGGAGAAATATGATGCTGCTGTTGCTGCCGGTGCAGATTTGAGCAAAGACATTACAGAGGTATTGAGCGCTGATATCCGTGCCATTTCTGAGAAGGTAAGACCTGAGATGATGAAGAGCAATATTGCAATAAACAAAGGCAAGAAAGCATACGTAGCAGGTAATCTTGAGATGATGGGTGACAATGCAGCTTACCCTGATGCAAACTCAACTATGCGTCTTACTTACAGCAAAGTTCTTCCTTATTCACCAAAAGATGCTGTAATCTACGATTACGTAACAACTTTGGATGGTGTAATGGAGAAAGAGGATCCTAACAACTGGGAGTTTGTTGTTCCAGAGAAACTTAAGACCCTTTGGAAAAACCAGGACTTTGGAGAGTATGCTCTTGAGAACGGCAAAATGCCTGTATGTTTCCTATGTAACGGTGACATTACCGGCGGTAACTCAGGTTCACCTGTATTGAACGACAAAGGAGAGCTTATTGGCCTTGCATTTGACGGCAACTGGGAGGCAATGAGCGGTGACGTTATCTTTGAGCCAAGCCTGCAACGTTGTATTAACGTAGATATCCGCTATGTATTGTTCATCATAGACAAATACGGTGATGCAGGATACCTTCTTGAGGAAATGAATATTGTTAGATAAAATGACAACTTCTGAAATTTTGGAATTGCTGGGTGGAGTTATCCACCCGGCTTTTGATAAAAGCATAACTGAGCTTGGCCTTGTGGAAGATGTAAAGGTTGAGCCACTTAAGGATGCTGTAGGAAATGATATTCCCGACAGCTTTAAGGTTAAATTCAAACTTGTTTTCAAGTCTCCCGATGCCCTTGCAAGTTCTTTGAAAAAAGCCTGCGAGGAGGCAATCTGTACAGCCTGGCCAGGAACCAAAGTGAGCATCATTGAGATGGTGCGCGAAGGTTCTGCCCCAAAGAAAGCAAAGAAACTTGAACTTGGACAGGAGCAGTTGGAGAGTGTGGGTAAAATAATTGCAATTGCATCGGGAAAAGGAGGAGTAGGAAAATCTACTGTTTCTGTAAACCTTGCAATTACCCTTGCCAAAATGGGTTACAAAGTTGGTCTTGCTGATGCAGATGTGTATGGCCCTTCTATCCCTAAAATGACCGGCACAGAGGGGGAGATTCCCGATGTGGAGTTCATTTACGAAGATGGTTACTCAGACCACGGTGAGGCAGCAATTGATGACCAGGATGCTGCAGGAAACCCTATGGGCAAGAACCCTCACGGCAAAACTGTAGGAGAACTGATTATTCCTGTAGAGAAATTTGGTGTGAAGTGGATGTCTATAGGTTATTTTGCAAAACCTGAACAGGCCCTTATCTGGAGAGGTGCAATGGCTTGCAACGCCCTTAAACAGATGACCTTGCAGGTTAAATGGGGCGAGTTGGATTTCTTGCTGCTTGACCTCCCTCCTGGAACAGGTGACATTCATATAAGTATGGTTCACGACATTCCGTTGAATGGAGCCATTATTGTTACCACCCCTCAGGCGGTAGCTCTTGCAGATGTGGAGAAGGGTATCAATATGTTCCGCAACAAGGATATCAACAAACCTATCTTTGGATTGGTGGAGAATATGGCGTGGTTTACCCCTGCTGAATTGCCAGAAAACAAATACTATATTTTTGGAAAAGACGGCGGCAAACAGATGGCTGCCAAATACAATGTTCCGCTGCTTGGACAGATTCCTATTGTTCAGGGAATCCGCGAGTGCGGAGATGAGGGCATCCCTGCTGCAGTTAGCGCAGGCCCTGTATTTGATGCATTTGTGGGGATTGCGAAGGGGCTGTAAAGTCACGGGGAACACCTGAGAACCAAAAAATTCCACAAAAACACATTTATAGCAAAACGGGCGCAGAATCAATAGATTTTGTGCCCGTAGCTGTTGTTAGCGTTAACGCACCGCTATATTATTTTTCATAGTTTTCTGAAATCTATACGCACTGTCGTTCCTCTTATATATTCCAAAATCTCATAAGATTTAGGTTGTTTCATAGAAAATCTTAAATTTTCCTTATACCGTGTTTCTATTTGATACAATTTATCGGGGTGTATCCCAAGAAAATACTCCTTACTTTCATCTACATAAAATTTTAATTCCAGCAAGTATCCTGATACTGATACAACTACTTGCATGGATATCCTTGAATAACTTCCTTTTGAATCTGTCACAGCAACTCTGATTTTATCCAATTCCTCTTCAGACAAAACTTCACGTATCGTTTGATACAACATCTCTTCATTTTCCAATTTTGCTGAAGTGGAGAATGTTTCATAGTTCACTATCTCATTACTGTTTTTATAGTACCAAGGAGAATGAAATTTTACATTTGCTGCATTTTCTATTATTTTTATTTGTGGTACAAGTTTATTGCAAGTTATTTTATATGTATATTCTGACGTTTTAATTTCCTCAACCTTAGAATAGTAATCTTTATTTTGTCCGTACAACCATGCAGAAGTAAAAATGTTAATAGCACAGATTGTTAAAATGACAATAATGTGTTTCATAAGTCTTATTTTTAGTTATTATAATCATCGCAATTGAATAGAGTACCGATATTATTTATATTCTTGTAACCCTCCATTTCTTGATACTTGTCAGTATCTCCATATTCCAACCCAGAATTCTGACTTTCTGTTCTAAAATATGCAGCAATAGCATCATAATCTTCTATGGAACCTGTTTCTAGATATTTATTAACCAGTAATGTCCAATCATCTTCGGTACCCATAGGCATAAAATTAGCTTTACCACATTTTTTCAGATACCTAAACAGTGCTATTTTTGCCTCTACTTCCACATTAAAGAGATTATTTGGTTGTCCTTTTACTCCTATATAGTTACCATTTTTCTTTTGAAGCGCGTGGATCATTTCTTCTAAAATATTGATATCTTCTTGCCACACCGTTAGATTGATTTTAATAGTTCCTGTATTTGGATCAAATCTCGCAACATCATTACCAAGAGTATTGGACCCAATTACTTTTGTTCCGGAAATTGCATATATCAATGCTGAAGCCATACAATCACTTTCTAATTGTTGCAATAATTCACGGGTTCTTGTCATCCCATTATCTAGTAATAGACTATCAATATACAAGCCTTTAAATGTCACAAATTTAACTGAACTTACTTCATCATCTCCCTCTGGATTTCCCCCAGGCGTTATACTCCCCCCACTGCTTGTTCCATCTCCTCCTATATTCCTGCATTCTCCTGAACAATGCGGTAATCCACAATGTGGGCATTCATCAACATTATTATTGTCACATACACAATTTTCAATCAAAAAGTTGCACTCAGCACAACGTTCTGGCTGTGGATCTGGTTGTGGTGTAACAATAATCTCGTCCAAATCCATAAGCCAGGAGCCACATTGAGGACAATTGCTCTCCTCAGAGTCAAATATCTTTTGGCAATCATCGCAATATTTCTGATCTTCCTCCATTTCATTCCCTTTGGTGACTATTGATCCAAAACGGATGGTAAAAGCCTCTTGTGGATAAATATACTCATATTCT
>JAZRIV010000019.1:0-3626 GCA_045645465.1 Candidatus Egerieisoma sp.
GGATAGCCTTACCAGCCAATATACCAGAGAATTCAATTTTACCCGCACCTCAGCCATAAAGGTAGATGACAAAATCTTTGTTAACCCGTTTGCAGAGATATATTTCATTGCTGAAGAGTTTTCCGGGGAACGCACTTATCCCGTAGAGTTCCGTAACCCCAAAACCATAGAGTACACCGCCACTATTCATCTTCCCGACGGGTGTGAGGTATATGATCTTCCGCAGAAAATATCGTTAGTGCAACCCAATTGTGGAGCCAAGGCCACCATACTGTGCAAGGGGCACAAGAATCTGGTGCAGGTGGGGCTTGTTATAGAGCTGAAAGATGCCACAATCCAATTGGAGCAGTACAAGGATTTCCAACAGTGGTGGATGCAGATGTGTGCACTGTTTGATGAGATGATAGTTTTGCGCAGGAAGGGTGGCAAATCATTTACAGATACTGAGAAGATGACAGTATAGGTGGAGATTAAGGATATTATTACGTAAATTTGTTAACGTGAAACAACAGTAATTGTGGGACAGGTATTGATAGGAACAATTGACTCTTTGGAAACCATAATGGTGTACAGGTATGAACTGGATTCCGTAGTGGTAAGGCTGGAGGATATGCAGAGACAGAACACCGTTCTGGCTCTGCTGCTTGTGTGTTTGCTTGCCTTATCTGCTGTTGTTGTATTTGTACTTGTAAGGCGTCATAAAAAGAAGATGGAGAGCGGTAATCTTGCCAACAGGTTACTTAAGCATCAGGCTGCTGCAATGCCCCATTTTACCGAGAAGGTAAACAAGTTGAGTGCAAAAGGGATAAAGCTGTCGGGAAAACTGTATGAGGAATTCCAGGCGGCCATTGATGATGTGAAGAGGCTTTCCAAGATTGGGCTTGTGGAGATTGTAAATGATGCGGAGTTTGCCCGCAAGTACCCTTTCATTAAAGATTTTTCAAATTTGGGGGTGCGGGAGAAGATAGTGCTGATATTGGTAGAGGAGGGGTACTCTACAGCGGATATTGCCTTGTATCTGGGGATTTCAGATAATGGGGTGAGAGCTATAAAGACAAGGATAAGGGGGAAGCTGAAAGAGAGCGGGCACTATGAGAGATACAGTAAAAAATTAAAAATTCTAAATGGCAAATAATATGGGAAGAGTTACAAAATATATGGTTCTTATATGCGCTCTTCTTTATGGATTTGCGTATGGAGTGAATGCCCAGACACCTGCACCTGTATATGATACAATACCTATGATGCACAATATTGAATTTGACAGGCCGCTTACTTTTATGGATGGCCCGGTAGAGAGTTTCAGTGTATGGTGCAGCAATAATATTGATTATCCTCAGGAGGCTTTAAGGAATAATATCACAGGTAAGGTTACGGTGCGTTTTATTATTACTTCAGATGGTAATGTTTCCGATGTGCGTGTAGTTAAAAGTGCCCATCCGTTGCTTGATGCTGAAGCAGTGAGGGTTGTCTCCTCTTCTCCGGCCTGGGAACCGGTAACTCTGAACGGAAAAAAGGTTAATGTGGAGTTTGTACAGCCAATAGTGTTCAAGGTTACCAAAAAGATGGATGATGATAAAGAGTTTGTTCACGCCAGTTTCAACTACAAGGGATGCGGTAATTTTATGGTTTGGATAGCGGAAAATATAAGATATCCTAAAGAGGCTGCCCGTATTGGTGCAGAAGGGGATGTTTATCTGACTTTCGATATTTCTGAGGAAGGACGTGTAAACAATGTAAGAATATTTAGAGGGGTATCGTTTGGTAAAAAGGAAAAAAGAGCTGCAGCTGATGCACTTAATGCAGAGGCTGTGAGGGTTGTTTCTGCCTCTCCACGCTGGATTCCTGCCATGAAATGGGGAAGAGCTGTAAAAGTATCGTACAGTGTACGGATCTCATTCAGTAAAAATTAAGTTAAAGGAATTCTCTCTTGAACTATTTAATAATTTTTCGTTTGTTTATAAAAATTGAGTGAAGAGTATGCTGTTTAGGTTAGTGATTATATTATTGTCTTTGATTTCAGCAGTACCCTCTTTGTCAAAATGTGTGAGTAGAGATACTTCTTGTGCGGTTGTACTGTATAGTGGAGCCAAGTATACTATGGAGACCTCTTTGTCAGATGTTTTTGTAAGGAAATCGTATCATAGAAAAATAAAGATTCTTACGGAGGAGGGGTTGAAATATGCTTCATTTGTCATTCCCTACTATAGATTTACAGAGTATTCCGAGAGAGTAGGAGGGATATCGGTAATCATATACAAGGGAGAACAGTATTTGGAAGAAAATCCTATTGGGAAAATGATGGACAAGGAGTGTATACAGGATGTGAAGATAGATTTCAGCTATAGGACGAAAATATTTACTGTCCCTAATGTTAAACCTGGGGATGTGATTGAAATAAAATATGAGATTATGGGGTTATTCCCGGAGTATCATTCAAGAGGATTTGATGCAGTGGACAGTAGAAATTTCTTTATGGCTTTTGGTTTTATGACCAAATACGGTTTGGGCGAGGATATTGTATTCCCTAAATGGTATTTCCAGGAAGATGTTCCAGTAGAAGAGAGCAGGCTTGAAGTTTCCTATTTTGATGATTACCTGTTCAACTATGAGTTAAGTGGAGATAAAAATATAAGTTATACGGAAGAAGAAGGGGGAATATTGAGCATTATGAGTAGAACCATAACTCAAAGGAGGCATTTTTCATTGAGTAGTGGTACTCAAAATCAGTATTTGACAGCCGGAATAATGCCTGCATATAGTGTAAAAAGATTGAAGAAAATGGTGTTTTCAGCCACAGACTTGTCTCCATTAAGGTATATTTCTGATAACTATGTGATTAATTTTCAGAAATATAAGTCTGCTGTAGATTTCAATTTCAAAGGGAGAAAAATAGATGTAAATCCGCAAGCTGAAATTATAGAAAAAGTGGGTGATTTCCATTATGCCAATAGTTGGACAAATGTAAACAACACTCTTTTCAACAGCAGATATTTTGGGCGAAAGATTTTTTACTCACAAGATTTTTATAAAGATTTTGCAGATTCTGTATCAAACCTTGCCGTCTCTGATTATGAAAAGGTGCAGATGATTTGCAACCATATCCGCAAAGATCTTGAATGCACTTCCAAGGATGGAGGTATGTTTATCTACAATCTGAAAAATACATTTCTGAATAAAGCAGGCAGTAATGTAGATATATGTGCCATCGCCTACAAGACCCTGGAAAAAGCGGGATTCAAGCCTAAAATGGTAATGCTCAAGAGTAGGGACAAGGGGCATCTGTACAATGGAGGTGTTTCTGTTGGGGCGCTCAATGCGGTAGTATTGCATATTTCCTTTAAAGATGGCAGAACCATTATATTTGACCCAACGGGCAATCCAAAGGATACCAGATTAATTAATCCTATGTATCTGGTGCGGGAGGGCATAGTTTACAACAAAGGGGAGGAGCAGATTAACCTTATGAATGCTGTAGAAAACAAGGAGTACCACAATGCTGCCTTGTTTGTAGAGGCAAACGGAATGGTAAGCGGTAACTGCCGGAGCATCTTTACCAATCACAGTGCCTATGAGATGGAGGGTAAAGCCCCACAGATAAATGCCGAGGATGGAACGGTAAAATA
>JAZRIV010000020.1:0-11915 GCA_045645465.1 Candidatus Egerieisoma sp.
CGCTAGCGTTCATCCTGAGCCAGGATCAAACTCTTCATTGTACATATATTATTATAATTTGCTTGCTCCTGTAACTCTTCATTCCATTTTTCCAAAGGAATTACGCTCTCTTTGTATTCCTACAAAGGTCATAGTTCTTTCGAACTATGCTGCTTGTCTTTCTATTATTTTCAATGAACTTTTTGTTTCGCTTGAGCTACATTCGTTTCTCAAACGGGTTGCAAAGATATGGGGCTTTTTTTAATTCTCCAAATATTTTTGAAAAAATTTTTTAATATTTTTTTCAACTATCTGATTTACAAAAAGAAAAATTTTTTAATTTTGTATCCCCATAATGGAGAGCTATGAACATTTACCTTAAAATATTTACCTGTTTTGCCAAAATTGGAGCCTTTACAATAGGCGGCGGATATGCAATGATCCCCATAATTCAGAAGGAAGTTGTAGAAAAAAACAAGTGGATTAAAGAACAGGACTTCCTTGATGTGCTTGCAATTTCGCAATCGGCACCTGGAATTCTGGCTGTAAACATATCAATATTTTTAGGATACCGCTTAAAAGGTGTAAAGGGAAGTATTGTCGCCACACTGGGTAGTGCACTTCCCTCCTTCCTTATAATATTGATGATTGCAATGTTTTTTGCCGGATATCAGGATAACCCTACAATAATAAAGATATTCAAAGGAATACGTCCTGCCGTTGTAGCCCTCATAGCTGTACCAATGATAAATATGGCAAAAAAAGCCAAGCTTAACATATACACAGGTGCCTTGGCTGCAGCAACTGCCCTGCTGATAGTATTCCTTAAAGTATCACCCCTATACATATTGCTTGCAGTAGGAGTCATTTTCACATCATTAACCGTATGGAGGAGACACAAATGATTTATCTGCAATTGTTTTTCACATTTTTCGTTATTGGCCTCTTCACTTTTGGAGGTGGGTATGCAATGCTCTCACTTATTCAGAATGAGGTTGTTGTAAACCACGCCTGGATAACGGCGCAAGAGTTCACAGATATGGTGGCCATATCACAAATGACGCCGGGGCCAATAGGGATAAACAGCGCCACATACGTGGGCTATGCTGTTACCGGAAACATTTTTGGATCTCTGGTGGCAACAATTGCGGTAACACTCCCATCATTCATCATAATTCTGCTTATCTGCAAAATATACAACAAATTTAAGGAGAGCAACATTTTTGCCTCCCTTATGAAAACTCTACGCCCAGTTGTAATTGGAATGATAGGCGCCGCTGCCGGAATACTTATAACCAAAGACAATTTCATTGACTGGACCAGCTGGATACTCTTTGCCGGAGCATTCATAGCAAGCCAGTTCCTTAAAATAAACCCTATACTGGTAATAATATTGAGCGGTATAATTGGATATTTTATATATTAGGCTTCCTGAGTTTCCACACCGCAACAAGTTCAGAAACACCATACAAGGCCACTGCAGCCCCAAAAATCATAGTAAGAGTCTCTGTAGAAGACTTTGGAAAGAAAAACAGTGCAACACCACATAAAGTGACAAGTACAGGAATAATGTACATTCCTCCCGACAATGATGTAATTCTGCTCCCCTGATACAATCCGACTATCTGGGAAATTCCACCAACAAGGAGAACAGCCCCAAACAGAAAAGCAATAAGCCCTAAGAAGAAATTAGGGAACAGGAATACCAACAAGCCAAAAACAAGATACACCCCCACATTGACCGACACTATAAGTGGGATAGGGCTGCTTGTCTTTGAAGCAGCTGACATTGCTGTAATTAAAGTTACAACCCCCATTGCAAGAAGAAAACCGGCAATAAGTTTTACAATAAGACCTGCCGTAAATCCAGGCCAGCACAACAAGCACAGCCCCAACAGCAACGTTAGGAGTCCCCTTACCACAGAAGCACCTCTTCCGTTAACATAAAATCCATATCCCATATACTGTATTTTTTAAAAAGCTCTTCTGATAATCTCCCTTATGTTGTCCGCCTTGCCCATTGTATAAAAATGCACCGCGCGGGCTCCGTGCTCCAAAAGTTCCTTACATTGGATAGTGGCCCACTCAATTCCAAGTTTGTATATAGCCTCATTATTTTTACATTTCACCAGCTCCTTCATAAGTTCCTGAGGAATATCTATAGAGAAAGCCTGCGGCAACAACTCAATATGTTTCTGGGTGGAGATTGGTTTTATTCCAGGAATAATTGGGACAGTTATACCTGCAGCCCTACATTTATCCACAAATGCAAAAAACTTGTTGTTGTCAAAAAACATCTGGGTTACAATATAATCAGCGCCACACTCAACCTTTCTCTTCAAAAACTCAATATCCATATCAAGGTTTGCCGCTTCACAATGCTTCTCAGGATACCCGGCAACTCCCACACAAAAATCTGTAGGAACAGCATCAACAAGGGCATCATCCAAGTATTCCCCTCTGTTCATACTGGCAATCTGCTCCACAAGTTCATTACTATGTTTGTGGCCGCCTGGAGTTGGTGTGAAATATTTCTCTCCTGGTATTGCATCCCCCCTCAACGCCATAACATTCTGAATCCCCAAAAAGTTCAAATCAAGCAAAAGGTTCTCAATCTCATTTTTTGTTGCCCCACCACATATAACGTGAGGTACCACCTCAACATCAAACTTCTTCATTATGGCTGCAGCAATAGCCACTGTACCAGGGCGTTTTGTTACAGTAAGCCGGCGAAAGCCTCCGTCTGGAGTCTGACGGTACTCTATCTCATCCCTATGGGCAGTCATATTGATAAATGGGGGATTGAACTCCATAAGGGGTTCAATTGATTTGTACAATTTGTTTATGTCCGATCCCTTAAGGGGTGGCACAAGTTCAAATGATGTAAAGGGTTTGTGGTCACCCTTTAAAATATCTGCTATTTTCATACTCCAAAATATTCAGCCTGTGGATGCGCCACAAGCAATCCGCAAATTACGGTTGTAGGATAAACCGCATAACTCTCTGTCAGATGCACTCCAAGCCTCTCCTCTGCCTCAAGCAGATCAAATGCAGTGCGTTTAAGCGCGTGTGACGGACACGCAGGATATCCAAAAGCCGGCCTTATGATATGCTGCCCCATAGCCACCTGCTCCTGAATCCAGCTTGCAAGGGCATCTGTAAGGCGGGCACACAAACTGTGCCTCAATAAAAATTCATATGATTTATGATCAAACTCCTTCTCCCTCAAATCCTCAATTTTAACAGCAAACACTCCAATCACAGAATGCCCCGGTTCACCCCCTGCCTTAGGGAAATAGTCTGCCACAGAGCGGTAACCGCTACCCTCTCTGGTTTGCCTTGGCATTGGAAACTTTGCAATTATCTCTCCACCAGGTTTGTCATATATTAAAATCACATCCTCACCATTCTCTACAGCAGAGGCGGCCTCGTAAAAATTCACCACTGCTGACGCCTCAAACTCTCCCCCAACCATAGCCTCCCCTAAAAGCTCCATAGCCTGCTGGTAAATTTTCTCTGCCTGCTCCCCTTTTTCATCTTCCCGATAAATTATCTCACTGAGTTTCCCTTTAAACCCCCAAAAATGGAGCAAGGCACTCCAATCTATATAATCGTGAAGTTCAGTCAACGACAAATTCCTCACAGTAAGATTATCCTCGCCATACCCCTCAACCTGCAAGAAGCTGTCGGGAAGAAAAACTTCTGCCATCTCCCTGGCCTGCTCTGTTGTGTAGTATTTTATATTTCTGTTGTGGTACGCCTCCCTTATTCTCTCCTGATCCTGTGTTATTCCCTGCAGGAACTCCTCCCTTCCGCTTGAAAGTATCCTCTTGCAAATGCCGGCTGTAGTGGATGCATCTCCACCGTAAATTACCGGACCATCATACAAAGGAGCCAGTTTTACCGCCGTATGCACAGATGATGTGGTGGCACCACCCACAATTACAGGAATCATATATCCCAGCTCCTCCATCATCCTGGTCTTATTCTCCTGCAACATTTTGCACAAAAGTTCCATCTGCTCCAATGATGGGGTAATAAGTCCGCTCACCCCTATAAGCGAAGCCTTATGCTCAAACGCCGCCTCCATAATTGCAGCATTCTCAACCATAACCCCCAAATCTATAACCTCCAGATTGTTGCAACTGAGTACAATAGATGCAATATTCTTTCCTATATCGTGTACATCTCCTTTAGCTGTGGCAATTACAACCGTATCTTTAACGCCCTGAGCACTGCTTTGGACCGCCTCTATATGTGGTTGCAGAATTGTAACCGCCTCCTTCATTACCTTGGCACTCTTTACCACCTGAGGCAAAAACATCTTACCCTCACCAAACAGGGTACCTATCCTCTCCATACCCCTCATAAGCGGCCCCTCAATTATATCTACCGGGCCAGGATATACATCCAAAGCCTCCGCCATATCCACCTGCATAAAAGAGGTGATTCCCTTAACAAGAGAGTGTGATATACGCTCCTCAAGGCTCCCCTTGCGCCACTGCTCAACGGTACTGTCTGCAGGAAGAGGCTCCCCCTGCTCTTTCATTCTCTTAATGGCTGCAGCCTCCTCCCTTATCTTGTCTGCCAGCTCCATAAGTGCATCTGTTGGTGATGCATATTTGTCTGCCTCTTCTCCAAGAAGAGCTATATTGTTAAGGACAACAGCCTCTACCCTACGTAGCAGCTGAGGCTCAATCTCATCATAAACCTGCAGCATAGAAGGGTTTACAATAGCCATATCCAAACCGGCAGCAATCGCATGGTAAAGGAATACAGAGTGCATTGCCTCCCTCACCTTGTTGTTTCCCCTGAATGCAAAAGAGAGATTAGATATTCCTCCCGATGTCTTACACCCTTTCAGGTTCTCTTTTATCCACCTTACCGCCTCTATAAAATCAACGGCATACGCATTATGCTCCTCCAAACCTGTAGCAACTGTGAGGACATTCACATCAAAGATTATATCCTGTGGGGCAAAACCCACCTTCTCTGTAAGCAAAGCGTAAGCTCTCTGACAAATCTCCACCTTACGGCTGTAAGTCACAGCCTGTCCCTGCTCATCAAAAGCCATTACAATTACCGCAGCACCCAAAAGATACACCTCTTTGGCTTTTCTGAGGAACTCCTCTTCACCCTCCTTAAGGCTGAGCGAGTTTACAATCCCTTTACCGGTAGAGTTCTTGAGACCTGCAAGGACAGCCTCCCAATTGGAGGAGTCTATCATAAGGGGAACTTTGGCTATATCCGGATCATTGCTTATATATCTTATGAATGTTGCCATCTCGTGCGGGGCATCCAGCATGGCATCATCCATATTTATATCAATTATTGTTGCACCATCCTCTATCTGCTTGCGTGCGATATCAGCCGCCTGAGCATACTCCTTCTCCCGTATCAGTTTTGCAAACTTGGCAGAACCCGCCACATTGGTACGCTCACCAACATTTATAAAATTATTCTTCTCTCTGTTTATCAGAAGGGCATCCAAACCGCTTACCCACAAATCTGCTTCACCGCTATTTTGATTTTGCATTTGTGTACCAATCCACTGCGCTTGTAGTGAAGACACTGCATAGTCTCTTGGTGAAATCCCCTGCAGTTCTTCTTTTATTGCCCTAATATGCTCAGGAGTTGTACCACAGCATCCTCCAGCTATGTTCAACAGCCCTTTGCGTGCAATATCCCCAACACATTTTGCAGTAAAGGCGGGCTGCTCATCATACCCTCCCATCTCATTTGGCAACCCCGCATTAGGATAGATGCTCAACGCGCAAGGCACTCCGGCTCCTCCGTAGGTTTCATTTGCAAGCCGCTCCATAAACGGCATTAGCTCCGCTGCCCCAAAAGAGCAGTTGAGGCCAAAACTTACAATATCATAATGGCTCAATGCGGTATAAAGGGCCTCTATATTCTGTCCGCTGAGCAATCTTCCGCTTCTGTCGTTTATTGTTGCAGAAACCATTACAGGAATATCACAACCTTTCTCCTCCTTTACCTTGGAAATTGCATAAAGGGCAGCCTTGGCATTAAGGCCGTCATAAACTGTTTCCACAAGCAGCAAATCTGCCCCTCCGTCTATCAGACCACTGGCCTGCTCCATATATGCAGCTGCCATTGTATCAAAATCTGTTGCCCTATGCTCAGGCAAATTGGCATCGGGAGAAAAAGAGAGCATCTTTGTAGTTGGTCCCATTGAACCTGCCACAAGGACATCTGTCCCCTCTGCCGCCTTGCAGGCAATTCGGGCACCTTCAAAGGCCATCCGGTACACCATTGCTTCACATCCGTACTCCTGCTGCGATATTGCATTGCTGCTGAATGTGTTTGTCTCAATTATATCTGCCCCAGCCTCTATGTATTCCTTATGTATCTTCTCTATTACATCTGCTCTTGTGACATTGAGTATATCATTATTTCCTGGAGCCCCCTTATAATCCTCCACACTCAAGTCCTCCCTCTGCAACATTGTGCCCATAGCTCCGTCGAGAATAAGGATTCTGCTTCTCAACCTCTCTTGTATATCACATTTTGTAACTCTCCCTCTCATTTGATTCTCAAATTTTTACAATAAAAAACTTACGCCACACCCTTCTATTGCAGCAAAATTGTAACAAAAGTATAAAAAAACTTATGATTAGTGCAATTTATATTGGGAACCACACAAATACCGCCACATCCCAAAGGGCGTGCGAAAGTATTATTGCAAAGAACTGTTTGGGAAACAGTCTGTACATCAAACCCCAAGCCGCTCCAGCCACCAATGCTGCCATAATTAGCATAAAATTGCAGGAACCGGCGTGCACCAGTGCATATATTGCAGTAGAAACTATAAAGCCCACATTGGGAGACCACCTTTGCTGCAATGTTTTCTGCACATATCCACGCCAGAAAATCTCCTCTGCCGGCCCTATAAGGAACAGCATAAGCACTGTAAGGAGCCAAGGCGATTCCCCCTCCTTCATCCCGTAAATCAAATCTACCTGCGGACGGGCAAAATTGAAGATTATCTGGGAGAGTTTGTCTCCTGTCCAGAATACTCCCCACAATACCACAGCAATACCCACACCCAACAGCAACCCCTTAAAATTTATATGTACCTCCTTCCACCATCCCGGATTGAAGATGGAAGAAAGGATACTTAAAGTGCAGGCAGAAGCTGTCATCATCCACCAGAAATTTATATGAGGTGCTGTCACAGGGAGAAACATTATGCTCCACAGCACCGCTGCAAGGATTATTGTAAAAATGAGTTTTTTCATTTTCCCGACAAACCTCCCTATAAAAGAGCAGCAACCATAAACGAAATGAACAACATCATACTGAAGCCCAACTGCAGCTGCGCTGTCTTTTCATCAATTCCTACCAGTGCGCTCATCCCCTCCTGCGGGTAACGCAACGCTTTTTTTGAGTTGTCAAATGCCAATGGCATTACAACAAACGGAAGGAAGCTCCAATAAGGAAGCAATCCGGCACCTATCAGTCCACCTATATGAAAGAAAGGAAATATTACCTCAACACAATAAAGCCAGGCAGAAGTCTTTTTACCCAAACACATTGCAAATGTCTTTATGTTTGCTCTTGTATCCTGCTCCATATCCCTGGTATTGTTGGAATGCAAAATACCCACTGTTATAAGACCAACCGGAATTGCAAGGAGGAGAACATCTGTATGGACCGCCCCTGTTGCCACAAACGAAGTACCAAGTGTAGGCAGTACGGCGTATGTGAGAAATATATCCAAATCACCAAGAGCGTGGTACTTCATCCAAGGGTACAGGACTGTCAGAACCGCCCCTGCCAATCCAAAATAGAGTGTTTCAATTCCGGTAAAACAGGTAAGGGCCAAGCCCCCTGCTACTGCCACTGCAAACAGTGACAAAGAGAGTCTCTTTATTTCCAGCGGTTTGAACTGCCCACTTACAATAGAGAGTCCTCCAACTGTATCTTCTCGGTCTACACCGTTTTCATAATCTTTGTAATCGCTCCAGGTGTTTCCTGCAGCGTGGAACAGCACTACATTTATTATTGTAAGCACCCCTATACACCAATTTGGCTCCAGCCCCTTCCAGAACAGGAATCCCAATGTCACCAACACCGGCATTGCCGATGCAGGAAACGACCACGGACGGGTAGCTATTACCCAATCCTTTATTGATTTGGTTGATTTCATATTTTTCACACTTTGAGTATCTGCGGTGCAAAGATACTTAAAAACCTGCGGGGAAAAAGATTACCTTTGCTGTACATTTGAAAATTTATGGCAAAAAAAGAAGGCATTAGAAATTTGTTTGACAACATTGCTCCAGACTATGACAAACTGAACCATATCCTATCATTGAATATAGATAAGGGGTGGCGCAGAAAAGCGGTAAAGGAGCTTGTGGATACAGCCGGACCGCTTGAGATTCTTGATGTGGCTTGCGGTACCGGTGATTTTACCATTGAGATAGCACTGAAGGCCCCTGCTGGAAGTAAGGTTACCGGTATTGACCTTTCTGAAGGGATGATGGCCATTGGGCGGGAGAAGATAAAGGCTGCCGGGGTGGATGCGGTTATGGTGCAGGGTGACTGTGAGGAGCTGCCTTACAATGATGACACTTTCCACCGTATCTCTGTAGGGTTTGGTGTGCGCAATTTTGAGCACCTTCAGCTTGGCTTGAATGAAATGTACAGAGTTCTTACCCCTGGTGGGAAACTGGTAATTCTTGAACTTTCCGTTCCATCCAACCCAATTGTCCGCTGGTGCTACAAACTATATTTCCTGAACATCCTGCCAACAATAGGGGGATGGGTATCGGGAGACAGAGGGGCATATGAATACCTGCCGGCATCTGTTTTAACATTTCCTGCTCCCGATAAATTTGTCCCTATGCTCCATCAGGCAGGCTTCAGTAAAGTTATCCACAGAAGTCTCACCTTGGGAATTTGCAGAATGTATATTGGGATTAAATAAATTGGGGTAAAATGAAAAAATGGATTGAAGCAATGCGTCTGAGAACCCTTCCGGTAAGCGTTTCAGGAGTGCTTGCTGGAGTGGCCTGCGCTTTAGTGCTGGGGGACTTCAGGTTTGTCCCGGCTTTGCTGTGCCTGCTGTTTGCCCTCCTGGCCCAAATTGCTTCCAACTTTGCAAATGAATACTATGATTATAAGAATGGTATAGACCGTAAAGGACGCCAAGGTTTCCGCCGAGGGGTAACTGAGGGGGATATCTCCCCTTCCGCTATGAAATATGCCACTTTCGGCACTTTGCTGTGTGCCGCCTGTATGGGTTGCCTTATGCTCTTCTATGGAGAGTGGTGGCTGATTCCTGTTGGACTTTGCATTGGCCTGTTTGCCTTGGGCTACAGTGCAGGGCCTTTCCCCCTTTCCCACCACGGACTGGGCGATGTGGCTGTAGTACTGTTCTTTGGAGTAGTGCCGGTTACCTTAACTTATTACCTGCAACAAGGTGGATGGGAAGGCATTTCAGTATCTCTTCCCGTTTCGGTTGCGGTGGGGCTGATGGCTGCCAATGTACTAGTGGTAAACAATTGTCGGGATAAAGAGGATGATACTGCTGTAGGGAAGAAAACTACTGTGGTAATTTTTGGGCGAAAGGCTATGGAGTGGGTATATTTGGCTTCCGGCATTGTGGCTGCCGTCATTGCTTTTGCTGTGTTTGTGACCAATGATGTAATCGTTGCTGCCCCTGCCGCATATCTTGTGGTACATATTGACACCTGGCGGAAACTTGTGGCGGGCAATGGTGCCGCCCTCAATCCTGTACTGGGTGCAACCGCCCGCAATTTGTTGTTATTTGCGCTACTTTTTGTAGCAACTGCTATAATTTAATTTGTATGAATACTGTTTGGATTGTAATGCCTATACTCCTTGTGCTGATGTTCCTCCTTGGAACAGACCTTAATAAGGAGGCTTTTACTAATGTTGCCAAAAATCCTAAAGGGGTACTGGCCGGAATGTTGGGACAATTGGTTTTTCTCCCGCTAATTGCTTTTGGAATTGCCTGGGTACTTGATTTGCCCCCTGTATATTTTATGGGTCTGGTACTGGTGGCATGTTGTCCGGGAGGAAGTTCTTCTAATGTTTTCTCTATGCTGGCAAAAGGAGATGTGGCCCTTTCGGTTACCCTTACAGCCATAAGCAGTATAATAACACTTTTCACTCTACCATTTGTAATGGGTGGTGTTTCCGCTTTTATTTCACAACAGGCGGGAGTGGAAGTTGTGCTTCCTGTGGGAAAACTGTTCGTACAAAATATAGTACTGCTGTTTGTTCCTATGCTCTTGGGAATTGCATTGCGTCATTTCAAACCGGCAGCTGCCGCCAAGGTTAACAAGGTGTTGGGCAAATGTGCCTTCCCTGCCCTTATGCTGTTGGCCGGAGTATTCTTTTTGCAGTACACCTCAGAGATTATTGCCAATTTCCGCGTACTTGGACTTGCAGCAGGTTGCCTTATCCTTATGGCTATGCTGTGCAGCTCGCTCCTTTCCCGCGCAGGCAGGTTCAGCGACGGCGTCCGCCGCACAATTGTAATTGAGGTGGGTATGCAGAACGCTGCCCAAGCCATTGCCATTGCCACCTCCCCATTCATCTTCAACAGCGGAGAGATGGCCATTCCTGCCATCATCTACGCACTGCTGATGAATGTTATTCTGTTGTTGTACGTGTGGGGAATCAGGCGTCGTAGGCATATTCAATAGCCATATTCACCTTCTTAATAAAGTTGCTGCAGCTCCTAAAATCCTTTGCTATATTGTCCAATGCATCAGGAGCACAAACATATTCTGCATCAATTGGTTTTATTAGGGCAAAGGTTTTGTATCTGAGAAGTTTGTGACATTTATCGGGAGCAAAGGAGAACTCTGCAGGAACTTTTCTCAGCATATCTGATTCCTCAGGGTAGAAATCTTCCGCCTGTCTGATTGCATCAAGAAAAGAATCTCCGTTCACAGAAATTTCATCCCTTATGCTACGAAGCACCTTTGATTCATACTTATATGTACCGGCAATTATAAAACTCCCTCCCATAGAGAGAGGAGTTTGGGTGTGGACACCTTTCTGCCCACAATCATCGGGAAGAACATTTCCTCCCGACGGTTCTATATGAAGGTAATACCCTGCATTAGGGGACTTCTTTCCCCCTTTGCAAATGAAGATTCCCATATGGGTTTTGTAGGGTTCCTTGTTTTTGCTGAAACGGGTATCCCGGTATATCCTGTAGGTACAATCTTTTACTGACAGTTTTGACTCAGAAATATCTGTATCCCACTCTTCAATTTTGGCAATCAGTGCTTGGGCAAAAGCCTCAAACGTATCCCTTATTTTCAGGTAATTTTCTTTGTTTGCATTGAACCACTCCCTATTGTTGTTTTGGGAGAGTTCTGTGAGGAAACTGTAAATTTCTTTCATAATGCACAAAGTTACTTCCAAAATCAGAAAATCTTAACAAACTTTTTCTTTTTCAGAAAAGGTTTCTCAGGAATTTTTTGCATCTTGCAACCGATACAAACAATAATAACCAGTGGGACGATTGAGGGGAAAGCAAAAGGTTATGTGCCGGCTCACATGAATCCCGCACAAAACCTAAAGCAATGGAAACTAATTATTTGAATTGTGTTGAGGAACCTAAAATCCTGTATCCTAAGAAAAAAAGTGTAAGCAAGTATGTAAGTCTGCTCTCTGATTGCGGGTTCAAGTACGTTTTTGGCAAGATTGCAAACAAGGAGATTATAATTGCTTTTCTCAACCAAGTTATTCCCGACAGAGTAATCGTTGATATTGAGCAACTGAGAAATGAGCAGCTTCCATACTTGAAGGACAGGAGAACTACCTCTTCGCTCCTATTTACTCAATAAGCATCCTCAATTTTAATATGGATGAAATGAAGGGGGAACCTGAAGTAAAATCCACTTTCAGGCTTAAGGAAATTGAAA
>JAZRIV010000021.1:0-99175 GCA_045645465.1 Candidatus Egerieisoma sp.
CGGTATGATCGGTGCATTTGATGCTATCCAGGCTGCTGGTGACATTTCACCTATCGTTGTAGCTTCAGGTATTAAAGTTGCGTTGATTACTACAGTTGCCGGTTTGATCGTTGCTCTTATTCTTCAGGTGTTCTTCAACTATATCACTGCAAAAATTGAGGGTCTAGTTATTACTATGGAGGATGCTTCAGTATCATTGATCGACATTTTAGTAAAAGCAAAAAAATAATTTAAGATAACATGAAACTAGTTAAATATTTATCATATTTACTACTAGCTGTTTCTGCAGTACTTATCGTGCTTTTCTATGCTCAGGGTACTCCAGAGTCAATGGTGTCTACAATTTTGGGTTGGGCTTATATCCTTTTGGGTGTTGCTCTTGTCAGTATGCTTGTTCTTCCTTTGTTCTTCAGATCAGGTAAGAAAACACAGAAGTCAACCATTATTGCTGTAGCTATCTTTGCAGTAGTAGTAATTTTGGCAGTAGTTACTTCAAGCAGTGCACCACTTGAGGGTGTTGCAACCAGCGTTGAACCTTCTGCTTCAGATTTGAAGTTTACTGACGGTGCTGTTATGTCAGCAGGTCTTTTGATTGCTGTTGCATTTGTAGCAATTATCGTTGGTAGCCTTAAAAATATGTTCAGTAAATAATAACCATTAAGAAATACAGATATGGCAAAACCACTTCCAGCGTTAAATACGACTTCAACTGGTGACATTGCGTTCTTGTTGCTTATCTTCTTCTTGGTGGCTACAACAATGGATGTAGACAAGGGTATCCAGAGACGTCTACCTCCTATGCCTGACGAGAATCAGAAACAGCAGGACATAAAGGTTAACCGCAGAAACATTGTTGTTGTTAGAATTAACGCACAAGATAGAATTTTGGCGGGTGGTACTCCAATGGACATTACTCAGGTTAAAGACCAGATTAAAGAGTTCATCACCAACCCTGCCAACAGCGAGGCTCTTCCAGAGAAAGAGATGAAGGATATTGAGGGATTTGGCCAGTATGCCGTTTCAAAAGGTGTTGTTTCTTTGCAGAATGACCGTGGTACAAGTTACAGCGCTTACCTACGAGTTCAGAATGAGATCGTAAAAGCGTTCAACGAAATCCGTGATGATTTTGCAATGGTAAATTATGGTTCTAAATATGCAGATTTGGATGAGGAGAAACAGAGAATCGTTCGTGATGCTGTTCCTCAGTCAATCTCAGAGGCAGAGCCTAAAGATGTTTCAAAGAAAAGATAATTAGGAGGATATAAAAATGGCAAAATTCAGTAAGAAAGGTAAGAGAACTCTAGCAAGTTTCTCTATGTCATCTACCTCAGATATTATCTTCATGCTTATCTTCTTCTTCATGGTATCAACTACTATGCGTGAGAGTGATAAGTTGGTTATGGTAAAACTACCAGAGGCATCAGAGACAGCAAAATTGGAGCGTAAAGACTTGGCTTCATACATCAATATTGGTACTCCTGTTAAAGACAAACAGGCTGAGTATGGTACTGACGCACGTATCCAGTTGAACGATTCTTTTAGAAACGTTTCAGACATCCGTGACTTCATTGCTGTAGAGCGTGAGGCTATGAGTGAGGGTGACCGTCAGTTCATGACAACTGTTATCAAAGCGGACGAGAATGTTCGTATGGGTATCATCAGTGATGTTAAGCAAGAGCTTAGACGTTGTTCTGCTCTTAAGATTATGTACTCTGCAAGAACTGTAGATGTAGTAAGATAATCTTAAAGCTTATACATAAATGAAAAGGGTGGCTTTTTAGCCATCCTTTTTTTATATCTTTGTATGAACTTAGTCAATATTATTAAACTTAAAGATATGAAGAATAGTTTCAAGGGCCTTCTAATGATGGCCGTTACAGTTTGTTTGCTGGCATCTTGCTGTGGCAATGGTGAGAAGAAAGCCAAGTATGTTTTCTATTTTATTGGTGACGGTATGGGATTCTCCCATATTTCCCTTACAGAGGGATATTTGGCTACCAAAGAGGGTAAAATAGGTAATAACCCGCTTTGTTTTACACAGTTTCCGGTAATGGGTATGGCTACCAGCTATTCTGCCAACAGATATATTACCTGTTCTTCAGCTGCAGGTACAGCATTGGCAACCGGTGCTAAAACCAATAATGGTATGTTGGGTACTGCTCCGGATTCTTCAAATCTTACAGCTATCTCTTATAAGATTCATAACGCAGGGTTCCCTGTTGGTGTCACTACAAGTGTTACTATAGATCATGCAACTCCCGGTTCATTCTATGCAAATTCAACTGCCAGAAGTGATTATTATTCAATTGCTCAACAGTTGGCATCATCTGGTTTTGAGTTCTTTGGTGGTGGTGGATTCTATGGGGCAAAAGATAAAAGGGAACAGGAAAAATCTTTGTATGATATAGCTTCTGAGGCCGGTTATGTTTTTGCATACGGTACTGATGAGTATAATGAAAAGAAAGACCAGGCAGAAAAAATGGTGCTGTTCCAGAAAGGGGAGAAAAAGAACAACGATCTTCCATATGTGGCCGAGAGGATTGAGGGTGATTTGGAGTTGCCTCAGGTTGTTGGTGCTGCAATTGATTTCCTTAACAACGAGAAGGGTTTCTTCCTTATGGTAGAGGGAGGAAAGATTGACTGGGCTGCCCATTCAAATGAATTGGTTGGTACTGTATTGGAGCTTTTGGATTTTGATCAGGCAATTGCCGTGGCATATGAGTTCTACAAACAGCATCCTGATGAGACTCTTATAGTTGTAACTGCTGACCACGAGACTGGTGGTGTGACACTTGGTAGAGGTAAGGGTTATGTATATGACCTTTCTGTAATTGACAAGGCAACCGCTTCTAAGAGCGCAGATGGTACTGATGTGTCAAACTATATGCAGGACATCTCCAAGGATTCGCTTTCAGTTGTTGCAAAAATTGGTTGGACAACAACTTCACACACTGGTGGAGCAGTTCCGGTATTTGCAGTTGGCGCGGGCAGTGAGATGTTCGCAGGCCGTCAGGACAATACAGATATCCCTAAGAAGATCTGTAAGGCAATGGGTGTTGAGTTTTAATAAATTTGATTGAATATGAAAAATTTTTTTTCTGCTGTTTTATTTGTTGCCATCTCTTTGCAACTTGCTATAGGGATGCAGAGTTGCTGTGCAAATGAACAATCTCTGGCTGGAAGAGAGTTCAGAGGTGGTTGGATTCATATTGTGGGTAATAACCAAATTAAGGATATGTCCAGACAGGAGGTTCAGGATATGTTTGTGCAGGTGCTGGATTCTATGCAGACATCTGGATGCAATGCTGTAATATTTCAGGTGAGACCTTGTGCAGATGCATTCTATAAATCGGAGGTGGAGCCTTGGAGCAGGTATTTGAGTGGTAAACAGGGCGTTGCCCCTGCTGAGGAGTGGGATCCTATGCAATTTATGATTGAGGAGAGCCACAAAAGAGGTATGGAGTTCCACGCGTGGTGCAACCCTTACAGGGTTACATTGTTGGAGAGTGATACACTTTGTGCAGACCACGTTTATTTCAAATATCCGGAGATTTTTGTAAAGCACGGCAAGCAGTTATATTTTAACCCTGCAGAGCCACTCTCAAGGGAGCTTACAATTAAGGCAATTGCTGATATTGTAAACCGCTATGATATTGAGGCAATCCATTTTGATGACTATTTCTATCCTTATCCAATTACAGGCGTGGAGTTCAATGATACTGTTGCATTTGAGAAATATGCCGCACAGCAGGGATTTGTTGTAGAGGGAGACAAAAATGCAACAGATTCTCTTGGACAGGCAAAATACCAGGAGAGCAGAAAACAGGTTCTTGGAGACTGGCGCAGAAATAATGTTGAGATGCTCATTAAAGAGTTGAACGACACAATTAAGGCAGTAAAACCTTGGGTAAGGTTTGGTATCAGTCCGTTTGGAATTCACAGGAACAAGAAAGATACTCCCGACAGTTCTGGCAGTAATACTAATGGCCTTTCAAATTATGACCAGTTGTTTGCAGATGTGCCACGTTGGGCAGAGTTGGGAATCATTGATTACTATGTGCCTCAGTTGTATTGGGAGATAGGCCACAGACTTGCAGATTATAAAACCCTTATTGAGTGGTGGAACGACACCTGGAAGAGGGGACATCTGTATATAGGGCAGAGCATCTCATCTTTCAACAAGCCTGATTTGGATAATCCGGATATAAATCAGACAGCTGCGAAGATGAAGCTGGTAAGGGATCTGCCTAATGTGTATGGAAATGTTTGGTGGCCAGCCTGGAGCCTTGTAAGGAATGTAGCTGGTGTACAAGAAAGTATGAGAACAGAGTTCCAAAAAACGCCAGCCTTAATACCTGCATATTCTGAACTGGACAAAAAGGCTCCACAGGGTGTTGAGAACCTAAAGGTTATAGGTGACAAACTTGTTTGGAACCAGAAAGCTAAAGATGCTGCAGATCCTATGCAGAAGGCTTTATTCTATGCAGTTTACTATAATGGTACATTAATCAAACTTGTTCCTGCTGCTGAGTTTGCGGTGGCTCAAAAAGGCAAATATACTGTTGCTGTAGTAGACAGATGCTGGAATCAGAGTAGGGGAGTGGAGATTGATGTTTTATAATTTATCGGGAAGAAAAATTTAAGAATATGAAGAAAGTTTTAGTTATTGTACTTTTGTTTATGGCTACAGGTGCTTATGCACAGCAGACAAAGAAATATAGTGACCATTATTACAAACGTACTGCCCAGTTTGAGCAGGAGAGACCTGTTACATCAAATGATTTTGTAATGTTGGGAGACAGCCTTACAGAGGGTGGAGATTGGGAGAGCCTGTTTGCAGGATGGCTTCCAGAGGGGTATTCTGTGGTTAACAGAGGTATTGTAGGTGATGATGCCCCAGGTATTTATGACCGTTTGCACCAGATCTTGCCAGGTAATCCAAAAAAGATTTTTCTACTTGTGGGAGTTAATGATATCAGTCATCAGATAACATCCGACAGTGTGCTGGTAGATATAGAGAAAGTGGTTAAGGAGATCAGAACCCAGTGCCCGAAAACCAAATTGTACATCCAGTCCCTGTTGCCATACAACTTTGAGAAGTGTATTTACAAGACTATGAACAAGGAGGACAAGACTATGACTATCAGAAGGGTGAATAAAGGTTTGAAGAAGATGGCCCGCAAGTATAATGTAAAATATATTTACCTGTATGATCTTCTGAAGGCTCCCGGTTCATTACACTTGGATGGAAGATTTACAAAGGATGGTTTGCACATTAATCAGGCTGCATACAAGATTTGGGCAAATGCCTTAAAGAAGTATGTGAAAAATTCTTAACTTTGTTGCTTTAAATTTTTAGAACAATGAGCGAGATTAAAAGAATGAGAATTGCCCAGTTGCTGAAAGAGACTCCAGGTGGCGAGGTTTTGGCAAAAGGTTGGGTGAGAACCAAAAGAGGAAACAAGAATGTAGCCTTCATTGCGCTTAATGATGGTTCTACTGTAAACAATATACAGGTTGTATGTGATGCAGCCAATTTTTCTGATGAACTTTTGAAAACCATCACTACTGGTGCCTGCATTGCTGTGAAAGGTGATTTGGTGGAGTCTATGGGTAAAGGTCAGAGTGTTGAGATTCAGGCTAAAGAGATTGAGGTGTACGGCACTGCGGATGTGGAGAGCTACCCTTTGCAGAAGAAAGGTCACAGTATGGAGTTCCTTAGGGAGATTGCCCATTTGAGACCTCGTACAAACACTTTCGGATGTGTTCTCAGAATCAGGCACGCAATGGCATTTGCCATTCACAAATATTTCAATGACAGAGGTTTCTGCTATTTGCATACACCGCTTATCACAGCAAGTGACTGCGAGGGTGCTGGTGCAATGTTCCAGGTTACCACAATGGACTTGAACAACATCCCTAAAACAGAGGGTGGTGAGGTGGATTTTTCAAACGATTTCTTTGGCAGACAGACTGCACTTACAGTAAGCGGCCAGTTGGAGGGTGAGCTTGGAGCAATGGCTCTTGGCCAGATTTACACTTTTGGCCCTACTTTCCGTGCGGAGAATTCAAATACTCCACGCCACTTGGCAGAGTTCTGGATGGTTGAGCCTGAGATGGCATTCTATGAAATTGAGGACAATATGGATCTTGCAGAGGATTTCATCAAATATTGTGTGAAATATGCTCTTGAGAACTGTATGGATGACCTCAAGTTCCTTAACGATATGTTTGACAAGGAGCTTATCAGCCGTTTGGAGAGTGTTGTAAACACCGAGTTTGTGAGACTTGCATACACAGAGGGTATTGATATCCTTTTGAAGAGCGGTGAGAAATTTGAGTTCCCTGTAGCTTGGGGTGTGGACCTTCAGAGTGAGCACGAGAGATATCTTGTAGAGAAACACTTCAAGAAACCTGTTATCCTTACAGATTACCCTAAAGATATTAAGGCATTCTATATGAAACAGAATGATGATGGTAAAACTGTAAGGGCAATGGATGTGCTGTTCCCTAAGATTGGAGAGATTATTGGTGGTTCTCAGAGAGAGGAGAGTTATGAGAAGTTGAAAGCACGTATAGATGAGTTGGGTATGGACACTACAAACTTGTGGTGGTATATGGATACCCGCCGTTTTGGTACTGCGCCTCATAGTGGTTTTGGATTGGGCTTTGAGAGACTTCTGTTGTTTGTTACCGGAATGCAGAACATCAGAGACGTAATTCCTTTCCCAAGAACTCCTAAATCTGCAGAGTTTTAAGAGGTAATTGCTTCCCGATGAGTTTTCTTGATTCAAAAGAGAAAAAAGTAGGATTCTATTCCACCATAATTTTTCATCTGGTGGTAGTTATAATATTACTCCTCACCGCAATCCACAGGATTGTGGATGAGGAGACTTCTTTTGTATTGGATTTCTCAAAGTTGGAGGAGTTGGAGAAGATTGAGAAACTGGAGGAGTTGAAACAGCAGGCAAGTAAGGAGCTGGATGATCTGTTAAGTGGAAAGACATCTCCAAGTGCTTACAGGAATGTTGCGGTAGACAGAAGCAATCAGCCGTTGAAGGATGACAGGTTCAAAAATCCCAACCAGGTATATGATGAGGCACGTGCACTCCAGCGCAAACTTGATGCATCCAGAGCAGCAGCATTAAGGGAACAGGGTGATGATGATGTGTCTGCAACCAACAAAGATAATCTTCCGGACAGTAATGCAGAACAATACAAAGGGCCGTCTGTAATTTCATATTCATTGGATGGCAGAAAAGCCATCTCTCTTCCGGTACCGGCATACAAGTGCCCTGGTGGAGGGGATGTAAGTGTGCAGATTACTGTAAACAGAAAAGGGTACGTTACAGCAGCTGCCGTTATTGGGAACGTATCTTCATCTGATGAGTGTATTGTCCGTTCTGCAATAGCGGCAGCCAAGAGAAGCCGTTTCAGAGCTTCGTCATCTGCTCCTGAAAAGCAAGTGGGGGAGATTGTATATCGTTTTATAGCCCAGTAACTATTTGGCGTTACTCAAGACTTGTTCAACTTTTTGTATGAACTGTTTTGCCTCAGCCCCACCAACTATACGGCCGAGTTCTTTGCCTTTGGAGTTGAGGATTATGAAGGTTGGATAGCCTTGTATACGGAACTGGCGGGCAAGATTGATTCCTTCCCCTTTTTCCATATCTATTTTTATGTTCACAAATTTCTTGTTGAAGTAGTCACCGGCCTCTTTGGAGGTGAAAACGGTGTTTGCCATATATTTGCAGGGGCCACACCAGGTGGCGTAGCAATCAAGGAATACCAGTTCTTTACCGCTCTCTTTAGCTTTTTTAATGGCCTGGTCAAGTGTTCCCTCTTCCCATTTCACTTGGGCAAATGAGGCAGATGCAAATAGCATAGCTGCCATTAAAATCATCAATTTCTTCATAATTGTATCAGAATTTCAGTTTTACAATTTTCCCGTCCATTGTCATTGCAATCATATTTCCATCTTCTGTAGCGCAGAAAGATGTTACAGCGCAATTGGAAATTTTATATTGCCATAGCAATCCTTCCCCACCTGAACCTATTGCACAGATTGTGCCGTAAGTGTCAGCTGCAAGCACAGTATTTTTCTCGGGGATTTCAACAGGTGCAGTTGGGATAAAGTTGAATTTATAAGGCATTTTTGTTTCCCATTTTACAGGGAACCCATCTGCAGTAAGGTCAAATGCGGTAAAGGTGTCCTCTGTCCCCTTTACATAAAGTGTATTGCCATCTTTTGAAATCCCTATAGATTCCCTTCCCACTGCAGAAGTATTCTCCCAGGCAATGGAACCGTCGGGAGTATAACCTCTCAACACTTTGTCTGAACTTTGTACAAAAATGTGTTCTTTTGCAATGATTGGCCAGCAGGCGCCAGGTGAGAAGTATCTCCCTTTTCCTATGTTGTATTCCCAAACTTTTCCTCCCGACAATCTGTTGATTGCCCAGAATCTCCCTTCCCAGCCGCCTGTGTATATATTTTCTGAGTCTGCACAGGGGCGGGATTCCATATAGCCTGTGAACCCTTCTGATACCCAATGCAATTTCCCCTCCAGAGCATCAATTGCATAGAACTTCTCATTGGAGGAGCCTGTATACAGGGTGTCTCCCACAACAAGCGGGCAGGCTACCACAGGATAGCCTGTATCATATTTCCACAGCAGTTTGCCGTTCTTCCGTTTAAGGGCATAAATGAAGCCGTCTGTTGAGGTTACATATATATTCTCTACTGTTATAAACGGTGCTGAAAAGATTTTGTTTCCAGTTTGGAACTCCCATATCTTTTTGCCGGTAGAGGCGTTCAAAGCCACAGTCTTGCCCCCTGTAGTGGTATACACATACAGCTCCCCATCCAACGAACCCTGCGAGGCAATGTCTGAAACCTCATCAATTCTCCAAAGCTCCTCTACCTGCGGATATTCCCCGTTAATTGCGTAAGAGATTTCCATCTGCTCTCCTTTATGGGTGTACATCTCCTGCAGCTCTCCCCTGAACCATACAGGATGGGTTTCACCCTTTACAGTGCGCTCTGCAGCAAAGATTGAATCAGGTGTAACGGTTACAATGTTATATCCACCCATAGGGTCTGTACGGCGCAAAAGGGAGCGCCCCAGTATGCTTGTAAGTCCGTTGTATTCTTTTGTTGAATTTACGTGGAAATGACCGCACAGTATGTACTGCACGTTATGCCCCTTAATGATGTTTGTAAGCTCATAACTGTTGGCTATCTCCTCAAACTGTGGGAAATGGTTCACAAAAATTATAGGCTGGTTTATGTTTGTGGTATCCAGTACACTTTTAACCCAGTTTAGTTCCTCTCTTGGAATATGCGGTGCTCCCATACGCAACATCGGACCGCTGCCACACCCTATAAAACGGATACCGTGGGAATCAAAGCAGAAACGTGGGGCATTCCCTTTAAAGAATTTCTCAAAAGAGGTGGTACCATTCTCGCTCCAGTTTACATCGTGGTTGCCGTCTACCATAAAATAAGGTTTGTTAAGGGCCGCAAGTTTCTCCTTGAGCAGTGCAAACTCAGAGGTTACCCCAAACTCCGTAAGGTCCCCTGTAAAGATTACAAATTCAATGGAATCCATTGTGTTTATATCCTCTATTGCCTGAACAAGATCATCTTCTGCGTATGCAAATGAGCCCAGATGGTTGTCTGAAATCCAGGCGAATGAGAATTTTTCATCGGCAACTTTGCCATTGGGAATATAATCATTCCCTTTGTTATTGCAGCAGGCAACCATTCCCAGAATGGCACCTGAAAAAATAAAGCAGAGAGCCATATTGAATGGCTTTCTGCTTTTTGCAATAGTTTTCTTAAGGTTAAATATGTTTTTATATTGCATTTTCCCCTGCTGTTATTCTGCGTAGTGCTTCTTCTTTCCCAACAAAATATATGATGTCTGCAATTCCAAGACCCTTTGCCTGGCCAACAAAGAACAGACGCAGGGTATTCATTACTGAACCCATTTTCCACTCGTTCTCTTTAATGTAGCCGGTAAGCTTCTCCTCTATGTTGTGGACACATTCAGCCTTAGGTGTATCACCTGCAGTTGCAAACTCTTTCATCTCCATATTCCCGATGAATTCCTTCACTTTGGCAATAATCTCCATTGTCTCAGGGGTACAGAACTTTTTCACATCATTCTCTGCATAAGATGTAGGGGCAACGAAGAAGTAGCTGCAGATATCCCAGAAATCGGCAACAAAGTGTGCCCTCTCTTTAATTAGGCCGCAAAGCTGCTCAACAAAAGCAAAAGGGTATTTTGAAACATCCACACCTTTTCCCTCAAGAACAGGGACAAACTGCTCTGCAAGTTGTGCGTCAGTCTGTTTTCTCAAATACTCCTGGTTGAACCATTTTGCTTTGTCGGCATTGAATCGTGCACCAGATTTGATTACCCTCTCCAATGAGAATGCCTGTACAAGCTCATCCATTGTAAACAGCTCCTGCTCTGTTCCGGGATTCCAGCCAAGAAGGGCAAGCAGGTTTACAAATGCCTGAGGATAGTAACCGTCCTCTCTATAGCCGCGGCTGACTTCGCCCTCGGCGTTAATCCATTTCAATGGGAATACTGGGAAGCCAAGGCGGTCTCCGTCCCTTTTGCTCAATTTGCCTTTGCCGTCGGGTTTAAGGAGCAATGAAAGGTGTGCAAAACGGGGTTGTGTTTCTGTCCATCCAAAAGCTTTGTAAAGCATATAGTGGAGTGGGAGAGAAGGGAGCCATTCCTCGCCGCGGATAACCTCTGTAATTTCCATAAGGTGGTCATCCACAATATTTGCAAGGTGGTATGTAGGGAGCTCATCAGCCCTCTTCCAAAGCACTTTGTCATCAATTGTATTGGTATTAACCTCTATGTGTCCTCTAATAAGGTCATCCATCTTTACAACTTCATCCTCAGGGTTCTTGAAACGGATTGTCCAGTTTGTGGTAGTCTCAAGAAGTCTCTTCACTTCATCTTCAGGTAAGGTAAGTGAGTTTTTCAACTCCTTACGTGTCTGGTAGTTGTATATGAAATTCTGTTTGGCAGCCTCTGCCTCTTTCCTTTTTGCATCCAGTTCCTCTGCTGTATCAAAGGCGTAGTAAGCATAGCCGTTCTCAATAAGCTGTTCTGCGTATTTTCTGTAAATAGGCTTGCGCTGTGACTGTCTGTATGGGGCGTGAGGATGTCTCTGGTCAGCAACCTCAACAACATTACCTTGTGCATCCACTCCTTCGTCTGGAATAATGCCACACCAGTTGAGGGCGTCTATGATGTATTTTTCTGCTCCTGGTACAAATCTCTGTGAGTCTGTGTCCTCAATTCGGATAATGAAATCTCCACCTGCCTGTTTTGCATACAGGTAATTATATAATGCTGTCCTTACACCGCCCATATGCAGCGGACCGGTTGGACTTGGGGCAAATCTTACCCTTCTTCTTCTCTGAGTCATAATCTTAAATATCTATTAGACTACAAATTTACTAAAATTATGATATTATTCCCGATAGCTTCTTGTTTCTTCTTATATATGCAGGAACCCTTTCCAGCTCGCTGATGTCATCACCAGGTTCCAATATAAGTGCAGGTTTCCCCTCCGGTTTTACATATTCCTGGGTAACTGGTTCTGTATAAGAGGATTCCTGGTTGGCAGAATTGAATTGCTCCTCCTCCGGCTCATCGTCTTTATATGTCCAGATGTCACCATCTTCCAATGGTACAACTCCGTCTGCCTCTGGGTTAATATCTATATGTGGAAGATTATTAATCTCAAAGCCGGTGGCAACAATGGTTACGCTTATTTTCTTTCCAATGTTAGGGTCGTAAACCACACCTCGCTTGAACTTGTTGAACACTCCGCCTGTATAACTGCGTACCTGGTCCATAATCTGGGAAAGCTCGGCCATTGTAAGACCTCCATCCTCCTTACTTGAGGTTATGTTTACAAGCACACCTTTTGCTGTGGTAAGGTCACAGTCGTTCAAAAGAGGTGAATCCAGTGCCTTCTGAACTGCATCAATTGCCCTGTCAGGACCTTCTGCCTCACCCATACCCATAATGGCCATTCCGCTGTTGTTCATAACCATCCTCACATCTGCAAAATCCACATTGATGAAACCGGGACGGTTGATGATGTCTGCAATACTTCTCACAGCTGTACTCAATACCTCATCGGCTCTTGGGAAAGCATCAAATATTGTAAGTTCACCAAATACATTGTAGAGTTTCTGGTTGTCAATGATAAGGAGACTGTCTACGTGTTTTTTCAACTCCCTTATACCAAGGACAGCACGCCTTATGAAGTCTTGCCCTTCATCTCTGAATGGGAGTGTGACAACAGCAACTGTAAGTTTTCCCATATCCTTTGCAACCTTTGCTATAACTGGGGCTGCACCGGTTCCTGTTCCACCGCCCATACCGGCAGTGATAAAAACCATCTCTGTCTTTCCCTGCAATGATTTGCGGATATCCTCAATTGATTCAGTTGCCGCCAGACGTCCTTTCTCCGGGTCACAACCTGCACCAAGTCCTCTGGTAAGGTCAGATCCAAGGCGCAAAGTCTCCGGTACCTGGCTTATCTTAAGTGACTGAATATCGGTGTTGCAAACCATAAAATCCACATCCTTAATTCCTTGGCGGTACATCTCTGATACTGCATTGCATCCGCCTCCTCCTACTCCAATTACTTTTATGATGCTTTGGCTCATATCCCAACCATCAGGTACAATCATATCTTCCATAGTTATGCTTCGTTATCGGTGAACATATTATCTTCTTTAAACTGTTTGAAGAAATCATGCCAGCCTCTCTTATTCTTCTCTTTGGCCTCCTTAGCTTTATCTGCAGCTGGTTGTGCGGCAGATGCTCCTGAAGTTGCCCCTGTAGCTGGTGAGGCAGCTTGATTTCCTGTTGTAGTATCCTTTCCTGTCTCCCTATAGTTGATTGGAGATGTGGCATTATATCTTCCTCCCTCTTTTTCAATCTTCTCAAAGCCCATAAGAATGAGTCCCACTGCCGTAGACAAAGAGGGCTTGCTTATAGGAAACTCTGCCTCAGACATTGTTTTGTATGGGAATGCCAAGCGGGTCTCCATTCCTGTAATAAAACGGCTGAAAGACTTTAAGTTGGCAAGCTGCGAAGTACCTCCGGTAATAACCAGGCCGGCATTGATCCTGTTCTTGTAGCCAGATTTTTCAATCTCATACATTGCAGCCTCCAGAATCTCCTCAACTCTCGACTCTATTATCTCTGCAATGATTTTATGTGAGATCTCCTTATCTTCTCTACCCCCAATACCATTTATACGCACTTTTTTGTCTTGAGCCAGAGAACTCATACAAGAACCGTGTACTGTCTTAAGCTGTTCAGCTATTTTTGTTGAGACTCCGCATCCCTGTTTAAGGTCTTCTGTAATGCTGTTTCCACCAAATGGGATAACAGCAGCGTGTCTTACCACGTTGTCGTGTACAATAAGCAAATCTGTGGTGCCGGCTCCTATATCAAGCAATGCTACGCCAACTTCCTTCTCTTCTTCATCCAAAACAGCTTTGGCAGAGGCAAGCGGTTCAAGAATCATCCCTTTGAGGTTAAGCCTTGCCCTTTTAAGGACATTGTTCCTTAGCTGGGATGAGGTCTTTTTGCCGATAAACAGCTTGTAGTTGGAGAAAATCTGTTTTCCATTCATTCCAACAGGTTCTGTAATTCCCATAAAGTCATCTATATTGTATGACTGTGGTATGGTGTGAAGAACTTCCTCATCATCTTTGCAGATGGTGCTGTACATCTTTTTTGTTATCTCATTTATCTCTGCAGATGTTATGAGTTCGTCGGGAATAATTCTGGTTGTGTGGTTTGTTCCCTGTTCACATCTTATGTTCTGACCTGCAATTCCAATAAATACTTCGTTTATTTTCTCTCCAATTGCATTTTCAACATTACTGATTGTTGGTGTCATTGAGTCAAGAACAGACTGTATGTTTACCACTTCACCTCTGCTTATTCCCTTCAAAGGGGCCTCGCTCAAGGCTATAATCTTAACTCCTGCATCTGTTTTTTCTCCTACAAGACACACAACTTTGCTTGTTCCCAAGTCAATGGCTGCTATCAGATTTCTCATAACTTAAAGAGATTTTTTATTTTTTTTCTTTTTTAATTTGCAAACTATCTGGTCTCTGTACTTAAGGTTAACTGTACTGTATTTGTTCCACCCCTCCGCCGGTACAACATTTTTGTAAAAAGTGTACAATTTGTTGAACTTGACATCAATATCCTTCAGGTCTCCAAATATTATCTTGTGATCACCAACTCTTGGCGAAAGTATTATATCTCCGTTCACATCTACATAAATCTGTTCAATCTGTGCATTCCAGAACGGGTCATTACTCATATAATTGCCCAATTGCATTATTTTGTCCATCCAGTTGCCATCATCATCTGTGGCTTTTCCCCTATGTTCAGCCCCAATTGTAAATGGGATGTTTCCGCTTACAACAGGTACATAAGAGGTGAATGTAGGTACCAGTGGAAAGATATATTGTGTTTCATCAACATAAAATCCTCCGTTTTCTGTCTGTATTCTCAGTACAGGTTTTCTTTGGGTGATGTCTATCCTCAATTCCCCGGCCCTTGTAATGCTTGCCTGCGAAACTTTTATTGCGCTACGCTGGTTGAGCAGTTTTTCTATCAGGTGCAGATCTATATCTCCGACACTCTTTCCTTCACTCTTCCCCATAAAACCGTCAATAATTTCCACAACCTCATTTTTGGTTACAAAGCGGTTCTGAAGACTGTCGAGCAGTGTGACATTTACAGACTTGCACATCTGTGCAGGCATATTGGTGCTGTACAGTTGCTGAGCAAAGAAAAAGTATGCCCCCATTGCCCCCAAAACAAGTGCGACAGTAAAATATATGAGAATTTTTTTAAGCATCTTTTATAATCTGTCTTTCAACATTTCTTCAATTGGTACAATAAGCCTGTCTATATCTCCTGCGCCAAATGTAATGAACACATCAACCTGGTGCCCTTTCAGCCACTCCAAAGCCTCCTCCTTTTTAAGGAGAACCTTATTCCCGACAGTTACATCTTTAAAAATTATCTCAGATGTAACCCCCTCAATTGGGAGTTCGCGGGCAGGGTATATATCCAGCAGAACCAGTTCATCTGCCAAACTCAAGCTCTGAGCAAACTCTGCTGCAAAATCTCTGGTACGGGTATACAGATGTGGCTGGAACATTGCTGTAATTTTTCTTCCGGGAAAAATGTTCCTTATAGAACTGATTGCAGAACTCAATTCTTTGGGGTGGTGGGCGTAATCATCTATATAGGTGATTTCAGGGGTGTTTATATGTATGTCAAATCTTCTCTCCACACCTTGGAATGTGGCAAGCCCATCTTTTACCTTTTCTGGGGCAATTCCCCCAAGAAGTGCTGCTGCCGCAGCTGCTATACCGTTTTCTACATTTACCCAGCCGGGTATTCCTACAGTACATCCTTCAATTGTGCCACCGGGGTAAACAAGGTCAAATACAAGATGACCGTTGTCTTGCAACTGAATATTGGCCGCATAGAAGTCTGCAACTTCTGAGTATGAATAACTGTATATTTTTGCCTTGACATTGCTTAAGTCAAGTTCCACCCCTTTCTTTAGGATAAGGGCTCCATCAGGTTTGATCTGGGATGCAAACTCTTCAAAAGCTTCTTTTAGGGTATTTGCATTACCATAAATGTCCAAATGGTCTGCATCTGCAGATGTTATAATGGCAATGTCCGGGAACAACTGCAGGAATGAGCGGTCAAATTCATCAGCTTCTGCTACCAGTACGGGGTTTTTGCTGAGTAGCAGGTTTGTATGGTAGTTCTTTGATATACCTCCAAGGAATGCAGAACATCCAGTTCCAGAATGTGTATACAGGTGTGATAAAAGAGTGCTTGTTGTGGTTTTGCCGTGTGTGCCGGCCACACCCATACATTTTTGTGAAGAGGCAATCTCTCCAAGGGCTCTTGAACGTTTTATGAGACGGTATCCGTTCTGTTGTACGTATACAAGTTCCTCCATATCTTTAGGAATAGCTGGGGTGTAGATTACAAGCGTATCTTCAATCTCCTTTGGGATATATGATATGTCAGCTGTGTAATGGATGGAGATGCCCTCCTGCTCAAGTTTTGCAGTGAGCTTGCTTGGCGTCTTGTCATATCCGCTTACTGTGTAACCGGCGTGGTTATAGTAACGGGCAATGGCGCTCATTCCAATACCTCCAATTCCTATGAAATATACGTTCTTCATTTTATCTTGTTTCTGCAAGTTTCAAACACTCTTTTGCTATATCTGCTGCTGCGTTCTTTTTGGCAAGTTTGCAGATATTCTCTTCATACATCTTTATCTTTTCTGGCTCTGCCAGAAGCTGTTCCACACAAGGGGCAAGATCCTCAAGTGCCTGGGCATCTTTTACCATAAGTGCTGCCTGTTTCTCAACCAAAGCCATTGCGTTGTGGGTCTGGTGGTCTTCGGCAACAACAGGTGACGGTACAAATACTGTACATTTTCCTGCCACACAAAGTTCTGAGATAGTACCCGCACCGGCGCGGCTGACAACTACATCAGCTACTGCGTAGGCCAGATCCATTCTCTGAATGAAATCTGAGTAGTAGACATTTGGAATGTTTTTACCCTCCATAAATTTGTCTATCTCCTCCTTGTATATTTTTCCGCACTGCCAGATTATCTGGTAATCTGTTTTTCCCACTATCAACTTCATGCACTCGTTCAGAGTGCGGCACCCAAGGCTTCCTCCTACTACAAATACCGTTTTTTTGTCGGGAGAAAGATTGTAAAGTTCATAACCCTGCTGTTTCTGCTCTGCTGTTGCCTTGTCTATATCTTTTCTTATGGGGTTTCCGGTGTTTATTATCTTCTCTTTTGGGAAAAATCTCTCCATCCCATCGTATGCAACGCATATCTTGTCTGCGTTTTTACCGTTCTTGCGGTTTACAAGTCCGGCAAAGGAGTTCTGCTCCTGAAGAAGTACCGGGATTCCCATTCTTGCCCCCATACTTACTATTGCTGCGCTGGCATATCCTCCAACCCCTACAACAAGATTGGGCTTAAATTCTTTGATGATTTTTTTTGCCTTTGCCTGACATCTCAAATAGTCTATGGCAACTGAGATGTTTGAAGGGGAATATAAGGGCCTTTTCAATCCTCTGGCAGGTATTCCCATTATTTCATATCCTGCTGCAGGAACTTTTTCCATCTCCATTTTTCCTTTTGCTCCCACAAACAGAATTTGTGCATCAGGCCTTGCCTCCCGAATGGCATTGGCAATGGAAATCGCAGGGAAAATATGTCCCCCTGTTCCACCTCCGCTTATTATTACCTTCAATTCCTTTTTCATAACTGTTTATTTGAATTCCCCGTTTGGCCCCATTATTTCGTGTTCCTGTTCTTCATTTTTTTTGCCTGCCGCAGCACTTTCTGCTGTTGCAGTTTTTGTTGCAGGCTGCAGTTTCTGTTTCTTTTGGGATGATACATCAATTGTTCTGCTTACCGAGAGTATTATACCAAATGCACAACTCAATATTATAAGTGAAGTTCCTCCAAGACTCAGTAATGGCAGTGTGTGCCCGGTTACCGGAAGGTATCCTACGTTTACCAGTATGTGTAGTGTTGCCTGCACTGTTATGAGAAGGCCCAGTCCTGCAACAGTAAGGGCGCTGAACACCTTGGTACAGTTCTTGGCCAGAATTACACACCGGAAGAGGAACCACAGATACAGCATCAGAACAAATACACCTCCAGCCAATCCATACTCCTCAATTATTATGGTATAAATGTAGTCTGAGTAGGGGTGAGGAAGGAAGTAGCGCTGCGTACTCTTTCCAGGTCCTTTACCCAGGATTCCTACAGAAGATATTGCCACTTTTGCCATATCTGCCTGATATGTCTTGTCCGCTTCTTTTTGTTTCTCCTCTGGGGTCAGCTCTTCTGTAATCTCATTTGAGGAGCCGAACCTTATAAGACGGCTTAAGGCTGTGTCGAGACGGGAGAAGAGTTTTACTCCTGCAAAGTGCAGCAGGATAATTACCAGTAATGCGCATGCAGCTATACCGGCTGCCTTAAATATGTAGTTCCATTTTACACCTGCTATTATGAGCATCAGAAGGCTTATCATTCCCACAAATAGTGCAGCTGATACACTACCTATGAGAATGAGGATGCAAGTAACACCTATCGGGATTATAATTTTTATTAAAAATTCCTTAAAGGTGTTGAGTTTTGATACCTCCAATGCCCTGGCCAAGTACAGCACTATGGCAATCTTGGCCATTTCTGCAGGCTGGAATGTGGTGAATCCCAGATTTATCCATCTGCGGGCACCGTTAATCTCCTGTCCTATGATAGGGGTGAGTGCCAACAGGATTATACTTAAGCCCAGTGCAGGATAGGCCAGGAACCTGTACCAGCCCAATGGTATCTTGTAGCAGGCATACAGGGCCACAAGTCCCATTACAACAAACTGTACCTGTTTTATAAGAAATGCAAAGTTTGTTGTCTTTTCTTTATAAGCCAATGAACTGCTTGAAGAGTAGATTAGGGCAATGGAGATTAGAGACAGCAGGAATACCACTATCCAAATCACGCGATCTCCGTTGAGCTTATTTAGTATAGACTCTTTCTTGTCCATTCTTCCTTTAATTGTTTTATAGCTCTCTTACTGCAGCCTTGAACTGGTCCCCACGGTCTTCATAGCTCTTGAACAAGTCAAAGCTTGCGCAACAAGGTGAAAGAAGCACGGTGTCTCCTGGTTGAGCCAATTCGTATGCTTTTTGTACTGCCTCTTTTGCAGACAGCGCATCAACAATTATGTCTACTTTGTTTCCAAAGTCTCTGTGCAGCTTGCTGTTGTCCACACCCATACAGATAAGTACCCTTACTTTATCTTTTACCAGTTTGAACAATGGTGAGTAATCGTTTCCTTTGTCTTTGCCTCCGGCAATCCATACTACAGGAGTTGTCATACTGTCCAGTGCATACCATGCAGAATCTACATTGGTAGCTTTGGAATCGTTGATATAAAGAACATTCTTTATTTTAAGGACTTTCTCCATCCTGTGCTCTACCCCTTTAAAAGTCATAAGGCTCTCCCTTATTACTTTTTTGTCTATCTTAATGGCTTTGGCTGCAATGGCTGCTGCCATTGAGTTGTATATATTGTGCTTGCCCTGCAGTGCAAGCTCCTTAAGATATATGTAGTCCACGTCATCTCCCACACATACGCACATCTTGTCCTCTTTAAGATATGCACCCTCTTTCTCCTGCTCATTCTTCTGGCTGAAAGGCAGCATTTTTGCCCTGCTTACTATTTTTTCAAGGTGACCTATTGTAACAGGGTCATCCTCGCAGAAGATGAAGCAGTCCTCTTCTTTCATATTTTGTGTGATGCGGAACTTTGAGTTTACATAGTTCTGCATTTTAAAGTCGTAGCGGTCCAAATGGTCGGGAGTGATGTTCATCAGTATGGCAATATCTGCCTTGAAACTGTACATTCCATCCAATTGGAAACTGCTGAGTTCCAATACATAATAGTCGTAGTTGCAGGTTGCTACCTGATACGCGTAGCTCATTCCTATATTACCTGCAAGTCCTACATTCAACCCTGCATTCTTTAGCATAAAGTATATCAGGGATGTTGTTGTGGTTTTGCCGTTGCTTCCGGTTATGCAAATTTTCTTTGCCGAGTCATATCTTCCTGCAAACTCTATCTCAGAGATTATTCCTATCCCTTTTTCTCTTATTGCCATTACAAGAGGGGCAGTTTCCGGGATGCCGGGACTCTTTACCACTTCGTCGGCATTAAGGATCTTCTCCATAGTGTGCTTCCCCTCTTCATACTCAATCTCCCATTTGGCAAGGGTAGCCTTGGCTTCTTCCTTAATTTTACCGCTGTCGCTTAGGAAAACGTCAAATCCTTTAACTTTTGCAAGAACGGCAGAACCTACTCCGCTCTCTCCTCCTCCAAGAACAACAACTCTTTGCATAACTATCGTATTTTAAGTGTTATTATTGTTATTGCGCAAAGCAAAATGGTTATAATCCAAAATCTTACTACAATCTTGGCCTCAGGCAAAGCCTTGTATGGCTTTTGAATGATTGCAGGTATCCCCTCTTTCTGAAAATGGTGGTGCAGCGGACTCATCTTAAATATTCTCTTTCCCTCACCATATTTCTTTTTGGTATATTTGAAATAATATCTCTGCATTATTACAGAGAGGCTTTCCACAAAGAAGATTCCACACATTACAGGTATAAGCAGCTCTTTTTTAAGGATAATTGCAGCAACTGCAATTATGCCTCCAAGAGCAAGGCTTCCTGTGTCTCCCATAAAAACCTGGGCAGGATATGTATTGTACCAGAGGAATCCTACCAATGCCCCTATGAAGGCAGACATAAATATTACAACCTCCCCACTGTGAGGAATGTACATGATATCAAGGTAAGACGCATATATTGTGTTTCCCGACAAATATGCCAGTATGGCAATTGTGATACCAATGAATGCCGACACCCCCGTTGCAAGGCCATCCATACCATCTGTAAGGTTAGAGCCGTTTGAGACAGCGGTAATTACAAAGATTATCACAACTACATATATGACTCTGGTAAATATTTCGCCGAACTCTCCCCCAAAAGGATTGAGCCAGGCATAGTCAAACTGATTGTTTTTTACAAATGGTATTGTTGTGAATGTACTGTGCAAATCTGCCTGGCTGCTCATACAAAGCGCCAGTCCTACAACAAGACCTAAGGTTACTTGTCCTATAATCTTGTATTTGCCGCTCAAACCATCTTTATTCTTTTTGAATACTTTAATGGAGTCGTCAAGAAAGCCGATAAGGCCAAGCCAGATGGCTGAGATTATGAGCAGTTGTACATATATGTTTGTGAGGTTGCCAAACAATAGGGCAGGAACGAGTATGGAGAGGATAATTATCATTCCTCCCATTGTAGGTGTCCCTTTTTTCTGCATCTGTCCTTCAAGGCCAAGATCTCTGATTTCTTCTCCAATCTGTTTCATACGGAGTTTGCGTATGATTCTTGGGCCGGCATACAGAGCTACAAGCAGTGCTGTCATCAAGGCCATCAGTGCCCTGAATGAGATGTACTGCATAAGTCCTATTCCCGGGAAATCCAGTCCGGAGTTGCTCAAGTAGTCAAACAGGTGGTATAGCATTATATCTTTCTCCTATTTTTTAGTTTCCCTTTGCATAGCAAAAGCTTCGCTTATTATCTCTTTATCATCAAGGTGGTGTTTTACACCGTTTATTATCTGGTAATCTTCGTGCCCTTTACCTGCAACAAGCACTATTGATGCCGGTTTTGCAGTGAGGATTGCGGTACGCACAGCTTCTGACCTGTCGGGAATAAAAAGTGATTTTGCCTTTCCTTTTATATCCATACCCCCTTTGATGTCTGCAATAATTTCATTGGGGTCTTCAAATCTTGGGTTGTCTGATGTAACTACAACTCTTGTTGCATATTTGGTTGCAATGGCTCCCATCTCCGGGCGTTTGGTCTTGTCTCTGTTGCCACCGCATCCGAATACGCAGATCAGGTCTCCACTTGGCTCAAGCTCCTTAAGGGTCTTGAGAACATTCTCAAGAGCATCGGGAGTATGTGCATAGTCTACTGCTGCTATAATATCATCTTCCCCCTTAAAATATTCCAGCCTTCCAGCTACGGATGTAAGTCGGCTCATAGCTGTTATCACTTCATCCTCGTCTCCACCCAGCAAGATTGCTGCACCATACACAGCCGCAAGATTTGAAGCATTATGAGATCCTATAAACCTGCACCATACCTCTTTGCCATTTATTTTCAGGAGCATCCCTTCTATGGTTTTCTCCAGTATCTTGACATTAAAGTCTGCCCAGTTGCGGCAAGAGTATCTTTTGATTGAAGCGTTGGAATTCTGTACCATTACCTCACCATTGCGGTCATCTGTGTTTACAAGTGCAAATGCTGTTTTTGGAAGGGTGTCAAACAGCTTTTTCTTGCATGCAAGATAGTTTGCAAATGTTTTGTGGTAGTCGAGATGGTCGTGAGTAAGGTTGGTGAATATTGCACCAGCAAACTCTATCCCTTCAATTCTCTGCTGGTCTATTGCGTGGGAACTGGCCTCCATAAAACAGTATTCACATCCAGATTCACACATCTGTGCAAGAAGTCTGTTCAGTTCCAATGGCCCTGGTGTGGTGTTTATTGCCTCGTACCTCTTGTCCCCCACATAATTTGCTATTGTTGAAAGGAGTCCGCAACTGTATCCCAAATCTGAGAACAGATTATAGAGTAAAGTGGCAATTGATGTTTTACCATTTGTCCCAGTGACCGCAACCACTCTAAGTTTCTTGGATGGGTTACCATAGAAGTTTGCTGCAATGTGTGCTACAGCATTCCTGCTCTCTTTTACAGTTATATACTCTGCCTGATTTGCAAATTCTTGAGGAATTTCTTCGCAGACAATGTATTTTGCACCATTTTCAATGGCTTTGCCAATATATGTGTGGCCATCTGCCTCTGCCCCCCTTACGGCTACGAATAATGAACCGTTGCAACACTCCCTTGAGTCGCAGCAAATTTGCTGTATGTCTCCAGCAGGAACAAATCCTGTTGTCTGAATACCTGAAAGCAATTCCTTAATTTTCATCATTCTGCAATTTTAAGTTTACAACTGAGTTTTTTGGCAGTCTTGTTCCTGGAGCAGGGTCTTGTCCCACTACTTTGCCGTATCCGTTGAATGTTACTTTATATCCGTTGTTCTCAAGGAGATATATAGCATCTTTGAGCCCCATATTCACTACATTTACAAGAGAATCATTATCTGTAAAATAATTTTGGGCAACAAGTCTTCCCGATGTGTCTTTACTGAATTCAGCCCAACCCCAATTATTGTTATCTCTAATGTCTTTCTTTGCGTATTCAATGCCCAATTCTGCCAATACCTTGTTTTGAGCATCCAATCTGCCGGTGTTCACATCCGGACTGTTTTTGCTTTTCTGGTTCCCGTTACCGCAAAGAGCCGGTTCCCAGTCTGTGCTTGTAGAGTAGATGTGGTCTGCAATCTGCTTGAATACCGGACCGGCCCAGCTTCCTCCATAAAAGTTTCCTTTGGTATCGCCTGAGTACAGTACAACTATGGCAGAGTATTTTGGATTGTCAGCAGGATAGTATCCGGCAAATGAAGCCTGATATCTTCTGTATCCGTTTCTTTCATATCCCTGTTTTCCTCCGTAAGCAATCCTTGAAGTGCCGGTCTTGCCTGCAATCTGGTATTTGCTGTTGTTCATAAATCTTCCTGTACCAACCTCCACAACGTGTCTTAATGCCCTTCTGGCCTCTCTTGCAGTCTCTTTTGAGCAGATTGAACCACTTATCTCTTTTGGACCAAAGTCCTTTACAATTGTACCATTCTCCTGATAGTTTTCAATAAAATATGGTTTCATCATTTTGCCGTCATTGGCAATGGCGTTGTAGAAAGTAAGTGTGTGCAGTGGGGTAAGCAGTGTTGCATATCCTATAGCCATTGATGAAAGGCTTGATCTGCTCCACATTGCGTCTCCAGGTCCGTAGATTGCAGATCTTGCCTCTCCCTGGATATCCAGGTTAAATCGCTCTCCAACCTTCATGCTGTTAAGACGGTCTACATATTTCTGCTCTTTTCCCTCGTAATAGGCAACGGCAAGTTTGGCAAATGCAACATTAGATGATTTTGCCAGAGCCATCTTCACATCCATCATGCCATATGCGTGGGTGTCTGAATATGTGTGGCTTCCGTATGTCCATTTTCCGTTGCCACCATCTATAGGGTCTTCCAGCGTAACGTGTCCATCTTCCAGAAGTGCAACCAGCGTCATCAGTTTGAACACAGATCCCGGTTCGGTTGCATCTCCAATTGCGTAGTTGTATGACTCGTCATATCCGTTACCTATCTTCTTCATATTGGCAATTGCCCTTATGGCTCCGGTTTTGACTTCCATTACAATTGCAGTGCCTCCCTCTATGTTCATACCTTTGGCAAGCTGTTCCCTAAGAGCTTTTTCTGCTGCCTCCTGAATCTCTATATCTATGGTTGTCTGGATATCGTATCCATCCCTTGGTGCAGTCCCTTCAATACCGGTAACAGGTTTCCACTCGCCTCCCAACATCTTCTGGATGGTCTGTTTGCCGGGCATTCCTTTCAGGTAGAAATCGCAACTTCCTTCTATGCCAACGCCAACACCCTCTGTGTTTATGAAACCTATTGTCCGGTAAGCAAGTCTTCCATAAGGATTGTTTCTTTTGTATTTCTGCTCTACAATAATTCCTCCCCTGTTTGCTCCTAAACGCAAGATGGGGAATTGTTTTATTTGGGCAAGTTCTGTGTAGTCTACAAGTCTGTTGCCAAGTGCTTTGTACCGGTTGCCTTTGGCCCTGGCTTCAGTAAGTTCTTTTTTGTATTGGCCGGCACTTTTGTTTTTGAAGAAATTGGCAAGAGACTGGCTCAAATCATCTATGTATTTCTTGAAAGTGTCTTCATTTGGAACCACAAAGTCCATCCTTACCTGATAATATGGAACAGATGTGGCCAACGGGCGGCCATCTCTGGCCAGGATATCCCCCCTGATTGCCTCAATAGTCTCCTCTCTGTATGCTATATCTACATCTGTTGTTTCTGTAGGGTTGATGAACTGTATATAAACAACTCTCCCTATAACGGCAAGCGCAATAGGGATAAAGATGAACTTATAAATAAAAGCCATTTTTTTGAATATGCCGTGTATCATCTCTATTGTTTATAGCGTTCAATAAGTTTTACTTCTTTTGCCGGATCTGCCGGCCTCTTAAGTTTTGAGTCCTGGGTCAGAAGGCGCTGTTCCACCTCATTTCTTTTGCTCAAATATTGTAATCTGGCTGCTTTGGCAGTGTAATCGGCCTTAAGGTTTTTCAGCTCTTTCTGATTCCTTCTCATAGTTAGCTGTGTCTTCTCAACTCCAAGATTGATACTGATGAATAGAAGGATAAGGGCAAATACATACAGAACAAAATATTGGTCAACAGATCTTCTTGAGAGAATCTGGCCGCCCAATATGTCGCTTGCAAAACTGAATTTGCGTGTGTTTTGCCCTTTGTCCATCCGTTGTTTAACTTAAAAATTTATGTTCAGTGCTCAATCTTTTTTCAAATCAGCTGTGCCACCCTTAATTTGGCACTTCTGCTTCTTGTGTTTGAAGCTATTTCCTCGTCGGGAGGAAGAATGGGTTTTCTGGTTACCAGCTCAAAAGGTGAGAGGCTCCTGCCATAGAAGTCTTTCTCATTCTCGCCTTGTGTGTTGCCGGTTTTCATAAAATTCTTAACCATTCTGTCTTCTAACGAGTGGTAGGTTATTATGGAGAGCCTTCCTCCCGGTTTGAGTGAATTGCGGGCTCCTGTCAAAAAATCCTCCAAAGCCCGCATCTCCATATTGACCTCTATCCTTAAAGCCTGGTAAAGTTTTGCCAGGAATTTGTGTTCTGTAAAGTTGTTGTAAAGTTTTGCCACTGCCCTGCTTAAATCTCCTGTTGTTTCAATTGGAGCACTCTCTCTGGCTTTACAAATCAGTTCGGCCACTTTCCAGGGTTTGTCAAGTTCGCCATATATTTTAAAAATTTTTGTAAGCTCTTCTTGTGAGTAATCGTTTACAATATCTGATGCGCTTTTTGGGGCGAGCTGGTTCATTCTCATATCCAGTGGGGCATCAAATCTGAATGAAAACCCCCTTTCTCCTGTGTCGAACTGGTGTGATGAGACTCCAAGATCTCCCAGAATTCCATCTATTTTTCCTGCAAATCCAAGGGCTCTTACAAAATTTTGCACAAACCTGAAGTTGTTGTGGATAAGGATAAGTCTTTTGTCGTTCGGGGCATTTTTGATGGCATCACTATCCCTGTCAAATGCAATCAGCTTCCCTTTTTCTCCCAATCTGCCCAGGATTTCTTTGCTATGGCCGCCTCCGCCAAAGGTGGCGTCTATAAATATGCCGTTTCTGTTCTCCTCTATGTTGAGGGCTGATACGCTCTCGTTGAGCAGTACCGGAATGTGGTATTCAGACATCTTGTTTGCTTGGTGTTAAAAGTGGAGAACTATCCTAAAATATTCTGAGCAAGAGCAATGAAATCTTCTGAGTTCATCTGCTTCTTGTTGTACAACTCTTTTGCCCAAATCTCAATTTTGTGGTCGCAACCTACGAAAATCATCTCCTTCTCTGCGCTGACGCTTTCAAGAAGTTTTTTAGGGATGGTGATTCTTCCAAGTTTTTCGTCCGGTTCTACAACTGCCCTGTCTCTCATATATTCTCTCCAGAAATTGGCGTGGTCTTTTCTAAAGAAGTTCAATCTGCTCTTTACATCGTTTGATTCTACTTCCCACTGCTGATATGTATACATCTCAAGGCAGTTTTCAAAAAGATCTTTCTTTACAACAAGGGCAATCTTTTCACCTTGCGCAAACAAAGATTTGAAGGCGGAGGGGAAAATCATCCTCCCTTTGTCATCAATTTTTACGCTGTATTCGCCAATAAATTTTGCCATTGTTGCTGTCTCCTTTTATGGATTACGGGTTGATGCAAAATTATGAATTCTTTTTACAATTTATTACACAATTTTCCACTTTTTTCCACAATTTTATCAACAATTAAAAAATGAGGTGTATCTTTATGCCCGTTATGAGAAAATTTTGGATTTATTTTTTCTGTATATTTGCTGTAAGCTGCTCAGTTCCAGATATAAATGAGCAGGAGCGTGAGGTGGGGGCAATTGCTGCGCCAGAGTTGAAATACGGGCTGGAAATAGAGAGGTATGACATTGAACCGGGGGAGATAAAAAAGGGGGATTTTTTCGGTTCCATAATGGATGATCATGGTGTGGATGCCAATCAGGTGCAGAGGATTCTTAAGGCTTCTCAGGGGGTGTTTGATGTAAAGAAAATAAAGTTGGGAAACCAATATGAGATTTTACGGGAAAAGGACTCGTTGGAAACCGCTGCCTTCTTTGTTTATGAACTTGATAATTTGAGTTATGCCGTGGTCTCTTTAAAGGATTCCCTTTATGCCAGAATTTATGAGAAGGAGGTGGTACCGGTAAGGAAAAAGGCTGAAGTTACCATAAGCACATCTTTATGGAATGATGTTCAGAAGGCAGGAATTCCGGTAATGATGGCTCTCAAACTATCCGATGTTTATGATTGTACTATAGACTTTTTTGGGTTGCAGACAGGTGATTCATTTGAGGTGATGTATGATGAACTTACTCATAATGGCCAGTATATGGGGCTAGGGAAAATTTATTATGCAGAGTTTATTCACGCAGGTAAAATTTATAATGCTGTCAGGTTTGATGCGGGAGAGAATAGCAGCCAGTTCTGGAATGAAAAGGGGGAAAGTCTGAAAAAGGCATTTCTTAAGGCTCCGCTTAACTTTACAAGGATCAGTTCAAGATTTACCTATGCCCGCAAGCATCCCGTATTAAGAATTGTAAGACCTCATACAGGGGTGGATTATGCTGCTCCAAGTGGTACTCCGGTTGTGGCATTGGGTGATGGTGTGGTTACCCATCGGGGCTGGGCAGGTGGTGGAGGAAACACTATAAAAATCAAGCACCCAGGTAATTATGTTACTTCATATATGCACTTGAGAGGGTATGCCAAAGGAATAAAAGTTGGCAGCAGGGTTTCCAGAGGTGAGCTTATAGGTTATGTAGGTAGTACAGGCGTTTCTACCGGGCCTCATTTGGACTTTAGAGTGTACAAGAATGGCAAGCCTATTGACCCTTTGAAAATGGAAAGTCCAAGTGTGGAGCCTGTTGCAAAAGAGGATATGCCTGCATTTGAGGCACAGATGGCGCACTACAGGTATCAGATGGACAGTTTGGCAGTAGCCGGTTATGTGCAGGATTATCTGAATATATTAGGCGGAAAATAAATATGCTGTCCTTTATCAGATGACTATTTCTTTCTTATAAGGTTCATACCGTCCCTTATAGGGATTATCACATTCTCAACTCTGGAGTCTTCTTTTACCATTTGGTTGAATTTGAAGATTCCTTGGGTTTGGGCATCTTGCGGTACATTTTCCTGAAAAACCTTGCCATCCCATAATACATTGTCTGCCAAGATATAACCGCCTGGACGTACCATATCAAAAGCCAGTTCATAATAGGTTGTGTACTCTCTTTTATTGGCATCAATAAACACCAGGTCGTACATTTTGCCTTCTCCCTTTAATCTTTTCAAACTCTCTTTCGCATCACCTATATGAAGGGTTATCTTATCTGCTAGTCCCGCTTTTTCGTGTGCTTGCAGGATAAGGTCTTCAAGTTCGTCATTAAGTTCAAGAGAATCCAGCATACCTCCATCTTTGAGCCCACGGGCAAGGCAAATTGCAGAGTAGCCGGTAAAAGCTCCTATCTCAAGGATGTTTTGCGGTGCAAGCATTCTGGAGAGAAATTCAATGAGTTTCCCCTCTACCGGGCCACACAGCATTCTGGCGTGGTTGGTTCTCAGATTTGTTTGTTTTTGTAGCCATTGAAGCACCGTGTCCTGCTCCTGTGAGTAATTCAAAAGGTATTTTTCCATCTTGTCAACTATATATTAAAGTGCTGAGATTCTCCCACTTGATTATTTCAGAGGCAACCATATGAAGTTCTTCAGCGGTAATGGATTCTATTTTTCTCCTCATTTGTTCAAAGTTGCTGATCTTGCCGTAAACAATCAGCGATTTGCCCATAGAGAGGCATTGTGCCTCAGCATTGTCCTGAGCAATGGAAAGCTGGCCGATAAGCTGTTTCTTGGCACCTTTGAGAGCTGCGGCGGTAAGGGGCGTTGCAACAAGTCTGTCAATTTCTCTCTTTATGAGTTGCAGACATTTCTGCACATCTTCCTTATCGCATCCAAAATATATACTGAAGATTCCTGTATCGGCATAAGGGGTATAAACAGCTTCAACATTGTATACCAGTCCATTTTTCTCCCTTAGAGCCATATTGAGACGGGAACCTGATGCCGGGCCACCCAAAATGTTTGTCAGAACAGACAAGGCAATCCTTTTGGAATCATAAAGGTTGTATGCCTCTGTGCCCACAATACAGTGTGCCTGATGGCTCCTTTTTGCAACGGTTTTGAAAAATGTTCCGCCTTTCATCCAATCTTCCCGATAGTTTGATGCATTCCCGGTTTTTCCGGTGTCTCCTTCGGTGATGATTTCCAATTCAATCTCCTTCCCAAAATATTTGAGTGCCGCCTTTTTTACAAGTGATTCAATCTTGTTCTGAGGATAATTGGCCACAACTGTAAAAGCCATATTTGCAGGGGTAAAATTGCGGGAATTGTACTCCAGCATCACCTCTGATGTAATTCTTTGAAGGGATTTTTTCTCTCCCAAAATCTGCATCTGCAGTGGGTGTCCGTCAAATAGCAGTTGCTCAAAATGTTCGTAGATGGAGTCTGCAGGAACATCTTTGTAAGATACAATCTCCTCCATTATCACATCTCTCTCTCTTTCCAGTTCCTTCTGAGGAAATGTGGAGGTAAAAGCCAGTTCCATAAGCAGGTCTACTGCCTTTGGCAAATCCTCCTTAAGTACTGTTGTGTGCAGAACAGTCTCTTCTTTTGTTGTATATGCATTAAGCTCTCCACCAACCCTTTCCAATGCATTGTTTATAGAGTTGGCCCCCCTTTTTGCGGTGCCTTTAAAGAACATATGTTCAGTAAAATGGGCCAGCCCGTTGTACTTGGGGTCTTCATCCCTTGTCCCGCATCTGGCAGAGAGCGCACAATATGCCACAGGGGAGTTTGTCTGTTTATAAGAGAATTTCAGTATATCTGTTTTAAGGGTATTCATTGCTTCATAAAAAACTCTGCAAAAATAGAAAAAATAGTTACTTTTGTAGAATATGGAGAAATTTATAGTATCGGCACGCAAATACAGACCAAACAATTTTTTGTCACTTGTAGGGCAGGACAGTATAGCTGTAACCCTTAAGAATGCAATCAAAAGGGGGCAGTTGGCTCATGCATATCTTTTCTGTGGGCCAAGGGGTGTGGGAAAGACCTCAACTGCCAGAATTTTTGCCAGAACAATAAACTGTATGAATCCCGGGGCAGATCTTGAGCCTTGTGGAGAGTGTGAGTCGTGTGTATCATTTGCGCAAGGGCGCTCATATTGTATTCACGAACTTGATGCTGCTTCAAACAATTCTGTGGATGATATACGACTTCTTACAGAAAAGGTTATGATTCCACCACAGGTGGGCAAATACAGTGTATATATCATAGATGAGGTGCATATGCTCTCTTCTGCAGCATTCAATGCGTTCCTTAAAACGCTGGAAGAGCCGCCTGTACATGCAATATTTATACTTGCAACAACAGAAAAGCACAAGATTCTTCCAACTATCCTCAGCCGGTGCCAGACATATGACTTTAACCGGATCTCTATAGAGGATATAGTTAAGAATCTCTCATCTATAGCAAAAAATGAGGGGATCTCAATAGATTTGGATTCTTTACACGTAATTGCACAAAAGGCAGATGGAGCAATGAGGGACGCACTTACATTGTTTGACCAGTCAGTTGCATTTTGCGGTACAGAAATTGAGTACAGTTCTGTTATAAAGAATCTGAATGTACTGGATTACGAGTATTATTTCAATATAATTGAGAGTTCGTTGCAAGGCAACTTTGCAAAATCTTTGCTGTTGTTTGATGAGATATTGTCTAAAGGTTTCAATGCGCTTTATTTTATTGGAGGATTAGGGAACCACTTGAGGAATCTTCTTGTATGCAAGAATGCTTCAACCTTCAGGTTGCTTGAGATGGCCCCCTCTGTAGCAGAACGTTACAGGGTTCAAAGTGAAAATTGCTCAGTAAAGTTCCTGTATGAGGCTTTGGGAAATACAACCAAATGTGAGAGCGAGTACCGCCAGAGTTCAAACCAGCGTCTGCTGGTTGAGTTTATGCTCGTGAAGCTTGCGCAACTTGTTGCAGGCCCAGCTCCAGACCAAACTGCTGCAGCTCCTGTTGTTACCCCTGATGCAGGATCTGTGCCTGTTGCAGAAAAGAGAGCTGCTCCCGTTACTGCACCGGTTGTGGCACAGACTCATGAAACTGTACCTGAGGTTGCTGTAGTGGAGCAGAAGACATCTCCAAAAGTACCGCCGTCAAGGGGGGGACAAGGAGGACTTTCAATAAAGGATATAATTAAGAAAACACAAAATACACCTAAAACAGCCCGGCAGGAACTTGTTGTATCATCAGAGCCTGTAACGGTTGAAAAGTTGAATGCTGCCTGGATCAGGATGGCTGATGCCCAGACACAGTATCCAAGGCTAGCAACCGCCATAAGACAGACTGTGCCTGTACTTTTGGAGGATAATCTTACAGTGCAGTTTAATGTTGGGAACAGTGCACAGCAGAGTTGGATTGAGAAGAATTCACTGCCTCAGCTTATAGGTTTTCTGCAGAGAGAACTTAAAAACGGGGATGTGAAGCTGGTAGTTGGGGTTACTCAAGTGGAGCAGCAGGAGAAGAAACTGTATATGCCTCACGAGAAAGCAGAATTCCTGTACAAGAATAATCCTGAACTTGTAGCTCTGGCAAAGGATATGGAATTGGATATTAAGTAAGAGAAAAACATATGCGTTTATATTGTACCAATCTTGTTAAGAAATATGGAAAAAGGACTGTTGTAAAGGGAGTTTCTTTTGATGTGCAGCAGGGTGAGATTGTAGGGTTGCTTGGGCCCAACGGTGCCGGCAAGACTACCAGTTTCTATATGATTACCGGACTTATAAAACCGAATGGCGGGAAGATATTTCTGGATGATGAGGAAATAACAGATTTGCCTATGTACAGGCGTTCCCAGAAAGGGTTGGGATACCTTGCTCAGGAGGCTTCTGTATTCAGGAAATTGAGTGTGGAGGACAATATAATGTCTGTAATGGAGTTAAGTGATCTTACAAAAGAGGAGAGACAAGAGAGACTGGAGAGTCTGATACAGGAGTTCAGACTGGAGAAGGTGAGGAAAAGTTACGGCATACAGCTGTCGGGAGGAGAGAGAAGAAGATGTGAAATTGCCAGGGCACTTGCGGTTGACCCAAAATTCATTCTGCTGGATGAACCTTTTGCCGGTGTAGACCCAATTGCGGTGGAGGATATCCAGCATATCATTGCAAAGTTGAAGACCAAGAATATTGGCATTATCATTACAGACCATAATGTGCACGAGACACTTGCCATTACTGACAGGGCGTATCTGCTTTATGATGGTAATATCTTGGAGAGTGGTACTCCTGAGCAGCTGGCAAATAATCCTGAGGTTAGAAGAAGGTATCTTGGACAGAACTTTGAACTTAGAAAGGCAGTGTTGCACAAGAGAGATGAGGATGAGGAAGCCTTGTAACTGAATAAAGTGATTATGAAGAAGTACATTTGTTTTTTTGCTGTTGCTTTTGTGGCTGTGCTGTTTTCAGCGTGTGGCCCGAGTGTGGCAGAAGCTCCTGTAGCAAACATAAGGCCTCCTTATTTGCAGCTGGGAGACACCGTTGGACTTATGGTTGTTTCATCTCCTGTCAATGACAGGCCTGGAGAGATTGATACACTTGTTGAGGTGGTGAAGTCTTGGGGGGTGAATGTGAAATTTGGAAAGCATCTGTTCAAGCACGAGGCTGCTCCGTTTAATGTGACGGACAAGGAGAGGGCGCAGGAGTTTATGGAGATGATAAATGATGACAACATTAAGGCCATTGTGTTTTACCGTGGAGGATATGGAGCAATTAGAACTCTTGAGTATGTGGATTTTGAACAGGTGAGGAAAAATCCCAAATGGATTGTTGGTTTCAGTGATGTGACAACCTATCATCTTGCACTTCAAGGTGCGGGCATAGAGTCTATACATGGTCCGATGCTAAGTTCCTATTGGTTGACCAAACGCCCCGATACTGCTGCAATCTCTGTTGGTGAGGCACTTTTTGGAAGGGTGGACTCTTATAAGATAAAACCTCACCCTTTTAACAGATTGGGCAAGGCTGGCGGTAAAATTGTGGGTGGCAATATGACACTTGTCTCAATTGCAGAGGGAACCCCATATCAAATGCCTGTAGATGACAATACCATTATCTTCATTGAGGAGATAGGGGAGAGTATGAATGCCGTGGATGGTATGATGCAACAGTTGAAGAAGAGTGGAAAGCTTGGTAGAGCCAAAGCTGTTCTTGTTGGGAATTTCACCAATATAGAAGATAAGGAGGATCCTTGGGGCATTACCCCGCAGGAACTGATAAAACGATACACTGATGAATTGGATGTCCCTGTTGTATTTGGTTTCCCTGCAGGTCACGGAAGACCTAACCTGGCAATCTTTATGGGACGGGAGGTGGAACTTTCTGTTGAAGAGAGTGGTGTTGAGATAAGGTTCTGAGACAGTAACATAAACAGCAAGAGGACTCGTTGGAAGTCCTCTTGTTGTTTCACATCATTTTATACAAGTTCCATAGTCATTGAGATATCCTCTTTTGGCCTGTCTCCACGGGCTGTTGCACAATTTTGTATTTTCTCTACAACATCCAGTCCCTCAATAACCTCTCCAAACACAGTGTACTGGTTATCCAAATGAGGTGTCCCTCCAATTGTGCTGTAAGCTTCTTTCTGCTCAGGGGTAAATTTGAACCCGCCCTGCTCCTTAACGGTAGCCTTGGTAAGGGCAATCAGTTCCTCCTGTAATGCCATAAGCCCGGCCTGGTCTCTGTTGCGGCGCAAATCCATAATCTCCGCTTTTCTCTCTGCTGCAAGAGAATTGAAAATCTCCTGTTCCACCATCATATTCATCTGTTTCTCCATCTGGCCCAGTTTGCCTCCGGCATATACATCTCCCCATACAATATAGAACTGGCTTCCCGACGAATTTCTCTGTGGGTTCACCTCATCACCCTGTCTCGCTGCAGCAAGGGCACCTCTCTTGTGGAACAGTTGTGGATATACAATCTCTGCAGGAACGATATAGCCCGGGCCGCCTGTTCCCAAAGATTTGCCTGCAGGAGCGCCTTTGGAATCAGGGTCTCCACCTTGTACCATAAAATTCTTAATTACTCTGTGGAAGAGGGTTCCGTTATAGTATCCTTCCTTTACAAGTTTTATGAAATTGTCTCTATGCTGTGGGGTTTCATCGTAAAGTTTCACTTTTATGTCACCCAAAGTGGTTTTAATCAATACTGTTGTACTCATATTTATTACTTATATTGTTGCTTGTTGCTGTTCCGAGCATCCTTGGGCATCAAATCTTGCGCAGGAAGCCCGGATGAAGTCTGATGTGATGTAACCGGGAGGTTGCTATCTGAACAACGGCGAGGCGTACATTTGCACATCCTCTTTGGTTATGGATTGGTTTCCTAAAATAAGCAGACGCTCTGTAACATTGCGCAACTCACGGATGTTTCCTGTCCAGGCGTGTTTCTGCAACTCTTCTACCGCATCCTGCTCTATACTACGTGGAGGCATTCCGGTTTCGTTGCAGATTTGGGTAATGAAATGGTTTACCAGCAACGGGATATCCTCTTTGCGCTCAGCAAGTGACGGCACGTGTATTACAATCACACTCAAACGGTGGTAAAGGTCCTCCCTGAAGTTCCCTTTGGCAATTTCCTCCAAAAGGTTCTTGTTGGTGGCAGCAATCACACGTACTTTCACATTTATGTCCTTATCGCTTCCAACTCTGCTCAATTTGTTCTCCTGCAGTACCCTGAGCACTTTTGCCTGGGCACTAAGACTCATATCACCAATCTCATCAAGGAAAAGGGTACCTCCATCTGCCTGCTCAAATTTTCCCTTGTGGTCTTTCACAGCACCGGTAAATGATCCCTTAACGTGTCCGAACAGTTCGCTCTCTATAAGTTCTCCCGGAATTGCTGCGCAGTTCACCTCTACAAATGGCATACTCTTGCGGTTGCTTTTCTCGTGCAACCATCTGGCAACAAGTTCCTTGCCTGTACCGTTTGAACCGGTAACCAGAACTCTTGCATCTGTTGCTGCTACCCTTTCTATCATTTCTTTAATCCTCATAATTGCAGGAGATTCTCCAACTATCTGGGGAATTCCGGCAACTTTCTCCACTTTCTTCTTAAGTATTTTTGTCTCCTTAACAAGAGAGGTCTTGTCTGTAGCATTTTTGAGAGTAATAAGTATGCGGTTGAGATCCAATGGCTTTTGTATAAAATCAAATGCACCCTTTTTTATGCAGTCTACAGCTGTATCAATTGAGCCGTGTCCGGAGATCATTACAACAGCAGCCTCCACACCATTTTCCATCAGCTTCTCAAGCATCTCCACTCCATCCATTCCAGGCATTTTGATGTCTGAAAAGATCACATCATAGTTGTTGGCCAAAGCCATCTCCAAACCCTCTTTGCCATCAGCAGCCAGGGCAACCTCGTGTCCCTCAAACTCAATGATATCTTTCAGGGCAAATCTGATGCTCTTCTCATCGTCTACAATCAGTATCTTCATATCTTTTCTGTTAAATATTTTTCAAACTCCTCCTTCATTCCACCCTCTTTAAGGGAGAATGAAGATTGATAAACAATTCTTGGATTTGTTTTGTGCAGTACAAATTGAGTGAAAACAGATGCAAGTACAATGTAATCTACCCTTATCTGAGACATCCCCGGCATTTGCAGTCTCTGTTGGGCTGTAGATGCAACAAGGATATCATTAAGTTTGCCCAAATCTTCCATCTTAAGTTCAATGGAAGGGAGCTCCCTGTATCCGCAATTGAAGATAAGATCCTTAAATGTGTCAAAAGATCCGGATGAGCCAATGAAAATTGATGGCTTGTATTTCCCAATCTGTTCCCATAGCGGTGCCAGTACCTGGTCATTGAATGCAAGAAACTCATCAATCACCTCCTGTTGTATTGGTTCTGTGTAGTTGAATTTTTCTCTCATTCTGGCCATCCCTATCGGGAAGCTCATCTTCCATAAAATCTCTGCACCATTGGTGATTATGAATTCATTGCTTCCCCCACCAATATCCAGCATAAGGGCATTTTCTCCCGACAAGAATTTTCCCCGGGAATCTCTTAGGTGGCCTACACTCTCCATTATACCTTTGAAAATAAGTTCTGCCTCCCTTTCTCCCGGGATAATTCTTATCTCAAATCCAAATTTGCTGTTGAGGTACTTTGCAAATTCCAAGCCATTTGAAGCGTCGCGTACAGCGGATGTTGCGTATGGGATAATGATATCTGCACCGCCGGCATCATTAATGGCTCCCATTATCTTCTCCAGGGCTGCAACTGCAGTTTCAAATGCCATTGGGGCAATAAGACCGCTTGAAAGCCCTCCGGCACCCAGTTTGGCTGCACATTTATACTCCTTTATAGTCTTGCACTCACCTTGTAGGGTGAATTGGCAAAGTATCATATTGAACACATTTGTGCCCAAATCCAGAACTGCTACTTTCATCAGTTGTTAAAAGTTTATTACCACAAAGATAAGTTTTTTATTACTTTTGCCCTTATGGAACATTCTAAAATTATTATAGCAATAGACGGCCACTCCTCTACCGGAAAAAGCAGTTTTGCAAAGCAGGTGGCGGCAAGGTTGGGGTATGTTTATGTAGATACAGGAGCCTTGTACCGTGCTGTTACATATTTTGCCTATTCAAATGGGTTTATAGACAATAAGGGCAAGATAAATGATGAGTATTTGCAGAAGAATCTTGGAGCAAACAAGATTTCGTTCAAGCTGGGTAACGGTGGCAGGTCTGAGACTTGCCTGAACGGGTACTCTGTGGAGAAGCAGATACGCACCCTCAATATATCCAATAAGGTGAGCAAAATATCAGCGCTGCCTTTTGTGAGGGAGTATGTAGACAGAATCTTACGCAAAATAGGGGAGGACAAAGGGGTAGTAATGGATGGAAGGGATATTGGAACAGCAGTTTTTCCTGATGCGGAGCTTAAGATTTTTATGACTGCGGCTGTTGAGGTAAGGGCACAAAGAAGATTTAAGGAGATTCAGGCGGCCGGTGGCAAAGAGAGCTATGATGATGTCCTTAAGAACCTTAAGGAGCGGGATCATATAGACCAGACCAGGGAGATTTCTCCCCTAAGAAAAGCGGATGATGCAATTTTGCTTGATAACAGCAATATGAGCATCCCGGAGCAGTTTGTATGGTTGGACAGAATTTTACTGGAGCGTTTTGGACTTCAGATGAGATAATTGTCGGGTATGCGCATTACAATAGAGATAGATAAGGAATCTGGCTTCTGTTATGGTGTTATCAGAGCTGTAGAAAAGGCTGAAATAAGGCTGAAAGAGTGTGGTACACTATATTCTTTGGGTTCAATTGTGCATAACAACTCAGAACTTGAGAGGCTTAACAGTATAGGCCTTGAGATTATAGACTCAGAAAAGATGAAGGAGCTTAAAGATGCTACAGTATTGATTAGAGCTCATGGGGAACCTCCTGTTACATACGCACTGGCAAAAGAGAATAACATTGAACTGATAGATTGTACTTGTCCGGTAGTTCTTAAGTTGCAGGACAGGATAAGGGAGACTTACGCCAAAGGTGCCGGACAGATTGTGATTTTTGGCAAGATAGGACACGCAGAGGTGAACGGCCTTGTTGGACAAACGAACGGTGATGCCATTGTGGTGGATGGAATAGGTAGTCTTGATAAGATAGATTTCAACAAACCTGTGTATATTTTCTCTCAGACAACAAAAGATCCAAAGGAGTACGAAGAGGTGTGCAATGCCATAAAAGAGTGTATTCTTGCCAATGGCGGATTGTTGGAAAACTTTCACATATACAATACAATTTGCCGTCAGGTGGCCCAAAGACACACCAATCTTAAGGCCTTTGCACAGAGACACTCAATTATAATATTTATAAGTGGTAAGGAGAGTTCAAACGGTAAGGTGCTGTATGAGTTGTGCAAGTCTGTAAATCCAAGGTCATATCACATACAAACCGTAGATCAGATAAACCCTGAGTGGTTTATGGATGGAGATTCTGTAGGAATCTGTGGAGCCACTTCCACCCCTAAATGGCAGTTGGATGGAGTGATGCAGCATTTGCTTGAGATATGAAAAAAGGGGCTTCAAGCCCCTTTTTCATTATAACTCCTCCACATTCATTTTGTAGCTCCATCGGCCAAAGTAGAGGTTCTCTCCTCTCCATTCAACCTCGCCGCGCTGGAAGTCGACTGTTTCACTTCTCAAGTGGTTCTTGGCAGGGAAGAAGTTGCCTGAGTAGTCTTCGTTCACATAGTATCTGCGATTGTCAATACCTCCAAAGTAGAAGTGGTATACATCGTCATTTTCATTTGGAACCAAGCCGAATGAAACATCTGCAGGAATCCATCCTATACCCTCAAAATATACTTCGGCCCAGTCGTGCATTCCGCCATAGCCCTGGTTAAGGACAAATCCGCTTTGCCATTTTGCAGGGATACCTGCGTAGCGTGCCATTGTAATGAAGGTAAGTCCAACCTGACCACAGTCTCCGTGCCTGTTCTTCAGTACATATTCTGGAATGTTCTCCAATGTGGCATATTCTCTTGCACTTGCCCATGGAAATGTTTGGGCAATGTAGTCAAAGATTTTCAATGCCTTGTTGTAAGGATTGGTTTCGCCTGCAACAATACTGTCTGTAAGGGCCTTTATCTCTGGGGTAAAGATTACGTGTGTGTTGCGCTCTGCTGTATATTTTTTGTAAAGTTCACTGCTGGTGTCGTATGGCTTTACATCCTCTGGGGCAAATTTGAACCAATGGTCGGCAGTTTCAAGTTCAAGCTGGTAACTGAACCTCATTGCACTGTCCTTTACAGCTGCAGCCTCCATATATATGCTCTTGTGGCCATACTCGTCGGGAGAAATGATGTAGTTTTTCTCAGATGTGGAGAGCAGTTTTATATTGCTGCTGCGTTTGTTTTCTCTTGGGTATGGCATCCATACTCTGATGGTCTCCCCTTCAGGAACTTCATTGGGCTTTACTGTAAGGGTATATGTAATCCTCCTTTTTTGAGGCTTTGAGAGATGTTCTATTTCACCTTTTTTAGCCTGAACCAGAAGAGATTGGATGTGTCCAGCACGGGACGTATAAAGCTCTTCATCCTCTTTGCCGTTAAGTGTTTCCCAAATTGCCAGTGCCCCGTTGTCTATTCTGAACAGGTTTCTTGGTGCGTTCCAGAAATATTTCTTTACGCCATCTATTACCATACATTCAAGAGCTCCAGAGTTTTCCCATTGGACAATCTGTTCCTGGGTTACATCTGGAATAATATTTTTAATGTATGCAAGTACAATGGTGTCATCCTTTGAGAAATCTTTACGGATACGGTCCATAGTCTGAATTTTTGCATTCAGATCCCAGATTTCACCTGGGGCCAGGTCCTCTATGGCAATTTTGGACTTTATCATCTGCTCAGCCTGGGCAAAGTTTCCCTTTGCAATGGCTTTCTCAATAGACTCATCGGTAATTTGCGGGCTGTGGCAGGAGATTGCCATAACTGCAAAAACAAACAACACAACAAGGTTTTTCATAGGAGCTCAATTTATCTGCAGGAAAATACTATAGGTACTCTACATTCATTTTGTATTTCCAGCGGCCAAAGTAAAGGTTCTCGCCTTTCCACTCAACCTCTCCGCGTTGGAAGTCTACAGTCTCGCTGCGCAAATGTGTTTTTGCAGGGAAGAAGTTTCCGGAGTAGTCTTCGTTAACATAGTATCTGTATGCATCAATTCCTCCAAGGTAGAAATGGTAAACATCATCATTTTCATTTGGAACAAGACCGAATGACACATCTACAGGAACCCATCCGATACCCTCAAAGTATGCTTCTGCCCAGTCGTGAAGATTGATTTCTCCCGGGTGAAGCATCCAGCCGCTCTGCCATTTTGCAGGGATGCCTGCATAGCGGGCCATTGTTATGAAGGTAAGTCCAACCTGGCCGCAGTCTCCGTGGTTGTTCTTTATAACGTATGAAGGGATATTGTCTAATGTAGCATACTCTCTTGCACTTGCCCAAGGGTAAGTTTTTGAGATGTGATCAAAGATTTTTCTTGCTTTGTTGTATGGGTTGGTCTCACCCGCTATAAGAGAATCTGTAAGTTTCTTTAGCTCTGGGGTGAAGATTACGTGTTTATTGCGCTCAGCAGTGTATTTCTTATAAAGTTCAGAGTTGGTGTCATAAGGTTTTACATCCTCAGGACCAAAATGGAACCAGTTGTCTGCAATGCCAAGCTCCAGCTCATAACCGAATTTCATGGCGCTGTCCCTAATTGCAGGGGCCTCCATATAGATGCTTTTGTGTGCATACTCGTCGGGAGCAATGATATAGTTCTTTTGGGTTGTAGAAAGAAGCTTCACATTTGAACTGCGTTTTGTCTCTCTTGGATAAGGCATCCATACTCTTATCATCTCACCCTCAGGCACCTCATTAGGATTTACTGTTATGGTGTAGTTGATCTTGAACTTTTTAGGTTTGCTTATGTTCTCAAATTCTTTTTTGGATGTGTTTTTTATAACAGAAGGGATATAGTCTGCAAGGAATACGTCAAGCTCGTCTGATTGTCTTCCATTTACATCCCAGTGTGCCTGTGCCTCCTTGTTAATTCTGAACAAGTTTCTTGGTGCAGCCCAGAAGTATTTCTTTACTCCGTCTATCATCATGCATTCAAGTGCGCCAATACTCTCCCAATGTGCAATCTGCTCTGGGGTTACATCAGGAATTACATTTTTGATGTAAGCAATAACGGTTGTATCATCTTTGGTGAAGTCCTGTCTGATACGGTGCATGGTCTGGATTTTTGCATCCAAATCCCAAACTTCACCTGGAGTAAGTTCCTCAGTTGCTATTTTTAGTTTGATCATCTGCTCTGCAGAAGTAAAGTTTCCATCTGCAATGGCCTTGTCAATTGTTTCATTTGTAATCTGAGGCACCTGGCAGGAGAATGCTGCAAATGCCAATAGGAATAGCGCTAATAGTTTTTTCATTGTATAGTATGTTTGTTTTGTTTACAAAAAAAGCCGTTCCCTTTCGGAAACGGCTATAAAGTTAAAAATAATTTTTTACAAAATTATCTTACACGCTCACCATAGCTTCTGTCCTCAACTTTTACACGGATTTTCTCACCCTGGTTGATGAACAAAGGAACCATAATTCTTGCACCGGTCTCCAAAGTACACTCTTTCTGAGCATTTGTAGAAGCTGTGTCACCTTTAACAGCAGGCTCTGTGTAGGTAACCTCAAGCTCAACGAACTGAGGAAGCTCGCAAGTAAGGCATCTCTCCTCGTCTGCAAGGAACATCATCTCCACATACTGGCCCTCCTTCATAAGGTCTGCATTGTCTACGAAATCCTCCTCAAGGTGAATCTGCTCAAATGTCTCATTGTGCATAAAGTTGTAACCTGTCTCATCTTTGTAAAGGAACTGGTAAGGTCTTCTCTCTACAGTGATAATCTCAATTTTCTCACCTGCACTGAAAGTGTTCTCAAGGATTTTACCGTTCTCAAGGTTTCTGAATTTTGTTTTAACAAAAGCAGGACCTTTACCAGGTTTTACATGCTGGAAATAAATCAACTGACAAGGTTTGCCGTTGTAATTGAAGAACAAACCGTTTTTAAAATCTGCAGTAGTTGCCATATATTCTTTCTTAAATTATTGAATTCTTGTAAAAAGCGGTGCAAATATAGTACAAGTTTGTGATTTTTAAAAAATTCTTGAATATCTGTAATTTGGATATGTTGTTTTGAAATGGCTGAATAAGTAACTACCTTTGTTAGCTAATGTAAATAATATTATATATGAAAATAAGCAAGAACTATAAGATAAGGGAGATTGCAGGTGAGACTATTGTTGTCAATCAGGGAACAGCAAATGTGAATATGACACGCATAATCTCTCTTAACCAGACAGCCAAATTCCTTTACGAGCAGTTGCAGGATAAAGAGTTTGAGCTGGAAGATGCGGCACAGTTGCTTGTAGATACTTTTGGTATAACAAAAGAGGTGGCAATGAAGGATGTTGCAGTATGGGCAGACTCTTTGAGAAAATGTGGAATAGTTGAATAACTTGGGATGAAGCTGGATAATTCTTTACAGATGCTTTTTGCCCTGCTCAGGGGATCACTACATTCCAAGGCTGTAGAGACAGTTTATTTTAAGGATGCCTCTGAGAGTGACTGGACGCGGTGCTATAAGATGGCGGCAAGGCAGGGAGTAATGGCTCTGGCCTGGGATGGCGTTGTAACATTGCCTGCCCAGTTGCAGCCACCACTAACCCTGAAACTTTCGTGGGGTATAGCTGTAGACAATTATGAGAGACAATATGCCCATTATTGCCGCACTATAGCAGAACTTACATCCTTTTATGCAGAAAATGGAATTTCTACCGTACAGCTGAAGGGTGTAGGCTTTTCTTCTCTTTATCCGGTTCCATCACATAGAGAGGGTGGAGATATTGATATATATACTTGTTCAGCAGATAAAGCCGTTATGACAGACAGTCAGGCAAATGATCTGGCAGACCAGCTGATGATAAGGCAAGGTACAGATGTTGAGAGGGACACATACAAGCACAGTAACTTCTTTTATAAGGGGGTTCCTATTGAGAACCACAAGTGTTTTGTAAATGTTGCATCATACAGGGCTGCAGAGGAAGTTGATGCTATTCTTAATGAGGTGGTAAATCCGCAGACTACAGAGTTGCTGGGTGGGGAATGCAAGATTCTTACTCCATCATTGGAGTTTAATACATTGTTCATATCGTTTCATGCGGCACAACATTGTGGAACGGGTTTGGCTATACATCATTTGTATGATTGGGCGGTGTTGATAAACCGTTACGGATTGAATATCCCTGAGAAACTTAAGGATTTTCATTTCCGCAGATGGATGTCAATACTTACCCATATGTCCAACCGTTTGCTGGGGACATCGGTACCGGCTGAAGGCGGGGAGGAGTATGTAGACGAAATACTACAGGATATGCTTTATCCCAAGTATGAACATAAGACAGAGCCTGTAAAAAGTAAAGTGGGTATTATTGTTTACAAGTACAGGAGATTGGTTCATATAAACAGGCTGTTGTCAATTGCATTGGGCAGTTCGTTGATAAAAAGAATCTGTAAGTCTTTACCTGCTTACATAAGTAATCCGGGAAAGATTTTTACTAGAACAGGAGAATAGGATGTTTCTGAAGAGGATATACAATTTGTTGCAACCCCCGGAGAGGAAGCAGGGGTGGAAGATGGCACTGGCTGTTTTCTTTACGGCAATGCTGGATTTTGCAGGGCTTGCGGCGCTGTTGCCTCTGTTGTATTACCTTATGGAGGGGGTAGAACAGAGAGAAGCTGCGTTGTTTTTCTCTATACTGGCAATATCGGTAATTTTGGTCAAGTGTGTGCTTTCTACAATTTGTATAAGATACCAGAACCAGTGCCTTCTTTCATTTTACAGGAGATTGAGCTACTCCCTGTTTTCTTCTTATTACAGCAGAGGACTGCTCTTTATCAGAGAACAAGGAAGCAACAAACTTGGATACGAAATTAATGGTATGTGTTATGCATTCAGCCAGAGTCTGTTGGCTCCAATGTTCAGGATTGCAGGAGATATGTTGCTGGTAATTCTTGTAACAGCAGCTCTGCTCATTTGGAACGGCACTGTTGTGTTATTGTTATTTGCCTCATTTGTGCCATTTATGTGCATATACTTTTTTGTTGTAAAAAAAAGGGTAAGGAAATATGGACAGGAGGATATGAATGCCAAAAGGGAGCAGGCAAGAGTTGTGGCGGATACTTTCAGAGGATATGTGGAGCTGGAGGTAAACGGAGCATTCCCTGCATTGCAGAGTTCATTTATGGACAGGATGGACAAGATAAGCAACAGCCGTATGAAACTGGATACACTTATGAGGTTGCCACTTTTCCTTTCTGAACTTTCAGTTGTTGTGGGGCTCTGTATGTTGCTGGCCTTTGGAACAGGAGATGTGAAGATGGTTATTGGAGTATTTGCCGTAGCAGCATTCCGTCTGCTCCCGGCTTTACGTGCAATATTGGGCGGATGGACTCAGATGCAGAATGCAATGTGCTGTCTGGATGCAATAGAGGATGGTCTGAAAGGGTATCGGGAGGATACTGGATTGCAGGATAATAAGATAACCTTTGAAAAAGAAATATCCATAGAGAATCTTTCATATTCTTATCCCGACGGAAAAGTGGTGCTGAAGGATTTCAACTGCAGAATAGAAAAAGGTGAATATGTAGGATTTTGCGGTACAAGCGGTGTGGGAAAATCAACGCTGTTCAATATCCTTACAGGATTGCTTGAACCTCAACAGGGGAGAGTTATGATTGATGGTGTACAATTGGATATGGGAACAAGAGGTGGGTGGATGAAACACATTGGATATGTTCCGCAGGAGGTATTCATATTTAATGGCACTTTGGCGGAGAATATTGCATTGGGATGCGATGAGGTTGATTTTGACAAGGTAAATGAGGTTCTGGAGCAGGTAAGTCTCAACAAATGGGTAGAGACATTACCGGAAGGTGTGTCTACAGTTATGGCTGAGGCTGGAGGGAAAATGTCGGGAGGACAAAAACAGAGAATAGGAATAGCAAGGGCTTTGTACAAGGAGGCTACTGTACTGCTGTTGGATGAGGCTACATCTGCCCTTGACAATGCAACAGAAAAGGAGATAAACAGAACGCTTCAGCAGCTGAAAGAAAAATATGCAGGTTTGACAGTGCTTTCCATAGCACATAGGGGAAGTTCGCTGGATTATTGCAACCGGATAATAACAATAGAAAATGGAAATGAATAAAGTATATCAAGTGGCAGGACACAGTTTTGGAGTAATTGGAGAAAATTTGTGCAATGCTGTAGACCGTTTAATGGGATTCAAGCCTTTTGAGACAGCTGGTACAGAGGAGAGACTGTTTGATTTTGTAGAGGGAGACCAGGCTCCAGTGATGAAGGAGGTATTGTATACTTTGGAGTATGAGGATGTTACAGGTGAGTTTGGACGCACAGAGAAAGGGCTTCTGCTTTTGTTGAAACCAGAGGGGAGAGAGCCATTTAGTATGTGGAACAATAAAGGGGAAAAGAGCGTAAATTTGCGTGGTCCGTGGGAAGTTTATCTTTACAGGTTTGCAATTTGGGTGGGATTTGGTATGATGGTGTTGCCAGCGGGTACTGTAGCAATTCACAGCAGCTGCATAGTTTATAATGGGAAAGGTGTCCTGTTCCTTGGCGAGAGCGGAACAGGCAAGAGTACACATACCAGACTATGGAGAGAGAATATAGATGGGGCTGTTCTGTTGAATGATGACAGTCCGTTCATTAGAGAAGAGGAAGGAAAGATATGGGCCTATGGTTCACCTTGGAGTGGGAAAACACCTTGTTATAAGGCAGAAAGGTATGAGTTGGCCGGATGCGTAAGATTGTCTCAGGCTCCTTACAATAAAATAAAGAAACTCTCCATACTTGAGGCTTATGGGGCAATTCATCCATCTTGTCCGCCAGAATTTGCATATGATGGGGAACTGTACGATTATGTGGGGGAATTTATCAACAAACTCCTCTCTGTTGTGCCATTCTATCATCTGGCGTGTCTTCCCGATGCCGGTGCGGCCAAATTATCTTGCAGTACAGTATTTGGAGTTCAGTTATGAAAGTAATCCCCAATGAATCCTATTTTGCCTGGGTTGAGGAAGAGATAGCCCAGGGACGTCCTGTGCAGTTCCGTTTGAAAGGGGTGTCAATGTTTCCCCTTATGAGGAACGGCAAGGATGAGGTGGTGTTGTATCCGTGCAAGGGAGAAGAACTCAAACCAATGGATGTGGTGCTTTTCAGATATAGAGGGAAACATTTGCTGCACAGGATAATCCGTAGGGAAGGAGATTGCCTGTATATTCAGGGAGACGGTTCCTATGTGGCAAAAGAGAGCTGCAATGTTGCAGATGTGGTGGGTAAAATGCACGCAGTGATAAGACCGGGGGGGAGAAGAGTTTCTGTAGAGAGCAGGAGTTGGCGCATACAGAGCCTTCTATGGCAGAAAATAGGTGCTTTCAGACCATACTTGCTAAGGGTTCTGCGTGTGTTTTTTGGATAATGTGGTTTACTCTCTCTCTATTCTAAGCTGCTGTATCTGGTTCCCCTTTTCCTGGGTCATTACAAAGAGTGTTACGCGGAATTTCTCGCCCCCTGCACTCAGGCTGCCAATTGCGTATGTAAGTGGGGCTTTGCCGCTCTTGTGTACAATAGAGAAAGTTTTTGGGGTATAGTTTACAAAGAAATCTTTCATAATCTGGGTTGCCTGAACTTTGCTGCAGGCACTTACTGAGCCAAGGATATCCAACTCAAGATTGCTTGCAAACCACGCAGAGAGTTTGTCTGAATCTCCCATTTGCAGATATTTTCCAATTGGAACAAATACATCTGCCTGTTTTTGTGCGTAGGTTGAAGTTATGCTTGCAAAGGCAACTGCCAATAATATTATAAGTTTCTTCATATATTTATCACTCAATATTTTATTGTGCAAATAACGGCATTAAACTTGCAAAAAACAAGCCATATTCCTACTTTTGTTTATATGAAGATTACTTTATTGCTTGTTGGAAAAACTGTTTTCCCGTATATAAATGAGGGTATTGCGCTTTATGAAAAGCGTTTGGGCCATTATGTGAATTATACCAAGGTTGAGATACCCGAACTTAAAGGTGTTCAGGCTATGAGCCAGGAACAGATTAAGGAGAAGGAGGGGGAACTTATTCTTAAGCATATTAAGAATACAGATGATGTAATTCTGCTGGATGAGAGAGGAAATACTTTTACCTCTTTGGAGTGGGCTGCGCATCTGCAGAAAAAGATAAATTATGAGGGGAAGGATATTGTGTTTGTAATAGGAGGGGCTTATGGCTTTTCCCAAAAGGTTTATCAGAGAGCAAACAGCAAGATATCTCTCTCAAAGATGACTTTTTCTCATCAGATTATAAGGGTAATCTTCCTTGAGCAGCTGTATAGGGCATTTACTATAATGAAAGGTGAACCGTACCACCATGAGTGATTTCCAAAACAAGATAAGGTATTTTACCTCCCGTACAGGTAAGGTATTGCGCAATGTTGCAAGCTTTTTGTTTGACAACAAGACATCTGTGTTTCTTGTTGTTGCGGCAGTTTTGTTGCTGGTTTCATTTATTGCTGTGCCGTCGGGAGCAGGATTGGAAGGTGAAGCTTTAAGGATGGAGAGGAAGATTCACAGCAGGCAGCAATTATTGGAGAGATATGTGGAGGAGGCGTTCAATACATCTGTTGATGACTGGCTGAGGTTTGAGGATTTTCCAAGTGATATGGTCATTTACAGGTATAATGCTGATACCTTGCAGTCTTGGGTAAACCAGTTTCCTGTGGCAAATGATGAGGTTGATGTGCTTACATTGTGGTATGGTATAAACCATATGAGCAGCAGGAGCCTGTACAATTCTCCTCTGGCATATCTTGCAGAGCAGGAACAGTATGTGAATCTGGGATCTGCGTGGTACCTTGTAAAGGTGTATAAGCGGGGATTGGAGAAAATAATCTCGGGATTGCTCATTAAGACTGAGTATCTTTCAAACAATACAATTCTTGCCAGCAAAATAAATCCTCAGTTTGGAGTAAAGAAGAGGTTGAGCCTTAATCCTGTAACATTTGATGAGGGGGTTGTGGTATATGGTATTGGAGGAGGGGCTTTGTTCTCTGTAAGTAATGAACTCAGTACATTTGTAGGGGGGATGACCATTCCGTTGCAATGGCTTGCGCTGTTCTTCTTTTGTGCGGCATTATTTTCTTTTTTCTATAATAGAAAAAGTTTCAGGGCCTTCCTGGTGTATTTTGGTGGATTTACATTTGCAAGATATATCTGTTTTTCACTGGCAGCCGGCTTGAGGTATGAATCGCAGATGTTTTCTCCTACTCTGTATGCAGATGTGGGATTTTTCTCATCTTTTGGAAATTTCTTGCTCAACAACATTTATGTGTTCCTGGTGGTGTTGGGATTGTTTATGTTAAGGAAAAGGTTCATATTACTTCTGAAACATTCCGGCAAGTGGGGTGCAAGAGCAATATGGCTCATTCTGGGTGCAGTTCCTGTTCTGTTGGCTCTGTATATAAATTATGCATTTGGCTCCCTTATCTACAACTCCAATATTGTACTTGAACTTTACAGAATAGAAGAGCTTGGGGTATATTCTGTAATGGCATACGCTTCATTTGCCCTGCTTTTTACAGCATTATACTTTTCTCTGCAGCTCTTTATCCCTTCTCTTCCATTTGTAAAGAAAAACTCAATCCTGCAATCAAAATATATTACGTCATATATAATTGCAATCTCGTGCTATACTTTGGTTGTGGTGAGCTCTATGGGTTTTAAGAAAGAGGTTGAAGGGAGTAAGGTGTGGGCCAACAAACTTGCAGTTGAAAGGGATATAAGTCTTGAATTGCAGTTGAGGTCAATTGAGCCAAAACTGATTGCAGACCCTGTTGTTGGGGCAATGCTTTCTCTTCCGCAAGAGAGGTATAACCTTATTCAGAACAGAATGGAGGAACTCTACCTTAAGGGGGTAAGCCAAAAATATGAGATAAAGATTACTATCTGCAGACCAAATGATATGCTGCTGGACAGCAAGTGGCAGCAGATGGTAGACTGCTCTGCCTATTATCAGGAACTGCTTATGAGCGGAACCCCTTTGTCAGAGGGTTCTAATTTCTTTTTTCTCAACAATTACAACGGAAGGGTGAGCTATCTGGGTGTCTTAAGGTATAACAGTGTCCTGTACGGTTACATCACTATGTATATTGAGTTTGAATCCAGATATACCAAGGATGTTACGGGGCATACTGCAATCTTGTTTGACTACAAGCCTTCTGACAATATAAATATGCCAAGCGCATATTCGTATGCAAAATATATTGATAACCGTTTGGTAATATATAAGGGAAATTATGTTTATCCAATGGTTGCTGCTCCCGACAGTTACAGAACAGGATTTTCTGTAGTGAAAGACAAGAAATTTCTTCATTTTGTAATCAAATCTGAAAATGACAACATAATAATCATTACCAGGGAGAAGAGGAGTATAGTGCCGTATCTGGTATCGTTGTCCTACCTTATCCTTTTCTATTCTGGTATAATGTTCTTATTTGTAAGGGGAAGAAGACTCAGCAACAAGAATATAAGGATAAGGCTCCCTAAGAATTCTTTCAGAAGGAAGATTACTTATCTTATTATAATTTCGTTGGTTGTATCCCTTATCTGTATGGGATTTGGAAGTGTGTGGTTCTGTTTGAACTATTACAGAGAAATTAACAAGCAGCAGATGGAGGAGAGGCTTAATTCTCTGCAGCATACATTGTCTGATTTATGTAAATATGCAGATGGGTATAACGAGATAAATACTTCTTCTGTTTACCAGACATTGGACCGCCTGGCAAAGAATACTCAAACTACAATCAATATTTATGATCCGCACGGACGTCTTATAAGATCTACCCAACCGGAGTTGTTTGACCGTTACTTGTTGGCATCGAGAATAAACCCGGATGCCTTCTATCAGCTGGTAAAGGAGAACAAGATGCAGGTTATCAATAAAGAGAAGCTTGGCGAATTGGATTATTCGTCGTTGTATGCTCCAATTTACAATGCGGAGGGTGTGCTTATTGCAATAGCAAATATACCTTATTTTGCCAAAGATTCAGATTTGTCGGGAGACATATCAACTATTTTGGCTGCCATCATTAATGTGTATATCCTTTTGCTTATAGCTGCAATTTTTGGCGGTACTGCATTGGCAAACCAGCTTTCAAAACCTTTGGCAGATATTGGTAGAAAGATGAAACGTATAGATGTTTCCAAGAAGGCTGAGCATATCAACTACAAGAATAAGGATGAGTTGGGTGAGCTGGTTGGGGCATATAACAAGATGGTTGATGATTTGGAGGAGAGTACCCAAAGACTTGCCCAATCTGAAAGGGAGCAGGCCTGGAGTGAGATGGCCCGTCAGATAGCTCACGAGATCAAGAACCCGCTTACCCCTATGAGGTTGAGCATACAGCATCTGATAAGACTGAAGCAGCGTGGAATAGAGGGATGGGAGGATAAGTTTGAGGATGTGGCAAATTCTATTCTTGAGCAGATAGACATTCTTTCAAATACCGCTTCTGAGTTCTCAAGTTTTGCAAAATTCTATTATGAAGATAATGCAGAAATCAATTTGTATCAGCTGATAAGCGAACAGATGGTTCTGTTTGATACAAGGGAGAATATTCGTATTGCGTTTGATTATTGTAAGACAGAATGTAAGGTGTTTGCCCGTAAGGGGCAGATAATAAGGGTGCTGGTAAATCTGGTTTCAAATGCAGTACAGGCTCTTGAGGAGAGTGGCGGATATATCTGTATCTCGCTTAAAGAGGATGGCGGCTGCTATGTTGTTTCAATAGATGATAATGGCTCTGGAGTTAAGATTGAGGATGAGAACAAATTGTTCAAACCTAACTTTACAACCAAGAGCAGTGGTACAGGTTTGGGGTTGGCCATTTGCCGCAATATAATTGAGCAGAGTGGCGGAAAGATTTCTTACAGGCGTTCTGAACTTGGTGGGGCTTGCTTCTCTTTTACACTACCCAAATATGAATGATTGAATAAACAAAAGGGGTGACATATATGGCCACCCCTTTGTTGTCTTGTATTGTTTTATTTCTGTCTTAGGAATATCTGAATTGGAACTCCGTTAAAGTTGAAGTGCTCACGGAGTCTGTTCTCCAAAAAGCGTTTGTAAGGGTCCCTGATGTATTGAGGGAGATTACAGAAGAACGCAAATGAAGGACTTGGGCTTGGTAGCTGGGTAATGTATTTGATTTTAATATACTTGCCTTTCCAAGCTGGTGGAGGGTAGTTCTCAATCTCTGGAAGCATTGCCTCGTTAAGTTGGGATGTAGGTATCTTGCGCGAGTAGTTTTCGTAAACTTCTGTTGCAGCTTTCAGTACATCAAAGATTCTCTGTTTGTTTATTACAGAGGTAAAGATGATTGGAACATCTGTAAATGGAGCAATTCTGTTAAGGATATCCTCTTTGAATTTCTTCATTGTGTTGGTATCCTTTTCAATTGCATCCCATTTGTTCACTACAATTACAACACCCTTCTTGTTTCTCTGAATAAGGTTGTAGATAGCCATATCCTGTGCCTCAACACCCGCCTGGGCATCAATCATAAGGATACATACATCTGAGTTCTCAATAGAACGTACAGCACGCATTACAGAGTAGAATTCAAGGTCTTCCTTAACCCTGTTCTTCTTTCTCAAACCGGCAGTGTCTACAAGCATAAAGTCGTATCCGAACTTGTTGTATCTTGTAGAGATTGAGTCTCTTGTGGTGCCTGCAATGTTGGTTACAATGTTTCTCTCCTCTCCCAAAAGTGCATTTGTCATTGATGATTTGCCCACATTTGGTTTTCCAACAATTGTAATTCTTGGAATACTCTCATCTTCGTGGTCAATTACAACATTGTTGTCGTCGGGAAGAAGCTCGCATATTTTGTCTAACAAATCTCCTGTACCACCACCGCTGGCTGCAGCAATGCAGTAAGGTTCTCCCAAACCAAGGGCGTTGAACTCGTATGCACCATACATCTTGTCTCCTGTATCCACTTTGTTTACTGCAAGGATAACCGGTTTTTTACATCTGCGCAAAATGGCAGCAATCTCTGAATCGTAATCTGTAATTCCGGTAGCAACCTCGCACAAGAAAAGGATAACATCTGCCTCATCAATTGCCAATGATACCTGTTTGCGGATCTCCCCCTCAAAGATATCATCTGAGTTGCTGGTGTAACCACCTGTGTCTACAACGGAGAACTCTTTGCCGCACCACTCACTTTTACCGTAATGGCGGTCTCTGGTAACTCCGGCGGTTTCATCAACAATAGCCTGTCTCATACCTACAAGCCTGTTGAAAAGGGTTGATTTGCCCACATTGGGTCTTCCTACAATTGCTACAATTCCCATAAAATCCTTTTTTTAGCAACCCATTCCGCAACTTCCGCAGTCTGAATTGCACTCTCCACTATTTTTTTTGTCCTTTTTGCCCCAAAGTTTTCTCTCTTCAACCTTGGCGCATTGCAATCCCCGTTTGCGCATCTCTTTATTGTGCTCAATTTCGGTCTCGGGGAACTTACCGTCTTTCCTGAATATGATGTTGAAACATAGGCCTATAACACAAAAGCCAACCAGGAAAATTGTAAATAGAAGCAGTTTCATCTATACTGTATACTTTTTAAACTATAAGATATTACAACAGCCATTTCTCTTTAAAGGCCAGTGGTTTTTCGCTTATGTTAAGTATAGGTGGAATCTGGGCAGCTTTAAAAGCACTGCCACGTTTAAGTCTTACAATCTTTTCAACAATCTCTTTGTCTGTTCCCTGTGCTATAAGCTCTTCAGGGGTTTTGCCTCCCTCGTGCAATGCATATAGGGTAGGGTCGAGTACAGAATAGTCAGGAAGTGAATCACTATCTTTCTGTCCTTCCCTCAACTCTGCAGAAGGAGCTTTGGTAATGGTTGATACCGGTATCTTCACCCCATTGCGGTTAATGTAATGGGCAAGTTCATAAACTTCACATTTGTAAAGGTCTGCAATTACCATGGCAGCTCCCGCAAGGTCTCCATACAATGTGCCGTAACCGGTACTCAGCTCACTCTTGTTTGAAGTATTCAATAGCAATGCCCCAAATTTGTTGGAGTAAGCCATAAGGAGTGTGCCTCTGATTCTGGCCTGAAGGTTTTCTTCAGTAACATTCCATTTGTTGTCGGGACCAAAAACAGGTGCCAGTTCCTTCATAAACTTGTTCCATATTTTTGCAATTGGAACAATGTCATAGCTCATTCCAAGGTTTTCTGCCAGGTCAACTGCATCCTGCACAGAGTGTACAGTGGAAAAATCACTTGGCATAAGGAAACCGTGAACATTTTCTTTCCCAAGAGCCTCTACAGCCAATGCTGCAACAACGGCAGAGTCTATTCCTCCCGACAGCCCCAGTACAACACTCTTTGCTCCGGTGGAGTGTACGAAGTTGCGCAATCCCTCAACCAGGGTATTGTGAACATCCTCTATCTGTAATTTTGGCGACAACATATCTGCAATGTTTATTTTCCTGTTATTGTTCCTCTTAAAACGGAAATATATGTGACGCACGCTTTGGCCGGGTGCATCACATACATTCCAATCTTTTAGCTGATGCTCTATTATCTGTTAGAACACAAATGTTCCGCTGATTGATGTGTCTGTGTAAACTTTGTTGATAATGTCTGCAAACAAGTCAGCAACAGAGATAACTTTAATTTTTGAAGTGTCCTGACCTTCTTTTGCTCTCAACGGAATGGTGTCAGATACTACAAGCTCGTCCAATTCAGAGTTTGCAATGTTCTCATAAGCGGCACCACTCAATACAGGGTGGGTTGCAACGGCTCTTACGCTAAGTGCACCTTTCTCCTTAAGCATATTTGCTGCTTTGCAAAGGGTACCTGCTGTATCTACCATATCATCTACAATAACAACATTTCTTCCTTCCACATCACCAATTGCAGTCATTGAGCCCACAACATTTGCTCTCTCTCTTGATTTGTGGCAAACGATAAGCGGACAGCCAAGACTTCTTGAGTATGCGTTTGCTCTCTTTGCACCACCCATATCAGGAGCGGCAATAGAAAGGTTCTCTATGTTAAGGCTTCTCAAATAGTTAAGGAACAAACCGCTTGCATATACGTGATCAAAAGGCACATCAAAGAAACCCTGAATCTGGTCTGCGTGGATATCTGCAGTCATTACGCGGTCACAACCGGCAGCTGTAAGCATATTGGCAACAAGTTTTGCTCCAATAGAAACTCTTGGACGGTCTTTTCTGTCTTGTCTTGCCCAACCGAAATAAGGCATAACTGCAACAACTTTATATGCAGATGCTCTTTTTGCTGCATCAATCATAAGCAACAGCTCAAAAAGATTCTCTACCGGTGGGAATGTGGACTGCACAATGAATACTGTAGCACCTCTGACACTCTCGTCAAATGCAGGCTGGAACTCACCGTCGCTGAAAACGTTAACGATAGATTTGCCCAAATCAAGTTTTAGAGCTTTTGCAATTTTCTCAGCAAGATACTGTGATCCTCTACAAGAGAAAATTTTAATCACGTGATTATGATCCATAGTTTAAAGTGTATTTAAGATTGTTTGTATATATTCCAAAACTTCTTCCCTTCCTGTGTTCTTTTCAGACGATGTTACAAATACAGGTGGAAGTTCTTCCCAATATTCCAGCAGTGTCTTCTTGTTTGCCTCTATCTGTTTTTCCAGGGCAACCTTGCCAAGCTTGTCTGCTTTTGTGAATATTATGGAGAATGGAATGCCCGCAGCCCCAAGGCTCATCAGGAATTCCAGATCTATTTTCTGGATGTCGTGTCTGCTGTCAAGCAATACAAACAGCAGTGCCATCTCTTCTGAGTCATTTATGAATTCATTTATCATCTTGGCAAGTTTTACCCTGCCTGTCTGTGAGATCTTGGCATATCCGTAACCCGGAAGGTCTACAAGATACCACGAATCATTGATGAGAAAGTGGTTTACAAGTAATGTTTTGCCGGGGGTAGAAGATGTCTTTGCAAGCCCTTTATGGTTGCACAAAGAGTTAATGAGTGAGGATTTTCCCACATTGGACCTGCCTATAAAGGCAAACTCAGGCAGTTTGGCTTTGGGCTTGTCTTTCAGCTTCTGGCTGCTTCCGGCAAAAGTGGCCTTGGTAATTTTCATAAATGTTCCAATATTGGTACGCAAAGGTACAATAAATTTTTGTATCTTGTGCGAAAAAGAAAGAGCGAATGGAAGAGAAGATAACCTTGCTTGAATTGCAGCACAGAATCAAGCAGGGGATTGAGAGTTGTGTTCCGTCTCCTGTTTGGATAACGGCAGAAATAGGGGAGATAAATATTCACGGAAGCGGGCATTGTTATCTCGACCTCATAGATTATGGTACAGGTGGAGCGGCAGCACAGAGAATTGAGGCGAAGGCCAGAGCTGTTATCTGGAGCAGTATATTCAGGATGCTGAAGCCGTATTTTGAGAGTGCCACAGGGGCCAGGCTGGTTAGAGGTCTGAATGTTATGGTTAAGGTGCAGGCCGGGTTTTCCAGCATTTACGGACTTTCTCTCAGCGTGCTTGATATAGACCCGTCGTTTACAGTTGGGGCATTGGAGATGCAGCGCAATAAAACCATACAGCGTCTTAAGGCAGAGGGGTGTATGGATATGAACAGCCAGTTGCAGCTTCCGCTGCTTCCAAGACGGCTTGCTGTAATCTCTTCTGCTACAGCTGCCGGTTATAGGGATTTTATGAAACATCTGGGCAACAATGAGTACGGGTTCAGGTTCTTTGCAACATTGTTTCCGGCGCAGATGCAGGGTGAGGAGGCTCCACAAAGCATTGTCTCTGCTCTTGATGCTATTGCCGGGCAAGAGGATGAATTTGATGCTGTGGTTATAATTAGAGGTGGCGGTGCAGCTATGGATCTGGTGTGTTTTGATGATTATGACCTTGCTGTAAACATTGCACAGTTTCCGTTGCCTGTAGTTACCGGTATCGGACATGACCATGATTATCATATTGCAGATATGGTGGCTCATACCTGGTTGAAGACCCCAACAGCAGTTGCGGATTTTTTTGTTGAGCTTTTTATGCAGCAGGAACAATATATTATGCATCTGTTTCAAAGAATTTCACTAACTTTAACACAGAAAATTTCTGTTGAAAGAGAACGCCTTAAAAGGGTGCAGGATCTCCTTGGAATTGGGGCGGCAAATGTGCTTCTCAAACAGAAACAGATACTTGAGTTGCTGCAGATGAGGGTGTTGGCTGCGGATCCTGCCAGAATTTTGGAGAAGGGTTTTGCAATTGCTACAATTGGAGGGAAGAGGGCTGCGGCGGCGGATATTGTGCAGGGAAGCACAGTGCGGTTGCGGTTTGGTGATGGAGAGGTGGAGTTTGTTGTTGGAGAGGTTGTGGAAAAAAATTGTCGGGAAGAAAAATAGAGGAATTATGGAGAAAAGAATGAATTATGAGGAGGCATTGGCCAGATTGCAGGAGATTGTTGCTGCAATTGAGTCTCCCGATGCCGGCATTGCGGATATTGGAGGAAAACTTAAGGAGGCTATGGGGTTGCTGGAGTTTTGCCGTAATGAACTTGCCGGTTATGAAAAGGAATTTGATACAATATTAAATAAGGAGTAGTTATGATTTTTGATACTGATACATATCTGGAGCCTTTCAGTAAGGCCATTAAGGGGAGACACGAGAGATATCTGATCAGAAGGGGGGAGATTGCCGGTTATGGGAAAAGGATTGCCGATGCAGTAAACAATCATTTGTATTATGGTGTGCACAGGTGTGGCAATAACTGGGTATTTAGAGAGTGGGCTCCAAATGCAACCTCCATTTATGTGAAGGGAAGTTTCAATAATTGGGAAATTTCTCCCGGTTACAGGATGATGAACAAAGGTGGCGGCGTGTGGGAACTGGTTCTTCCCAAGAATGCTGTAAAACACGGTGATTTGTTCAAGTGGCATATTTTCTGGGATGGGGGAGATGGTGAGAGACTCCCTTCTTATGCTACCAGATGTGTTCAGGATGCAGATACCAAATTGTTCTCGGCGCAGGTATGGGCTCCTTCGGGAGTGTACAAATGGAAGAATCCTCGTGCTCCAAAAGTGGAAAATCCTCTCATTTATGAGACTCATATTGGAATGGCCGGAGAAGAACTTGCTGTGGCCACCTTTAAGGATTTTACAAAGAATGTCCTTCCGAGGATCGCCAAATTGGGGTACAATACCATTCAGGTTATGGCTCTTCAGGAGCATCCTTATTATGGTTCCTTTGGGTATCAGGTGTCAAATTTCTTTGCCTTGAGTTCCCGTTTTGGTACACCTGAGGAGTTTAAGGAGCTTGTAGACAAGGCTCATAAGCTTGGGATAGCTGTAATTATGGATATTGTCCATTCCCACGCAGTGAAAAATGAGCTTGAGGGATTGAGCAACTTTGACGGTACAAAAACCCTTTATTTCCACGAGGGGGATAAGGGTGACCATCCTGCCTGGGGAACCAGATGCTTTGATTACGGCAAGGATGAGACATTGCACTTCCTCCTTTCAAACTGCAAGTACTGGATGGAGGAGTATAATTTGGATGGTTTCCGTTTTGACGGCATAACCAGCATGCTTTACTGGGACCACGGTTTGGGCAGAGCATTTGGTGGGTATGAGGATTATTTCAATGATAATGTGGATGTGGATGCCCTGGTGTATTTGGGGCTTGCAAATGAAATGGTTAAGGAGATTCATCCCGATGCCTTTACCATTGCTGAGGATATGAGTGGAATGCCCGGATTGGCCGCACCTTCTTCAGAAGGCGGTTGGGGATTTGACTACAGGATGAGTATGGGTGTTCCCGACAACTGGATAAAATGGATTAAGGAGATTCCGGATGAAAACTGGAATGTCTGCGATATGTGGTGGCAGCTTACCAACAAGCGTGCAGATGAGAAGACAGTGAGCTATGCAGAGTGCCACGACCAGGCTATGGTAGGTGACAAGACCATCATTTTCCGCCTTATGGATGCCCTTATGTATACACATATGGATCTTGGAATGCAGAGCCTTGATGTAGACAGAGCTATGGCGCTGCACAAAATGATACGTCTGGTTACAATTGCAACGGCCGGCAACGGATACCTTAATTTTATGGGTAATGAGTTCGGGCATCCGGAGTGGATAGACTTCCCAAGAGAGGGAAACGGATGGTCCCACGCTTATGCAAGAAGGCAATGGAGTCTGGCAGACAGTCCGTTCTTGAGGTATGGCAAACTGCTGGCATTTGACAAAAAGATGATTCATCTTTTCAGAGAGAACAATATCCTTTCACAACCACCTGTTTCCATATACAATGATGAGCCCAAACAGGTAATGGTTCTTGAGAGAAATGGTTATGTATTCGTATTCAATTTCAGTCCAAGTGAATCTTATCAGAACTACAGGATAAACATTTTTGGAGGGGAGTATACAATGGCCCTTGATACAGACTGGAAAGAATTTAACGGTTATGAAAGAAATAAAAGAAAAGTGGTCCATTATACGCAGGAAGATGGCCAGGGGACGTTTTTAACCCTATATCTGCCTGCCAGGACGGCATTTGTGCTTAAACGTAAATTAGTTAAATAAAAAAAATTGTTGTAATTTCGCGCGCAAAATATCTACAATACAATGGCATACTTGGAATTTAATAAAGAGGAGCTTGTAAACCTGGAGTATTCTTTGGAACGTGAAATCCTGCTCAGCAATAGGGCTGGAGGTTATGTAAATACAACTATTGTGGGTTGTAACACCAGAAAATATCACGGTTTGCTGGTAGTTCCTATTGAAAATTTTGGAGGTGACAAACACATCCTCCTTTCTACACTTCACGAGTCTCTGATTCAGCACGGACAGAGTTTTAACTTGGGCATTACTTCTTATGGCGACGTTTATGAGCCAAGAGGTCACAAGTACATTATTGACTTTGAAATGGATTATGCATCCACAATCACATACAGGGTTGGTGGAATGAAATTCAGCAAAACAATAATGTTCTTGAGGGATACAGAGGAGGTACTTATCAAATATACATTGTTGGAGGCTCATTCCCCAACAACACTTAGAATCAAACCTTTCCTTGCGTACAGAAATATCCACGCACTTACAGCAGCAAACACAACTGCCAACACAAGATACAATGTTGTAGACAATGGCGTGGCTTTCAATATGTATGAGGGATTCCCAACTCTAAACCTCCAGTTGAACAAGAAGAATGAATGGATTGCTTCTCCAGACTGGTACAAAGGAATTGTATACAAAGAGGAGAGCAGAAGGGGATTTGAGTGCAAAGAGGATCTTTTTGTTCCAGGTTATTTTGAGTTACCTATAAAGAAAGGTGAGAGCATTATTCTTTCTGCATCAACAGGTGAGGCTGTCCCTTCAAAATCTTTGAAGACAAGATTTGAGAAAGAGGTTGCAAAGAGAGACAATACAAGAAGTAACTATGATGCTTGCCTCAAACTTGCTGCAGGTCAGTTTGTGATCAAACATGCGGGTGAGTACAGTGTATGTTCAGGCTACTCTTGGGATTATGAAAGCTTGAGGGAGTCATTTATTGCACTTCCTGGTCTTACTCTATATAACAATGGTGATACTGAGAGGTTTGAGAAAGTTATAGACAGTACAATCAGGCGCCACAGAGACAATATGCTAGCTGAGTCTGATTGTCCCGACAGTGGTTTGTGGTTCATCAGGGCAATCCAACAGTATGTAGAATATGGTGCAGATGCATCTGCAGTATGGAAGAAATATGGCAAATGGCTTGTAGATATTATTGAGTCTTTCTTGAACAATACCAGAGCAAGTGTAAGACTTCACGAGAACGGATTGTTGTGGGCTCAGAAGTATGGTGTTGCCCTTACTTGGATGAATACATATGTAGACGGCAGACCAGTAAGCGAAAGGCCTGGTTATCAGGTAGAGGTTAATGCACTTTGGTACAATGCCCTTTGCTTTGTAAGGGATTTGGACCTTAAATTCGGTAAAGGCAAGCTTGTACAGAAGACAGACAGTATCATTGGCAAGATCAGGGAGAATTATACAAGAGTATTCTGGTGTCAGGAGAGAAACCATCTTGCAGACTATGTAGATGAGAATGGCCAGAATATATTTACAAGACCTAACCAGTTGATAGCTTGTTGCGTAAAATACTCTCCACTTGATGATGAGACCAAGATGGCTGTGCTTACAGCTGTCAAGAGAGAGCTTCTTACAGTTAGAGGTATCAGGTCGTTGTCACCTAAGAACCCTCTTTACAGAGGTGTTTATGAGGGAGATCAGGGCAGCAGGGATATTGCCCATTTCAACGGTTGTGCATTCCCTTGGTTGCTTACACCTTATATAGAGGCTAACCTTGCACTTACAGGCAAGAGCTTTGTAAAGAAAGCAAAAGAGATGCTTGAGGCATTTGAAGAGGATATGGAGATTCACGGCATAGGTTCTGTTGCTGAGATTTATGATGGAGACCCTTCTCATAGACCTCACGGATGTATCTCTTCTGCAATAAGTGTAGCGGAGATAGTAAGAGGAAAGAGCATTTTAAACAGAATTAAAAAGTAAAGAGATGAAAGTATTGATGTTCGGGTGGGAGTTCCCGCCGCATATTGCAGGAGGTTTGGGTACTGCATGCTACGGCCTTACTAAAGGTCTGGCAAAACACGATGTTGAGGTTCTGTTTGTAATGCCGTCTGCATCTGGTGATGAGGATGAAAGTGCTGTAAAAATTATTAATGCAAGTGATATATCTGTTGCCGATGTATGGAGCAAGGCTGATATAAGCAGGCTTGACAGTTTCCTAAGCAAAGTGAGTTTCTTTAAGGTTTCATCTGGTCTTGTGCCTTATATAGATCCTGAGATGTTCTCATCTATGGTTGAGAGCGAGGAGAAACGTTCACGCTATGAGGAGTATGAACAATTCAAGATCCACTATGGCGGAAAATACAAATTCTCCGGAAAATATGGCGCAAACCTTATGGAGGAGGTGCAGAGATATGCTATGGTGGCAAGTGCAATTGCATTGGAGAATGACTTTGATGTAATTCACGCACACGACTGGCTTACTTATGCTGCCGGTATTGCCGCAAAGAAAATTTCGGGCAAACCGCTTGTGATACACGTTCATGCAACTTCATTTGACCGTGCAAGTGACAATGCAATTGACCCAAGGGTGTTTGCGTTGGAGAAGATGGGTATGGAGGCTGCCGACAAAATTATGGCGGTAAGTAATTTGACCAGAAACATAGTTATCAACAAATACGGTATTAACCCTGATAAAGTTGTGGCTGTCCATAATGCGGTAGACTTTAATGAGTTCAAGCAGATGGAGGTTAAGAGAGGTGTTGATGATAAGATTGTTACTTTCTTGGGTAGAATCACATATCAGAAAGGTCCTGAATACTTTATTGAGGCTGCATATAAAGTGCTTAAGAAATGCCCTAATGTACGCTTTGTAATGGCCGGTAACGGTGACCTTATGAACAGGTCTATAAGGCGTGTTGCAAAATTGGGCATTGCAGACAAATTCCACTTTACAGGTTTCCTTAGAGGAGATGATGTAAAGAAGATGTTTGCGTATTCGGATGTGTACATTATGCCTTCGGTTTCTGAGCCATTTGGTATTTCACCACTTGAGGCAATGAAATCAAATGTGCCTAGTATCATCTCAAAACAGTCTGGTGTGGCAGAGGTATTGAGCTACGCTATAAAAACAGACTTCTGGGATATTGATGCTATGGCAGATGCAATTTACGGCCTGTTGAATTACCCGGCTTTGGCTTCTATGAGTGCCAAATGCGGTGTTGAGGAGGTAAATAACCTTAAATGGGAGAATGCGGCATTGAAGATGATAGATGTATATCAGGATGCCATTGATAACTTAAACAAATAGAAACAAATAAAAATTTAACATATATGGAAAAGTCACTTTGTCTTTATTTTCAAGTGCATCAGCCAGACAGGCTAAGATTGTACAGATTTTTTGATATAGGCAATGATTCTCAGTATTTTGATGAGTTTGCCAACAGAACAATCCTTAAAAGGATAGCACAACGTTGCTATCTTCCTATGAATGAGCTTATTTATGAGCTTATTCAGAAACACGGCAAAAACTTTAAAGTGGCGTTCTCAATTTCAGGTGCGGCTCTTGAGCAGTTTGAGCAGTATGCTCCTGAGGTGTTGGAGAGTTTCAAGAAACTTGCTTCAACAAAATGTGTGGAGTTCCTTGCTGAGACATATTCTCACAGCCTTGCTTCATTGAAATCTGCCAAAGAGTTCAAGAATCAGGTTAAGGAGCACTCTGCAGCTATAAAAAAACACTTTGGTGTAAAACCTAAGACTTTCAGAAATACCGAGCTTATATATTCAGATACCATTGGTGAGGCGGTAGCAGATATGGGCTTTAATACAATGCTTACTGAGGGTGCCAAGCACATTCTTGGTTGGAAGAGCCCTAACTTCTTGTACACTAATGCAATTAATCCAAAATTGAAACTTCTTCTAAAGAACTTCAACTTGAGTGATGACATTGCTTTCAGATTTGCATCAAACAATGTGACAAGCGAGAGCTATGCAGGTTGGTTGGCAGAGGCTGCAAAAGAGGCTGATATCATCAACTTGTTTATGGATTACGAGACATTTGGTGAGCACCAGAATGCATCTACAGGTATCTTTGAGTTTATGAGAGCTCTTCCTGATGCAGTGTTTGCAAATACAGAGCTCAAATTCTGTACTCCATCAGAAGCTGCTGTAAAACATCAGCCAGTAGCTCCTCTACATGTTCCATACGCAATTTCATGGGCAGATGAGGAGAGAGATACAAGTGCTTGGTTGGGTAATGAGCTTCAGAATGAGGCATTTGAGAAACTATACTCTTTGGAGAAAGGTGTAGTGGCTGCAAAAGATGAGGAGCTTCTTGCAGATTTCAGAAAATTGCAGGAGAGTGACCATTTCTATTATATGTGTACCAAGTTCTTCTCTGATGGTGCAGTTCACAAATACTTCAATCCATACGATACACCTTACGAGGCATTTATCAACTATATGAACGTATTGAGTGATTTTGCATTGAGAGTGGAAAAAGCAAAAAACAAAAAGAAATAACAAAAATTTATTGCGCAAGCAATAAAAAATAGAAATAAGTAGGTGAAATTTGACTCAAGGGGACATGATTTGCCCTTTTGAGTCAAATTTGAGTTAGAAAACAGAAGTAAAAATGGTAATTGAGCAAATTAACAAACCCGATTATCTTTTTGAAGCAAGCTGGGAAGTGTGCAACAAGGTTGGTGGTATTCACACTGTTGTAGCAACCAAGGCTCTTAACTTGTCAGCAAGTTACGGAAAAAATCATATTATGATTGGTCCGGATGTGTGGATGGACGAGAGCCAGAACCCGGAGTTTGCTGAAGATCCTATACTTTACAGGGTATGGAAGCAGCAGGCAGCTTCTGAAGGATTGAGAGTTAGAGTGGGAAGATGGAATGTACCTGGCAACCCAATTGCAATATTGGTAGACTTTACTCCGTTTGTCTCTAAAAAGGATGAGATCTTTGCCCAAATGTGGGAGATCTTTGGCTTGGATTCATTGAGCGGACAATGGGATTATGTTGAGTCTGCATTGTTTGGATATGCGGCAGGTAGAGTGATAGAGAGTTTTGTAGAGTTCAATCTTCAGCCTCACCATAAAGTTGTGGCACAGTTCCACGAGTGGATGACAGGAGCTGGTGTATTGTATCTCAAGAGCAAGAACCTCTCTATTGGAACAGTATTTACAACACACGCAACCGTAGTTGGCAGATGTCTGGCATGCAACAATATGCCTTTATATGATTCTCTTTCATTGTATGATGCTGATGAGAAGGCCAGACAGTTCAATGTTACAGCAAAGCACTCATTGGAAAAGACTGCAGCGCACAATGCAGATGTGTTTACAACTGTGAGTGACATAACTGCTGCTGAGTGCAGACAATTCATCAAAAGAGAAGTTGATATCATAACCCCTAATGGTTTTGACAGCAGTTTTGTGCCACAAGATGATGAGTTTGATGCTGTTAGAGCAGCATCCCGTAAAAAGCTGCTTGAGGTTGCATCTGCGATGCATGGTGTAGAGTACGGCCCTGATACTGTTCTGGTAGGTATTGGTGGCAGATATGAGTACAAGAACAAGGGTATTGATGTGTTCCTTGATGCATTGGGGAGAATAAAGAACAGCAAATACAGCGGCAAGAAGATACTTGCATTTATAATGATACCTGCGTGGAGCAATGGTCCGGACAAGGAGTTGGCTCTTAAGTTGCAGGGGAATGGCAATGCTGCATATACTACAAATGCCACACATTATCTTGTGGAGCCTGAGTATGATGCGATATCGGGAAAATTAAGATATTTTGGATTTGATGCCAAATCTGACAACACTGGTGTTGTGTTTGTTCCAAGTTATCTTAATGGGAACGACGGTATCTTCAATTTGAAATATTATGATCTTCTTATTGGTATGGACATTACTGTATTCCCTTCATATTATGAGCCTTGGGGATACACTCCGCTTGAGTCTCTGGCATTCAAGGTTCCTACCGTAACTACAACTCTGGCCGGTTTTGGTTTGTGGGTAAAAGACTATTACAAAGAAGATCATCCTGGAATAGCGGTAATTGAGAGGAATGATTCCAACTATGATGCAGTGGTTGAGGGGGTAATCTCAAGAATTATGGAGATTGCAGATCTTGATGCCCAGAAGTTTGATGCTTATAGGGAGAATGCGCAGGAGGTTTCAAATATTGCCCTTTGGAATAACAATGTTAAATATTATGTGGAGGCATATTCAACAGCGCTTGGAAAAGTGGTAGAGAGAAATGGTGCATTTCCACAATTTAAAGAAATACAAAATATGTCATATCAGAAATTTAAAGTAAATTCTCCAGAGTGGAGAACACTGTTGATCAATAAGGATCTTCCAACAAAACTTAAACATTTGGATACCATTTCAAAGAACTTGTGGTGGTGCTGGAATCAGGATGCAATTGACCTGTTCAAAATGGTGGATGCAGAAAGATGGCAGATTGCAAACGGCAATCCTATTGCAATGCTTGATATGGTAGATCTTAAGAGATATAAGGAGCTTGCAGCAGATGAGGCTTTCATTGCAAAATTGAATGATGTTTACAGCAATTTTGAGAAATATATGGAGGCTAAGAGTAAAACTGAGACCCCTCAGATCTCTTACTTCTGTATGGAGTATGGTTTGGACACTTCATTGAAAATCTACTCTGGTGGTTTGGGTATCCTTGCTGGTGATTATTTGAAGGAGGCAAGTGATATGAATGTAAATATGAATGCTGTTGGTTTCCTATACAAATATGGTTACTTTACCCAGCAGCTTTCTGCCCAAGGCGAGCAGGTTGCAACTTACGACCCTCAAGATTTTACCAAAACACCTGCTACTCCTGTAATGGATGAGAACGGTAACTGGGTTACCATTTCAGTGGCATTCCCTGGCAGAAACATATATGCAAGAGTGTGGAAAGTTGCTGTAGGTAGAATTGACCTTTACTTGTTGGATTCAGATATTGACCAGAACCTTCCAGAGGATAGGTGTGTTACACACCAGCTTTATGGCGGTGACTGGGAGAACCGTTTGAAACAGGAGCTTCTATTGGGTATTGGCGGTATCAGAGCATTGAGAGCTTTGGGTATAGACTCAGAGGTTTACCATTGTAATGAGGGTCACGCTGCTTTCATTGGTCTTGAGAGATTGAGAGAGTATGTTCAGAACAAAGGCCTTTCTTTTGCAGAGGCTTTGGAGGTTGTAAGAGCTTCTTCTCTTTATACTACCCACACTCCTGTAGCTGCAGGACACGATGCATTCTCTGAGGAGATGCTTAGAACTTACATTTCCCAATACCCAGCGAGATTGAACATAGACTGGACAACTCTAATGTCTCTTGGTAAAATTGATCCTTACAATCAGGGTGAGAAATTCTCTATGAGTAACCTTGCTGCAAACTTGAGCCAGGAGGTTAACGGTGTAAGCTGGTTGCACGGTAAGGTGAGCCAGGATATTCTTGGCAACTTGTGGCCAGGCTACCTTCCTGAGGAGTTGCACGTAAGCTACGTTACTAATGGTGTACATTACCCAACCTGGACAGCTCCAGAGTGGAAAGAGGTTCACGCAGAGGTGTTTGGTGAGGAGTTCAAGACTCACCACTACGACAAGAGCTGTTTCAACGGCATTAGAAAAGTTGCCGATGAGACAATCTGGGGTATCAGAACTGCATTGAAATCAAAACTTATTGCTAAAGTAAAAGAGGTTATCTCAAATCCTTCTGCTGCAAACCACTATTCTCCTGCACAGATTGTCAAGATTAAGGAGACTCTAAGGGATGATATCCTTACAATAGGTTTTGCAAGACGTTTTGCCACATATAAGAGAGCTCACCTTTTGTTCAGAAACTTGGACAGACTAAACGAGATTGTAAACAATCCTGAGCATCCTGTACAGTTCTTGTTTGCAGGTAAGGCTCACCCAGCAGACAAACCTGGTCAGGATCTTATCAAACACATTGTTGAGGTTTCAAAAATGCCTCAGTTCATAGGTAAGATTGTATTTGTACCTAACTACGACATTACCATTGCAAAACACCTTGTTCAGGGCGTTGATATCTGGATGAATACTCCAACAAGACCTCTTGAGGCTTCAGGTACATCTGGAGAGAAAGCTGTTATGAACGGTGTAATGCACTTCTCTGTTCTTGACGGATGGTGGGTTGAAGGTTACAAAGAGGGTGCAGGCTGGATGCTTCCTATGGAGAGATCTTACGACAACCAGGGATTCCAGGATGAGCTTGATGCTGCTACAATCTACAATATCATTGAGGGTGAGATTGCTCCAATGTATTATGACAAGAACGAGAAAGGTATCTCAAGCCCTTGGATTGAGACCATCAAGAACTGTGTTGCTGAGGTTGCCTGCAACTTTACAACAAACAGGATGATGGAAGATTATCTGAGAAAATACTATCTGCCTTTGGCTGAGAGAGCTTCAAAAGTTGTAGCAGAGGATTATGCTATGGCTAAAGAGGTTGCTGAGTGGAAGAAGAAAATGAGAAGAGAATGGCCTATGATTGAGGTGCTTTCTGCTTCAAATGTTGATAATTTGTCGGGAGCATTGTTGTTGAACAATGAGTACAATGCAGAGATTACCCTCTCTGTTGGTGAGATTGCTCCGCAGGATTTGGGTATTGAACTTGTTCTTGCAGAGCCTAACAAAAAAGGCAAATTGTGCATTAAAGAGATCTTTGAGTACAAGGTTGCCGAGTGTAAAGACGGTGTTGCAACTTATAAATGCAAGATTGTTCCAGACAAGACCGGTGCATACCAGTGTGCATTGAGAATGTATGCAAAGAACAAACAACTTCCACACAGACAAGATTTTGAGTTGGTAAGATGGTTGTAGCAGCTACAGGTTTTTTTGACGGAGTACATAAAGGACACAAGAAAGTTCTTTCCCTTTTGTGTGATATTGCGGCACAGGAGGGAAAGAAAAGTGCGGTTATAACTTTCTGGCCTCATCCGCGTAATGTTTTGCAGCAGCAGGCTTACAGTCTGCGTCTGCTTACAACGCTTGAGGAGAAGAAGGCTCTTGTAAAGGGTATAGGGGTGAACAAGTTCATCACTATACCTTTCTGCAAGGAGTTCAGCCGTAATACTACAAGGGAGTTTCTGAATGATTATCTTAAGGAAAAATACGGGGTATCTACACTTATTATAGGTTATGACCATCGTTTCGGGCACGACAAAGTTTCCCACGAACAGATGATGGAGATTGCGGCCGAGGTGGGGATACGTATTGTTAAGGTAAGTGAATTTGTTCAGGATGACAATGTTATCAGTTCTACCAAGATAAGGAACCTTTTGCAAGCCGGAGATGTGGAGAAGGCAAATGATTTCCTCGGCTACAGATATGGCCTTAAAGGGGTGGTGGTTTCGGGTCAGAAAGTGGGAAGGACAATAGGTTTCCCAACTGCCAATATGAAACTTTATGAGCCGTTGAAACTTGTTCCTGCAGATGGGGTATACAGCGTTTATGTAGAGGTGTTGGGGAGAGTTTATATTGGAATATGCAATATAGGTACACGCCCTACAGTTGGGGAGAGCAATGAAAAGACCATTGAAACGCATATACTTGATTTTAATGAGGATATATATGGCCTTGACATTAAACTGGAGTTCGTCGGGAGCATAAGGGCTGAACAAAAATTTCCCTCTATGGATGCACTTAAAGAGCAGCTCCAGAGAGATAAGGATTTTGCCCAGAAACTTTTAGGGAATAAAGTTGTTAAAAAACTCAGATAATTATGGTTACATTGGATTCTGATCTGATGGGTATTCTAATGGCCCTTCTTACATTCCTGATTCCTTTAATCTCGGCATTGGTAGAGAGGAAAAGGAAGAAGAGAAAGGGGACTGTTGCGGATATTCTTCCCGATGAGGAACCAGTGTTGGAACAGCAGGATCCTATGCAGGAGCGGTTGGATGACTTGGAGGAGATGTTCAATATGATTCTTGGAAAGCAGTCACAGGAAGAGGTTGAGTGCCAGATGGAGCCGGTGGAGGTGGTTAAGATTGCGGAGGAAGCAACAGATGTGGCAGTAGAAGAAGAAGGTGAGTCCGCTACAGTAAACAAAGAAAACCAGGTTGTTGACAAGAGTAATATAACTCCAGAAGAGGAGCCCCGTAAAGGGTTAAAGGAGAGAATAAAGGATAATCCAAAAGATATGGTTCTATTTTCTGAAATCCTTAACCCAAAGTTCAAGGAATATTAGTGTAAATAAGAATTATTTATATTATCTTTGCAGAAAAGGAAGGGTCCCGAATTCATCGGGATTCTTTTTAATTTTATATAATTATGTCAGGTAAAGTACATTATTTTACAGAAGAAGGTCTGGAGAAAGTGAAGGCTGAGTTGGCCCACATGATTTCGGTTGAGAGACCTGCAATTTCCAAGGCTATTGCCGAGGCAAGAGACAAAGGTGATTTGTCTGAGAATGCAGAGTATGATGCAGCAAGAGAGGCTCAAGGTTTGTTGGAATTGAAGATTTCGCAGTTGCAGGATATTATTGCAAATGCACGTGTCATTGATGAGTCCAAGATCAATACAGATCAGGTACAGCTGTTGAACAAGGTTAAGATAAAGAACCTTGCAAATGGTGCAGTTATGGAGTATACAATTGTCGGCGAGAGTGAGGCTAATCTTAAAGAGGGTAAACTGGCTGCCCAGACTCCTATTGGAAAAGCCTTGATTGGTAAGAAGAAAGGTGAGATTGTAGAGGTTAATGTTCCAAGTGGTATTGTAAAATTTGAGATTGTTGACATTTCAATTTAACAGGGTATGGCATCAATCTTTACAAGAATAGCAAACGGAGAGATTCCTTCGTACAAGGTTGCGGAGGATGAGAACTATTATGCATTTTTGGATATCAATCCATTGGCAAAAGGGCATACTTTGGTAATTCCCAAACTGGAGGAGGATTATATTTTCAATCTTCCGGTTGAGACATATACCGGCTTGTGGAATTTTGCAAATAAGGTTGCAAAGGCAATTGACATTGCTGTTCCAAGCAAGAGAGTGGGTGTTGCGGTATTGGGTATGGAGGTGCCTCACGCACACATTCATCTTGTGCCACTTAACAGTGAGCAGGACCTTGATTTCAGAAAAGAGAAACTCTCTCTTGAGAAAGAGGAGTTTATTGCTATAGCAGAGAGTATTTCAAAAGCTTTTTCTACACTTTAAGAATTATGAAGAGATTTTTTTTAATGGGTTTGGCCGCGTTGCTTGCGGTATCTTGCTCAAAAAACAATACGGCTGTTGTTAATGCACAGATTGAAGGTGCAGACAGCAAACAGATTATGCTTTTTCAGTTGTCTGTAAATCAGATGAAACTGGCAGACACTCTTAAGACAGACACCAAAGGTGCAGTAAAGGGTGAGGTTGTTATGCAGGATGAAAATCCTAATTTCTATTATTTGGCTTACAATGGCAAGAAACTGGCATCACTTGTGCTTAAGGCTGGTGATAAAGTGACAGTTTCTACCGATACTCTTGGCAGAAATGTAAAGATTTCGGGTTCGCAGGAGTCTGAATTGCTTCAGAAATATGATGAGCGGCTTACAGCTGCAATTGCCTCATTTGAGGCTACATCGTCTGAATTGGATAAGGCTAAATTGTATGTCAAATACAAACAGGATGTTATAAAGAGCATAATGCAGAATCCGTATTCAATTGCAAATGTTCAGGCTCTGCACCAGTCACTTATGCCTGGTTTGCCAATTTTTGGCGGTGAGAATGACCACTTCCTGTTCCAGAGAGTGCACGATTCTTTGCAGACAGTGTATCCAAACTCTGTATATGTAAAATCATTGCAGGAGGAAATTAAGGCAGCTCAGAGTTATATACTTCTCGCAGAGAAATTTGCAAATGCTGATGAGATGTCATTCCCTGATCTTTCTCTTCCCGATATCAATGCAAATAATGTGGAACTTTCATCTTTGAATGGCAAACCGTTCATACTGATGTTCTGGACAGTTGCAGATGCAAACCAGAAAATGTTCAACAATGAGTTGTTGGATGTCTACAACAAATATAAATCGGCAGGTCTGGAGATTTATCAGGTTAGTATTGATACAGACAAAACTGCTTGGGCAACAGCAGTAAGAGAGCAGAACTTGCCTTGGATAAGTGTATGTGACGGTAAAGGTGCGGCTTCCATTGCAGTAGCAAGCTATAATGTGACAGCAATCCCTTCAATCTTTGTATTCAACAAGAATGGCGATATTGTAGCAAGCCAGAATTTGTTCTCTAAAGCTAAAATAGAGGAGGCGGTACGTAAAGCTATCCGATAGAGTTGAGGAGATATACAGGTATAAAAAAATCAGCAGAACCGGATGGCTCTGCTGATTTTTTTTATGTATTTGTACATACTATAGCAGTTTTTTAGGTTTGCCTGCTACAAAATCCTTAAGATAGAATGGTTCAAAGTATGCGTTGTCTTCAAATTCTCCCTTCTCCAGCTTATTGGCAGCTATAATTCTCATTCCGCTGGCGTGAGGCTGTTCTTGAGCAAAATAGGCGTTAGGATTGTTTCCTGCAAGCTCTTTGAATTTTTCGGCTCCGTTTCCTGTAAACAATACCGGACCTGCTGCAAGTTCTGCCGCATAGCTGGTTTCATCAAGAATTTTTGCCTCAACTGGGGTAAGCTGTTCCCCTTTGGAATTGAAGTTTGCTGTATATACCTCCATTCTGCGGGCATCAATCATAGGTACAATGGTAAAATTGCCTTCTCCCGTATACAGTTTGTTGTCTATGGCCATTTGTGCAATTGTAGCTAAGGTACATACGGAAATCAGGGGTTTTGAAGCACCATAGCAAAGCCCTTTTGCACAAGAGACACCAACTCTGAGTCCTGTATACGAGCCGGGCCCTTTACTTACCGCTACTGCACTGCAATCATTCATTGTAAGATTATTCTCTTGCAGTATATCACTTATATATCTTGCAAGTAACGAGGCGTGTGCCTTTGGCTGGTTTATGTATTTTTCGGCAATTGTTTCTGAACCGTTTGCCAATGCAACAGAGCAGGAGTCTGTTGCAGTTTCCAATAGAAGTATATATTTGCTCATAACTTGTATTTAATCTGTAATTGTTACTGCAGATCCGTTTTTCAGCTCTTTGCTTATTGCACTGTAAGGGGCTGTAACTATGATGCAGTTTTCGTCAATTCCACCAGTAATTTCAATGTGTGACATATCCTGTATGCCAGTTTCAACAGGTGTTGCCTTAACTTTTCCATCTGCACTGTTGTATACAAAAACCTGTTGTATGATTCCTTTCACATCAGCAAGAGAATCTGTCAGATCTTTTCTGGTTGTTATGCTTTGTAGAGGAATCATAAGTATATTTTCTTTCTTTTGTGTTTCTATAGATACCGATGCGCTCATTCCTGGCCTGAAAGGTATTGGGTTTGATTTTAGGAGGTCTGAGTAGGAGCAAGGAAGCATAAGCACCTTAACCTCAAAATTTGTAACCTGGTCTGATGTGGCTGTGCCGGAGTTCTTTGATGAGTTTGCAACGTGAGTAACAATGCCCTTGAACTCCCTGTTAGGGTACGCATCTACCTCTATAACTGCAGTATCCTTTAGGGAAAGGCGGATAATGTCTATTTCATTTACATCAACCAGTACTTCCATCTGGTTCAAGTCTGCTATTCGGAGCATTTCTGTTCCTGCCATTTGGGTTGTACCTACAACACGCTCACCAATTTCAACGCTTAGTTTGGAGATTGTTCCATCCATAGGGGCATAAATGTTTGTCTTAACCAGATTTTCCTCTGCCTCTTTAAGACTTGCTTGAGCACTTTTTACGTTGTATTCGGCTGCTTTCAACTGGTTTTCCGCAATTTGAAACTCTGCAAGAGACTTTTCATAATCTGCCAAAGAAATCGTCTGTTTGCTGTAAAGCAGTACGTTTCTTTTATGGTTCAATTCAACTTGCTGAAACTGTGCCATTTGCTGCAAGTGCTGAGCCTTCACAGCATTCAAGGATGCTTCCGCCCTCTCCCTTGCAGATATGTATATATCCTGTTTTATCTGTATTATCAGATCTCCTTTCTTTACGGTATCACCTTCTTTAAAATTTAGCCTTATAATCTCACCGGATACGTCGGGACTAATCTTTACCTCTGTAACTGGTTGTATCTTTCCATTGGCCGGAATTGATTCTGCTATTGTCCCTATAAGCGGTTTTTGTACTGTTACGGGCAACCCTTTATTGCTTTTGTTTTTGCCAACTATTATCAGTAATGCCATTATTGCAGCAGCGCCAACAAGTATATATTTTCTGTTGTTTTTCTTTTTGCCCATAATATTACAGATTTAAAGGGGTATTCATATAGTAATCCAGTACTTTTTGTTGAAAAATGTACTGGTATTTGCTTTGCAGATACTCAGATTCAACCTTAAACAGGTTAGTTTTGGCAACTGTATAGTCTGTGCCGTTCAATATGCCTGCGTCAAACTTCTCCTGTGTATATCTGAACGATTCTTTTGCAGAGGTCATATTCTCTTTTGCGGCCTTCATTTTTTCATAACTGGCAAGAGCCTCATTGTATGCCTGCTGTATGTCCTTAAGAAGGTTCTGTTTGGATATTTTGAGCTGCAGTTCAGATTGTTTCACATTCAGGCGTGCATTCTTTACAGATGTGCTGTTCCTAAGGTTGTTGAAGATAGGAATACTCAACCCAAATCCCACAGAGGGGTTTCTGTTGTTATTGAACTGCTGAAAGAATGCTGTCTCCTGATTATCGCTGAAATATGTCCCATAACCTGCATTGAATGATATGGTAGGGAGTGCAGCTCCCTTCTGTATCTTGTATTGCAGTTTGCTCTGCTCCAAAGAGAGTTCATCCCCTTTGATGCGTGGCAACTGCAAGGCATTCAGGTAAATTTCATCAATGTCACAGAGTGTTGGGGCAAGTTCCAATGATGATATATTGGGAATTTCAATATTGAAAGTGGTATAATCTTCAATATCAAGCAACTGGGCTAAAGCCAGCAAAGAGGTACCCACATTGTTTTTGGCTGAAACAACCTGTACATTCTCATTTGCCAGTTGAGCCTCAAGTTCAAGGAGGGAACTGTATGGCTGGCTTCCTGCCTCAACCAGTATGCGGCACCTTTCAACCTGCAACTTTACACTGTTGAGACTTTCTGCTGCAGTTTTCTCAATTTCATAAGCCAGCAAAACCTGAAGATAACTCTGGGTAACAGAAAGAGATATGTCGTCTTTAAGTTTTTCTACATTTGTGCTGGCAATCTCAAGCTGTTTGAGATTGCTTTTAACTGAATTCTGCTTTCTCATACCCTCAAAAAGCGGCAATGAAGCAGAAAAGTTCATAGATGTGCTTTGGGACATCTGGTTCTCTATAATTTCAAGGTCATTAAGATTTACAGATCTTCCCCAACTCATATTGTGGTTCATTGAGGCATTTACAGACGGTATATACTCCATTTTTGATGCACGAAGTTCATTCTGTGCCTGCTGTATGGCCAACTGATGCTGTTTTATCTGCAGATTATTTTCCTGGGCGTATCTGATGCATTTTTCCAATGACCACTTCTCTTGAGAAAAGAGAGTGGTGGAGAGCATCATAAGAGCAATTGCCGGGATAATCTTTTTAAAAGTTTTCATACAGGACAGTTAGTAAGGCAAAGTTATACAAATATTACCAAAGAGGGCCACTAAATGTTTAGTTGCCCTCAATGATTGTTGCAAAAGTTGTTCCAACTGTAAGGTAATTTTATATTGCAGCAGGATTCAGGAACATTTTGCGGAATTGGTTGGCAAGATATATCATCTTGGCAATAGAACCTATACATTCTGCAATGAAAGCCACAAGTTTTGCAGTCTCTTCATCTTTACCGCCAAATACAGATACAGCCTCGTATGTCTGAAGTGCAATAAGATTCTTCATATAACCTCCCTTTTAAAATTTGTTCCAACCTTTTTTTAGCCCTTTAATGATTTCATCCTGGTACTCCATTATAAAATCGAAGGCTTTTTTTACGTAGCCCCAAAAATCCTGAAGACAGTAAGCAGATACGCCACCCTTAACTTCAATGCTTTCATGAATTCCAATTTCAATCATAATAATCAGTTTTAATCCCTACCGATAAGTGCTGCGTAGGTTACCACTCTGAGCCGGCTCATTTCCTTTTATTGTAACAACGTTGTCTGCAATTGAATGTCCATCTCTTTTGTGAGAGATGAGGAGTATGGTTTTTCCCATACTTTTCAAGTTTTCCAATATATTCATAACCAATCTTTCATTGGAAGGGTCGAGAGCAGAGGTGATTTCATCCATAATGTATATCTGAGGATCTTTGTACATTGCCCTGGCAATACATAATCTCTGACATTCTCCTCCCGACATCTTTCTCCCGTTTTCTCCTACCAGGGTAAGCAATCCATCTGAAGAACTCTCTACAAGCTTGTCCAGCCCAAGGGAAGAACATATCTCAAGAACTTTGTCTATATTGGGAGATGCATCCTCCAGTGTTATGTTGTCCATAATGGAGGCATTGAACAGGACTGGGTTTTGTGGTACATATCCAATCATCCCTCTCCATTCCTTAAGATTCATCTGTGCTATGTTAACCCCGGCATAGCTTATATATCCATTGGTTGCCTGATACTCGCACAAGAGCATTTGGGCTATTGTACTCTTTCCACATCCGCTTTCACCTTGCAGGAGGGTGATTTTCCCTTCCGGTACAGTAAAACTCAGATTGTTGAACAGTTCTCCCCTTCCCGGAAATCTGAAACAGGCATTATGGAGGCATATATTGCCCTTAAGCCCTATTGGAGAAATGCCATCCGAATTCATCTCTTCCAATGGGAGATTCAGTATCTCAAACACTCTCTCAAAAGAGACAGAGGCTTTTGAAACCAGCTCGCTGGATTCTATAAGTGAATTTACCGGTACGGTAAAGAATGAGCACAATGTGTAGAATCCTACAAGTTCACCTATACTCATTTCTCCCTTGAGTATTGATGCAGAGCCAATTGTAAAAATCATACATACAAGTGTTTTTGAGACACCCTGTACAGAAGTCTGGAGCATATTTACGGCATTTGCAGATCTGTTGAGTTTCTCCATAAGTGTTACAATGGCTTTCTCCATTTTTTTTAATGTCAGATGTTGGGCACCATAATGTCTTGCAATGGCACTGCATCCTATGCTTTCTATTATTTGGGACTCAAATGTTGAGTTGGCTGATGCAATCTGACGGCTGTATTTTTGTGTAATGTTCCTGGAAACCACATATAAAATGTAATACAAGGGAAGTGACAGCGAAATATACAATGCAAGCTGAATGTCATATATGAGCATTACTGCAAAAGCTCCGGCAGAGGTTATTGTTGAGGATATGATTCCTACAGTTCCTTCTGTAATAAAGGAGCGTATTGTGTGGATGTCATCAGTTCTGGCGGTAAGGTCTCCAGATCTGTAATTTGCAAAGAACCCTGCCGGCAATTCCATAATTCTGGTTATATATTGGGCGATGAGGGAGGTCTCAATCTTAAGGCTGCACCTTATAAGATATCTGGTTGTGCAGTATCCTATATATAACGACAGCCCCATAAGGAGAAATGCAAGCACACCCACCGCAACCATAGCTGAAAAATTTTGTTGCGGTATAACTTTGTCTATGAGTTGCTGCAACAGAAAAGTGGTTCCCAATCCTGCAAATATGCACATTGTTGAACCGGCAAAAGAGAGGAGCATCTCCTTACTATGAGATTTAAGTAAAGCAAGCAAGTGATGAATGAATGGAGTTAGAACTGCTCCTCTGTTGCCGGAAATTGCACCTGGGGTAATGGTTACAATATACCCTGTCCACATTGCAGCAAATTCTGGATGTGAAATGGTTGTAACCTCCCCTTTGGCGGGATCCATTATCTTGATTTTATCTTTTCCAATGTCAAATATTGTTATAAAATGGAGACCTCCCTGCTCATCCTTGATATGGGCAATTACAGGTGCATTTATTTCCATAAGTGGGGAGAGGTCTTTAGTGAGACTCCTGTATCCTTTGGCGACCAGCCCCATTTTGCTTGCACCATCTATCATTCCTTGAATGGATATCCCTTCCGGTGTGCATCCGCACAACATCCTTATATGTGCAAGGGAGTGTCTGATACCGTAAAAGGCAGCAACCGATGCGAGACAGGCGGCTCCACAGTCATAACTGTAATGTTGGCGTACTTTCTGTGATTTCATGACAATACGGATGTAAGGAAAAATGAGACAATACATAAAATCATTGTTGCTGCAAGCGAGGCAACAAACAGGAAGTTCCTCTCTTTTGTAGGGAGGAGAATCCACTGTGGGGACTCTTTAAGATGTTGTAAAGGAGACAGCAGTCTGGTCATATTGCATTTCGTTTTTTTTGCAAAAATGGAAATGCGTCTACAACTGTGCCAGTAAACGGGTAAAATTTACCTCAAGAATTTTTCTTAAGAAAAGATATTATGTAAAAAAGGGAAGAATTCTTGAGCTAACTGCTCAATGAAGGCGTATCCTTTTGATGACTCGAACACACTCTGCGGTATTATTTTGAACAAGTCGTTTACATAATTTATCACATAAGTAAGTGCTCCAAGTATTATTGCGGCTTTTGCACCTCCAAACAGAAAACCAAGGAGGTGGTTGAACCATCCAAGCATTCCAAGCTTTATTAATCCTTCTATACCTTTACCTGCTATATGGGAAAGGATGAGTACAACTATGAAAATTGCAACAAAAACAATAATGTGCAATGTATTCTGTTCTATTGATAGGGAAAGGAGCTCCTTTACCTGTGCAGAAAGGTATATGGTGAACCTTGATGCACACCATATTCCAAGCAGGAGCGCCATTATGCTTACAATCTGCTTCATGAATCCTTTGAACATCCCCCATATTGCTGATGCTGCAATAATTACAAGAATGATAATATCCAGTGTCCCAATCTCCATCTAAAGGTAATTTTTTTTCAAAAATAGGTATTTATCTTATCTTTGCAAATTCAAAAATTTATAATAAAATCTCAAAATGGGTTTCGCAGAATATAAAAAGCTTGATTTAGTAGAGATAAATCGTAATGTACTGGAAAAGTGGAAAGCAGAGCAGTGCTTTGAGAATACCCTTAAGGCAAGGGAAGGTGCAAAAAAATTTGTGTTTTTTGAAGGTCCCCCTTCGGCAAATGGAATGCCAGGTATTCATCACGTTATGGCAAGGGCCATTAAGGATGCTTTCTGCAGGTTTAAGACTCAGAGCGGCTATCTTGTTCAGAGAAAGGCCGGTTGGGATACTCACGGTCTTCCGGTAGAGCTTGGTGTGGAGAAGATGTTGGGTATTACAAAAGAAGATATCGGGAAGAAGATTTCTGTAGATGATTATAACAGTGCCTGCCGTAAGGAGGTTATGAAATATACTAAGGAGTGGGTTGCACTTACCGAGAGAATAGGTTATTGGGTTGATATGGATAATCCTTACATAACTTATGACAACAAGTATATTGAGACTCTGTGGTATTTGCTTAAGGATATATACGGTAAAGGTCTGTTGTATAAAGGTTATACCATTCAGCCATATTCTCCTGCTGCGGGTACAGGTTTGAGTTCTCACGAGCTTAACCAGCCCGGCTGTTACCGCGATGTTAAGGATACAACTGTTGTTGGACAGTTTAAGATTAAGGAGCCTAAAGCTGAGATGGCTCAGTGGGGTACCCCTTATTTCCTGGCTTGGACAACTACTCCTTGGACATTGCCTTCTAATGTGGCTCTTTGTGTTGGCCCTAAGATTGAGTATGTGGCAGTGCAGACATACAACTCTTATACTGGTGAGAAGATGACAGTGGTTCTTGCAAAGAACCTCCTTTATACTCATTTCAATAAAAAGGCAGAGGAAATTGCTCTTGAGGATTACAAACCTGGAGACAAGCTGGTTCCGTTTAAAGTTGTTGCTGAGTATAAAGGTCCTGAGTTGGTTGGAATGGAGTATGAGCAGCTTATCCCTTGGGTGAAACCTGTGTCGGTAGATGCAGACGGCAAATGGAGCGTTGCTTCAGACAAGGCTTTCCGTATTATCCCTGGTGATTATGTTACTACAGAAGACGGTACGGGTATTGTTCATATTGCCCCTACTTTTGGTGCGGATGATGCTTTTGTGGCAAAAGCGGCAGGAATCCCATCTCTGTTTATGATTAACAAGCTTGGTGAAACCCGTCCAATGGTTGATTTTACCGGTAAGTTTTACCTTATGGAGGAGTTGGATGAGGAGTTTGTGAAGGCTTGTGTGGATGTTGAACTTTACAAAGAGTATCAAGGCAGATGGGTTAAGAATGCTTACGACCCTCAGTTTACGGTAAACAACGTATTTGATGAAAAGGCTGCGGCTGCAGCGGAAAGCCTTGATGTTGCCATTTGCCTAATGATGAAAGGTGCCAATAAGGCATTCAAGATAGAGAAACATACGCACAACTATCCTCATTGCTGGAGAACAGACAAACCTGTATTGTATTATCCGTTGGATTCTTGGTTCATCAGAACTACTGCTGTTCAGGATGAGCTTATTGCCCTGAACAAAACTATCAACTGGAAGCCGGAGAGTACAGGTACCGGCCGTTTTGGAAAGTGGTTGGAGAACTTGCAGGACTGGAACCTTTCTCGTAGCCGTTATTGGGGTACACCTCTTCCTATCTGGAGAACTGAGGATAAGAAGGAGGAGATGTGCATTGGCTCTGCACAGGAGCTGTACAATGAGCTTGAGAAATCTGTTGCAGCTGGATTTATGGTCTCAAATCCATTGAAGGATAAAGGTTTTGTTCCGGGTGATTTCTCTAAAGAGAATTATGAGAAGATAGATCTTCACAGACCATATGTAGATGGTTATATACTTGTTTCTCCAAGTGGACAGCCAATGAAGAGGGAACTTGATCTTATTGATGTATGGTTTGATTCTGGAGCCATGCCTTTTGCCCAGGAGGGGTTGGAGAACTTGGGTAAAGAGCAGTTTGGACAGACTGCAGATTTTATTGCTGAAGGTGTAGACCAGACCCGCGGATGGTTCTTTACTCTGCACGCAATCTCTACAATGGTCAACAAGCGTGTTGCGTTTAAGACAGTTCTTTCTAATGGCCTTGTTCTGGACAAGGTTGGAAACAAGATGAGTAAGAGACTTGGTAACGCAGTTGATCCGTTTATGGCTTTGGATGAGCATGGTGCTGACTCTTTGAGATGGTATATGCTTACAAATGCCCAGCCTTGGGACAACCTTAAGTTTGATTTTGCCGGAGTGGATGAGGTTAAGAGAAAATTCTTTGGTACTCTTTACAACACTTATTCATTCTTTGCGTTATATGCTAATGTTGACGGGTTCAACAACCAGGCACCACAGGTTCCTGTTGAGAACCGCCCTGAGATTGACCGTTGGGTAATCTCTTACTTGAACACTCTTATCAAAGAGGTTAAAGAGTGTTATGAGAACTACGATGTTACTACTGCGGGTAGAAAGATACAGGATTTTGTTTGCGATCACTTGAGCAACTGGTATGTGAGACTTAACAGAAAACGTTTCTGGGGTGGCTCTATGTCTGAGGACAAACTGGCTGCTTACCAGACTCTGTATTCTTGTCTTGAGACTGTTGCTATACTTGGCGCTCCAATTGCCCCATTCTTTATGGAGAGATTGTTCCTGGATCTTAATGCGGTATCGGGAAGACACTCAGAGAATTCTGTGCATCTTGTACTTATGCCAGAGGTTGATGAGAAATGCATTGACAAAGATTTGGAGGAGAGAATGGCTCTTGCCCAGCTGGGTACATCTATGGTTCTTGCTCTTAGAAAGAAAGTGAATATTAAGGTAAGACAGCCTCTTGCCAAGATTATTATTCCTGTTCTTGATTCTAAGATTCAGGAGCAGCTTGAGAAGGTTAAAAACCTTGTTTTGAATGAGATTAACGTTAAGGAGGTTGAGTTCATTACAAATACTGAGGGTTTGATTACCAAAAAGATAAAACCAAACTTCAAGACTTTGGGCAAGAAGTACGGCAAGATGATGAAGGATATTGCAGCTGCTTTTGCACAGTTCAGCCAGAGCGATATCTCTGCAATTGAGGCTTCTGAAAACTATGCATTTACATTGCCTGCGGGTGAGGTGGTGCTTGAGAAGGCTGATTATGAGATTACCTCTGAGGATATGCCGGGCTGGTTGGTTGCTACTGAGGGCAAACTTACCGTTGCAATGGATATTACAATTACTGATTCATTGAAGAAAGAGGGTATTGCCCGTGAACTGATAAACAGAATCCAGAACTTGAGAAAAGAGAAGGATTTTGAGATTACAGACAGAGTTGAGGTTGCTATTGGGAAACGTGACGATGTAGCTGATTCGCTTGCTGAGTTTGCCGGTTATGTATGTGAGCAGACTTTGTGTGAGAAGATAGATCTTGCAGATTCTTTGGAGTGTGCAGATGAGGTTGAGTGGGATAATGGTGAAGTGTTGCGCATATCAATTAAATTGTTAAATTTGTAACATAAAATCAAAGAGTTATGGGTACAGAAGAGAAAGTAAGGTACAGTGATGCCGAGTTGCAGGAGTTCAAGGAACTGATTCTGCAGAAACTTGAGACTGCAAAGCAGGATTATGAGGAGTTGAGAGCTGCGATTACTCACAGTTCAAGCAATGGTGTTGAGGACACATCACCAACATTTAAAGTTTTGGAAGAGGGTGCATCTTCACTTTCAAAGGAGGAGTCTGGACAATTGGCTCAGAGACAGTATAAATTTATCCAGTCATTGGAAGCGGCCCTTGTGAGAATTGAGAACAAGACATATGGCGTGTGCAGAGAGACAGGCAAACTTATCCCTAAAGAGAGACTTATGCTGGTTCCGCACGCTACTTTGAGTGTAGAGGCTAAAAACAAAAGATAATATATGAAGTTATCCAAAGGGAGACTTGTAGTTCTGTTTGTAATTTTATTGCTTGTTATAGACCAGGTGATAAAGTTTGCTGTAAAGCTTAATATGACAATAGGGGAGAGTATTCCCGTTTTTGGCAACTGGTTTCAGATATGCTTTATAGAGAATAACGGAATGGCTTTTGGAATGCAGTTTGGCGGTTCGCTTGGAAAGCTTGCATTGAGCCTGTTTAGAGTTGTACTTATTGGATTCATCATATTTTATCTTAGAAAACTGATAAAGAAAGCGAATACTCCCACAGGGATTCTTGTGGGGTTTTCGCTTGTTTTGGTTGGTGCCATTGGCAATGTTCTGGATTGCCTTTTCTATGGTGAAATATTCAGTGAATCCACATATTCAACAGTTGCACAGTTGTTTCCTGCTGAAGGTGGGTATTCAGGGTTTCTGTATGGAAAGGTTGTGGATATGTTCTACTTCCCGATAATACATACCACCTGGCCAGATTGGATGCCGATATGGGGAGGAGAGGAGTTCATATTCTTCCATCCGGTATTCAATTTTGCAGATGCCTGCATATCGGTAGCGGTGATTTATATGCTGCTCTTTCAGAGAAAATTCTTTGCAGAAGAGTCAAAATAGGGGAGTCTGCATTAAGTTGACAATAATAAGAATCCTCATTTACTGTAAAGCGGTAAATGAGGATTCTTATTGTTCTATCTCCATATTGTTCTATTTCTTAATCTTTTCAATCAGTTTCTGTCGGGAAAAATGTATTCTGCTTTTTACTGTACCAAGGTGCAGACCAAGCTCATCTGCAATTTCCTGGTATTTGTAGCCACTGTCGTGCATTTGGAAAGGGATTCTGAACTCTGGCTCCAGTGAGTTGACCATTGCTGTGAGCTCGCGGAAATTGTAGTCGCTCTCTGGGCTGGTTTCTGCAGGTCTGCTGTTAATTACAAAGTCCTGCACTTCTTTATTAAAGATTGCCTGCTTCTTTACGCGTCGGCGGTAGTCATTTATGAAGGTGTTCTTCATAATTGTATACATCCACGCTTTGATGTTGGTCTGATCATCAAATTTTTCTTGATTGTTAAGCGCTTTAAAATAAGTTTCTTGTACCAAGTCTTTCGCATCATCCATACTGGATGTGAGGCTATATGCGTATCTTGTAAGACTAGGCTCCAGGTTAATAATCTCCTCATGGAATTTGTTGTTAACCATAATTCTTAGGATTATTAGTTGATAACCAAAAACAATAAAAAAGGTTTATTGTACCCTGAAATGTTTTTTAAGTAAGCCGGTGCGTTTTTCTGATAGCTAAATTACAAATGTGATTTTGTTTAAATATTAACGTAAAATTGAGTTTATGTTAAGATTTGGTAAACTTGCTACGTAATTGTTGCAGATAAATACAGAAGTTTTTCAGGATTCTTTCAGAAATATATATTTTCTTTGTAATGAAATCTTTACACCAGACACAGGATGAAAATACTTATAGTTGAAGATGAGCCTGCCTTGCAGGAATTGGTGCAACGGACATTGGAACAGGAGCGTTTTGTAGTGGAGGTAGCATCAACTTATGCAGAGGCTGCAGTAAAAATGGGAGCATACGATTATGATTGTATTCTGCTGGACATTATGCTTCCCGACGGCAGCGGACTTGATCTGCTTGCGCAGCTCAAGCAGATGCACAAAAAGGAGAATGTAATAATTATATCGGCCAAAGATTCTTTGGAAGATAAAATTAAGGGATTGGATCTGGGAGCAGATGATTACCTTGCAAAACCGTTCCATCTGGGGGAACTGGCCGCAAGGGTAAGGAGTGTGATGCGCCGCAGGCACAGAGACGGAGAGCATACTGTAACTGTTGGAAATACAGTTCTTTTTCCCGATAAATTTCAGGTGGAAGTGGCTGGAGTGAAAATGGAACTGAGCAGAAAGGAGTATGACATCCTACACTATTTTATGAACAGGCCGGGCAGACTTGTAAATAAGGGTGTGCTGGCAGAATCTGTGTGGGGGGACCATATAGATCAGGTGGATAACTTTGATTTTGTATATGCCCAAATGAAAAATTTGAGAAAGAAGTTGTTGGAGGCGGGTGCAGATATTGAGATTAAGGCGGTTTATGGTGTTGGCTATAAGCTTATATGCTAAAAGGAGGCCCTGAATGAAACTTTTTAACGGCGTTTTTTTAAGGTTGCTTATTTGTGTTGTAGTTGTACTCCTGTTATGGGCAGTAGGTTTCTACTATGCAATGATGGATGAGATTACAGATGAGGTGGATGATTCTCTTGAGGATTATTCAGAGATGATAATCATACGCTCTTTGGCAGGTGATTCACTTCCATCTGCCGATATAGGCTCAAATAACCAGTATTTTATAAAGGAGATAAGCCCAGCTTATGCAATGAGCAGGCCAGCAATCTCTTATAAAGATTCTATGATATATGTTGTATCAAAGAAAGAGACAGAGCCTGCCAGGATGCTTACCACAATATTCAAAGACAGCATTGACAGGTATTATGAGCTGGAGGTATCAATTCCTACAATAGAAAAGAAGGATTTGAGGGAATCCATATTCCACCTTATAATATTGCTGTTTTTATGCCTGGTGCTGAACTTTTTGCTCATAAGCACCTTTGTCTTTAAGAGGACAATGAAACCTTTTTACCAGATTCTGGAATGGGTAGAGAAGAACAGACTTGGAAGTGGGAGCAACGGCCCGCAAGTTGTAACCTCTACAACAGAGTTCAGTAAATTGAATGAAGCACTTGCAAAATATGCACATCACAGCGAGGATATATTCCAACAGCAGAAACAGTTTATAGGAAATGCATCCCACGAGATACAGACTCCTATAGCGGTATGCATTAACAGAATAGAGATGTTGATGGAGGATGAGAACCTGTCTGAGACTCAGTTGGAGGAGCTTTTGAAGACACACAAGACATTGGTATATGTCTCAAAATTGAACAAGTCCCTGCTGCTGCTTACCAAAATAGAGAACAATCAGTTCAGTGAGGTGAGTGAGGTTGATTCCAACTCCAATGTAATCCATCTTCTTGAAGATTACAAGGAAGTATATGCATACAAGGAGATGGAGATAGTTTTTCAGGAGAAGGGGATATTCAAGGCAAAGATGAATCATACTTTGGGAGAGATACTTGTTGCCAATCTGATTAAGAATGCTTTTGTGCATACAGCTGCAGGAGGGAAGATTTGGATAATATGTTCGGAAGAGAGCATTGAATTCAGAAATACAGCAGAGGGTGGTGCTCTTGATGGGGAGCATATCTTTGAGAGATTTTATCAGTTCAAGAAAAAAGAGGAATCTATGGGTTTGGGGCTGGCTATAGCAGAGGCAATATGCAAAAGTTTCAATTTGCAGATAAAATACTCCTATGGGGACGGGATGCACAGTTTCAGGGTCAGCAGATGACCCTTTTTTATTGTCGGGAAGAATTTTTAGAATTTTTATAAAAAGATAAAAATTTCAGATTCTTTTCAGAATCATATATCATCTTTGTATTGAAAAAGGTTGATGGTTATAAAATTTAGAAAGTATGAGAAAATGGTTGATAATAGTTTTAAGTTTAGTTGTTTTTACCTCTCCGGCATTGGCTGATGATGACAGACCTATTAATGTGAATCAGTTGCCAGCTCAGGCGCAGGAGTTCATAAGCAGGTTTTTCCCTCACAGTTCTGTTGCTGTTGCAAAACAGGAGGGTTGGTTTATGGGAAAGAATTATGATGTGATATTCTGCAACGGAGACAAAGTGGAGTTTGACAAAAGTGGCGGATGGACAAACGTTGACTGCAAATACTCTGCTGTTCCCGATGGAATTGTGCCTGAGCCAATAGCCGGATATGTTGAGAAACATTTTTCTGGTGTGAAGATTACACAGATTGAGATTGATGAAAGAATTTTTGAAGTTGAACTTTCAAATGGAGTGGACCTGAAGTTCAACAAAGCATACAAAATATTGGATGTTGATTTATAAAATACAGGAAGCTATGAAAAAGAATTTATACTGGGTACTGGTGGCAATGTTGGTAATGACGTTTGCACAGGGTTGCGACAGGGAGTATGACCTTAGAAGTGTGGATCCTGTATTGGAGATTGCACTGGCATCAAAGTTCCCAACTGCCAAATGGGTGGAGTGGGAGAAGAACAGAGGCTTTTATGTGGCTGAGTTTTATGATGCGGGAACCGAAATTCACGTGTGGTATAAAAAGGATGGCGAGTGGTGTATGACAGAGACCGATTTGGGACGGAATGTATCGGCTCTTCCAGAAATGGCACAAGAATATCTTGCAGGTGGAGCATATTCAAATTGGGGAATAGACGATATTGACAAGTATGAAAGGCCGGGAGAAGTGTTCTATCTTGTTGAGGTTGAAACCAGTGGTAAAAGAGACAGGGATTTGTATTTCTCCAACGACGGCACTCTGATTAAAGATTCAGAGGATAGAGGAGACATTTTGCCAACAACAGTCTTGTAGTTTCAGTTTCATTATATAACAGGTTATTAAGTAAGTGTGTAAAGTTATTTTTAGGGGCCTGGTGGTGCGGGCCCCTCTTTTTTTTGTAATGATTTATCAATTTTTAGAAAAAAACTGCATTAAAATTTGCAAATAAGAATTTTATTCGTACATTTGCAATCCCAAAGCGAAAGCAAGGGTTTGGAGAGGTGGCAGAGTGGTCGATTGCGGCGGTCTTGAAAACCGTTGATCTGAGAGGATCCGGGGGTTCGAATCCCTCCCTCTCCGCAGAAAAACCGGAAGATGAAAATCTTCCGGTTTTTTGTTTATATACCCTTTGCAAGCTTGCTTGCAGAAAGGGTATATGAACAAAAAAGGTGTGCTGCGGGCACACCGGGTTTTTCTGCAAGGGCCCCCGCTGCGAGCGGGGAGGGAATGCCGGAGGCCAAATCCCTATCTGCAATACCCATATCTCACCAAATCATTCATCTCTTTAACCAGATGCACATAACCGTCTGAGAGGAGCAGCACATCGTCTGAAATCTCCAGCAGGGCATTGTAGTTATGGTCTGAAATGATTATTCCCATTTCCCATTTGCGACTCTGTATCATCTTCTGCACCTGCTCAACATACACTGGTGCAAGGTAAGAGAAAGGTTCGTCGAGAATACAGAAAGGGGAACCGGAATTAAGGCATAGCCATATCTCAACAATTCTTATTTCTCCTCCCGACAGTTCCCTTACCTCCACATCTTCATACTGGGCAAAATGTGGAAATTCTGCTGCAAATTCTTTGTATTCCTTCCCAAAGAAACTGAATGCTTTCCAGAGAGTCATTTTGGGTGGCAGAAAAGGTTTCTGTGGAAGATATTTGATGTAGAGTCCCATTTCATCAGAACCGGTAACAACGCATTCGTTCAACTTTATAAAGTGTTCTTGTGGCTTAAGTTCACCCATTATGATTCTGAACATACAGCTTTTGCCGCTGCCGTTTCTTCCTAATACGCCGGTGACTTTTCCTGTCTCGGCACGTAGCCAAGCCCCGTTCAGCACATCTTGTGAACCGAACGACAATCGCATACTGTCTGCCAGCAACGTATTTTTCTTAACTGATTCCATATCGCAAAACAAGAAGAAGGATCAGACCTGCAATGAACAGAGACAAGTCCAATGTTACTGCCATTAGTATCAGTTTATTTACTGACATACCCAAATTTATATAGAAGAACCTGCTTGGTTTGTTATGCATATTTAAAAAGAGCAGGATACATATGGCAAGGGTAAAGATTTTAAGGAAAATTACTGTTACAGTTGCAGCAATCAGTGCCTCTGCACTCACCAGCCCCAGCGTTCCAAATGCAGATACACTCGCCAGTCCCGAAACAATCAGTACCGGCTTTAGAAGCATCCATATTAGTGACAATTTTTGATTGTATGAAAGCATAAGCGCTATTGCTTCAATAATGAATTAATATACTCAACCATCTTAGGAGCATTCTGGCATCCGAGCATATATTTGCGGCCATTCTTCAGCTCAATCAAAAAGCAGTCACTTGAACGGCCATAGTAAGCAAAGTATTTGCCTAAATCACGTTCTCTAAACCAGCCCCAATACCCCATAAAACCGCCGCTTCCGCTAATACGTCTTGCCCCCATAGTGGGTGGGCATATCCGCGCAGACTTAATCATCTCTATTGGGATGGCCTTAATCCTCAAACTGCGGATAATGTAGATTGCATATTTGTCTGCAGCAATGCTCAATGGCATATAAAATAATCCCAGCAGAAGCAGCAGAACAATAACTGCAGCAAGCGAAAACTGCACATATGGCGGCGGATTGCCAATAAACATCAGTGCAACAAATAACCCTAAACAAAGTATTGTGCTGATTATGCTGTATACACTCAGATCTACCCTTTGTTTCATAATGATGATAATTATAGAACTTTTCAAAAATAGTGAATTTTTCTTAGAATCAGGGATCCAACCATTGTCTCCTTGCAAATAATCCACTCTTACTGTATTTTTATTTTGTTTTTAATATTTGTATTTATATCTTTGTGATATCAAAATAATATCATTATAAACTTTTAGGGTTATGAAAGATAATAATTACATTTACTCGGGTTGGAAACTTAATGGATTTTTGGCTCTTCTCGTGAATCTGCTTGTTCTTGGCGGTTCCATTTGGTGTTTTGTTGAAATGTTCAGCGCAGATACTTTTATCTGGCAGTTGCTTGTTGGGGCTTTGCTCCTTATGATTGCTGCTATAATTATGGCTTGCGGTTTTATAATGCTGGAGCCAAATGAGGCAAGGGTACTCCTTTTCTTTGGTAACTATAGAGGTACTTTTTATGAGACAGGTTTCTGGTGGATCAATCCCTTTATGAGTGCCAAGAAAATTTCTTTAAGGGCAAGAAATCTTAACGTAGACCCCATTAAGGTTAATGATAAGGCGGGTAACCCAATTCTAATTGGTCTGGTGCTTGTTTGGAAGATTAAGAGTGAGGGTACTTATAAAGCTGTTTTTGAAATAGATTCACCTACAGAATATACTCCTGGTTCCAACAGTAGAATGAATGTCCTTGAGAATTTTGTGGCTGTACAGAGTGATTCTGCTTTACGTCAGGTTGCCGGAATGTATGCTTATGATGAGAATTCAAACGATGAGGCAGGTGAGGTTACCCTACGTTCTGGTGGGGATGAGATTAATGACAAACTTACTGATGAGTTGAATGAGAGACTTGCTATGGCAGGAATTGAGGTTATGGAGGCAAGATTGAACTATTTGGCATACGCTCCAGAGATTGCTGCTGCAATGTTGCGCCGCCAGCAGGCAGATGCAATTATCTCTGCAAGGGAGAAGATTGTTGAGGGTGCTGTTTCAATGGTTAAGATTGCTCTTGAGCGTCTTTCTACAGAGGAGGTTGTGGAGTTGGATGAGGAGCGCAAGGCTGCAATGGTGAGCAATCTGCTTGTAGTGCTTTGTGCTGATGAGGCAGCCCAGCCTGTGGTAAATGCTGGTACATTGCATCAGTAGGATTTGTCGGGAAGAAAATATGAATTATTAGAATGTTTTTATGGCAGCAAAAGAATCCAATACAAAAAGTTTTGTTTTGCGTATTGATGCGCAGACAATGGAGGCCATTGAGAAGTGGGCTGCCGACGAGTTCCGTTCTACCAATGGGCAGCTGCAGTGGATAATTGCAGATGCCCTTGCCCGTAGCGGCCGCAAACCCAAAGTGAAACGCAATGCTCAGAGTGATGAAATAGATTGATGCCTTGTATAGGATAAAAAGTTGTATTTGGAAATACAGGAGAGTGAGGGGGCGTTCAATGGTGCAGGTAGAGCAGATACGTATGCACAGCCGTAGAAAGAGGGCCTATTAATCTTTAAATGTTTTTTTATGTTTGGTACTCCGGGAAATATATCAATTATTTTGGTTTCGGTTTTTTGTTTTGTTTATGGCTTTTTTATCTCTATGGGTAAGGCAGACTGGGCACTCAAGAACCAGAGGAAGCAACTTTTTCCTATAGATTTTGAAAAGTCATTTCTTGTGGTTTGTGATTCCATTGGTAATAGTATATTATTTGCTTATGTGGACTTGGACCAAGTATTAATCAAAAGTGTTTAAGGTTATGAACAATACACTTCTTTTTCCCGACAAAGACCCGATGGGTAGGGCGATAGCAGATTATTTTGAGAAAGGAAAGGCGGCAAAACTGAGAGTCTTCTCATCTCAGTTTGATGAGGATGAGATTCCTGTGCAGCATCTGTTCCGCACATTTGAGCAGATGTCTTCTTTGGAGCAGAAGGCTTTGCTTTTGGCTAAAGGAAAGATTTTGGATTGTGGGGCCGGCAGCGGATGTCACGCGTTGGCCTTGCAGGATATGGGGAAGGATGTGGATGCAATTGACATTTCACCGCTCTCTGTAGAGGTAATGGAGAAAAGGGGGGTGCAGAATGTTTCTCAGGTGGATTTGTTCAATCATCCTGCAGTGCAGAAGTATGATACTGTGCTTATGCTAATGAATGGTTCTGGAATTGTTGGAAAGATTGGGAATATGGGGAAGTTCTTTACCAAGATGAAGCAGATTCTTACTCCAGATGGTGTTGTGTATATGGATTCCAGCGACCTCAAGTTCCTGTTTGAGGATGAAGATGGAAGTTTTGTGATTGATTTGGCCGGGGATTATTATGGTGAGGTGGATTTCCGTATGCAGTACAAACAGGTGAAAGGGGATGCCTTCAATTGGCTTTATATTGATTTTCAGACTCTCTCTTTATACGCTTCACAGTATGGGTTTAAGGCAGAACTGATTGAGGAGGGGGAGCATTATGATTATCTTGCCGCACTTAGGATGGTGTGATTGAGTTTGTTATTTACGTAAAAAGGGGCAACCGTGGTGGCTGCCCCTTTCTTTATTGTAATTATATTTACAGTTTCCTGATTTTAATTTTCTTTCCAGGATAAATCTTGGAGTTTTTGGTAAGGCCGTTGAGTTTTAGGATGTCATTAAGGCTTACCCCTTTGAATTTGTATGCGATGCCAAGAAGGGTGTCACCTTTTTTTATGGTGTACCACTCGTATCCGCTGCTTTTTGAGGTGGTGGCAGAGCCTGATGATTTGGATGATGAGGCAGAGCCTGAACCGCCGTAAATTTTAATTCTCTGGCCAATTCTCAGTACTGATTTTGAAGTAAGGCCGTTCCATCTCATAAGGTTGCTTACACTTACGCGGTATTTCATTGCAATATGGCCAAGGGTCTCACCTCGTTTTACAATATGTACCTGGTCTCCTCCGCTTGCCAATGAGGCATTTTTCTTGATGCTCTCTTTGGTGATAGGGTTAAAGTAGATACTGTCTTTGTAGGCATATACCTCTTTTTCTTTCTCTACAAATGGTACAGTGTAGGTGTATGGCAGCTTTAGAATCTGGTCTCCGTTATTGCCAGGTATGATGTTCTGGACATATTGCGGGTTGTAATTCTTAAGGTCGTCTACAGGTATTCCAATAACGGCAGATATCTGCTCAAAGTGCAGGTTCTTGTTTACTTTAAATGTATCTACGTGTGCAGGCAAGTTGAACTCTGCCGGTTTGAGGTTGTGCTCCTTGTAGTACTCAAGCATATACAGGGCTGCAATGAATGATGGTACATATCCTCTTGTTTCTCTTGGAAGATATGGATAGATTTTCCAGAAATCTCTGCTGCCGGCACGTCTGATTGCTTTATTTACGTTTCCTACACCACAGTTGTATGATGAGATTGCAAGGAACCAGTCTCCAAAGATGGTGTATGAATCTCTAAGGTATTTTGCTGCTGCGTGTGCTGATGCAATAGGATCCAGACGCTCGTCTATGTATGAGTTGATTTTAAGGTTGTACTGCAATGCTGTCCTGTACATGAACTGCCACATTCCTTTTGCTCTTGCTCTTGAAACTGCTACCGGGTTTAGTGCTGACTCAATGATTGCCATAGCTTTCAGCTCTTTTGGCAGGCCGTAGTAATCAAACACTTCTTCAAATTGTGGCAGGTAGTATGCGCTCAACCCAAGGATATGGGCTGCCTTTGTTGGCATCTTCTCTGTGTAGTAGATGATGTGGTTTTTTACAATATTGTTGTATGAAAGTGGTATGAAGGAGTTGATTCTGTTGAGTCTCTCCATATACACTTCGTCGGGAATGTTTGATGTGAGGGTTATGCTGTCGAGACTGCTGTCGCCTCCGTCTAAGGTAAGGTTTTTCTGGATGTACCACATAGACATAAGGCTGTCGGGATTAGAACCTGGAGCAACATCTGCAAATTGCTCACTGTCTATATAGTTGATTTCGTTGTAGGCTCCTTCTGTTTCTTCATACAAGGTTGTATCTGACATCTCCAATGCTCCCCCCTCTATTATGTTTTTTAGGGAGTCTATGGTTTTTTGGAGCTCCAGTCTCTCTTTCAGCAGTTGTTTTTTAGTGAGTTTCTGCGCATTTGCAGCGAATGGTACAGCAAGTACCAACAGTGGAATAGCAAGCAGTGTTCTTAGGTGGGACATTGTTGTCAATTGTATTTCTGGTTTTTATGTTTTAAAATTTCAAGTTCATCTGAAGGCCGAATGATTGCCCTGGGGCATTGGCTGCCAAATTGTTACCCATAGGGTATATTGAGTTTATAATGGCAGGTTCAACATTAAAAGTAATGTCATCGCTTATGTCAAAATTGTTGAAGTGGGCAAAGACATTGGCATCAACGATATTGAGTGCATATACAAGTACCGTTGCTATTATGGAGTAGTCTCTATATCTCCTGTATTGGTCTCTGTACCACTTTATATTGTCTTCTGAGAGATTCCCCTGGTATGTTCCATCTCCCAACTGATTGTACATATTTCTGTACCTGTTATGCTGCTTTTGGTTGTCTGCCCAGCAGAATATGGATACTCCCAAGCCTGTATAGAATATTGGTATTTTCCAGTAATCTCCGTTGTATGCCTGCCCAAGTCCAGGGACTACAGCAGAGAACATTGATGCTCTGGCTGGAAGGGGTTTTTTATGGCTTTTGTATGATGCTATACCGTCAATGACACTTCCCCAATAGCAGGCAATGGCACCTGCAATGAAGTATTTCTGGATATCTTTCCCTTTTGTTGCAATTGCTCCTCCAACACATCCTCCTACAGTTCCGTACACTATTGGCAGTTTCCAGTACTGTCTGTTGTATATCTGTGCTGTCCCGGGGAGAATCATTGAGCCTATAGCCATCTGCTGCACTTTCATTGAATCTCTGTGGGCAAGGGCCTTGAAATATCTCTTTATGGTAAAAGAGGGTTTGTCTGCCATTACACCCTCTTCATCTCCCGTATTCTGCTGGTTGTTGGTTGTGGCACCAGGAGGGGTTGTCCCCATAAAGTTATTGACCACCTGTCCATAAGAGGACAAGGATACAATGATGCATCCCGACAGAATTGCAAATATGAGGTATATTCTGCGCACTTTCCGTTTTTGTAAATTAAATGTTTGAGTTCTCCAATACCTTCAGGAACTGCTCTATTTCTGTATCGTTGCTGAACCTTATGGTTATCTCTCCGTTCCCTTTGGTATCCCTTCTGGCGGTCACGTTATTGTTGAAATATTTCCCTATTATCTCTATAACACGGAAATGATTGTCGGGAAGTTCAATAATTGGAGTATCTTCTTTCTCCTTCTTTTCTTTTTTCTGCCCCAATTTCTGTATTTTCTGTTCAATTTGCCTTACTGACAAATCTTGTTCAATGATCTGGTTGGCAAATTTCAACTGGTCTTTGTCATTTTCAAGCGAAAGGAGGGCTTTGGCGTGTCCCATAGAGATTTTTTTTGCCCTTATTGCAAACTGGATCTCTGCCGGTAGCCTTAACAGACGCAAGTAGTTGGTTACTGTTGCACGTTTTTTTCCAACTCTCTCTGCCATAGCTTCTTGTGTGAGGTTGCATTCCTCTATAAGCCTCTGGAAACTTAGTGCAACTTCTATGGAATCGAGGTCTTCTCTTTGAATGTTCTCCACAATGGCCATTTCCAGCATTCCCTGGTCATCAGTTTTGCGGATATATGCAGGTATTGTTTCCAAACCTGCAATCTGGCTTGCCCTGAACCTGCGTTCACCGCTTATAATCTGGTATCTGCCATCAGGCAAAGGCCTTACGGTAATTGGCTGTATAAGTCCAAGCAACTTGATGGATGCTGCAAGCTCCTCCAATGCCTCCTGATTGAATTCTGTGCGGGGCTGGTATGGATTGGGCTCTATCTTGCTTATTTCTATTTCAGAGGTAGATACAAGCGGACGGGCCGGCTCGCCAATTGATGGTTTGCGGGCTGTCTGTTGGATTGAATTTACATCAGAAATAAGGGCTCCTAACCCTCTGCCTAATCCTGTTTGAATTTTTGCCATACTTTACTGCTCCTGTTGTTGCTTTGAAATGAACTCTTTTGCAAGGTTAAGGTAATTGTTTGAGCCTGTAGAGAGGGCATCGTACAATATTACCGGTTTGCCGTGGCTTGGTGCCTCGCTCAATCTCACATTCCTGTTAATCATTGTCTGGAAAACCATACTGCCAAAATGATGCCTTACCTCCTCTACAATCTGGTTTGCATATCTCAGGCGGCCGTCAAACATTGTAAGAAGGAAACCCTCAATGGCAAGTTGCGGGTTAAGTCTGTTCTGTACAAGTTTTATGGTATTGAGCAGTTTGCCCAGGCCTTCCAAAGCAAAGAACTCGCACTGTACCGGAATAATTACGGAATCTGCAGCTGTAAGCGAGTTGATTGTAATGAGTCCAAGTGAAGGTGAGCAGTCTATAATGATGTACTCAAAAGCCTCCTGTAATGACTCAATGTTTTTCTTAAGGACACTCTCCCTTTCCTCTATGTTCAACATCTCAATTTCTGCACCTACAAGGTTGATGTGAGAAGGGACAATTTTAAGGTTCTTTATCTCTGTCTGTAGAATAATGTCGTTTATGTTTTTCTCCCCAATAAGCACCTCGTAAAGGGTACTCTTTGAGTTTGAATCAGGATCAAAATTAAGCCCTGATGTGGTATTTGCCTGTGGGTCTGCATCAATGATAAGGGTGTTCTTCTCCAGAACGGCCAATGATGCGGCAAGGTTAATTGCTGTGGTAGTCTTCCCCACGCCTCCTTTCTGATTTGCTATAGCTATAACTTTTCCCATAAAATAAACTCTAACACGCAAAAGTACGAAATCTTTTTTAAGAGTTCAGTTTTTATTACATTTGCGAGGTATAAAGTTTTCAACAATATGGGAATAACAGATGTATGGATGGTAATTGTAAATCCAAAAGCCGGTAGCGGCAGGGGATTGCAGGATTGGCCCATCATCTCCAATCAGATGTATCAGAGCGGATTGCATTTCACTTGTCTTTTTACAGAGCATAAATATCATGCAATGGAGTTGACGGTAAAAGCCATAAATGACGGCTACCGGAACATTGTTGCTGTAGGAGGTGACGGTACCATACACGAAGTTGTAAACGGTATATTCATTCAGAAAAAAGTTCCCACAACTGATATATCTCTTGCTGTGATTCCGGCAGGTACAGGCAACGACTGGATAAGGATGTATGGTATCTCCAAAACATACTCGGAGGCTGTGCGCTCATTGGTGGAAAAACGTACTGTATTGCAGGATGTTGCAAAGGTTTCGTACTATGAAACCAAGGTTGAGCACACCCGTTATATGGCCAACTTGGCCGGTTTGGGTTATGATGCAGTAGTAAACCTGAAATACAACAATCTTAAAGATGAAGGGAAGTACGGAAAGTGGCTGTACTTGCGCAGCGCATTTCAGACATTTGTCAGATACTCCCCAGTAAAGTTCAGGATTGTTACAGATGGTAAGGAGTTTTATAACGGAATGGTGTTCTCAGGTGTTGCAGGTATTGGAAAGTACAACGGAGGTGGTATGCAACAAGCCCCTGAAGCAGCTGTTGATGATGAACTTATGGATCTTACCATCATAAAGAAAATGTCCAAGTTGCGCATTATACGCAACTTTAGAATGTTGTATACCGGAAACATCTATACAAACCCCAAAGTGCTTCATCAGCAATGTAAAAAGATTGAGATAGAGAGCTGGCCCCAGAGCCGTATAGAGATAGACGGCGAGGCAGTGGGTACATCTCCATTTGTGTTTGAGCTTGTACCTCACGCAATAAGGGTTGTTGTGGGTGTGAGTTACAGTGGATCAACATCAAGCACAATTGCCTGATTTCCTTTTATTTCCTTTATTGCCTCCTGCAATGCCTCCTTGTTTTGGGCAAGGCGGCTGTTACGGGCAAATTTTACATAGAAGCATTTTATGAACTCTCCACGCACTTTGTCAATTACGGGTGCAAAAGGGCCTGCCAACTCTTTGTATTCCATGTTTTTTCTTCCCGACAGCTTTTCCTGTATCTCCCTGCACAGGTGATCCAGTTTCCCCACATCACTGTGTTTTACAATAATCTTCACCATCCTTACAAATGGGGCAAAAAGATACTCCTGCCTCTCGCAGAGCAGTTGTGCGGTGAGGGGTGGGAGGGTGTATTTGTTGGGGATATTATGGGTATGCAGTTTGGTTAGCACCGGGTGCTCTTTCTGGTTGGTTTGGATAATGAGTTTTCCCTGTATGTTGCGGCGGCCGGTACGTCCCATAAGCTGGCTGAACAGTTGCAGAGCCTTTTCATCTGCCCTGAAATCCTGGATTCCCAGAATGGTTTCTGCCTGAACCACTGCCACCAGTTTGAGTTTTTCAAAATCAAACCCTTTGCTTATCATTTGGGTTCCTATGAGAATATCGGTTTTTCCTTCCGCAAAATCCTTTATGGTTTGTTCTTCCACCTTTTTGCTCTTTGCAATGTCTGCGTCATAGCGGGCAATGGTGGCATCGGGAAGAAGAGCTGCAAGCTCCTCCTCCAACTTTTCTGTGCCGGCTCCCTTGTATTTGAAGGTTGTGGTTCCGCAGTTCTTGCACACTCCGGTAAAGTGGGCAATATAGTCGCAGTAGTGGCAACGGAGGGTGTTGTTGTATTTGTGGTAGCTCAGATGCACATTGCAGTGAGGGCATTTTGGAATTGCTCCGCACTCCTGACACTCCACAATAGGGGAGTAGGAGCGGCGGTTGCGGAAAATGAGTACCTGATACCCCTGCTCTATGGTGCGGCGGATTTCGTTTATGAGTTTTTGAGAAAAACAGCCCACCATCTGGCGGGTTTTGTATGCCTGTATGGTATCTATAATCTCCACTTGCGGAGTGATTGCTCCGTGGTATTTTTCTGTGAGCTCCACCAGCGTGAATTTCTTTGAGATGCAGTTGTATTCGCTCTCAAAAGATGGGGTGGCCGAACCCAACAGAATGTTTGCCTTATGCAGCTGGGCCAGCATAATTGCGGTATCCTTTGCCTGGTAGCGCGGCGCCGGCTCCGTTTGCTTGTAGCTGGAATCGTGCTCCTCATCCACTATTACCAGCCCAAGGTTGCTGAATGGGAGGAAGAGGCTGGAGCGGGTGCCAAGGATTATGGTGGAGGAGTTTGCGGTTGCCTTTGCAGGTGTGGTTGCAGGTGCTGGTGTGGTGTTTCCCTGTCGGGAAGCATTATATTGCAGAATCTTGTGGATTCTGGCCTTCTCCGCTGCGGTCTGCTTTGAGTGGAAGGTGAGCAGACGCTCCCCAAACACCCTCTTCAGGCGGCTCTGCAACTGCTTGCTTATGGCAATCTCCGGCACCAGATACAGCACATTCCTGTTCTGCTGCAATTGCTGCAGGGCCAGATTGATGTAAATCTCTGTCTTTCCACTTCCCGTAACACCTCTCAGCAGCACCGGCTTGGTTGGAGCAGCATTGAAACTGTCTGTTATTTTGTTGTAGGTCTCCTGCTGTGTTCCCGACAGTTGTGGGGTGATTTTTCCTGCCTCCTCAGCTATGGTTTGCAGAAAATGCTCCACTGTCTTGCGGGGTTTCACACTCTCCTGCTTCACCTGCAAAGAAGGATACGCCGCCTTGTACACCTCTCCAATGCTGCACAAATAATACTGTGCAACCTTCTCCCAAAGTTGGATCTCCGTAGGAAGGATGTTTGGAAGCTCCTCTACGTTAAGGACAGTCTTGTATTGTATCTCCTTTCCGTCGGGAGTATGAGTGGGAATCTGGTCTTGTTGCAGTATTTCCTTCACAACCCCAATATAAATTTTCCCTGCGAGATCAACCCTAACCCTGCTGCCAACAGTTGCCTGAAAAATTTTTGGCAAGATGTAAGAAATTTCTCCACCGTACTTAACAGGAAGAATTACAGAGGCATAGAGCCTGTTATGAGGGGTTGTAGTCATAATTTCTTTCACAAAATTAAAAAAAAACTTTCAAAAAAATTTGGAGTTTAAAAAATAATATCTACCTTTGCAATCCCAAAACGATGGTGCCATAGCTCAGTTGGTAGAGCAAAGGACTGAAAATCCTTGTGTCCCCGGTTCGATTCCTGGTGGCACCACACAAAAAGCCTTGCAGAGATGCAGGGCTTTTTTGGTTTCAGGACATTCTTGGTAATGTGGACAAAAACGGTTGGTGATACCCCATATAACGCATTGATAAATAGAAAGATGTAGTAAATTAGATGAAACGCGTTTCATCTAATTTATTATTTTATGTCAAAAACGAGGCGAGAAAGATGTCCACAATGTGGCTTTTTGGATGTTATAAAATGGGGTACAAGAGCAGGTCATCAACGTTATAAATGTTGCAGTTGTGGGTCATTATTTACTTTCCGTCGCAAGGATATCAGTATAAAGAATAGATTTGTATGGTTCAAGTGGTGGGTATTGGGCAAACAGACATTGTATCAGATTTCCCAGATGAGTGGTTACAGCGAACGCCAACTTCGCCGCTGGTTTGAAGAGTATCTGGACAGTCCCCCAACCTGGATAATTCAAAGACGAAAAAGTGTCAATTTGTTGATTGACGGCACATGGTTCCGTAATGGTTTGTGCCTTGTTCTTTATAGAGATAACACTACCAAGTCCACGGTCTACTATAGGCTGACTGATGGAGAAAGTGAACTAGAGATATCATCCGATCTTATAGAGTTGAGAGAGATGGGGATCAAAGTCAAGAGTGTCACCTCTGATGGTAGCGAGAATATAATACGCGCTGTACGTTTCTCATTTCCAAGAGCCTTGAGGCAAAGATGCTTGGCACACATAGAAAGAGAGTGCCTTCAATGGCTGACTCAACACCCCAGGACATCAGCAGGCCTTTTGCTCCGAAGATTGGTATGTCAGATAAGTTACATCACAACCAATAATGACAGGCTTGATTGGGTGAAAAGGTTTTATAAATGGCACGAAGAATATGAAGACTTTCTGGAAGAACGAACTGTCAATCCGGAGACAGGTGAAGAGAGGTATACGCATGAGTCAGTCAGGAGAGCTTACGTGCATATCAAGAATGCGCTGCCAGAGATGTTTACATTTATAGACCACCCTGATATACCCAAAACAAGTAATGCAATCGAAGGCTTTTTTGGTCATTTAAAAGATAGCCTCAGGTTACACCGAGGCTTATCTTATGAACACTTCTGCAAATTCGTCAAATGGTATTTATACTTCAACCTCCAGGTATCAAAACAGAGGGTAAAAAAATGAAAGCTACCAACCACTTTTGTCACTATCACCAACCATTTTTGTCCACATTACCGTAGAAGGTGCCCCAAGTGTAATGCAGACCAGTTCCTGCAATTCGTTGTCCACACTAAGCGTGCCTACAGGGCATTCTAAAGGGGATGGGTGTGGACAATTCAACAATTTTGTTGAGTCTGCCACGCTACCTCCAATTACAGAGGTGTGTAAAGGGGGTAAGCGTGGACAACGAATTGCTGGAACTAAACAGGAACAATATCCCT
>JAZRIV010000022.1:0-31565 GCA_045645465.1 Candidatus Egerieisoma sp.
TGAGTATTTAACTTCAGACAAGAAAGCAGAGATTTTCGGCAAATACGGAAAGTCTAATACAGACACTGGTTCTGTTGAGAGTCAAGTTGCTTTATTTTCCTACCGTATCGCTCATCTTACACAGCACATGAAAGAGAACCATAAAGATTATGGTACTCAGAGATCACTTCTTAGATTGGTTGGTAAGAGACGTCAGCTTCTAGATTACCTAAAAGCTAAAGATATTGAGAGATACAGAGAGCTTATCAAAGCATTGGGTCTTAGAAAATAAGCTCCAACAAGGAATAGAAAAAAGGTTGCATCATGGCGGTGCAACCTTTTTTTTGTTTGTAGTAGTGTCTGTACCTGTTACTTTTGTCTCATTGTAATCTTAACATCTTCTGCCGCAAAATCTCCATTATCCCAACCTTTGCCTTCTTTAACCCTGGTGAGCTTGACATTAATGGTATCTGTCCTGTACTCTCCAGCCTCATCCTCAAATATAAGCTTTATCTCCCCTCCAAAACCTGTCACATTGCTCTGTCCAATAGTAAAATTCCCGGAAGCATCTGTATAAGTGCTGTCTATATACCCACTAAAATTTCTGTCGAGCGGTTTCACTTTTATCCCTTTCAATCCCACTTCCTGAGCATTCACCACCTTGCCCATAACTGTGTAATCCATATGGGGTGTCCCATATTCGCAAGCCACTCCCAATATGTCGCAAGATGAAAATGCAACAACTCCAAACAAAGACAATAATGCCTTACATAAATTAATCAGCAATCCTCTCATAATCAAATATCATTTAACAAGTTTACATTCTTTTAAGATGACACATCAGAAGGTTCCCCTCTTCATCCCTCAGATGCATTCCACCTCCCAGGCAATACCGGAACCATTTGCAGTTTTTGCATTCATCCTTCTTCATCCAGGAACGGTCTCTGTAGAGCTGGTATTTATTCTCCCACACATCTGTAAATTTTTCCCGATAGATATTTCCCTGGGTATAATCTGCCCTTATGCTTGCACATGCAGAAATTGAGCCATCTATCAGCACTGAACCCACAGAAACGCCTGCCTGACAGGTAAACAGATTATCCCTTACCTCACCCTCAAATTCCCCCAAGAAACCCTCACATCCGTAAGAAGCCTTTATCCTCCCCTCTTTACGGGTCTGTCTTATGAACTCCATCACCCCTCTGAACTGCTCTTTATCGAGCTGTAACATAGGATCCTGGGCTGCCCTACCAACCGGAAATACCGTAAACAACCGCCACTCCTTAAGGCCCAAAGAGATAAGATACTCCTTAATCTGAGACAAAGAACTGTAGTTCATCTTGTTTACACAGGTAACCACATCAAACCTTATCTGCGGTTCTTTTGCCAATATTTCTATTGCCCTGGAGGCATTTTTAAAACTTCCAGAGACACCCCTCATCCACTCGTGCTGCTCCTGCAAACCGTCAAGACTGATTGTTGCACAGTGCATACCAGAACGCAGCAAACTGTCAATCCTCTGAGGAGTCATAAGATATCCGTTTGAAACTACTCCCCAAGGAAACTCCATATCATAAATAACCCTGCCACACTGCTCCAAATCACTCCTCATAAGGGGCTCCCCTCCAGTAATCACAATCATCACCTTATGGGAATCATATTTCTCCTTCACATCCTCAAGCACCTTGCGGAAATCTGCAAAAGGCATATCCTTATGCACTGCCGAAACCTTGCAGTCACTTCCGCAATGACGGCATTTCATATTGCACCTGAGTGTACACTCCCAAAACAATTGCCTTAAAGGGCGCTTCTGCTGCACATCCTTAAGCAACTGCCTGTGCAGTTCCAATGCTATTCGTTGTTTAAATGAGAGTGTGGTCATTCCTTAGCTATCTGATTTAGTCGTTTGTTTATTAAACGCACGCATTTTACAAATACTGCATCAAATTTAAATTATTTTAGGGAATAAAAAAAGGTAACCCTAACGGATTACCTTTTTATCAATTATTTATCGGGAAGAGAATACTACTCACCTTTTGGAGCATTGTTTTCTTTGTGCTCTCTTGGGCCGTTACCCTCTCTTCTCTTGTTGCCAAAATCTTTTCTTGGACCACGGTTGCCATCTTTGCGCTCACCCTCCGGTCTTGGACGGCGAACTGGCTCTACGTAACCCTCAGGTTTCTCAAGAAGAACTTTTCTTGAAAGTCTCATTTTGCCTGTTTTGCTGTCAATCTCAAGAAGTTTAACCTCAACCTCGTCACCTACGTTAAGTACATCCTCTGTTTTCTCAACTTTCTTCCAGTCAAGCTCTGAGATGTGAAGCAATCCCTCTTTACCAGGAAGGATCTCTACAAATGCACCGAACTCAAGGATTGAAACAACTTTACCTTTGTATACGGTACCAACCTCAGGAACAGTAACAATACCTTTAACCCAAGCAAGTGCAGCATCCATGCTCTCCTTGTTCTCGCCAAAGATATCAACTACGCCGAATGTCTCGTTGCCCTCTTTAGTCTCAGTAATGGTAACAGTTGTACCGGTCTCTTTCTGGATTTTCTGGATAACCTCACCACCTTTACCAATGATTGCACCAATGAACTCACCCGGTACTCTAATCTGAACAATTCTAGGAGTATGAGGTTTAAGCTCTGGTCTTGGCTCGCTGATGGTCTTCATCATCTCTCCCATGATGTGCATTCTGCCCTGACGTGCCTGCTCAAGAGCTTTCTCAAGAACCTCGTATGAAAGGCCGTCAACTTTAATGTCCATCTGGGTAGCAGTGATACCGTCTACAGTACCTGTTACCTTGAAGTCCATATCTCCCAAGTGGTCCTCATCTCCCAAGATGTCTGAAAGAACTGCATATCTGCCGGTCTTTGAGTCTGAGATAAGACCCATTGCAATACCTGATACAGGTTTCTTAATCTTAACACCTGCATCCATAAGTGCAAGAGTACCTGCACAAACAGTTGCCATTGAAGATGAACCGTTAGACTCAAGGATATCTGATACTACGCGTACTGCATATGGATTCTCCTCTCCTACTGGAACCATAGGTTTAAGGGCTCTGAATGCCAAGTTACCGTGACCGATCTCTCTACGTCCGATACCTCTTGCTGCTTTAGCCTCACCTGTTGAGAATGGAGGGAAGTTATAGTGAAGTACAAATGGCTCGGTGCTCTGAACAAGAACCTCATCCATCTCTTTCATATCCATTTTGGTACCAAGGGTTACAGTAGTCAGTGACTGTGTCTCACCTCTGGTAAAGATTGCTGAACCGTGAGCACAAGGAAGGTAATCCACTTCACACCAGATAGGACGGATCTGAGTTGTATTTCTGCCGTCAAGTCTGATACCCTCATCAAGAATCATATTTCTCATAGCCTCTTTCTCAACATCGTGGAAATAACGGCCTACCATAAATGCCTTCTCCTCTCTCTCCTCCTCTGGAATTGTAGCAAGGAACTCCTCGTGAACTGCTGCAAAAGCATCACCTCTCTCGTGTTTGCTTGTACCGCTCTTAGCAATCTCGTAGCATTTGTTGTAGCAGTACTCGTGGCAAGCTGTTCTTAGAGCCTCATCATTAGTCTCGTGGCAATACTCTCTCTTCTGAGTTTTGCCTACCTCCTCCATCAACTCCAACTGAGCCTGGCACTGTTTCTTAATCTCCTCGTGAGCAAATTTGATTGCACCCAACATATCTGCCTCGCTAACCACTTTCATCTCACCCTCAACCATCATAATGTTATCAATGGTTGCTGCTACCATAATATCAAGGTCTGCATCTGCCATCTGGCTGAAGTTAGGGTTAATGCAGTACTCACCGTTGATTCTGGCAACTCTCACCTCTGAGATAGGGCCGTTGAAAGGAATGTCACTTACTGCAATAGCTGCAGAAGCTGCCAAACCTGCAATTGCATCTGGCTGGATATCTTTTTCTGCCGAGATAAGGTTTACTGTTACAAATACCTCTGCGTGGAAATCATCTGGGAAAAGCGGTCTAAGGGCACGGTCAATCAGACGGGCTACAAGAATCTCAGAATCTGAAGCTTTACCCTCACGTTTCATAAATCCGCCAGGGAATCTTCCTGCCGCTGCAAATTTCTCTTTGTAATCAACCTGCAAAGGCATAAAGTCTACATTCTCTTTAGCATCTTTTGCACAGGTTACTGCAGCAAGAAGCATAGTCTTGCCCATCTTTACAACTACTGAACCGTCTGCCTGTTTGGCCAATTTACCGGTTTCAATCTCAATTGTTCTGCCATCACTTAGCTGGATGGTCTTTTTAACTACATTCATTATTATTTTAACATCTCTTGCAGCCCGCCTCTCCCTATGAGAGTTGAAATTAAACCTTTACAGCACCTTCATCTGCTGCGGGCCGCATTTGTTAGCAGATGAGGTATTTATTCTATTAAATAAACTTTTCTGAAAAATCACGCAAAGATATAAATAAAATACTATCAATCAACAGATAATAGCATCCATAAATAAAAAAGAGGCCGGAATCTCCCGGCCTCCATATCTGCTATGCTTAAATATTACCACGCATTAAGAGGTCTGCCAGCCATAAGTTTGTGGGCAGCGGCTTTAACCTCCTCTCTTGTAGCCTCACACTCAGGGTTGCTGAGCACTTTGTCTACAAGCTCTACGATAAGAGACATATCAGCCTCTTTCAAACCTCTTGAAGTAATTGCAGGAGTACCTACACGGATACCTGAGGTCTGGAATGGCGAGCGGCTGTCGAACGGAACCATATTTTTGTTTACAGTAATGTCAGCTGCTACAAGAGCTTTCTCAGCAACTTTACCTGTAAGTTCAGGGAATTTGGTTCTAAGGTCAATCAACAACAAGTGGTTGTCTGTACCGCCAGAAACAACTTTATATCCTTTTGCAACAAATGCCTCGCCCATAGCTGCAGCATTTTTCTTAACTTGCATCTGGTACTCTTTGAACTCAGGCTGCATCATCTCATAGAATGAAACAGCTTTAGCAGCAATACAGTGCTCAAGCGGACCACCCTGGATACCTGGGAACACACTTGAATTAAGGACTGCAGACATCATCTTAACTGCACCTTTTGGAGTCTTAAGGCCCCAAGGGTTCTCAAAGTCCTTACCCATAAGAATGATACCGCCACGTGGACCTCTTAGAGTTTTGTGAGTTGTCGAAGTTACAATGTGAGCATATTTAACAGGGTTTTTCAACAAGCCAGCTGCAATAAGTCCTGCAGGGTGAGCCATATCTACCCAGAAAATGGCGCCAACTTTATCAGCAATTGCACGCATTCTCTCCCAATCCCACTCTCTTGAATATGCAGAAGCACCACCAATGATTAGTTTTGGTTTATGCTCAAGAGCTTTTTTCTCCATATCATCATAATCAACCAAACCAGTCTCCTCATTAAGACCGTAAGCTACAGCATTGTAAAGGATACCGGAAATGTTTACAGGAGAACCGTGAGTAAGGTGACCACCCATTGAAAGGTCCAAACCCATAAATGTCTCACCTGGTTTGATACAAGCTGTCATAACAGCCATATTTGCCTGAGCACCAGAGTGAGGCTGTACGTTAGCGTACTCTGCATCAAAAATCTCTTTCAAACGGTCAATTGCAAGCTGCTCAATCTGGTCTACAACCTCGCAACCGCCATAATATCTTGCGCCAGGATAACCCTCAGCATATTTGTTTGTACATACAGAACCCAATGCCTCAAGCACCTGGTTTGAAACAAAGTTCTCGGAAGCAATAAGCTCAATACCGTTAAGCTGTCTGTTTTCCTCCTGTTTGATAAGATCTAAAATTTGAGAATCTCTTTTCATATTGTTTTAAGTATTTGAATCTGTGTTTCGTGCATTTACGCACATCAGAGACAAATATAATCATTTTACACCATTTTTCTCATTTTTTTATTTCTTTGTTATTTACGCAAATATCCTCACCTTTGCATTATATGGAGAACATTCACAGAAAACTTAAAAACAACGAGCTTGGCAGACTTACTCAGGAGGAGTTTAAGGATGCAGATAAAATAAATGTAACAGTTGTGTTGGATAACATCAGAAGCCAGCACAACATTGGTGCCGCATTCCGCACTTCAGATTCTTTCCTTATTGAGAAAATCATCCTCTGCGGATGCTGTGCCACCCCACCGACAGCTGAAATCCACAAATCTGCCCTTGGAGCAGAATTTTCCGTAGATTGGGAATACACCAAAGAGACAACAGATGCCATAGCCTCCCTAAAGGCAACCGGTTACACAATAATAAGCATTGAGCAGGCAGAGAACTCCATCAAACTGCAGGATATTGAAAAGTATCTCAATCCCGACAGCCCTTCATCAGCCGTGCATCAAGAAATTGTTTCTGCCATAGAACAGAGAAATCTGTCGGGAAGAAAATATGCTCTTGTTTTTGGAAATGAAGTTAAAGGTGTGCAGCAGGAGGTTGTGGATATGAGTGATGCAGTAATTGAGATTCCCCAGTTTGGAACCAAACACTCCCTCAACATTTCAGTTTCCCTTGGAATTGTCCTCTGGGAATTCTGCAAGATTCTTAAGATAAAAAGATAAAAAATCCCCCGCCACTTTTACAGTAACGGGGGATCTGTTTTGTATAGTCCATTACGGATTCATCATATCTGTATTTCTGAAGTTCAGAATCTCATATATAGATTCTATTGCAACTGCAGCAGGGCCATCGGGCTCAAGCATTTTGGCCCTGTTGTAAGCATTGATTGCCTCTCCCCAAAGCTGCTGTCTACGGTATATACCACCCAACAAATACCAGCCGTGCGCATTTTTTGGTTCTTTCTCCAAAAGTGCATTCAGATGTGAGTATGCCTCCTCCAGTTTGCTCTCTCTCAGAAGCGCCTCAATTTCAAGTGTTGTAAGAATTTGTGATATTGCCTTTTTCTTCTCCATAATACAGATTTTTCCAGGATTTATACCAATCCAGAGAATCCCATAAATGCCATTGCCAAAATACCTGCAGTTACCAATGCAATTGGAACGCCCTTCATTGCTTTAGGAACACTGTTAAGGTCCAATTGTTCTCTAAGACCTGCAAACAGTGTCATTGCAAGACCAAAGCCCAATGCACTTGCTATTGCATATACAACTGAACCTGCAAGGTTCAGCATATGAGCCTCACCACCAAATGTGAACTCTTTTGAAACTACAAGTATAGCAACACCCAATACTGCACAGTTGGTTGTAATCAATGGAAGGAAGATACCCAACGCCTGATATAGTGACGGACTTATCTTTTTAAGAATAATCTCCACCATCTGCACCAATGCTGCAATAACAAGGATGAAGGTGATTGTTTGCATGAACTCAATTCCAAGCGGAACCAACATATAGTACTGCACAAGGTATGTAACCAATGTTGCCACTGCCATCACAAAGCAAACTGCACCACTCATACCTACTGCTGTAGAAACCTTGTTGGATACACCCAAGAAAGGACATACACCAAGGAACTGTGCCAACAGAATATTGTTGACAAATACAGCCGATATAATAATCAATATATATTCCATATCTGTTTCTGTTTAATGGTTAATTATTTTGCTTTTGCCTTGTTGAACAACATCATAAGGTAACCCAATACAAGGAACGCACCAGGAGCCAATACAAATGCCAACATACCGTCACCGTCACAAAGTTTGTAACCGAAAATTGAAAGACCGCCCAAAAGCTCTCTTACAAAACCAATTACTGTAAGTGAAAGCGAGAAACCAAGACCAATTCCCAAACCGTCGCAAGCTGAATCAATTACTGAGTTCTTGCAAGCATAAGCCTCTGCTCTACCCAATACGATACAGTTTACAACAATTAGCGGAATGAACAGACCCAATGTCTCATAAAGAGCCGGCACATACGCCTGCATTACAAACTGCAATACTGTTACCAATGAAGCAATGATTACAATATAGCACGGAATCTTAACCTTTGAAGGGATAAGTGAAGCAACAGCTGAGATGAGCATATTTGAAAGCACAAGCACAAATGTTGTTGCAAGTCCCATACCCAAACCGTTTATTGCAGATGTGGTTGTTCCCAATGTAGGACACATACCAAGAACAAGTACAAAGGTTGGATTATCTTTAATCAGACCTTTTGTTATCAAACTAAGCTTACTCATATTAATTCTGTTGAGCCTCCTCACTCTTGTTTATGTTAAGGAAAGCGTTATATGCATTGTTAAGTACATCAATATATGCTCTTGATGTAATTGTTGATGCTGTGATTGCATCAAAGCTGCCGCCATCTTTCTTTACAGCAAACTTGAATGCAGGATCGCCAGGGTTTGTACCTTGGAACTGTGTTACAAAGTGGCTCTCACTCTCTGAAATCTTTGCACCCAAACCTGGTGTCTCTGCGTGTGAGATTACTGATGTGTTTACAATTGAACCGTCGGGAGTAAAACCTACCATAAGGGTAATGTTTCCACCAAAACCTGCTGATGATGATGCTTCAACTGCATAACCAACTATATCGTTTCCTTTCTTTGCAGGATATACTGTAGCCTGTTTGCCGTTTGCCTCTACTGTAAATTTCTCTGCTGAAGGGGCATTGTCAAACTCCGGAACCACACCGCCAATTGCCGCATTGATTTTGGCAATCTGGGCTGCTTCAATAGGCTCTTTTGTAAGAGCATACAATCCACCCAATACTGCAGCTGCAACAAGACATACTGCAAAAAGGGTTACAACCATATTTGTAAATGTAGATTCTCTTGCCATTATTTTGCCTCCTTACCAAATCTTTTAGGTTTACAGAACATATTAATTAGAGGAACTGTAGCATTCATAATAAGAATTGCAAACGATATTCCCTCCGGATAAGCACCGAACTCACGGATAAGGATTGTAATGATACCAATACCAACACCAAAGATGATCATACCTTTTGGCTCCATTGGAGAGGTAACATAATCTGTTGCCATAAAGATTGAACCAAGCAACATACCACCAGTAAGCAAGTTGAAGATTGGATCTGTGAACTGCTCTGGGTTGCACAACCAAAGGATTCCAGAGAATACGAATACTGTACCCCAGATAGAAAGTGTAATGTGAGGTCTGATAACTCTTCTAACCAACAAGTATACAAAACCAAGTAGAAGTGCTATTGCAGAAATCTCACCTGCAGAACCTATTCTGGTAAACAACATCTGCGCGTATGAGAAATTGTGCTCTGCATAAATCTGGCTTAGTGTAAGGCCCTGTGCCAATCCCTCTTTTACAATTCCAAGAGGAGTTGCACCTGAAACGCCGTCAAATGCAAAACCGAATGTTGAGTCTGGAGTACTCCAGTCTGTCATAATGACAGGGAATGAGATAAGAAGGAACACACGGCCTACCAAAGCTGGATTGAACAAGTTCTGGCCAAGACCTCCAAATGTCATTTTAGCTACTCCAATTGCTACAATTGAACCAATTACCAATACCCACCAAGGAGTGTTGATTGGAACGTTAAGTGCCAAAAGCAGACCTGTAATTACTGCAGAATAGTCACAAACTGTAACTTTGGTTTTAAGCATATACTTTGCAATAACATACTCAACAGCAACGCAAGCAAGTACACCAACCAACGCCAGTTTTAATGCAGACAGGCCAAAGCAATATATTGAAACCGCTACAGTAGGGAGAAGTGCTATCACTACATCCCTCATCAAGTTTCTGGTATTTTCCTTCCCGTGAATATGTGGAGAAGGTGATACAAGCAGTTTTTTCATTTTATCTTTTAGTTTTTTAAGTGTCTGAATTATTTTTTAGGACGGCTACGCATAATCTTCATAACCTCAGCTTTAGCCAATCTTATGGTTCCCAAAAGAGGAATGTATGCAGGACAGGTGAACTGGCAGCAACCGCACTCTATACAATCATAGATTTTTTCTGCCTCCAAATCATCTGTACGGCGGGCTTTAGCCAACTTGTTCAACAAGTACGGCTCCAATCCCATTGGACAAGCCTCAATACATTTACCGCATCTGATACAGTTGCTCTCCTCTTTTCTCTTTGTCTGCTCCTCTGTAAGGAACAAGATAGAAGATGAACCTTTAAGGGTTGGAGCATCAAGATTAGACATAGCTTTACCCATCATAGGACCACCGCTGATCACTTTGGCAGCATTCTCAGGAAGACCGCCAATAGCCTCAATCATTTTTGAAAGAGGTGTTCCAACTCTGTGTTTGTAGTTCTTCTGCATAGGAGAACACTCACCGGTAATGGTCATAATACCCTCAAAAAGAGGTTTGTTCTTCTGTACAGCTTCATATACAGCCAATGCTGTACCTACGTTCTGTACCACGGCACCGGTATCTATAGGAAGTCCCATTGAAGGAACTTTTCTTCCTACTACAGCATCGATAAGCTGTTTCTCACCACCCTGCGGATATTTTTTCTTAAGGGTAACAACCTGTATCTGAGGATAACCTTTGGCTTTTTCTGTCATTACTTTAATAGCCTCTGGTTTATTCTCCTCTATACCGATAAAGCCTTTGGTTACATTAAGGGCCTTCATCATAATTGCAGCACCAATAAGAACCTGCTCAGGCATCTCAATAAGCACTCTGTAGTCTGATGTAAGATAAGGTTCACACTCAGCACCGTTTATGATAAGGAATTCTGCTTTCTTACCTGGAGGGGGAGAAAGTTTTACGTTTGTAGGGAATGTGGCACCACCCAAACCAACTATACCGCACTCCTTAATTTTCTCAATTATCTCTTTAGAGTCTAATTTGATCTCTTTCTCTATCTTGTCCGAGCGGTCAATTGTCTCAACCCACTCATCACCCTCTACATTAATTACTACAGCCTTGCAAGGATTTCCTGCCAAATCAAAGATAGTTTCAATACCTTTAACTGTTCCCGACACACTTGAATGTACAGGTGCCGAGATAAATCCATTTGCATTGGCAATAAGCTGTCCAACCTTTACTTTGTCTCCAGGAGCAACAATAGGCTCTGCAGGAGCACCAAGGTGCTGTCCCATTGAAATGTAGGCAACTTCAGGTATCGGGAAGCTCTCTATTGCAGCATTTGCAGATATTTTGCTGTCGTGTGGATGAACTCCACCTATTGAAAACGTCTTCATATCTGATCTTTATTTTTCCTGGTTAGTATTAGTTTCAGCAGGTTTTGCCGCAGGTGCTGCAGGTGCCTCAGCAGCTGGAGCTGCAGGTTTTACAGGGAAATTCACTTTGTGGATTGCTCCTGTAGGACACTCAGAAACACATTTTGTACATAGTTTACATTTGCTGTAATCTATGTATGCAACATTGTTCTCTACTGTAATTGCCTCAAAAGGACAAACTTTTGCACATTTTCCGCAACCGATACATGCTGCCTTACAAGCTTTTCTTGCAACAGCACCCTTATCTTTGCTTACACAAGAAACAAACACTCTTCTGTTCTTAGGGCCTTTGTTTCTCAACTCAATGATTGATTTAGGACAAGCTTTTGTACAAGCGCCACACGCTGTACATTTCTCCTCATCTACAACAGGAAGGCCGGTCTGCGGATCCATAGACAATGCACCGAAATTACATACGGCAACACAATCACCACATCCTACACAACCATAACGGCAACCGGTATCACCAGCATATAGGGCACTTTTAGCTGCACAAGTGGCTACTCCGTCATAAATGTTTGTTCTAGGGCGGTTCTCACAAGTTCCGTTACATCTCACAACGGCAACCATCGGAGCCTTTTCTGCAACCTGAAAGCCAAGTGCATCGGCAACTTTCTTCATTGTTGCATTACCACCTACTGGGCAGAACAAGTTATCCAGATTGTCAGCTTTGGTACAAGCTTCTGCAAAAGCTCTACATCCTGCCTGACCGCAACCACCACAGTTTGCTCCCGGCATGATAGCTTCTACAATGTCAATACGTGGATCTTCTTCTACCTTGAATTTTTGTGCTACAAAATAAAGCACAACAGCCAGTAAGAGACCTAAGATACTCAAACTGGCTACGGTAAAGATAATAGTAGTACTCATTTATATGTTGTTTTAGCTATTGTAAAAATAAATTTATCTGCCAATTTACCTCTAAGCAAATACACTCCAATGTAATATAGGCTTACTGCCAACAATGCTCCTACACCTGCCTGCAACTCAGAAAAGCCGGCTGTCTGCAAAGTTAATAAAAAAATCAATAGGATAGCCAACGGAATAACATATGAAATCCAAACAGCCTTAAATCCCATAGATTTTCGCATAACCACCTCTACAACATCACCTACGGCATATTCGCCATTATTGTAATATAAAACATCAATAATTTTGTCCTTAGTGTCCCCTGCACTGCAAAATCCCTTTGCGTGGCAGGCTGCACACATAGACTTGTTGAGAATCTCCACCTTTATATTGTTGCCGGATATCTCCACTATTGTTCCCTTATGACTGACAGACTTCTCTTTATTCATTTTCACTTGATCTTACTTATCATTGGTTTCTTCAGGTTTTTCCACTCCACAAGTCTTCCCTGAACACTTCCCACTATAATTGGAGACTCAAATAATAGTGGGACCTTATTCTCATCATCAGTAACCCATATATACATATCATCCTTACCGGTGAACACACTTCCCGCCACCAGTTTGACAGCAAATTTAAGAGTTTTGAAAGTTCCCAGACCTTTTATTTTTTTCACTTCCCTCCCTATAAGTATGAAGTAGAAATTATATACATCGTCGTCTATTATAAAAGATATGGGCTGTTTCACTCCTATGGCCACACTGTCAAAATCCATTGTCCTTACTCTATAGAAAAGAGAAGGAATATCAAATGTATGTGGCGTTATATGCAATACAGTATCTTTTGGCACACGCTCATATTTCTGTATCCTTGCAGACATTGTATTGTTTTCATTATTGAAATGAAAAGTATTCCTCATACGGTACTTTCCCTCCTGAGTGTCACGGTAAAAATAGTAAGGTCTGAGAGGGTTCTCGTAAAACTTGCTCTCAAAATGCTCCCTCACTTTAAAGATAAGATCATAAAAACGGTAAGTCTTACCTGTAATGACTGAATGGAACATTCCATCAGAGTATGAAAGATTTGTAACGGCCTCCCCAACATCAGTATCCACAGCACCCCAAGTATAGTTTATGACATACCTCAAACTCTCACCATGAATATAAGGCACATCTGATGTTTGTGCGCAGACTGACACTCCCCCTGCAAAAACAAGAAGTAAAGCCACAACCGTATTCAGAATAACCTTTTTCATATATTCCCGACAGCCTAAAAATCTGTATTATTTCCAAACTCATCATTCACACCAGCAAACGGATCCGGCATATCCCCTCCCTGCTGGTTCATCTTGGATGCATACTCACCTGCACCTTCCGGCATATCCAAAGCAGCATCTGTAACATCAACAAAACGCACCTCCGAATTACGGAATCTCATTGGAACATCACAAACAGAACCGTTACGGTGCTTTGCAATAATTATCTCTGTCATACCAACTTGACTTGGATCCTCTGCCATTCCATAATAATCCGGTCTATGGATAAACATTACAATATCCGCATCCTGTTCAATGGCGCCAGACTCTCTCAGGTCACTCAGCTGAGGTCTCTTGGCCCCACCACGAGTCTCAACGGCACGGCTCAACTGGGACAACGCAATAATTGGGATATTCAACTCCTTGGCAATTGCCTTCAGAGAGCGTGAGATTGAAGAAACCTCCTGCTCTCTCATTCCCTTCAGCTCTGGTGGCCCTGTCATAAGCTGCAGATAGTCTATCACTATAAGTTTTACCCCGGCATTGGAAACAAGCCTTCTGGCTTTAGACCTGAACTCATAAATGGATAAAGATGGGGTATCATCTATGTAGAGCGGTGCCTCAGACAACTGGTTTATCCTGTTGTTCAGTTGTTCCCACTCATACGGTTCCAACTTTTTACCACCCCTGATCTTTTCTGCAGACAAACCTGTCTCACTTACCATAAGACGTTTTACCAGTTGAACAGATGACATCTCAAGCGAGAATACAGCCACCGGCACCTTATGCTCCACAGACATATTTCGTGCCATTGTAAGGACAAATGCCGTCTTACCCATTGCCGGACGCGCTGCAATTATAATAAGATCGGAAGCCTGCCAACCATAAGTAACCCGGTCTATACCGGTATATCCACTTGGCACACCACTCAAGCCGTCTGTTCTCTCCTGAACCTCCTGCAGTTCATCAATAGCCTCATTAAGAATATCCTTTACAGACTGAGTCTCCTTCTTCATATTCTTCTCAGCCAAATTAAAGAGCTGTTGCTGAGTAGAATCCAACAGGTCATCAACTGTAATGGTATCATCATATGATTTCTTCTGAACCTCGTGTGAGATTGATATCATCTCACGCTGTATATATTTTTGCAACAGCACCTTTGTATGAAAATCAAGGTGGGCCGCCGCGCCAATACGCATACTCAGCTGACTCAGGTAATAGGGGCCTCCCACACTCTCAAGATCATCGGTCTTGGCCAACTCCTGAGCAACTGTATATATATCAATCGGAGCATGTTTGGAAGCAAGAGCAGAAATTGCCACGTAAATTTTTCTGTTCGCTTCTTTATAGAAGCACTCCGGATTAAGCAGGTCCAACACATCCGCAACAGAATTGGGTTCAAGCAACAATGCCCCTAAAACAGCCTCCTCTATATCAAGTGCCTGAGGCGGTTTTCTCCCTGTTTCCAAACCAATAAGCTCAAGATTCTTAATCTGATTGGAGCCTTGCGCCCCCTTTTTTACATAGCCCTTTGCCATTTTTAATCTCCTAAATGAAAGAGTAAATTTAGAAAATCTTTTTTCAATAAAAAAATCCCCTCCCCAAAAGGGGAGAGGATCCGTTTATTTCCAACAACTTAGCTGTTACTCATTCTCAAATTCAGGGCTTACAAGAATTCTGCCGCAATACTCACATACAATAATCTTCTTGCTAAGCGCAATATCCAACTGCCTTTGAGGCGGAATCTTGTTGAAGCATCCGCCGCAAGCATCTCTTTTTACTGTAACAACAGCCATTTTATTTCTAAGGTTAGAGCGGACCTTCTTGTATGCATAAAGCATTCTTGGCTCAATCTGCTCCTGAAGCTCATCAGACAATTTAAGAAGCATCTCCTCCTCTTTCTGAGTCTCCTCCACTATTGTCTCAAGCTCTTTCTTCTTATTCTCCAAGTCAATCACTCTACCCTCCAGAGTTACATTTGCTGCAGCAAGTGCCTCTTTCTTGTCTGCAAGCGCTCTGTTGGTATCACCAATTTTTTTCTCAGCCAGCTCAATCTCCAAAGACTGGAACTCAATCTCTTTAGAAAGAGAATCGTACTCCCTGTTATTCTTTACATTGTTTCTCTGTGCCTCATATTTCTCAATAAGAGCCTTGCTGCTTACCATATCCTGCTTCTTCTGTGCAACAAAAGCATCTCCATCAACAATATCCTTCTCAAGATTTGCTATTCTGGTTCTAAGACCCTCAATTGAATCCTCCAAATCCTGAACCTCCAAAGGAAGCTCACCTCTCAATAGATAAATTTTGTCAATCTTGGAATCAGTCTGCTGCAATTTGTAAAGAAGACGCAATTTTGTCTCTGTACTTACATCAGAACCCAAGTCTTTTGCAATCTGCAAAGAGGTAAAAGTCTCACCCTCAACCACTGGGGGCATAACTGTGTTATTTTTCTTAGTTGTAGCCATACTTCTGCTTTAATAGTAGTATATAGGATTATTATTTCTTTTGCTAATTGAAACTGCAAAGTTAGGAAAATTTTTGGAAAGAATATTTGCAAATACATCAACAATCCCATATTCACTGGAATAATGTCCAATATCTACAAGCATAAAACCTTTCTCTGCATAAAATTCATGATAAGTAATATCACCTGTAACATAAGCCTGGGCACCTTTTTCCATAGCATTTGCAATAAAAGACTTTCCGCTTCCACCACATAGCGCAACTTTAGAAATCTTTTCATCCGGCAATGCAGAACATCTTACAATCTCCACCCCAAACGCATCCTTTATCTTCCCGACAAATTCCTCCGCCCCCAAACTCTCCGGCAATCTGCCAAAAACTCCAAAGTTGTCGGGAGTAAGAGGTTCACACTCCTGCAATTGCAGTTTTCCAGCCATCACCGCACTCACTCCCCCCACCGCCTTGTCCATATTGGTATGAGCTGAATATATTGAAATATTGTTCCTGACCGCTTTGTAGACAATCCTTCCCAGCATATTCTGAGGAGATATTTTCTTTACCCCTCCAAAAATTAGAGGATGATGTGTTATTATAATATCTGCACCACACTCTATAGCCTCATCCACGACATCTTCTGTGCAGTCCAAAGCTACAAGGGCCTTTGACACCTCTCCATCAGGATCTCCTATACAAAAGCCACAATTATCCCACTTCTCCTGCTCATACAGAGGAGCCATCTCCTCAATTGGCCTGACCAGATCAATTGCTTTCATCTTTATTTTCTCCATTATCCAATATTGCAGATATATTCAACAACTTCTCCTTAATGGATGTGAGCATACTTATAACCTCAACTCTCTTGTCCTCTCCAGTAATATTGTCCTTCATCCTTTTGGCAGCACCCTCTAAAGTCATGCCCCTCTCTTTAACCAGATAGTATATAACCTTAAAGTTAGCCAGATCCTTTGCTGTAAAAAGGCGGTTTCCCTTTTTATTCCTTGCAGGCTTTATGAAATCAGGAAATTTGCCGGCCCAGAAACGTACCAGCGACGCATTTTCATTCAGAATCTCCGATACTTCACCAATAGTGTAGTAGAGTTTCTCAACAGGTTTGTCTTTATATGGCATATCTATCAAATTATAGTCTAATCCAATGACTGTCCGGTATTTGCAACAACAACAGCCATCTCCCTGAACATCTGAGGTGTTAATGTCGCAAAAAAATAGTTCATAGGGTCCATCATCTCATCATTCAGCCAGACTTCATAATGCAAATGGGGAGCAAAGGACATTCCCGACATCCCTACTCTGCCTATCACCGTACCCTGAGTAACCTTCTGTCCTTGCCTCACCAATATGTCCCCCAAATTATTGTATTTGGTCACATACCCATTCTTATGATTTATTGTAATGCTGTTGCCATCTCTCTTGCCCTTTCTGGTTGCCTTCTCAACAACGCCATCAGCAGCCGCAAGAACCTCCGTACCAGTTCCTGCCAGCAAATCCATTCCAGTGTGAGTTGTAACATTCTTGTAGAATGGATTTACCTTCTTGCCAACAGATGCTCCAGACTGCCTTATAGAAAAATCCTTTATTGGAATAATGGAGGGGACAGACCTTATCTGAGGCCCCAAAATCTCCAGATTGTCGTTTATCGTTTTTATAGAAGCATTTACACTGCCTATTCCTTTTTCTATTACAGAGAGCCTTATCTTTGAATCTTTAACAATAGCCTCCATACTGGTAGTGTCAATTCCCTCAAACATATCGTACCCTTCAGATACCGAGAACACCGGAGGCTCCGCATTGAAAATACTTCTGTAAATCTCCCTGTCCCTATGCTGAAGATCCTTTATAGAGTTGTCCAATACCTCCATTTTCTCCTGCATTCGGGCATATTCTCCTGCCATAATCTCCATCTCCCTCTCCAAAGCCCTCTCCTGCTCAGTACTTACCAAAAAAGCAAAAACAACATAATATGCTACTGCAAGAAGTATACTTACAATAAAATACCTCAATACAACCTTTATCCAACCCTTAATCCCCCTCTTATCTTCTACAAACTTGAGCTGGTCCTTATTGAATCTGTATTTACCCATCAATTATTGTATGCTAAAGTTCTTTCAACATAAGGTTTGACCATTGACAAATACTCTTCTCCCTTAATATCCTGATTATAATAATTCAACGGATTAACCCTTCTTTCCCTATAAATGACCTCATAATGCAGATGAACACCTTTAGATTTTCCTGTGTTTCCCATAGTTGCAATCTGTTCACCTCTCTCAACCTTATCCCCAACCTTAACAAACATCCTGTGCAAATGGGCATAGCGCGTCTGATATCCGAAACCATGATCAATGACAACCTCCCTGCCATAACCAAAGAAACTGTTCCTTACTTCAACAACCGTCCCACTCCCGGCAGCATATATCGGTTCCCCCCTGTCTCCCGACAAATCCACACCTTGATGCATTCTTGGAGCACCACTGAAAGGATCACTTCTGTACCCAAAATAGCTCGACAACCTTACATTGTCAAGGGCAACTGGGGGAAGTGCCGGCACACAAGATGCCATATCTCCTGCCCTTTTGGCCAAAAGCGAAACCTCATCATAAGATTTGGACTGGACATATGCCTTCTTGTAGATCACATCCATCCTCATCACAGCATCCAGCAATGTTCTGGAGTTTGAAGCCTGCTCAAGATGCGCATATCTGTTCACTCCTCCAAAACCGGCATTTCTCACATCCTGAGAAAGTTCCTCCATACCAAAAATAGGGCGATAAATATTGTTGTCCCTAATCTGCAGTTCAGCAAGGACCTTACCGCTCTGTTCAAATCTTCTCTGCAACAGTTCATATTTTGAATCAAGTTCCGCATACCTCTGTTTGAGCAACATAGCCTTTGGAGTCTCCAACCCAAGATACTGGGTGTACAGAAAATAGTAACCAGAAAAAGCCAAAACACTCAACACAAACAGAACCAACCCTTTGGAAAAACGCTTTCCAAAAGGCATTCTGTGCACCTCATATGCCAATGTCTGCTCATTGAACTGATATCTTTTCTTTCTGGCCATCAGACAAAAACCCTAATTTATGACTTGCAAATATAAAAAATAAAATTAAAAAGATTATTTTTGCACTCAATTTAATTCAGAATGAGTATGACAGCAAACCAAATAAGAGAGTGCTTTTTGGAGTTTTTCCGCTCTAAAAATCATACCATAGTTCCATCTGCACCTATGGTTGTTAAAGATGATCCTACATTAATGTTTACCAATGCCGGTATGAACCAGTTCAAAGATTGGTTCCTTGGGAACAGCGAGGTTAAATATCATAGGGTTGCAGACTCACAAAAATGTCTCAGAGTAAGTGGCAAACATAACGACCTGGAGGAGGTTGGTCATGACACATACCACCACACTATGTTTGAGATGCTTGGCAACTGGAGTTTTGGCGACTACTTTAAGACAGAGGCAATAGATTGGGCTTGGGAACTTCTTACAGAGGTTTACAAACTGGATAAGGACAGATTATATGCTACCGTTTTTGAAGGCTCTGAACAAGATGGTGTGGCAATGGACCAGGAGGCAAAGGATGCCTGGCTGAAACACCTTCCTCAAGAGAGAATCATTCTGGGCAACAAGAAAGACAACTTTTGGGAAATGGGAGAAACCGGCCCATGCGGACCTTGCAGTGAGATTCATATAGACCTGAGAAGTGATGAAGAAAGAGCTCAAATTCCAGGTGTGGAGCTTGTAAACAAAAGCCACCACCTTGTCATTGAAATATGGAACCTTGTATTCATGCAATACAACAGAAAAGCAAACGGCTCTCTGGAGCCGCTCCCTCAGAAACACGTAGATACAGGTATGGGGCTTGAAAGACTTTGTATGGCACTACAAGGTAAAAAAAGCAACTACGACACCGACGTATTCCAGAATATGATTGGCAAAATTGCCCAGATTACAGGCGTTGAATACAATGCAGATGGAGAAACCGGCGTTGCAATGAGAGTAATTGCAGACCATATAAGAGCCATCAGTTTCTCTATTGCAGACGGACAGCTTCCTTCAAACGTAAAAGCAGGGTATGTTATAAGGAGAATCTTGAGAAGGGCTGTACGATACGCATATACATTCCTTAAAATGGACGAACCTCTATTATGCAGACTTGTGCCAACTCTTGTGGAGCAAATGGGAAATGCCTTCCCTGAGCTCAAAGCACAGCAACATATTGTTGGGAAAGTTATAAAAGAGGAGGAAGAAGCATTCCTCAGAACCTTGGATAAAGGTATCAGGCTTATGGATACAATCATTAAGAACAATTCCCAAAGCAAAGTTGTGTCCGGCACAGATGCATTTGTACTATATGACACATTTGGCTTCCCGATAGACCTTACCGAACTTATTGCCAAAGAGAATGGCTACACAGTAGACTTGAAGGGATTTGAGCAAGAACTTCAGAAACAGAAAGAGCGTAGCCGCAATGCTACTGCAGTGGAGGAGGGAGATTGGGTAGAGATACATCCGTATGTTGCAACCGAATTTACAGGATACGACTCGTTTGTAGAAGAAGGTGTAAAACTTCTCAAATACAGAATTGTAAAATCAAAGAACAAAGAGAGTGTACAGCTTGTATTTGACAGGAGCCCATTTTATGCAGAGAGCGGAGGACAGGTAGGAGACAGCGGTTGGATGGAATTTGCATCTGGAGAAAAAATTGAAATCACCAATACCATTAAAGAGAATGGACTTCCTGTACACATTGCAACTGCAGTTCCATCAGATCCTGCAACATCATTCACAGCAAGAATCAACGTTGAGCGCAGGCAGTCCGTTACAAACAACCACACAGCAACACACTTGCTCCATAAAGCTCTAAGAGAGTTGTTGGGCACACATATTGAGCAGAAAGGCTCATCGGTAACGGCAACCGGATTCAGATTTGACTTCTCACACTTTGAGAAAATTGATGCTTCCACACTTAGAAATGTGGAGAAACTGGTAAACAAGTACATCAGAGAGAACAGACAACGTATGGAGTTCCGCAACATTCCTATTGACGAGGCAAAAGCTAAAGGAGCAATGGCTCTGTTTGGGGAAAAATATGGCGATACAGTCCGTGTAATCCAATATGGCGATTCCATAGAACTATGTGGAGGTACCCACGTGGAGGCTACAGGAAATATAGGTATGTTCAAGATCCTTTCTGAAGGTGCAGTTGCTGCAGGTATCAGAAGAATAGAGGCAACAACCGGTGCTCAGGCAGAAGAACTCATGTACTCTGTAGAGGATATGGTTACACAGATAAAAGCATTCTTCAACAACACACCTAACCTTACAGGCTCTATAAAGAAACTCCTTGCAGATAACGACACACTTAAGAAAAATGCAGACGAGTTTATGAAAGAGCGTGCGATAAGTGTCAAGGAACTTCTACTGAAGAATCCACAACAGATTAATGGGTACAACGTTCTTGCTCTAAAAGGTACATTTATTGCAGAGGTGGTAAAGAATGCTGCATTTATGGCCAAACAAGAGTGCACCAATACTGTAATGATTGCAGCAACACAATACGAGGGCAAACCAACCCTTACCCTTATGTACTCCGATGATCTTGTTGCCAAAGGGGCAAATGCCGGCAAAGATATCAGAGAAGCGGCAAAACTTATTAACGGCGGCGGTGGCGGACAACCGGGGCTTGCTACTGCAGGTGGCAAAAATGTTGATGGTCTTGAGGCAGCATTTGACAAATTGATTGAGGCAGCAACTAAATAACGATATATACCGATTTGAAAAAACTGGACCTTTTTGTACTTAAATCCTTTTTGGGACCATTCATAATGACATTCCTCATTGTGCTGTTTGTCCTTATTATGCAGTTCTTGTGGCTGTATATCGACGAACTGGTAGGAAAAGGTCTGAGTTTGGGTGTCATATTTGAATTCTTGGGGTGGGGCAGTGCGACATTGTTTCCAATGGCACTGCCGCTGGCTACTCTCTTAGCTTCAATTATGACTATGGGAAGTTTTGGAGAGAATAACGAACTCCTTGCCATAAAAGCGGCAGGCATCCCTCTACTAAGGGTACTTGCTCCTCTTATGATTCTCTCATTGTTCATAAGTGTGGCAGCATTCTTTGCATCCAACAATCTGATACCTGTTGCATATGAGAAAATATATACTCTCAGGGATGATATAGGAAAGACCAAAGAAGAGATTAAAATTCCTACCGGGATTTTCTACAACGGTATTGAGGGGTATACTCTTAGGGTTGTAAGCAGAGATGAGAACGATGTTATGCATAATGTGATGGTATACGACCACAGCAAAAATGACGGAAATATAAGTCTCACCATTGCTGATTCTGGAATTATTAACACCAGCCTGGACAAAACCAATCTCACATTCACCTTATTCAATGGCACAAGCTATGAGGAGACAAACCAGGTTAGAGCCAAAGACAGTTCATACACATTGCAGAAAATTGAATTTGAAATGCAAGAAGTAGTCATACCTCTTAAGAACTATGCTTATCAGAAGTCTGACAAGTCAAAGTACTCAAATGAGGTAATGACAAAAGGACTGGCACAGCTGAGAGTTGATAAGGATTCCCTTATCATCAAACACGAAAATTCACTCAAGACCCAGGTCAGGAGGGCTGTATTTGCAGATAATCTCCAATATACATTCCAACTTGACACTACAAAGGGAAAAGACAAAAAATACAAGGGAAATATAGAGGCCGACTCATTGTTCAAATGGAAAGACTTACAATCTGAGATAAGAGCCTGCAGGCAAGCCCTTACACAGTTGGAGCAACAGATATCCAATACCAAATACTTCCCTACGGATCTGAACGCTGTAGCATACCCTTTAAGAAGGACCATTCAGGAAAGTTTCAGGAAATTCACATTATCCATTGCCTGCATAATCTTCTTCTTTATAGGTGCACCATTAGGAGCTATAATAAGAAAGGGGGGGTTGGGTACACCCGTAATTGTCTCAATGCTTTTCTTTGTCATTTATTGGGTTGTAGACATCAGTGGCAAAAAGCTTGCAAATGATGGAGCAATTACTCCATTCATAGGGGCCTTCATATCCACTTTTGTACTTTTCCCTATGGGTGTATTCCTTACCTGGAAATCAACCAAAGACTCTGCATTGTTCAATGCAGACTCATATAATGCAATATTCAAAAAATTCTTCAGTAAAGAGAAATGGCTTGCCGGCCTCAAATTGTTGAAGAAAAAATTGGCACATCATTAATGTATTCTGTTATGAGCAACATTTCACCCCGCATAGTATATATGGGAACACCTGAGTTTGCAGTTGCCCCATTAGCCAAACTTATAGAAAACAACTGCAACATTGTAGGTGTTGTTACTGTTCCCGACAAGCCAAGTGGAAGAGGTCTGAAACTTAATCAGAGTGCAGTAAAACAATATGCTCAAGAACACCTGGTACCCAAAGGGGTAAAACTTATGCAACCGGTATCTCTTAAAGATGAATCATTCCTTAACGATCTTAAAGAGTTGCAGGCTGATATGTTTATTGTTGTTGCATTCAGAATGCTGCCGGAAGTTGTATGGGCAATGCCTAAGCTTGGCACTTTCAACTTGCACGGCTCGCTTCTGCCTCTTTACAGAGGTGCAGCACCTATCAACTGGGCCATCATAAAAGGAGAAAAAAAGAGTGGCGTAACCACATTCTTAATTGACAAAGAAATTGACACCGGAAATATTCTTATGCAGAGAGAGTGTCCTATTGGAGAACGTGATACTGTAGGGACACTTTATGGCAAACTTATGGAGATTGGGGCAGAGCTCGTAGTTGAGACAGTACAAGGACTTGTAGCGGGCAAACTTGTTGCAAAACCTCAAGAGGGAAGAATTACAGGAGCACCTAAACTTAACAAGGAACTGGGAAGAATCAAATGGGATATGCAGGATAGTGACCAACCGTGTGTACCTTGTGCCATACTTATAGACCAACTTGTCAGAGGTCTGTCTCCATATCCTGCAGCTGTTGCAGCTATGACAGACGACCAAAAGAACTATGAGTTCAAGATATTTGAATGCACACCTGTATGCTGCAATTCAAATACATCTGCCAACGAGGCTGGTACCATTAAAAGTGACGGCAAAAACTATATACACGTAGTTTGTGCAGACGGTTCAATTCTTGCTCTTGAAGAGATTCAGATGGCCGGTAAAAAAAGGATGCGTACCAAAGACTTCCTGTTGGGTTTCAGAAATATTGAATCTTTCAGATTCTTCTGATTCAGACAACAGCAAGCCTCCAATAATCTTATTTTGGTGCTATCCTGTACAAGAAGATTGCAATGACTGCATAAATCATATTAGGGAGCCATAAGGCAACTGATGGGGGCAGCGTGCCAGTATGGACAAACATCTGACTGAACCTCAAGAACAGGATGTACGAGAAACTTAAAGCTATACCTATACCAATATTAAGTCCAATACCCCCTCTCCTCTTCTTGGATGAAAGAGATACTCCAATTATTGTAAGGATAAAAGCAGAAAAAGGCATGGCAAATCTGGTATGCTTCTCTATAAGGGCATATTTGACCATCTGGTCACCTCTCATCTGCTGTGTCTCTATGAGTTCGTTCAACTGAGGGAAATTGAGCGTCTCAACAACATTCTTTCTCCTATAAAAATCATCAAGGGTAATTACAAGAGTTGTATCAAGATTTGATCCTGTTGTAATCTTCTCCTTTCCATCGGTATACTCTCTCAACATATAGTCCCTCAAGTTCCAGCAACCTTTTGTAGAATCCCATTGTGCTGAACGTGCACTCAGTTTGGATTTTATTGTATGCCCCTCCATATCCTCAAGGGTAAACTTATATGCAGTATTGTTCCAGGTTGCAAAAGACTCTACATACATAAACGTACCTGGAGAAATTTGATAATGCAAATTACGCCCTTTGTTCTCAAATTTCTTCTTTATATATTTCTGTTCAAAATCCAGACGCCCCTTATTGGCAGGCGGTATGACAAACAGATTAAGCAACAAACTGAAAATGGCTATGGCAAATGCCGAGATAATATACGGGTACATCATCCTTTTAAAACTTATACCCCCCGCCAATATTGCTATTATCTCTGAATTTGCCGCCAGTTTTGATGTAAAGAATATTACTGCTATGAATACAAACATTGGACTGAACATATTCATAAAGTAAGGGATGAAGTTTGCATAATAATTGAAGACTATCTCATTTAGAGGTGCACTTTTGTCTACAAAATCATCTATCTTCTCGCTAATGTCAAAGATGATGACAATACCTATGATAAGCAGTATCGCAAAGAAGTATGTTCCTATGAACTTCTTTATGATATACTTGTCTATAGTGGTTATGTTAAAGTTGTACTTCATCCTTTATCTTTCAGACAATCCTAAATCTTTGTCTCCAGTTTCTTTACAGCAGCCTCTTTCCACTGCGCAAAATCGCCGGCTTTTATATGAATACGGGCCTGACGGACAACGTCAAGGTAAAATGCCAGATTATGTTCACTTGCTATCTGAGCTGCCAGCATCTCTCCTGCGACAAAAAGATGTCGCAAATAAGCCTTTGTGTATACTTTATCTACAAAAGATGTACCTTGAGGATCAAGCGGAGAAAAATCATCCGCCCACTTCCTGTTTCTTATATTTATCATACCCTCCCAAGTAAACAACATACCGTTGCGGCCATTACGGGTTGGCATAACACAATCAAACATATCAACACCTCTTGCAATTCCCTCAAGTATATTTGCCGGAGTTCCAACTCCCATAAGATATCTGGGTTTGTCCAACGGAAGAATCGGATGTACCACCTCTATCATCTCGTACATCTTTTCTGTTGGCTCTCCTACAGAAAGTCCGCCAATGGCATAGCCGTCCCTATCCAATGATACTGCATGCTCTGCAGCCATTCGTCTCAAATCCGGATATACGCACCCCTGAACTATCGGGAAGAAAAATTGCCTGTATCCATAGAGTGGTTCTGTTGAATCAAAACGCTTTATGCACCTTTCCAGCCACCTTTGTGTGAGTTTCAATGAATTGAGAGCATAGGAGTGTGTGGCATCTCCAGGGGTACATTCATCCAAAGCCATTATTATATCAGCACCTATCATCCTCTGGGTATCTACGTTGTTTTCTGGTGTGAATGTATGCTTGGAACCATCTATATGCGAACGGAAAGTGCATCCCTCCTCTGTAAGTTTCCTGTTTGCAGCTAAAGAAAACACCTGAAAACCGCCACTGTCTGTGAGCATAGGTTTCTCCCAGGAGATGAATTTATGCAATCCTCCTGCCTTGTTTATAATATCCAGGCCGGGGCGCAGATAAAGATGATAAGTATTGCCCAAAATGATCTGGGCATTTATATCATCCTTCAAATCCTTGTGGTACACACCCTTTACAGAACCTATAGTTCCCACCGGCATAAAGATTGGCGTTTCAATCACACCATGATCTGTATACAACAATCCGCATCTTGCTGCGGAATGCGGATCCTGCGCTATTCTCTCAAAATTCATATAAAATATATATCCAACAAACGGCAAAAATAATAAAAATAACTCTTAATTTGTTTATATTTGTCTGGCATATATCAATAATCAATGAAAAGGATAAGACTGGATATAGGAGCTCTCACTGCTTCTCCCGACAACGGAGGAAGTTTTATGTTTTTCTTATACAGAGAGGGTATGAACAAATGCCTTCCGGTTAAGCTCTCTCCTCCCGACATGCATTCGGTTCTTGCCAATTTCAACCAACCACAAAACCCGGGAATAACAATCCATAGAGTTCTCTTGTCCACATTGCAACAATACCATATAGAATTGCTTGAAGTTACAGTTATAAGAGACCAGGAGAATGACTGCTTTTCCACTGAACTTCTATTCTTTGATGGTGAAAAGGAGATAAAACAAAATGCAGGATTCATTGATGGAGTTATCCTTGCCAAGTCTTTTGCATGTCCAATATATACAGATGAAGCCCTTATGGAGAAGTACTCCTCTACAATTGATATAGTTTCAGAGAAGATTGTAAAGAAAGAGATTCATCTGCAAAAGCTTAAAGAAGAACTTGCCAAAGCAATAGCTGCGGAAGATTATGAAAGGGCAGCAGAACTTAATAAAGCTATCAGTGAAATTGCAGACAATAAATAATTGATATGTATAACGAACTACTAGAGAAAAGTTTCCACTTTTCATTCCTCTCTCTCTCTAGAGGAGTGATTGGTATGGCTGCAATAATTTTTGTATGCTGGTGTTTCAGCACCAATAGAAAAGCAATTAATTGGGGAACCGTCTTTAAAGCTCTTTTGTTACAATTTGCAATAGCTGTATCTGTATTGGCATTCCCGGCAATACAATCACTCTTTGAAGTATTGGGGAATTTTTTTGTATCTGTACTCTCGTGGACCAAGGCAGGCTCAAACTTCTTGTTCGGAAGTTTTATGGATTCCTCCAAGTTCGGTTTTGTGTTTGTGTTCCAGATACTCCCCACAATAATATTCTTTTCCGCACTGATGAGCCTTTTCTTCTATCTTGGAATAATGCAGAAAATTGTTTGGGCAATGGGTTGGATACTCACAAAAATCATCAAGCTGTCCGGAGCTGAAGCCCTTACTTGTGCCGGCAATATATTTTTGGGACAATCAGAGGCACCTCTTATGGTTAAAGAGTATATTCCCAAGATGACAAAAAGTGAACTTGTACTTATTATGACCTCAGGTATGGCTACTATGTCTGGAGGTGTGTTGGCAGCATATATAGGAATGTTGGGTGGCGGAAACCAATTGCTTGAACTTGAATTTGCAAAACATCTGCTTTCAGCTTCTGTTATGGCCGCACCTGGAGCTATTGCCCTTTCTAAGATAATAATGCCACAAACAGAACCTGTTGATAACACAGTTGCTGTGTCAAAAGAGAGACTTGGCAAAAATGTTCTCGATGCCATTTCAAATGGTACTGCAGATGGACTCAAACTTGCTGCCAATGTTGCTGCCCTTTTGCTCGTTTTTTATGCTCTGATTGCTGGAGCCAATGCTATTCTTGGATGGATAAGTTTCCCCGCTGCCGACAGATTTATCGCAGAAATGTCGGGAGGACGATATACAGACCTTTCTCTCGAAGCTATTCTGGCATTTGTATTTTATCCGGTAATCTGGCTTATTGGAGTCCCCGCTGATGATATAGGACTTGTTGGAAGATTGTTGGGGGAAAAGATAATTCTTACAGAATTTGTAGGATACCAGAGTATGGCCGACATGTTGCATAACGGAACTTTCTCCTCTGCGAAATCTATTGTAATGGCAGCCTATGTATTATGCGGTTTTGCAAACTTTGCTTCTGTGGGCATTCTCATTGGAGCCGTTGGAGGTATGGCTCCACAGAAAAAGTATATCCTGTCACAATATGGATTGAGGGCTATGCTTGCCGCAGCAATGGTAGCTCTAATGTCAGCAGCAATGGTTGGTATGTTCCAATAAAAAATAAAGGCAGGTTCTTGTCTGTATGACTCTTAACCTGCCTTTATTTTTTTATACTAATATTCTCCGTTCTCAACTTTTTTACGGCACGCTGCCAACATATCGTCAACCATCTCATCCAATCCCCATTTAGGATTCCATCCCCATTCATTTCGTGCACAAGAATCATCCATACAATCTGGCCACGACGCAGAAATCTGTGCTTTTACCGGATCTATATTGTAATCCCAGGTAAATTCTGGAACACGTTTCTTAATTGCTGTAAACAACTGCTCCGGAGTAAAACTCATAGAGGTAATGTTAAAGCTGTTTCTGTGAACAAGTTTGCTTGGATCAGCCTCCATAAGTTGTGTAGTAGCCTCAAGAGCATCTGGCATATAAAGCATATCCATATAAGTATCTTTTGGTACTTCACAAGTATATTTCCCGTGTTTTGCCACCTCATAGAATACCTCTACTGCATAATCTGTTGTACCACCACCTGGCAAAGCTCCATTTGAAATGATACCAGGGAAACGCACACTACGTGCATCAACACCAAATCTTGTGTAGTAATAATCTCCCAACATCTCACCTGCAACTTTACATACACCGTAAATGGTATTAGGTCTCATTATTGTATCCTGTGGAGTCATATGGTGAGGAGTGTTCTCTCCAAAAGCTCCAATTGAACTTGGAGTGAAGATAGAACATTTATACTCTTGTGCAAGATTCAAAGAATTCAGCAATGCTCCCATATTGAGATTCCATGCCAACTGGGGATTTTTCTCTCCAGTTGCAGAAAGAAGAGCAACCAAATTGAAAATTGCATCAACATTCTCCCTTTTAACAACCTTTGCATAAGCCTCCATATCAAGGGCATTCAAAGGAATAGCTCTGGAGAACCTGCTCAATTTCTCTACAATTTCAGGTCTGAGATCTGCTGCAATTACATTGTCATAACCATAGTTTTTCTGCAAATGAGGCACCAGTTCCGTACCAATCTGGCCGCCAGCACCAACAACCAATATCTTTTTCATTTATTAAAGGGTATAAATCATACAAGGTTTAAGCAATACAAATGTAATAATTTTAAAGTAATGATATTATTATTGAAACATATTATTCTCAAAAACTTTAATTTTGCAATATGCAGATGAACAATAGTGACATATATTGGAAAATAAAATCACTGTCCCTTGAACTTGGTTTTGCAGACTTTGGTTGCGCAAAAGCAAGTGAGGTTCCGTTTAGTATCCGGAGCCATTATGTATCAGCTATGGAGAAAGGGCATTTTGCATCAATGCAATATCTGCATAAGAACATTGACAAAAGGTTCAATCCCTGCAACCTGGTAGATGGAGCCTCTTCTGTACTGGTATTTTTGGCACCATATTCCTTGCCGTCTGGCATTATTCCTCCCGATGGAGTATCCCAGTTTGCCCTTGGAAAAGATTATCACCAGGTCATTAAGAGGAAACTCTATGATATAATGGAGATGTTGAAGAAGAACTTCAACAACTTCCAAGGAAGGGCTTTTACCGATTCAGCACCTGTACTGGAAAGAGAATGGGGCGTTAGGGCAGGCTTGGGATTTGTCGGGAAGAATAATTTTTTAATTAGCAAAAGTTGCGGTATAAAAAATTTTATTGCTACAATTATATGTAATTTGGAAATCCCTGCCACAAATGACATTGAGCCTGAAAAGAGAATGGAAACTGCTGCGTCTTGCGGAGAGTGCCGCAATTGTATTGAGTCTTGCCCTACAGGAGCACTTATGAGGGAATACAGCATGAATGCCGGCAAATGTATTTCATATCATACTATAGAGAACAGAAATCTTAAAGAAGATATTGAAAATTCAATTGTACCACATTTCAGCAAAAGTTTTTTTGGATGCGACCGCTGTCTTGATGCATGCCCCTGGAACAGCAGGAACAAACCCGGATGGAGTGAGTTCCATACAAACCTCCAATTGCTGGGCAATAAAGGGGAAGAGTGGTGGCTAGGCCTTTCCAGTGAGGAATTCGAGCAAAATTTCAAGGATTCTCCCTTATTGAGAGGGGGGCTTGAGAATATTCAGACTTCTATAAAATGGGGAAAAAATATCAAATAGAATGAGCGACTTTAAATTTTCAACAAAAGTAGAGATAAAGGGTGCTGCCAAACTTATAGATTATAACAGCAGTATACTGATGATGGGATCTTGTTTTACTACAGAAATAGGAAACATTCTCAGGCAATACCGCTTTAATGTAAATGTTAACCCTTTTGGTGTGCTGTACAACCCATGCTCAATTGCCAAGTCCATAAAAAGGCTGCTCAACTGCAAACTGTTTGAACCAGATGAAGTAATTCAAACTAATCCGACAGATGCAAATGCTCCAAAAAAATTTGCCAGTTTCTGGCATCACAGTTCATTTGCACGAGAATCTGCAGAAAAATTCCTTAAGGATGCCAATACTCACCTGACAGAAAACTCACAATTCATAAAAAATGCAGATACTGTAATCATCACATTAGGAACAGCATGGGTATTCACAAATATAGAGAACGGAGAAATAGTTTCAAATTGCCATAAAAGGGTTGCAAAAGAATTCAACCGGACACTTCTTCCTGTAGCAGAATGTACAGAAAAATTAGAGGAAATAGCCAATACTCTTCCCGATAAAAACATCATATTTACAGTAAGTCCAATAAGACATTTTAAAGACGGAGCACACGGTAACCAGATAAGTAAGGCTACCCTTATTCTTGCAATAGAAAACATTATAGCCAAATGTCCTTGGTGCACATATTTCCCTTCATTTGAAATAATGATGGATGAACTGAGAGACTACAGATATTATGCAGAAGATATGCTACATCCGTCACCATTGGCAGTAAAATATATCTTTAACAGATTCAAAGAGTCCAATATTTCACCTCTTGCATATAAACAAATGGATAACAATATGCGTTTAACAAGAGCAGAGAATCATATACAGAAGTAGATTTTCTGCATTAACAAACAAATATTGTAATCTATGAAAAAATACTTATGCAAACCTTGTGGGTGGGTATATGATCCATCTCTTGGTGATCCCGACGGAGGAATCCCTCCAGGCACCGCTTTTCAAGAACTCCCATATGACTGGGTATGTCCGGGCTGCGGAGTAGGAAAGGAAGAATTCGAGGAGTTTGAAGAGTAAATTGATGCCGGGCATCTGATGATGCCGGAGAGCAGGTAGCCACAGAATAAAAAAAAGACCTCCAGAATTTCTTCTGAAGGTCCTCAAAGTTGGCGGCTACCTACTCTCCCACTTGGTATAGCAGTACCATCGGCGCTAACGGGCTTAACTTCTCTGTTCGGTATGGGTAGAGGTGGATCCCCGTCGCTA
>JAZRIV010000023.1:0-17673 GCA_045645465.1 Candidatus Egerieisoma sp.
CCGGTATTATAGAAAGTACCTTTATATGTTCCAAAGAATGTAAGCACCCTTGCCTCATTTGGCTCCAGCATCATAAAGCCGCACGCCATGATGATTGAAAGTACAACAAGAGCCAAGGCTACAATAAGGAACATAGGAACAAACTCCTCGCTTTTACCAAGCAGTACAAAGTTCCACACAGCACCACCCAACATAAGAAGATTGACCAAAAGGGCAAGAAAACCGTTCATTTTCCATCCCGAGTAAGTGTAATTAGCGTTTTTCATAACTCAGCGTTTTTAAATTGATATCATTTTGATATCACAAAGATATGCACAAATTTTGTAAATGCAAATTATTTTAACGTAACGTCGTCTTTTTGTACAATCACCTATAAATCAACTGATTAAAAAAACGGGTATATAAGAAAAACTCATATACCCGTTTTTTAAATTACTGAATATCAAAATATTGTACAAAAGGACGACGTTACTTTAGAATGTATTTTTTGGCAATTTTGCGGGCCACCCCCATAAGCAGGAAGAGGAAGGTAAGGAAGCGGCTCAGGCGGCCGATGATATCGCCATGGATGGTGTAGATTGTCTTTTCTTCGTTGAGGTTAAGGGTGCCGGTAAGGTAGCCACGCTCCCACCAGCCGGTCTGTTGAACAATGTCTCCACGCTGGTTGATGAAGGCGCTTATGCCGGTATTGGCGCTGCGGGCTATGCTGCGGCGATTCTCAATGGCACGCAGGCGGGCATAATTGAGATGCTGCTTATGTCCTGGAGTATCGCGCCACCAACCGTCGTTGGTAATTATGGCCATCACATTGGCCCCGTTCAAAGCCCACTCACGGTAGAAATGCGGGAATACAGACTCGTAACAGATGGCTGTACCCACTTTCACTCCGTGTGAAGTCTCAAACACATCTCGGGTATCCTGCGGCTGGTAATCGCCAATTCCGCCAGCCATATTCCTAACCAGCTGGTCCATAAACTTGAACGGACCGCTGCGGAACGGGTTGCTCTCTGCAAGAACCACCAGTTTTGATTTGTGATAGTACTGCGGAACAACCGAAGCCGTTGAATCATCAGAAGCCTCCATAAAAATAGAAGCGTTGTGGTATTTTTCGCCATTATAGGTTACCGCCCCCACAATCATGGAAAGCTCCTTGCCGGAAAGATTCTCTTCCTTTACCCAATTTACTATTGCCTTATAGCTTGGATTGCGCTGCGGCGCACTCTCCTGAAGCCTGCTGCTCCACCTCTCATTGAAAATGAATGTCTCGGGAGCCACTACAATCTGCGGAACGGTATCAGCAACCTGGCCTGCCGCCCGATCTGCCAGTTCCAGAAGGTTGGCAGTCTGCTCCATAAGTGACTGACCTCCAAATTTGTCGGTATAAGGATCAATATTTGGCTGCAACACTGCAAACTCAGCAGGATTCTCTTCTTCCCGACAGTTATAGTAGAGAATATGGGAAACAATTGTCGGGATGAGAATTACAGCAGCCAGGGCTCCCACTGATACCCTGATGGGTTTCTGTCTGTTCTTAAGGAGTATGATTCTGTGGATGAGCATGTTGGACAGGAGAATCCAGAGGGATCCGCCAAGGGTTCCGGTAAACTCATACCACTGGATATGCTTGATGGAGGTTGCAAAACTGTTGCCCAGGATAAGCCATGGCCAGTTGATCTGTCCGTTCTGGTATGAGTGCTCCCACGCCAGCCAGATGATGATAAAGAAAACATACGGAAGGAATCCGTTTGTAAACTTGCGCATCCATCGGAACAGGGTGAACAGAAGTGCCATCTGGAGCGTATTTAATATGAAGGCGGCAACTGCTCCCCCCGGAGTGGCAAACCAGATCCAGAAGGTGGTAATAAGGTTCCAGATGAGGAATGTCACATACGCTATATGGAAAAACCTCTTTTTGCCGCTGTTGTGGGCAAGCTGCTCCGCAAGGAAAAGGGGTACCAATGCAAATAGAGATACCGGACCTGTGTGCGGGATTATGTAAGGGATTGAAAGCAGAACGGATGACGAAAGTGCCAACAGCCATATCTGCAGATTTATTTTACTATTTTGGGCCATCACTATTTTGTTTGAATTTTAAAAATAGTATTTTTGCCAGATATCTGCAATTATTTATGATTACAACACTCATAAAAGGATTCATCGTAGGTCTTGGAGCATCAATTCCACTTGGCCCGCTTGGTGTTTTGTGCGTACAGAAGACTTTGGGCAACGGACGCAACTCCGGTTTCATCACCGGCCTTGGAGCATCTGTATCCGACACCTTCTACGCTGCAATCTCTCTTATGGGACTTGCCTTCATCCAGAACCTCATAGACAAGAATATGGATTGGGTTATGCTGTTTGGTGGCCTGATAATCATGTATATAGGTGTAAAGATATACCTCACCAACCCTATCAAGCAGATTCAGCAGAAAAACAAGAACAAGAGGCATGTGGAGGACTTCTTTGAGGCACTGTTCATGACCATAACCAACCCTGGAGCAATATTCCTCATACTTGGACTTTTTGCAGCCGTGGGGATCAACCTGGATGAAAACGTATCAAAAGGGACTCTTGTAACAACCCTCTGGGGTGTATTTGCCGGTTCGGCCGCATGGTGGTTTACCTTGAGCACCACAATCAACGTTTTCAGAAAGAAATTCCGCATCAAGCAACTTATGATGATAAACAAGATTTCCGGAATAATAATCTTTGTACTCGGTCTCATCTCAATGTTCAACGGAGCGTTTGAACTGATAATGGAGGCGGTGAAAAAGTAAGCGGCAAGAATCTGTCGGGATAAAAAAAATTCATCCTTTTTCCTTTTAAATTGTTACCTTTGCAGGACATACTTTATGGGGATGTTTTGGTTTTGACATCAGATTAATTGGTATGTAAGCATGCAGAGCATTGGCAGCCAAGCTCTTTAATCTCCAACTGCACGCCTATAACTGGCAACAATAACTATGCACTTGCTGCGTAATCAGCCAAGCTATTACGCTTAATCCGCCCCGCCCAGGTTGCCGGGTGGACAAGTATCCCGCCAACCCTTTAATCCTGCTATGGGTCTGGCATATGGGGTATCATTCCAAGCGGGATGCCGGTGCGGACTCCTTTAAAGCACCCCAAGCCCCAAAGGATAAGTTGCAGGTGGCCTGTCTTTCGGCAGCCTGCTCCCGACAACCAAAGAAAGAATAAGCATGTAGAAAGCATATTGATGGTTTGATTGGACGGCGGTTCGAGTCCGCCCATCTCCACAATATAGGTTGATTTACAACAACTTACAAGGATTACGCAGAGATTTACGCAGAAAAATAGCGAAATCTCTGCGTAAATTTTATTTTATGCCTATATACTCCGTTATACTGTATTTCTTTTTCAGTTTATAGAAACTGCACAGCACAATGGCTGCTGTTATCAACGTTGTTATTACTCCCACCCACATCAGCCCTTTCTGCCACCACTTGAGAATGTTTACTTCTTTTTCTATGATGGTTTCTGTGATTTGGGTTTGGGTGGTTTGTTTGTAGCGTTCTTTATAGGTGAGGTATATACCCATTGAATCTACAGTGGCAGTTATGGTGATTGGGGTTGGTTTGTGCGGCTGAGGATCTTTGGCAATGGATATTGTCTGTTGTGTACGGACAGATTGTTTTAGTGTATTGATTTCCTCCAGGCGGGCGCGACCGGTGGAGTCACAGCGGATGAGGGCTTGAAGAATAGCTGTGTCAGGCTGCGTTTGAATAACAGTATCACGGATGACCTCCGTAATTATTTCCGTAGTGTTTGTCGTTTGGCTGGTGCTTGGATAAATTTTATGGCAGCAACTCTGCAATGAGAGTATTGCTGCCATTAGGATAATTGCTGGTTTCATTAGTAAGTGTATTAGGTGAGTTTTTCTTTGAGCTGGCGGATTTCCTCCTTCAACTGTGCGTTTTCTGTGCATAGGCGGTCAATTGAGGCTTTGAGTTCCTCATTCTCTTTCCGCACATTTACAATCTCCTTGTTTACAGAGGTGAGATCCTCCAGGAGCTTTTTATTCTCTGAAGTAAGAAGATTGATGGAGTCCTGCAAGTTCTGAAGGAAGCTGTTGTTCCTTTTGCGTGTACCGGCCACCCATCCTGCCAGAGCTGTAAGCATTGGAATAATATAGGTTCCAATGAATTCCAAAGTGATGTTTGTGTCCATAGCTTATAAGTTTATTGGGTTGAGAAGTAAAGTTTCATTTCAGCCATTCTGCGGCGTTGAAGTCCAGCCAATGGTTTACCTTTTGAGTGTATCCATTTGAGGAATTCATCTGAGATGGATGAATCATACGGATTGACTTTTATTTTGGAGAGCAAAGCGCTGCGATGGAAATTCCCGGCCCCTACATTAAAGATGAATGAGATCAGGGCATCATACATATTTTGGGTCAGGGCCAAATTGTATCTGTTCAAAGTGCGTTCACATTGTGCGACATCCTCATGCAACAGAAGATTTGCCTGCAGCTGGGTAATGACAGCATCAGGAGCCACATTGGATGTATGACCATATCCAACTGTCCATATTCCCGACGGGCATCGGTAAGCAGTCAAACGGAGCCCTTCAAACTCCCTGATGAGATTATATGCTTGTGGTGAGGCTATCATTGATAAAAAGTTTTAAAGTTGGCATTTACTTAAAAAGCCCCGCCAGCCTTTGTGGGCGGACAGGGCTTTATAGACACTGGAGTCTGCTCCTAGATATCTGATGCAAGGGTTGCTTGTACCAGCATCTCACCGGACTTCTCTCCTGTAGCAGCATTCACATAGAAGTATTTCATAAATACTTTAGGAGCAGCTGTAGTAGGAACTCCATTCTTGGAATCAAAATCAGCTTTAAGGTCAAACTCCTCTGATACAGCCTCTCTAGGCTCTCCAATCTGTACAGCTTTGCTGTATGCATTGGTAACGCCATTGCTCTGCGGAGCAGATGCCATAATTACCAGTTTAAGATCCTTGATATTCTCAGGCTCTGAGTCCAGAGTAAAAGTGAAAGTGGTTGGAGTCAACACCACTGTAGCATTCGAAGGGGCCTCCACACCTTCCAATACTGGCGGTTCTGAAAGCGCTGTTCCGCCACATTTCACAATCCAGAAATTCAATCTTGAATAAAGGTTTGCACCAGTAATTTTTGAGGATGTACCCAAGATGCTCTTTCCTTTCTGTGAAAGCGCCAAGGCATTCCAGGCAAGGATCTGTGCATTGGTAAGAGATTTCCAGCTCTGTGAAAGTTGTTTGAAGATGCTCTTTACAGCTCCCTGAGCAGATGATTTGAATCCACCGCCATAACCGCGGTTTCTGATGTACTTGCGACCGCGCACTTTTGCTGCGGTAACGCCTTTTGCGGAGCCTGACATCTCCTCAAAAGCAATGGAAGGAATGTACTTCATAATATAAAATGTTATTGATGGGTTATTGTTTATTTCTTACTGCAAACACATAGACAAAAGGGTCTGAACCGGTGTCTCGTTGTTTTGTACTTGTCTGTGGGATATTGAGTATTCCATTTGAGATGGTCCCCTCAGCCACATAAACTCCAGGACAACTGGTCTGCTGGCCACCTCCAAGCAGGAAGATATCTATTGAAATATCTGTTGGAAATCCTTCAAGTTCTGCCACTATTGGTTCTCCCCAACCTTGGTAAATATCCATGTAATAGAAGCAGAAAAACGCCCAGTTCTCATTTACATAACAGCCTCTGGTGGTACGCATATTTGTAGTCTGGTAATTGAACTCCACCTCAGTAAGATCTGCACTTACCAAATCTCCACGGACCCCTCTTTTAGCATACAAAGTAGCCAACAGAATTGTATACTGTGGCATATGGCTATACTCTTCAAGTTTCTCAATGCATAGCGTATGAGAATCCTTAATCCAAGTCTTCACAATGGTTCCAACAGGAACAAGCTCCTCATAATCCTTCCCAGGATACAACAGCTCCTCTGTTTTGATATAGCAGCTGGTAACCGAACTCTGATTCAGGGTAAGCTCCGGCAAATACAGCTCAAGTACCTGAGCCTTTGCAAACTCTTCAGTAGTTGTATCTATATTGAATTTGGCATTAAGGACAATCAGATCTGCAGACTGGAAGTCATTGATCTGAATTGCTCCAGCACCAAAATTATTTCCCTTAGTAGTAATCATAGCTGTAACCTTTATCTGTAAAATCCTGTACAATCAATTGTTGAATCCTTCACATACGAACCGGCCCTATGTGCAATAATGAATACCGTTACACCCCTATCAACCTGAGTCCAAGCCTGAAATACCTGCGGAATATATCCTCTATCCAAGCTGGAGCGGGCCAGCAGATACATGGTGTTGATTTTAGGCAGCTGAGATGCATCCTGCAAATCAAATCTTGACGAAGCCGCCTGATTGTCTCCAAAAATCTTCACATTCACATTGGCCACCGGAATATTTGGAGAAAGCTCCATATCCAAATTGGCAATAGAAGAATAAGTATTGCCCACCATCTCAGTAGTAACCCTTACACGAGGGACATATATCATCCTATTTACCACAGACTCTTCCCGACAGATAGAGCTTACAAGAGTCTCCTCTCCAGTAAAGCCTGTTTCCGTATCCAACCAGTAGAACGAACAGTAATATTTATTCCCTTCCGCAGGAGAATATCCAATCACCGATGTATAGAACTTTGTAAGATCTGCCTCACCCCACTGGGGAGAAACACTAGGGTTAATGATCACTGTATGCCCCCATCCAGAAGAGGTACCGGGACTCTGCGAAGGAGACATTTTGAACACCATCACCATATTTGAAGACGGCTTCTCCAATCCAGTAAAGATGATGGCTGTTGGAGTAATCCAAATATCCTCAAACACTACAGATGGAATATCAGGGATATAAGCAGGAGCCTCAAGCAAGAGCGGCATACCTGCAATCTTCCTATTGGAATTAAGACGGACAAAAGCATTATGCGGAGTAAGCTCCGCAGATTGGCCAAACACAGAAGCACCTTTAAGTCTCTTGGCCAATGCAGTCCATCCGGCCATTTGGGACTCAGACAAGCTCCTGTATTTTCTAGAGATAGCAGCAAACGAGCATCTGCGGACAGCTTGTGCAACAGTAGTAATCCTACTATGCAGAGATTTTGCAGAGATAATCTGTCTCCCTTTACTGACTCTTGCGGTGACAGATCCTGCAGACCCTTTAAACTCACTAAATGCTATTGATGGTAATGCTTTCATTTGCGTATGCTTTATTCACACACAAATATAATTTACGCAACAAGGGTATTTACCAAAGTGGTTTTCAATGCTTTAGTATGCTTTGGATTGCCGAAAGGGAGTGATAATTGGAGCGATATCCGGTCTTCGTATCCAAGAGAAGATACCTGATATAAATCTGGAAAGCTGTGTGTGCAGGAAGCGGATTGGGAACAATAAAATCTATTGAAGAAACCTCACCTGAAGGGACAGATGCAGAAAGGAAATTGCGCATCTTCCCTGGATTTCTGCCAGTTCCAGGTTCCTCAATCTGTATCTTCCCCAACACCCGATATCGGGAAGAATCAACTGCTCCACACAACGTGAGTCTGAAAGAGAGTTGCAGATCAAAAAGATTTGCCGCAGAAGCCCCCAGAAAAACAAAACTGAAAATAGGAAAAGGAACAAAACGCTTTGGTGTAGGGACGTGCTCATTCCCCAGCTGTGCAAACCCGTGATAAGCGGAAACAAAAAGATTATACCCGCTGATGCTGTTCCCGTCGCCAAATGGTGGCCGGTGGGCAGCCACTCCCTTCGCCAACCTGCGCCATTGCAATTGAATATTGTGGGGTAACCTCTGCCATGCCCGTATAGCTCTTTGATGCAGTCCCTGTTGCTCCAGCTGATCAGCAGTACCGGCAAAAGTAGAATAAGCCTTACTCCTGAAATAGCATATACCGTTCCTATGGTAATAGGTAACATTGCCAACAGAAGACCAGCAGTCAGAAAATTGTGTATTTGGATAAAAGCGGGGCATTTACAAGTCTTAATCACATTAACAGATGAACAGATGCTCAAAGATAACGCACACATTTACAAGATTATGAGCAGTAGGCGGCGTTAGCCGCCCACTGCTTTGGGTTGCTGTTTTTTTATTGGCACAGCATCGGTGCGGGGTACAAAGCAGATCCAGGCACTGTAGCCCAATCGGGATTATTTCTCTCCGCTTGGATATTTGAAAGTGGAGGTCGGGACCGCGGAGCGGTGTCGGCATCCGCACAAATATCGAGCAGGCAAGCCCCGCAGGGGCGCGGCAGGAAGGGGAGTTTGTGACTGAAAGGAACAATCTCCCCGCTCTTGGGGCGCCGGTTTGTGAGCTGCTGCAAACAGCAGCTGCTGACAAAACGGAAAGAAGCCCCAAGTAAAACCCACTGGCGTAGCCAGTACCAAGCCGTAGGTACACTTTTTCTTTGCAGACACTTGTGGCTGCAAGGTAAAAGGGTACACGCAGGCCCGCAGCTGTGCTGCTAAGGATGGCAAGGAAAAATACTTTTGGCCTCCTCACAAGCAAACTCTGCCAAAAGTATGGAGCTTCCCGACGGGCCTGGAGCGCGTTGGCCCCTGAGGGAAGCGACCTCTTGCCATCCGACTCGTCTCTGCGTTAAAAAGTGATGAAGCTTCTCTCCCCACTGAAGCGCTATTTATACATAATCTTGGTTGTGTAATGGCGGCAAAGCTTGCTCTTGCCAGAATTACACAACTACCAGGAAGATTATGTTAATATAGCGGAATACAAAGTGATGCGGTTTCCACCACCACCAATGACAGCAGAGACGTTTGTGTGCGCAAAGCGCACTGAACACATGGTGGAGTCTTAAACTGATTTGACGGAGTAAAAATGCGGAGGAGAACGGAGGACTTTTGCCCCATTCATAGGGCAAAAGTATGCAGTGGCCGCATTTTTATGGAGGAGAACAGGTTAAGTCTCCACGCCATCTATTGTGTGCATGCTGGGTGGCATTCCTACGAAATGGCGATAGGCTTGTGGCGCCAACAGAGTATTCAATGTGCAAGGCCAACTCCGCACCAAAGGTGCTATAAAAATAGAAGAGGTGTGTTTACAACCTGCCTGCAGATTGAAAACACACTTCTGATTCCTCTCTGCCCATTAAGGGCAAGTCTTCTGACGGCCTGCCCGGCTGAAGTCTTGACCGGGCGTTTATTTTTTCTCAATTGGCGGTTGTTCAACAGGCCTTGCAGGTCTTGGTGTATAACCACGTTCTTCGTAGTTTGAGGGCTTGGAGTAATTTTTGTTTGTAATCATGCTCTAAAGAAACAATAATAAGTAAATGAAATAAGCCAAACAATACCAATAATCAATATTATTGGGGTTATCTTGTTAAATATTCTGACAATTAGGAATTTCTCACGTTGTATTTTATTAATCTCGTCATCATTATATTTTTCATTGCTAACAATCTTTAGAATTATGATTTTTGACATTTTCTCAGCAGCACATTTCGACGCAAATTGAGAAAGATAGTGGAGAATAATGCATAGAGTAAACAATCCCCATATTATTGCTGTATGAATCATTCCACACTCTGGGAAATGTTCTGTATCCCTAAGTAAAGAAAGTATTGTAAGAGACACGACCAAGCCTCCAGCCCCTATTTCATAGGTCCTGCTTTCAATTACGTTCTCGCTAGCATTTATCGTAGCATCGATTCTATCAAGGTGTTCATTAAATTTTTTGTAGTCCTCATTTGCTCGTGCAACCATGTCACATTCCTCGTTGTTATTTATAGTTTTTGCCATACGTTTCCCTTACTTGACTTGTCTTTCATCTCATTCGATGAATTGTTTCAGTTATCTATCTTTTCTAAGAATTTCTATAGCAAAGCTAGTTGTTAACTATGTAGATTAATGTATATATTTAATCGCACAGCTTTGTTATATCATAACAGAATCTAATGCCTCTAAAATTTGTATGGTTTCTAAGAAATGATTACTCATATCCTTAAAAGATAAATTAGAACTATACCCATGAGCAACATTATTTCGTTCTCTATTTAATACATCAAAGGCTCTTATAAGGTTGTCCTTATTATTTAAAGCATCAACAGCATCTTTAAAATCTTTTTTTCTAGTAGTATCAAAATGACCTAGAGCCGTACATATATTCCCATATGTTGGATTCATTGAGGCATCCCTTAAATGGCATGTAATGTAAGGCCCTAATTGAGGGGCAATATTCTCATAGTAATCAGCAATTATTGTCTTATAACTCATTTCCAAAGTCCCACAAATACGTATTAAAGAATACTTTGTCAAATATCCAGAAAGAGGATCAGTACTACCAACTTTATTAATAATCCCTGCAATTCGAGACAATTCAGCATTACAATCATCTATTGTATTCTTTGCTTCTACATTTTGTATCATAGTTCTATTCCGTACAATATGCTAAGTGCAAGTGAAATTCGGCTACGAATATTAGTAACTTTCATTGTACCTTGAGTTATACTGTCTCTGTATGCCGTGTTTCTCAATAATTCCAAACGTTTCTCTTTAAGACAATTTTCGCCTTTAGCATATCCTCTTTTCAAAGCTATTGATGTTGCAATCATGATTGAGTCATACACAGCAGGATACAATCTACGTCTGATTTTTGTTAAATCACTCTGTAAGTTAAAAAATGCCTCTTCACCGAAATTATTATAAATAAAATCTATAACAGTATAGAAATCACACTCTCTGTCTTTAATAAATGCATCGGAAGCGTTTATATTTGATTGCATATATTTATTCAAGCATTGCTTTAAACTAATTTTCGCTTTTTCAGAGTTGTAAATTTCTTCTGTGTTTAGAGTAAAGAACCTAAGAATTAGTTCTAAATCATTCATCCTCGAATCCTCTACAAGGTCGCCGTATAATGCGCGCCATTGAACGTTCTTATTCATTGCAAACAATAGGGTGTTCATTTTTCCTTGATACACACAATTTCGGATTTCTTGATTATTCAGAGTCCTTCCACTAGTATTAATTCGTTCAAAAACTTGGAACAATCCAGAGTCATCTGAAGGATGTTTTTGTTCAAAAACTATAGCATGAATTGTGTAATTCTTCAATCTCCTTTTATCATTTTCAGTCAATTCATTAAACGTCTTTCCCCTCCATCGTTCATTTATTAGTTCAGAATTTGTCAACCTGAACTCAGAATCATCGCCATGCCATATTCCGTCCTCAATATAATCATATAATGTTCGTATTCTTTGGTAACCATCAATTATAAGCCGTTTTCCTGTTTGTTCAATATTGGCTAAAAAAATACTAGGAACAGGCAATCCAAGTAATAATGACTCTATAAATCTACTTGCGTCTTTTTTCTCCCATACGTATTTCCTTTGCAATTCTGGCTTTTCTATATCACCTTCCTTATACTGAAGTATTAACTCTCTAACAGACGGATCTGCACCCCATGACGTAATGTTAAACAAGTCATCATTTGAGAATTCTTCACATTGCTCTTCCGCAATAAAATCTATTCTGTCACTACTCATCTTGTTATAAAAATTAAAAGTAATTGCATTAATCTTAGCTTTACAAAGATACAAAAAAACAGCATCTTTCTCATAGCCATATTCCTAATGTCCAGTTGTGTTAACTTCCTTATGTACTTTTTTGTACAAGAATAGTTATGACAATTTATCTTTACATAAAATTTACGCAATTATATATTTTCCACTATCTTTATACTATGGCTGACAGATTGAATCCACAACAGCGCAGAAGGTGTATGCAGAGCATAAGGAGCAGGAATACGAAACCTGAGCTCCTTGTGAGACGGTTTCTGTTTTCACGTGGGTTCAGGTTCAGGCTTAATGTGAAGAAACTGCCGGGTTCGCCTGATATAGTCCTCAAGAAATACAGGACTGCAATTTTCATCAACGGGTGTTTTTGGCACGGTCATGAGGAATGCAAGTATTTTGTCCTGCCCAAGACAAACACTGCTTTCTGGCAAGAGAAAATCAACCGTAATCGGGAGCGAGATCTGAAACGCAGGATTGAATTACGGGATCTAGGGTGGCACACCATAACTCTTTGGGAATGCCAACTGAAACCAAAGACGATCAATCAGACACTACATGGGTTAGAAACAGCACTGAATAAGATTTTCCTACTCAATTTGCATTGATTCTCCGTGTTATGAATTTACAGCTACGATTTGGCTGACAGATTTAAAAAGAGCCTCTTCTGTCTTGTGCATTTGCTCTGCAAATTCTTTATATGAAGCCAATGATTGTGGGATATTTACACCAAGCACATATACCTGTCCGCCATATCCATCTAGTTCACCCACTCTGTAGGCAAATAAGCTTGTCTCCGACAAAATAAATTCAATATCAGGGTAATATTCTCCTGTTGCAGGATTTACTGCCAACAATTCTGTAGGACATATGAAGATTCCTGCATTTGAAGAAGTTATATGAAGATATGATATCATCTGGTTGAGATCGTCCCTGCCAATATCTTCCTTCAAACCGTATGAGTCTGAACTCAAATCTACCATCCTTTTGTATTTTGCATCCGCAACTATATTGTCCTTTAAGAAATCAGGATATCTCGCATAGCGTTTTTTGTTACGGAACGGATAAAGTTTTCCTTTTCCGGTCCTGTTTTCAGGATGGATAAAACCAGCTTTTGAAAGAGTCAGATTCAGGTATTCTTCCCATAACCAGGCCCCATCAAACAAGATTCCATAAATCCTCTCAGACGATTGTCCATAACTGAGTTTTTCCCTACGGAGGATTTGCAGGCACAACTTCTGAAGTGGTCCATACTCAGAATAATATGGATGAATCTTTGGTTTCAGGTTGGCCAAAAGGAGTTTCTGCAAATCACCTTTACGGTAAGAAGGTGTTGCATTTATAATCTGCTTTATGTTTGCTTGAGTCTCTCTGTTGGAATACAGGATTTCCCAAGACGTTTTATCTGTCTTGAGAAACTCTATTGTATGACGGATTAGTTGAGTTATGGAATTGTCATAAATGTACTCCCTTGTTGTATATGCTACTTTCCCATTTTTAAACGGATAGTTTGCTTTGATATGGGCATCGAAATCAATTGCACCACGCACTCTGCTGTCGTTGTGTTCACATCTTACATACTCCCGATAAACTCCTTGACAAAGAGCTTTCTGCAAAAAGTAAGGGAACATCAAAGGTGTAATATTCAAAGCTTCATCTACCCCGCGTCCATGACGCAGATTGAAAATGTTGATGGCAAACACTTTCTCCAGCATATACTCCATAAACCAGTCCTGCTCGTCATTATGGGTAAATCTTGAACGGATAGTAAGTTCTGTATCGCCACATCCGACAAAGCCCATTATATTGCCTGTTGTAAATTTATCTCCCACAACGGAAATAATGGACTGGTCCTCTATCTTATCGTCGTAACGGTCCCCTCGCTTGGGAAACAACCACAAATCACTGCCATTGTCAGATAATTTATCCAAACGGCAGTCTGCAATACGCAACAAATCCCGTCTCATTTCTGGAGGGGTTATTGTATATCCTGAGTAATTGTTATCCCTGACTACAAGTTTCATTCAGCAGCACATTATTCTGTTTCCACTGCCTGAACAGGGACTGTACAAGCACTTTTATAAATTGAAGCAATTTCTTCCACTTTCTTGTCAGCATCAGGATCTCCTCTGAAGTACTCGGCAATTATCCCCCTCAAGTGATTTTCCCAAAGCTTCTGATAATTAGAGCCATCCAATTTGCGGAAATAAGCTCCTCCTATATGATAAGCCTGCAAAAGTCCGTTATCTGTAAGCGCATTATTCAAGGCTTTCATAACTCCCTGAACTTCTGTAGAAAGTCCCATATTAACAGCACTTTCTTCTGCCGTTACCTCTTTCCATGCAAACCTGCGGCGAATGGCAAAATCCATAGCTTCAACACCACGGTCAACATCATTCATCGTGCCTATTATATATACGTTTTCAGGAATATAGAAACCTTCCTTAAAGACGTCATCATCTTCTACCATATTATTATACTGCGTAACAACACGACCTGCCTCACCTCTGTAATCCGGTTCTATTGAGTAAAAAAGTTCTCCAAAGATTTTTGAGAGTTCGCCTCGATTAATTTCGTCAATAATAAACACATATGGCAAGACCTCTTCTTTCTGGGGAGCATCATTGTTGCTTGTCTGATGTCTTCCGTTTACCCTAGCAAGAAGGTTGTTTAAAGTCCACAAGTACTCAGTATAATCCAATGTATTTGTCTTTCCTGAGGTAAGACTTGATATCAAAGACCACATGTCATCCCTTGACACATCTGAAACATCAAATTCCCCTTTTGAAACATAATAATCAAAAAGCAATTTCATGTTTCTCATTGATTCTGTCTTACTGTTCTTTTTAGATGGACCATATACAATCTGTCCCTTGTTGTTTACCCCTAAATCGGAAGGGTCTGCTTTAAGTCTAGCATATTCAGTGACAACACCACCATTTATATCATCAACCAATTCATTATAAACTGTTTGAAACAAGCTATTATCTGTAGCCATCAATGAACTATGCTCACCTAATGCCCTTTTACAAAAATCTTTGAATGCACCATCAGTCCTGACAAAGCATCCTTTATCATCAGGGCGTAACCCCTCCACAAAATCTGTATAATCATATGATGGATGGAATTGGACAAAACCTACCTGCTTCATCTGTTCAAGGTTCAGTTTATCCCAACTACAATCCCCAATAATTGATGCCGCAATATTCTTAGCCAGATATGTCTTGCCCGTTCCCGGTGCACCTGTCAAAATGAGATTGCTTTTCTCTATTAGTAATTGTACATATTCATTATCTCTCCCTTTAATAGTTTGATTTAATCTTTGCTCTATCGAAATATCTGCATTTTGACTTTGAAAAAGTTTTATGAATTTATCAAAAAGCCGATTGGGAATATAAAACAAATCATAATCATAATTCGTCTTTTTGAATAACGCAAAGTAATCTACTGAATTAATGGCTTTTGTAAGATTGAGCTTATGGATAAAAAAGTATTTCAATTGAGACATCCCTTGTTCTCCATTCGCGTATGCTTTTCTATCTGCTCTCCCTGTAACCTCTGCTAACTTCAATTCAATTTTTTCTCCATCCAATGCTAAATGGGCATCTGAAAGAGAAACAAATGTCAACTGCATAGTTACCGTCTCAACAGTACTATCAATTTCAAAGAAATCTTCATTCCATGATTTTCCGAATTCAATCTGTTTTCCTGTGTCATCAACAAGATCGTTCGTCCTGAACTGCTGAAGTTTCAACTTGCTACGTGTCATAATTATTCAATATTACCCCATTGTTCTGCTAATGCCTCAGCAAAACCTGGGAACGTTTTACTTCTAAGTTTGCGTCTTTCTTCTGTAGAAATCTTTGTATTAAAAGAATCTGAATACCATTTAGGTAAAGACCTGCCACTTGAAAGGACTACTCTTTCTCCTTCACTAACCATTTTTGTAGGAGTCAGTAGCGGCAAATTATGGAGCCATAAGCATGTTTTTTTAGAAGCCTCATCACCAAACCAAAATGGTTGAACAATTTGATCCGGTTTTCTGTATTCAGTATTCATACATCCAACGGGATTTTCTATTGCCCACCTCTTAACATTAGTTTTTGTGAATTCCAGGAAAAACTTAATCGCCTCCTCTTTTTCTTTTCTTCGGCCTAAGTGATTCGGATGCTCTCTTCTTTCGGACACTGGCAAGTGTGCATCTTCTGGATGATATAACCATCGAGCACCACTGACAGACAGATAAGTGCAAGGAGGATGAGCAATCATTAAATCCCACTCCTCACCCTCAGGCAAATAGTACTCCTTCCCACTCTGTAATTTTCCTCCCAAATTGGGTATAACCTGCAATACATCCTGGCAAAAATGCCATTCCGGATGTCCACCGCTACATTCCAATATATCGCAACTGTATGCATTATGACCTCTTGCTCTAAAAGCCTTACATACAGCCTGGCTTTCTTCACACGCTATTAGTACATTCATTATTTTATACTCTTATCTAAAACTTTATATAAACCTGTTGCTATAGAAAATGCCATTCTAACAGGTACCGCATTCCCTATCATTTTATAGCAATAAGGCCTACTGCCACAAAATTTAAAGTCTAATGGAAAAGTTTGCAAACTAGCTGCTTCTCTGACTGTTATACTTCTTTCCTGACTAGCATCCGGATGGATAAACATATATCCATCTTTGCTCAAATGTGCTACAATCGTATGAGAAGGTTTATTCCATTCCAAACTCTTATATTTTTGAAAAAGTGTCCGATGACCTGTCACCTCATAATAATATTCTACCATGTCCTTGTGACTAATTGTATTCATTCTATTTGACACCCATTCTCTAAATACTTTTCTATCTCTTTGGCTATGATTCCTAGCCTCATGAGAGGTTATATTTTGATCTGTGTTTAAAGTATGAGATCTAGAATTCCTGCCATCTATTATTGGACTTGCTAAAGGATATAATGGTGGCAGAGCGCTTATTGCATCACTGACTGTTAACTTTTTTGTGCTTTTCTCTGATGTTATCGAGTCATACAAATCATCTAGCTGTAATCCGGCCCCCTTTTTAACACCCAAGATTATTACTCTTGGCCTTACCTGAGGCACATTGAAATCTACAGCATCATAAACCGCAGTTGCAAGGTCTGAAGGAGTGCGGATTTCATATCCTATATTTGAAAATGCATTAAATATACGATCTTTCACTGCAACTCCCCCTGGTTTTGCACTGAGTAATCCCTTCACATTTTCAAATACAAAAATATCAGGCTTAAATTCATCAACTACTTTGCAAAAACTCTCGAACAAATAATTCCTATAATCGTCATTCATTGAGTTTTTGTCTGTCGCTCTACCATGTATGGAATATGCCTGACACGGAGGACCACCAATAATCAAATTTACGTGCTTACTCCCAATAAGTGATTTTAAACCACCTATTTGAACCGAACTATCATTCAAATCTCCATACTTCAACTTAGATTCATCAGACCATTGTCCATTAATAAGCTCTTCTGTTTTTTGAATATCAAATAATACAACCTCTCTCTTTGCTTTATCTGTTGAATATCCCCACTTGTCGACCAAACGGTTTCTCAAAGTCTCAACCATTGGCTTTTCCCATTCAACATGTGCCAATGATTCAAAACGCTGCGTCTGTAAAAATCCCTCACTCAGTCCTCCGCAACCCGCAAACAAATCTATGAATGTATATTTTCTATTCTTTTCTGTCATCTTATATTTTTGTCTTAACGCAAGAGCAAGACTTAACACCTGCATGAACTTACAAAGTTAACTAAATTTAATTATGAACTACCCTTGCATATTATAAATTCATTTGTAAAAATTATAAACTGATAGCCTCACCCCCTCCTAAACTCCCCATGCCCAACTTTCTCAAGCACACCACTGCTCACCCAACGGTTAATATACCTGTCGGCTGAAGGCACAGGAATCCCCAAAGCCTCTGCAGCCTGGAGGTAGATCTGGCGGGTAAAAGTAGCATCCTCCGGCAAGGCAGTAAGGAACTGCTGCTGTCGGGATGATGATACTTGTACCATTGAGTTTTCTTCCACCTGAGGCAAGGTGCTGAAGATTTTACCGGTGT
>JAZRIV010000024.1:0-26490 GCA_045645465.1 Candidatus Egerieisoma sp.
TGTGAATACAGTTACCGGTGAAAAATCTGGTGAGATGATGGCGGTAGTTACCCTTAAATCCGATGAGGTTAATCAGGAAGGATAAGATTTCCAGATTAGAAAATTAATACTGTGTAGCCGGCCAATATAACCGCCAATTCCCATCTGGCTTGCTATAACAAGGCCGCCACCTTCTATTTGAGGGTGGCGGTGAATTTTAATAAATATTACTGATTATCTCCTGTTATCTTAATTGCGGTTATTTTCTTTTGATAAACTTTTGTACACTTGGCATCTTTCATATCAAATAATACCACATTTGTACCTTTCTGATGTACTGAACTTTTAAATCGTACGCCATCTGCATTAATATGTTTACAGTATTCACAAATTAATTGTGTTGGAACATATTCTACTTCTGTATCAAATCTTCTTATTGGCTTTGACAGATCTTTACTTATTTTATCGAAAAGAATCTTGTTCTTAATAATCTCTATAAGACTGGTATTACTTTCTGCAGTACTGAAAGCATAAAATAAATTTATCTCATTGCTAAAATCAACAATATCCAAATCACGTTGAATAGCAAATCTGCCCACACTCACTCGGTCTAGATATACTGCCCGTATTTCGTAATATGTAGTGTCAATATTATCACATAAATAAAGATATGGAATTCCTATAGGATTAGCCCTTCCTGCCGTTGCAATCTTTCTAGGAGGACAGCCCATATCGGATGGAGTAAGTTTGTCTTTATCTGCAGGTACGATTCTAGCTCTATAGTAAACATCTCCTTTGTCAATCTTAGCATTTGGCCTTATGTATGCAGACCAATCAAATTTGGCAACATTCGAAAAATACCTTTTTTCTTCTTGTACCTCTCTTTTTAGATTATCCCAGACTTTAAAACATTCTTGTATTTCTTGGATGTAGGATACTTTGTCATTAATATTGTATCCCAATCCTGGATTATTTTGTAAAACTTCAGATATTACTTTGTTGGCACATTCTTTTGTCGAAAATATATTCCAATCTTGTTCAATAGTATCAACTAGACTTTCTCCATTATCATCTTTTATGAATAGCTTAAGAAACTCAACGAAGAAGTCCGAGAGCTCATTTAGATCGATTAAATCTGACTTTGATTCGCAGCAATCACATACATCAGATTCAATAGATGAACCAATGATAAACTGTTTTATTTCAGTATCATTGAAACAATTCGCACATACCTTCATACTATAATACTCTATTTAACAGTTCCAAATGATTACGTATCGATAATTTTTTCAATACACCTAAACCAGGATATTTTGCATTATCGAAAAGATAAATGAGATCTTCAATAGCTTTAGTTTTATGCTTATCAAAGAAGTAATCTTTAACTTTTTTTGCAGCTTCAAAAAACTTCTTTTGAATATTTGATTGGTCGAAATTGGTGTCTGATACGAAATGCTGAATTAAAATTTGATCATTACCTTTCTCATAGGTGAGATGTATTGCTATTGCAAATGGAAGCATTCCTCCATCTACAAAATTTTTGGGCAAGGTTGTATAGTCTGAGAAACCATAATAACCTTCATCTTTATAGTATGCAAACTCTTCTGTGAATGTCTGTTCACCAATACCTATGTAGTCAACATTTCTTGTCTGTTCTTCAAATCTGCTATCAAGTCTTATTAGCTTTTTTGGGGATTTTAGAATACTAATCTTTTTTTTCGAGGATCTGGATGCATCTCCATCTACAATATAAGCTATATAGTCTTTATCAAGAAACTTGAATAGATCTTCATTGTTCGTGTCGAGTCCGTTTTTAAATATGAGCATAACATTTGAGAGATTCTTTCCTTCAATAATTGTTTGTATCTCCACAATGTTATTGTTGAATATAAAAGCTGGAATCCACTTTGTTAAATTATCATCAGTACTCAATATTGGAATGCTATTAAGTATATCTGAAGATTTTTTACTTTTTTTAAAATCCCCCTCTTTAGGATTTAAAACAAGAGCAAAGTTAAGTCCTTCTTTTATCATTATCTCTGTGGCAGTTGTAATGCCATTGAATGAATCTTTAACAGGCTCAATAATAGGAAGAATCTTGTCGTTTTGTGGATTCTCAGAAGCGAATTCTCTAAGTGCAAGTAATTCAAACTGCTTACCTCTCAAGTATGGAAAGTACATAATCTACATTGTTATTTGAATGTTCAACTTAGTGCCTAAAACTTTTGATTGTTTTTCGGTCAGGTTTAGACTCAGACACATTTGCCTAATCTCCAGTGGAATATTATCAAGAATGCCAGAAATGTTCTTGCGTTTCTTTATTTCTGCAATAAACAATTTCTGCAATATATCAGTAGGAATTTCCTTCAACATTTTTTTGCACTCATCAAACATTTCATAGCAAGATACAGCAGGTAAGTATCCAAAATGCTCTTTGATGATATTTTTATATTCACATGTCCTTATACTATGTATTAGAACATCTGAATCAATAACGTTCTTTGCTGCAGGTCTAACCTCTGATAATTTTATTTTTCCTCGTTCTGGGTATAATACTATTATACCCACATTCTGACCGATACAAGATTTGTATTGCTCCAATAGCTCCTTTGGAATAACCAAATAACATTCTTCAAATAAACGTGAATATGTTTCTAGCTGATGGCTCAACCTTTTTTTTGTATCATATTCTGTTTTTATCTCAAAAGCCTTACTCACTCCATTGAACATAGCCAAATCAACAATTGAGTCCAGAACTCTGAATTCATTTATCGCAATAGTTCCAGTTTTGCTGTACTCTTTTAAAAGCAGATTGTTTATTACTTCATTTTTATATACATACTCACATCTGTAGTATTTTGCAATAGACTTGTATAGATATCTCATGATATCATAATATGTCTCAACTTTTCTTTTGTTTGCTATATCGTATAGATTGATAACCGCATTCAAATGTGAGTAATCATCATAATTAATGATGTCGGAAAAGACTCTTCTGGAGAATACAGAGGAATAATTCCTCATCATATTCATATCTATTTTATTAGTCCTTTCCATGGCAATGTTTAATTTTTCCAGCACAAATATACACAAAAATGTGCATAAACAGATAGTGATAAGTCATATATAATTCCTTATTGTACATACAAATATTGTGCAGTTTGGTTATTTATAATTAGTTATCTCTCTTAATACATAGTCCCCAATATCCAATCCTTTTGAAATCTCTTCAGCAGTGGCAATCTTGCGGAGGCCAGTGTAGATTCTGCATCTGCGGAGTGCGGGAATTTTAGTTGCAGCAGTTCGCCATTTTTCTTCAGCTCCAAGATCTGGAAATAATACAACAGTCCTTCCTTTCAGTACACGGCATTTCTCAGCATTGAGATTATTGAGGCCTCCTGTGGCCAGCCAAACATATTCCGGGTAATAGAATGAACAAATGATGGCACTCTTTTCGCTTTCCACAAGGGTAACCGGTTTTTCTTCATATCTGATCAATAGATGTTCTCCAAAGAGACATTGTTTAAGATTGAAATCTCTGACACTTTTCATCTTGTGTACCCAGGCAATATAACTCCTGGGATTCTTTACCCTATGTCCGTTATCAGCATCATATAGCATAATTTTTCCTGTTCTTACCCTATATGTACTGTCCACTTGCCAAAAGATACATGCTCCATCCCAAAAATCAGACGTACCAACACAGTAGCACTCCATTGCTTTCCTTACAGCTTCTTCATTAAACTTTGAGCATAGGAACCGAAAGAAATTGTTTTTCCAGTATCCCCTGAAAGATCTTACCATAAAATCATTTGAGATTACAGAAAAACTCATATCAGGAAGCTTCTCCTTATTCAAAGGGAAATAGTATTTGTGCTTAAAGACTCTATTATTACCATTTGAAAAATCTTTAGGTCTCAAATGATAACCGCAGGAATTCTCATGATCACACTTTCCTACAGCCTCATCCACATACCTACAACTTTCCCTGTCTATGTATCTCACAAAAGACTTTCTGCTGCAGTTAGGACAGATATGCTTTTGTCGAGAATCTTTGTATTTTTCCAAATAAAATCTGTATTTCTTCATATGTAAAACCTTTTGGAACATTTTAGGTGTTACAACCGTTCCACACTTTCCAAAATGTTCCAGATATAACAATCATAAAGTGGAACACGCTGGAACATCCGGAACATTGGAACAATCTGCATTACTCCTAAATGTTCCACTCTCCACTGGAATAAGCTCATCCTTGGATTTGAGCTCCCTTATTAGCCTGTTTATAGTTGAATGGCTCACTCCAACCACATCTGCAATAAACCTGGAACCATATCCCTTTGAATGCAAATCTTTAGTGGTCTCAATTAGTTTCTCCTGTTCCATTCTCACCTTCTCAACCAGATGCTCACTCTCTTTGCACTCTTCAAGGAATACAAATTTTAGGAAGTTATAATCCATTACAATTTTGCAACTGAGTACATTCTCAGAACAATATACAAGAGAGCTGTTCCTGGATTTGAGATGTTTGATATACCGCATGGATTTCTCTTTTGCACTTTCTCCAATCACGAAAGCACTGTCAATGAAATTCATTATCATCTTGCTCCCCTGAAGATCATTCTTGTTTAATGGTCTTGACAAATCCCTCTTTGGTGTATGAGCAAGAATTAGGATAGAAAGATTGTGCTTGAGCTTGATGTTTTTAAGAAGTTTCATCAGAGGTAGTGCATCTTTGGATTTCTCAAGCTCATCATTTAAATAAGTGATGTTGTCAATAATGGCAACCTTCGCATTGAAATGTAGGATACACTCCTCAATGGAATCACAGATGAAACTGGCATAATCTCCTTCAGGATAATCAGCATAGGGATTGTTTTCAACCCTTATGAGATCTTCATCAAAAATGTAATGTTCAGTTCCGTTCATAGAGTATCTTTTTTCAAACTGCTTTTCACTTAATTCAAAATCAAAGTAGACAACTCTCTGTTTGTCGGCATCCATTCCAAAAGGTGGTATGGCATACCCCCTAGATATACTATCTGCAATCTGAACGGCAAGTATGCTCTTCCCAGCATTAGTTTCTGCAAAAAGGATGGCCAGTTCATTCTCAAACCACAAATCCCCAAATAGTTTGCGTTGAGTAGGCTTCTCTCTGGCTTCATGCATCCACTCATTAGCACTTTTGCTGATAAATGGACTTTCTCTTACAATCCCAATTGTAAGATCATTTAATAAATTATCTCTTACCACGTTGCAGGCCCTCCAAATATTGTTCTGCCTCTATTTCAATTTCGGCTATAGTTTTTTGTTTGGAAGATTTTAACCAGTCGTCAATTTCAGATTTTAGGAATGATAATTTACGTTGTCCCTCTTTGTGGACAGGTATCAATCTTTTATGTACCCAATCGTAAACGGTCTGTTTTGCAGGGTGGGTTGGAAGATACTCAATCAGTTCATCAATATTGAACCATTCATCTGCAGCTGGATGAGGTAATGGCTGTTCTTTGGCTGCTACTAGTTCTTTTACATGGGCTACTTCTTTAATAAGGAACCCAACAGCTTCTGGTAATTTTTCAAAAGTAATGTTGTCTGTATTCATATTAAACGATATTTAACACTACAAAGCAACATGGAGTTTTGAAAAGAAAGGGTGTACTGGAATTCCACAATACTTCCAATACACCCAACTTTTGTCAGTTATTTAGTTTTATACTTTGTCGTACCGTTCCTTTGCCTTTTCTGCAATTTCTTCAAATGGCTTCATGTAGGTGTCCTCTGTGGTATATTTAGCTTTGTTCATTAGGTTGTTGTAGTAAGTTAAAGATGTATTCAAACAGTTACCAATAGATTTGAAGAAATCTTGTTTGCTGTTTATGTTGCATCCGTCAATTCTTTCAAAGAAATGGCACTCAAACATTGCTGTTAAGATTTATATGAAATCAGTCTTCCTGTTTTCAGCAATCCTATATCCTCCCTTGATAGTAGCAGCTTCGGTATCAGAAATTGGAATAAAATTTTTCTCTATTGTAGGGAATGGAGTTAGCTCATAAGTTGGTACCAGATTTTCTACTTGCAAGATGCTTTCAATATCAGTAATACTGTCGGGATAATACTTACAATACATTTTCATTGAACTTTTCATTATAGAACAGATAAATTTCAGTTCTTCGCAGTCCTGCAAGAATCCTGAATTGTTATGCGGATTATCTTTGCGAGGAATATAAAATGCCTTCAGGTGATGTTCATTCATATACTCAGCCAGTTTGAAACACTTGCCAATTTCTCTTAATATATCAGTAGAACTATCATGCCCGTTAACCATCCGGGTAATAAGTACGAATGCATTTTGAAATCCATAATACCGGTAAATTTCTCCTCCCTCAATATAGACATTGAAATCAAAAAAAGCTGTTTCCAACCCTCGGAGGATATCATGTATATTCATATGGCACCTCCTTTTCTTAGAATAATTGGGGCTATGTCAAGTTTTAGTTTGTCAACAGCTTCTCTCTTTGCGCTGTCTACAACTTTAGCATATACCATTGTAGTTTTCAGGTCTCTATGACCCAATAACTTTGAGACTGTTGTTATAGCAGTGCCCAGTGTGAGCTGATTTGTTGCAAATGAGTGCCTGAAGCAGTGGAATGAAATGTGCTTTTCTATTCCCGCATCAGAAATCCATTTGCGGAACATCTTTCTCATATGAGGAAATCTATTCAAGTTTTGAAACACCACATCATTAAAACCTCTAGGTTCACCCATTAGTTCTACTGCCTGCTTGGAAACAGGCATGCGCTCTACTGCACCAGTTTTTTGCTGTCTGAAATTTATATAGTATCCCAGATCCTTTACATATTCCAGCTTTCCCCAGGTCAGAGCCTGAACATCAGAGAACCTCAACCCAGTAAGAGCAGAAAATAAAGAAGCTCTTTTTACAACATCAATAGCACAAGGTGTAGCGGCCAGTTTGTTCAGTTCATCAATATTGAGAAACTGTCGTTTAGAATCTTCTCTGGGAATACTGTCAATTTGATGTGCAAAATCTTCTTTTATATAACCCTCCTTAAAAGTTTGTAACAGCATTGTCTTGAAGGACCGCATATAGTGGTGTTTGGTATTTTGGGCAAGTATTTTGTCTTTTTGATATAGACTTTTTGCACTCATTAGATACTTCCTGAACCCTTCGCAAAACTCTAGATCCATATCGGCAAAACGCACACAATTTCCTGCATATGCCTTCAATAAAAGCAGTGCGCCATTGTGTCTGTAAACATTGGCTAAACCTCTGCTGCGGAAAGTCTCTTCATAATACTCAAGGAAATTTTTCTTGGACTTTTCCAGGAATTTCATTTGTTCTCTTTCAATGTCGGTATACAAATGCTCCTTCAAGATCATATTCTCACGTTTGAATCTCAACTGTTCAGCCATTAACATCGTATCAGTATTATGCTTTCTCTCAAGAGTGGTCCTTGGTTTGGAGTACACATACAATTTTAGGAACTCTCTTCTGGTAGATTTGCCAGTTTGAGGGTTGACGATTGGAGGATAAAAATCAAGGTACAAACTTTCTTTACCACCAGCCATTGGCTTTTGTCTTAATTTAACTTTTGTTGCCATAATCTAAAAGCTTTAAAAGGTTAATAATCAATACAAAGCAATTAGAAAATGCTCATTAAGGCTGTGTGATTTTCAAAAATACTCAAAAGGTATAAGTTTTAATAATGAGGTACAAAATAGGTACAAAACTGACCAAAACACATCAAAAGTAAAACTAATTCAGTATCACACAATTTAAATAAACACTTATCAAATTGCTGGATACTAATTATTTACCTAATTAAAGCCGTATTTGTGATTATGATTGTTTACGATAGTCCAATTTCCCGCACAGGAAGCTCAACTGAAATTCAGTTGGGCTTTTTTGTTTTGTGCAGAATCCGCCCACATCCTGCACAAACTCAGCCCGCATGACGCTATTTTGTGCAATTCTGGGAATTATTTGCAGAAATGCTTTTTAAGCACCTCTGCTGATTCGCACATTATGTTGGCAAAAGTTTTGTCGGTTTTGCCGGTGCAGCCATTGGTCATTACCACCACTCCAAAGTTTTGTTCAGGCAGCCAGAACATTGAGGTGTAGGCTCCAAGGGCAAGTCCGTCGTGGCCAGTCACTCTGCACCCTTGCAGGTAGTCGTTGGAGTTTAGCAGGGCCATTCCGTAGGTTTCTCCAGAGTAGTTTGTTGTGGTTATATTGGAGCGCATAAGTGCGCAACTGGTGCTGTCCAATATTCTTATACCATCAAGCTCTCCGTAATTCATATGCATCATCATTACGCGGGCAAGGTCTTTTGCAGAGATTTTTACACCACCTGTAGGGGAAAATGCTGTTGTGGAGTATCCCATCCGGTAGTTTGCAAGTTCTTCTGCTGGGGCCTGGTAAGCTGTTGTGGAGCAGACGAATGAACTATCGGGAAGATTATATTTGTAAATCTTTATGAATTTGGTTGAGTCGAGATCCATTACATTATGGCTGGCATATACTCCCAAGGGCTTGAAAATGTGGTTCTCTATGTAGTCATCAAATCTTTCTCCGCTTATAATCTCAATGATTGCTCCCAATGTGTTGTAGCCCAAGTTGCAGTACTGGTACTTGCTGCCTGGCTCGTAGCTGTTCCAGGCTTTTTGCCAGGTTGGGGATACCGAAGGGTTCATATTGTCAAATGAGAAGTAGCCGTTTGAATCGCTCATACTGGATGTGTGTGAAAGGAGCATCCTTACGGTAATTGGAATTAGAGGGAAGTTGGGGTTTCTTATCTCAAATCCCATAAGGTCTGATATGTCTGTATCCAAATTCAGTTTTCCTTGCTCTACAAGTTGCAGAATGGCTGTCGCGGTAAATGATTTTGAAATGGAGGCAATGCGCAAAACGTCATCATCTGCTATTGGAATCTGCTGCTCAAGATCTTTGTATCCGAATGTGTTGGTGTACACAATTTTACCATCTTTAACTGCTGCAACACACAGCCCTACGGCATTGTGCTTCTGCATAATTTCATTGAATTCGTTGTTGATTTCCTCATCTGCAGAGGTAGAGGAACACGCAGCGGCCAAAATTGCCATTGCCAAAATAAGGAGTGGTCTCATAAGTGATGTCTGATATTTTTGGGATGGTACTCTTTCCCATATTTTATACTTGCACAAATGTAAAACACTTTTAAGTAAAATAATAGTTATATTTGTGTATGGCAATGCAAAAACAATGTAGAGTGCTGCTGATACTGCTGGTGGCAGTATTGGTGTGTGTTTCCTGTAAAGAGAAAGAGTCTCCTTATTTTATACAGATATCTGATCCGCAGTTGGGATTTATCAATGTTTCAGAGGGTTTTTCTCCAGAAGTGGAGATAATGGAGAAGATGATTCCTGTTGTGAATGGGTTGGAGGCAGATTTTGTTGTTCTGTCGGGAGACTTGGTGCATAAAAGGGCAGATACTTGTGCTTTGGAGGCTTTTAAAGGGTTATTGGAGAAGTTCCGCAAAGATATTAAGGTGTATTGTTTGCCGGGTAACCATGATGTAGGAAATGATGCTCTGCCGGAGGAGGTTGCAGCTTTTGTGGGGCGTTATGGCTCCGACAGGTTTGTCCATAAAGAGAAAGGATACACTGTAATTGGATATAATTCTTGTGTGGTAAAAGCGCAGACAGCAGCACAGGAGGATGAGTTCAAATGGCTGCAGGAGCAACTGCAGAAGGCAAATAAGAAGAACCCTATAATTTTAGTTGCCCACCACCCGGTTTTTCTTAATACTCCCGACGAACCTGAGACTTATGAGAATTTCCCTGTAGAGTTGCGTATGAAGTACTTGCAATTGTTTGAGAAGTATGGGGTGGATGCTTATCTTGCAGGGCATCTGCACAAATGTGCCAGAGGGGAGTATAATGGTATTCAAATGATAACTTCAAGTGCGGCAGGCAGACAGCTTGGGGAAGACAAGTCGGGATACAGTATGGTTAAGATTGAGAATGGTGTGCCGCAGATTGAGTATTGTGAACTGTAAATAAATTATAAAATGATATAGCTATGAAAAAAGGTTTGTTTACATTGGTTGTTCTGTTTTTAGCCTCTTTGGCCTATGGACAGGATTATGAAAAAGGTGTTTTTGTGGCAAAGGCAACAGGTGATACTTTGCAGTACAGGTATCTTACTCCAGAGAATCTGCAGCAGGGCAAGAAGTATCCTTTGGTTATCTTTCTGCACGGGTCTGGTGAGAGGGGGAGTGACAATCAGGCACAACTGTTTCACGGTGGCGGACAGTTTCTCAATCCAGTAAACAGGGAGAAATATCCGGCATACGTGCTGTTCCCACAGTGTCCGGAGGGGGTACCTGGAGCATATATGCCACGTTTGCAGACACTTGTTCCTGCAGATATGCCGTTGGATCCGAAGATTGCTCCAATTGTGGTTACCCTTATGGAACTTATTGATTCTTACATTACCCTGCCAAATGTAGATCCTAAGAGGGTTTATATTATGGGCCTTTCTATGGGTGGTATTGCTACTTTTGATATTGTTGCCAGATTCCCTGAGAAATTTGCGGCGGCAATTCCTATATGCGGTTCTGTAAATCCAAAAAGACTGGTTAATACCAAAGGTGTTGCCTGGAGAATTTTCCACGGTGATGCGGATGCTGCTGTGCCGGTTGAGGGTTCAAGGGAGGCTTACAAGGCCCTTAGAGATGCGGGAATGAATGTGGAGTATATTGAGTTCCCTGGATGTACACACAACAGTTGGAATCCTGCTTTTAACAGGGAGGATTTTATGCAGTGGCTGTTCAAGCAGAAGAGGTAAGTCTGTTGCCTTACAGTTCAGGACGGTAAATGGATATAACATTAAAGAGAATGGAGATGTTACAGATTGGAGACAAGATGCCGCATTTTGAGGTAATGGACCAGAGCGGCAATATGGTTAGTTCAGAGAGTTTGATGGGGAAGAAAACCATTATATATTTTTACCCTAAAGACAATACTTCCGGTTGTACGGCTGAGGCTTGCAATTTGCGAGACAATTATGATGCTCTGGTTGCTGCCGGTTATAATGTTGTAGGTGTGAGCAAAGACAGTGCTGCTTCACATACCAAGTTTATTGAGAAGCACTTGTTGCCTTTTACATTGCTGGCAGATACCACCACACAGATGCAACAGGATTTTGGAGTGTGGGCAGAGAAGAAACTTTACGGCAGAACCTATATGGGAACTTTGCGTAAAACATTTGTTTTTGACGAACAAGGTATTTTGGAGAAGATAATTGAGAAGGTGGATACCAAAAACCACGCAGCACAGATATTATAAAATTTGTTTCAAGACAGATAAAATGAAGAGGGTCACATCACATTGTGTACCCTCTTGTTTGTTATATGTCTGATGTTTGATTTATTGTGTAGAAGTGCAATTAAGGTCTTAAGCCCGATCCGCCCTGTAGGGTAATGGTTTCTCCAGTTATGTATGATGCATCTTTGGACGCAAGGAATACGCAAACGCGGCCAATGTCTTCTGTAGGGTCGGCAAAGCGTCCCAATGGAATGTCCTTTATGGTTTTTGCAAAAAGTTCGGGGTAGTTCACTTTCCACTCCTGCAAACTTTCTGTCATTGCCAATGGGCATACTGCATTTACCCTTACTCCATCCGGGCCCCACTCGGTTGCAGCTACACGGGACAGACCTCTGATTCCCTCTTTTGCAGCTGCGTATGAACTTTGTCCGGGTTTGCCGTACAGGCCTGCTCCAGAGGCAAAATTTATAACAGAGCCTTTACTCTCTTTCAGGTAAGGGAAGCATTCCCTCATATAAAAGAATGTGGCGTATATTCCCGACAGAATTGCCATATCCAAATCTTCTCTTGTATGTTCAACAAGAGGAAGCCCCGATTTGGAAATTTGAGCATTATTAATGAGAGTGTCAATTCTTCCAAAGTGTCCAATTGTTGTTGCAACTACCATCTTGACAGCTTCCTCACTGGCCCCATCAGCCACTAATGGAAGCACTTTGATGCCCCAATCTTTTTCAAGTTTCTCTTTGGCCTGTTCCAGCCTCCCGATATTTCTACCTGTTAGAACAAGGTTGCTACCCTCCCTTGCAAAAGCTGTTGCCAGACCAAAACCAATACCTTTTCCGCCACCGGTTATTATAGTTACATTTCCTTCCAATCTTTTCATAATACATCTGTTTTATAAACAATTGCAAGTTACCTTTTTTTATTGATAACAACAATACCGCAAAAAAGTGACTGCCTGCGCAGAATTTCGGGGTTGTGGGTGCCAGGAATGGGGAAAAGTATGGTGGATTGTTAAAAAAAGCAGTAACTTTGGATAAATTGAGTAATTCATATTGGCTTATGAAAAGAGTTTTGTTATTGATAGTATCTGTATTGTACATTGGGAGTGTTGCTGCACAAAACAGTACAGGAAAGTTCAACGGGTTATGGAATGGGGTGATTGAGGCTGGTGGACAGCAGATTAAGATGGAGTTTGAGATTCTGGAGCAGGATGGTATACCTGTGGGCAAGATGAATGCCCAAGGAGTAAAAGGGATTCCGGCAACGGTAAAGACAGATGGGGCAGCTATAGAGATTGAAATAAAGCAGATAGGGATGAAATATTCAGGGTTTCTTCTTGGGAACAATATTTCAGGTACTTTCTCACAAAATGGATTTAATACAGCAATGGTGCTGTATCCGGGCAAGTTGGAGGTAAGACGGCCTCAAACCCCAAAGGCTCCATTCCCGTATCGGACAGAGGAGGTAACCTTTGAGAATAAAGCAGAAGGGGCAGTTTTGAGTGGTACTCTAACATATCCTGCAGAGTATGAGAAGATGAAACACAGTAATGTACCGGTGGTGGTTATGGTTACAGGAAGTGGCTTGCAGAATAGAGATGAAGAGATTTTTGACCACAAACCGTTTGCTGTAATTGCTGATTATCTGGCCCGTAACGGTATAGCATCATTAAGATATGATGATAGGGGAGCCGGCAAATCAGCAGGGGACATAGCAAGTGCTACATCTGAGAATTTTGCGGCAGATGCAAAGGCTGGAGTTAAGTTTGTAAGAGACCTTAAGAAGTTTGGCAAGGTGGGTATTCTCGGACACAGTGAGGGGGGAACAATTGCCGTTATGCTGGCTGGTGAGCGAGTGCCGGATTTCATTGTTTCAATGGCCGGTGTTGCTACGCAGGGATTGGATTGTCTGGTGTGGCAAAATGTTGAGCTTCTGGCCCAAAAGGGGGTTCCACAGCAGATGAGTGAAGATTACGGTAAGGCTTTGAGGGAGCTTTATCTGCAAAAGACAGCACAAGGTGAAAAAGTGGAGCAGCCTGAGCAGTTTGTGGAGGAGATATGCCGTAAGGCAGGTGTGTCACTCCATCAAAGTTTGAAGACAAATCTGGTTGCAGTAGCTGCCACACAAAGCAAGTGGTTGGATTTTTTTGTAATGTATAACCCTGCAGAAGCTGTCGGGAAGATAAAATGCCCGGTTATGGCACTGAACGGTTCATTGGATATGCAGGTGCCTGCAGCGGAGAACCTTGGGGCATTAGAGAAATTGCTTCCGCAGAATGGGAAACATTATTTTAAGGAGTATCCCGACAAAAATCACCTCTTTCAGAGTTGTACAAAGGCTACCTCATTGCAGTATGGTGAAATAGAGGAGACAATTGCACCTGAGGTGCTGGAGGATATAGTGAAATGGGTGAAGGGATTATAAAGTAAAACTCGGCACCCGAGATACCTTGCGGTACTCGGGAAACCGAGTTCTGTTTTTTATAGGCTGTCGCCAAAATCTTTGCGGAATTTGTGTACAAGTTTTGAAGGCCAATCTGTAAGAGGCTCAAGCTCTCCCATAAAGAAGCGTAGAATTGCAGGCTCGTAAGAGAATTTAAGACCACCAATAAGGTGTCTGTTCTCGTATAGCCAGGTAAGACGGTCTACAACATATTTTGTCTGAGAAAGGGTGAACACTCTTCTTGGGAATGCAAGTCGCATAAGCTCAACATCTGCAAGAATCTCGTTTCCGTTCTCATCCCTTACGCTTGATGCTGTACCGCGCTCCATGCCACGAACGCCTGAACACAAGTAGAATGCAGCTGTAAGTGCACCTGCCGGATACTCGTGCTGAGGAATATGGCTACAGAACTCACCTGCATTTACGTGTGCACCAAGAACACCCGGAGGGGTTACCATTGGAATACCTGCCTTAACAGCACTCTCTACACAGTATTTGATAAAATCAACACTCTGGCTGATCATTGTCTCATCTATTGTCTCATAGATACCTGTTGCCATAGCCTCAATCTCTCTGATTGAGATACCACCGTATGTAAGGAATCCCTCAAATAGGGTGATAAGCGGCTCCATCTGTTTGTAGTAGTCTCTGCGGTTTGTACAGATACCACCACCACGTGAAGAGGTAAGTTTTCTTGCAGAGAAGTAAACGATATCAGCCAGTCCGGTCATCATTTTAATGATGTCTGCCATTGTGTTCTCTTTCCACTCCTCCTCTCTCTGTTTAACAAGGTATGCATTCTCACCAAGCAAGCTGGCATCCAAAACAAGCATAATGCCATATTTGTCTGCAACCTGTCTTACATCCATCATATTTCTGATAGAGAAAGGCTGTCCGCCAATAAGATTGGTAGATGCCTCCATACGGATGAAAGAAACATTCTCTGCACCCTCTGTTTCAATAGCCTCTACAAGTTTGTCAATATCAATGTTTCCTTTAAATGGATTGTCTGATTTAAGTACAAGAGCCTCATCTTTCAAAAGCTCAATGATCTTACCTCCAACCTCATTTACGTGAGCAAGGGTAGTGGTAAAGTGATAGTTTGTAAGAACGCACTGTCCGGGTTTTACAAATGTGCGGGCAATGATATTTTCAGCTGCACGACCCTGGTGAACGGGTAGAAAATACTTTTTGCCAAGTACATCTTCAATGCCTTTAACAAGTCTCTCAAAAGACTGTGAGCCTGCGTATGCATCATCAGCACGCATCATAGCAGACAGCTGGTTATCGCTCATAGCATTTGTACCACTATCTGTAAGCATATCCAAGTATACATCTTTAGTACCAAGTTTGAATGTGTTGTAACCGGCTTCCTTAATTGCATCACGTCTTCTCTCAATAGGAACAAGGTTCAATTTCTGGACAATTCTAACCTTGTGGAGCTCTAGAGGGATATCCTCTCCTGAATAAAATTTAATTTGGGACATAGTTTTATAATTTGTTAGAATCTTTTTACTCTTATATGGCATTCAGGTTCAATGTTATGCACCTGACAATAATCCTGGTGGTAATCCTCAGCCACCCAGAATTTCCGTGCAGGGGTAACTTTTGTAACCACATCATACCCTTTTTCTTTCAGTATCCCGATGACTTTTTCTGCAGTCTGTTTTTCGTCGGGAGTAAGATAGAAAATTTCAGAGCGGTACTGGGGGCCAACATCCACACCCTGACGGTTGAGTTGGGTGGGATCGTGTATCTCCATAAACAGTTTCAGAAGGGTCTCATAGCTTACAACTTCCGAATTGTAAGTTACCTCTACAGTCTCTGCGTGCCCTGTTGTATGGGCTTTCACCTCTTGGTATGTAGGGTTCTCCTTATCTCCTCCCATATACCCGGATACCACAGTATCAACACCTTCCTGTTGCTGCATAAGATGTTCTACACCCCAGAAACATCCACCTGCAAAGTATGCTTTCATTTTCATAGGGAAACAAAGGTAGTAAAAAATTGTAAGTATGTGCTATATTTTTGAGGAAGTCGGTCCCCGGGTTTCGTGGAAGTCGGGGACCGACTTCCACGAAAATTTGTATCTTTACAAAAAAATTTTATTATGAGACCTGAATTTTTAAAAGAAGGAGATACCATAGCGGTAATAGCAATAGCATCTGCTCCATCTGATGCACAATTGGCAATGAACTGGAAACAGCAGTTGGAGAGTTGGGGCCTTAAGGTGAAAATAGGAAAGAACATTACTGCAAAATACCCTGGAGATTTTGCAGGAACACATCAACAGAGAGCAGAAGACCTTACAGAGATGCTTTTAGATCCGGAGGTTAAGGCAATTGTTTCAATAAGAGGAGGTTATGGCACAATGCACACCATTAAGAACCTTAATCTTGAGCTTTTTAAAGAGAATCCCAAATGGCTTATAGGCTACTCGGACATTACAATTCTCCATTATGCCCTACAGAAAATGGGACTTGAGTCTATTCACGGAGCAATGCCGGGCACGTTCCAGGAAGAGTTTGACGGTTTCTCACAAAATTCCCTTAAAGATGCACTGTTTGGAAAAGTTGCAGCATACACTACAAATCCTCACAAATACAATGTGAACGGAACAGCCCAAGGACGTCTTATTGGTGGAAACCTTACCCTTATGAGAAACCTTGTAGCCACCCCAAATGATCATAATTTTGATGAGCCCACAATCCTGTTCATAGAGGATATAGATGAGAGGATGTACACAATAGACAGCAAATTGTGGCATCTGCGCGAGTGCGGCCATCTTGCAAAATGCAAAGGAATTATAATTGGTTACTTTACAGATACCAGAGAGGAAGACCAGTGGCAAAGAGATGTGCTTGACCTTATAAATGAGTACACTGCACCTCTTGGCATCCCTGTAATGTTCGGTTTCCCTTGCGGCCACGAACACCCGAATGCCAGCATCTACCTTGGTGCCCAGGTAGAGATGTCTGTAAGTGAGAGTGGGGGAGTGCTAAGATTCCTTTAATTTCTTCCCGACATAAAAACAGACATATTCTTTCCCAAAAAAATATGCAGGCTCTATAAAGACCTGCATATTTTGTACAAAAGACCTTTCTCTGCGGAGCATTCATTTCCCAAATCAATATGCCAACCTGCTTCCTCTTTCAACAACTTGGAGGTTGATGCCTGTGGCCCCACATTCCAGTTTAGCAGCATTACCTTTGTTTTTAGGGCATTGAGCTTGCGCACAAGCATTTCATGGTCTGCATCTCCAGTTATAAGTACTACAAAATCAAAGTTGCGGATGGTTGCAAGTTCGTATGTCTCCAATGCGAACCATACATCAATACCTTTTTCTATTACGGTAATTCCTTCTCTCTTTTCCAGTTCACGCAAGTGCTTGTAGTGGAATACCACATCATTTTCTATGAGTTTGTCTTCAAATGCCCTTTCTGAGTAGAGCAGATGCTTTTCGTTTGCATCACCTGCCCTGAATCTTCCTCTAAAGTAGTGGGCCTCAGTAATATGAATATCTTCAGGATTTAACTGATACTTTGTGGCAATTTTCTCACATACATATAGGAAAAGGCTCTTTATGTCCAATTTTAATGAGAGCTGTTTCTGCAATCCCTCATTGATTTTGGCATAATAACCGCCATCTATGAATATTCCTATTGAAAACTGGTTGGGTTTCATATTGTCACTGATTTAAAAGATGTTATTCTGTTTTTCCCTCATTAGATGTGTCGGTAACTTCATCTTCAACCTTGAACAGGTCCTTAACCCACTCGTGAGCCTTGTTGTAATGCTGTGCTTCGTTATGCCCTTGAGGGTCTGAGAAGGAGATTGCGTGTCCCTGCTGTGTATATTGTTCGGGATAGATTACAACCAGACTGTTGGCAGAGAAGTTTTTGGCCATCAGAGATGGCAGTTTTTCAAAAGAGGTATCATAGGAAAGTGATCCCCTGCGGGCACAAACTACCACAGCAAGATGCGAATGGTGCATATTGCCCTTTATTATCTCAAATGAGTTCCATTGCTCCAGAACCGTATATGATGCCATTCCTGCAAATGGGAGTTTTTGGGCCACTTCCTTCACATAACCCAAGGTAAGTTCCTCTCCGTAGAAAACAATTCCACAAGCCAGTTGTGAAGCCATCCTGCCAATGTGGTCAATCCATTTGGTAAAACCTGTCTCATACTCAGCCTTAGGGGGAACCGCCACGTGGATTTTTCTTACAGATGTAGGGGGTATCATATATTTGGCAATCAATATTTCCTGGAAGCTTCTTTTTATTATGCTCTCTGTAAGATTTCCAAAGAATGAGTCTATGATATTGGCTTTCCAATGAAGTCCTATTACCAGATTGGTTGCGCGATACTCCTCTGCAGCGTGGGTGATTCCTGCAGCTACATTAAGGTCATAACGGGTAACAGGGGTAACCCTTACATCTGCAGAAGCGGCAATCATTGCAACCTTGTCCAGGTTCTTCTCACCAATCTGTTTCCTCTCCTGTATGTTTTTGCTGTCTGTAATCACATTCAGTGCGACCAGCGGATTGTCAAGTTTGCTGTCCCTTATCATTAGGGCCAGGTTAACCAGGTGTTCTGTAGTTTCTGGGTTAGCTACAGGAAGAAGTATCTGTTCAGGCAGCTCGTCTGAAGTATCTTTGGAAGAATTGAAATGGAGTTTCTCCTCCAATGCAAATTTGCGGGCAGAACGCTCTGTAGCCAGTGAACTTACAATACAGGTTACCAGAATCATAACAACAGTACCATTAAGCACATCATCATTTATGAGCCTTTCACCGTTTTCAATAATTATTTCATGTCCTACCAGCACTGCTGCAAGTGTTGCGGCAGCAGAGGCGCTGCTCAATCCAAAAATCATACTCCTCTCATTCTTCTCCATTTTGAAGAGCTTTTGGGTAATGAAAGCACCAATCCATTTGCTCCCGATGGCAACAGCTGTCATAATACCTGCCACTTTAAGAGCTGTTCCCCCGGCAATGAGACTGTTTACATCTATAATCATCCCCACACCTATAAGGAAGTAAGGGATAAATATTGCATTTCCCACAAACTCAAGCCTGTTCATAAGTGGAGAAACGTGAGGTATGAGTCTGTTGAGTACCAGTCCTGTAAGGAAAGCACCAATGATACCCTCCATTCCTACGAATTGCATCAGGCCTGCCCCCATAAATACCATTGCCAGTACAAACACAAACTGCATAATGTTGTCTGAGTAATTTCTGAAGAACTTTCTGGCAATCATCGGGAAGAAAATAATTATGAATGCTGTGAGTAGGGTTACTTTTATACCCATCCATACCCAGAACATACCACTGGTATCTCCTTTGTACATTCCTCCAATTATGGCCAGTCCAATGAGGGCCAGGGTGTCAACTATTACAGTTCCTCCAATTGTTATGTTTACACTGCGGAGTTTGGAGAGTCCGTATCTGCTTATGATAGGGTAGGAGATTAGGGTGTGCGAGGCATACATACAGCCCATAAGGATAGATGTGGTAACTCCAAAATTGAGGATTTTCATACAGCTCCACATACCTATGCCAAAACGGATGGCAAAAGAGAGAAGTCCGAAAATAATCCCTTTGGATTTGTTTTTCTTGAAATCCTCCATATCCATCTCAAGACCGGCCAGGAACATTATATAATAAAGTCCCACCTTGCCAAAGAGCTCAAAGCTGCTGTCGCGCTCAAGAATATTGAATCCGTATTCGCCAATTGCCACTCCGGCCAAAATCATACCTATTATATGTGGAATGCGGAGACGTTCCAGAACCATAGGGGCAAAAAGTATGATAATAAGTACAAGGAAAAAAATCCAGGTGGGGTCTGTAATTGGGAGATATGGGGCAATCTTCTCTAACATTGGGCAATAAATCTCTATTGTGAAAATATTTTTGAAAAGAATTTGAGTAAAGATAATAAAAAGTTTGCATTTGTGAAAATTGTTGCTACCTTTGCAGTCCCAATACGGACCTGCGGGCGTGGCGTAATTGGTAGCCGCGCTAGACTTAGGATCTAGTGCCGAGAGGCGTGGGGGTTCGAGTCCCTTCGCCCGCACAAAAAGAGCTTTAATTCTTAAATGATTAAAAATCAAAGAGTTAAGGCTCTTTTTTCTTTTTGTGAGGTACAAGAGAGGTACAAAATTTCGTAAAACAACAAGCGGGCTCCACAATTGTCCATTTTTTTAGAGTGCATTAATTTTCAATATTTTCAAGTAACATAGTATCTTTATGGAAATTTAAACTGATAAAGAGCTATGAGAACAAAAAAATTATTTCAGTTGGCCGCATTTATGTTGTTTCTTATGATTGCGGTTTCGTGTACAAATAAGGATGACAAGGTTTGGGGTTGGGTGTCGGGCAGCCTTTCAATGCAGCCAGAGCAGCTTGAACATTATTTCAGCAAATGCAAGGAAGTTGGAATTGATGCAATAATTATGGAGTGCCACGGGAGCAAGCCTGTAATATTGGACAGCACTACTTTCAGAGACAGTGCAGCCCTTGAGATTATAAGGAGAGCAGTCCCTTATGCGCAGAAGTATGGTATTGAGCTGCACGCCTGGATGTGGACTACAAACCGCGTGGAGCTGCATCTTAGGGAGGCTCATCCCCAGTGGTATCAGGTGAATGCCCAGGGAGAGTCTTGTTTAGATATAAAACTTTACAACAGGGAGCATTACAGGTGGCTTTGTCCATCTCATCCTGAGTGTACAGAGTATCTTAAGGATAGGGTGAGGGAGCTGGCAGAAATTGAAGGGCTTGATGGTATCCATCTCGACTTTATAAGATATCCCGATGTTATCCTTCCTTACGGATTGCACGAGTCACGTGGTGTTGTGCAGGATAAGGTGTATCCGTTGTGGGATTTCTGTTATTGTGAAACCTGCAGGGAGGAGTTCAAGAAACTTACAGGCACAGATCCGATGGATTTGGAAGATCCTACAGCAAATGAGCAGTGGATGCAGTTCCGTTGGGAACTTATGGCAAAGATGGCAAGCGATGTGGCGGCAGAGATAAAGAAGTGTGGCAAAGTTTCATCTGCAGCAGTATTTGCCTCTCCTGAGGAATCAAAAAAACTTGTACGCCAGGACTGGGCCAATTTCCGTAATATGGATTATCTCTTCCCGATGATTTATCATAAATTTTATGATTTTGATGATCCCTGGGTTGAGACTGCAACCAGAGAGGGGGTGGAGGCCCTCAAGGCGGCAGGTAACCCTGCCAGATTGTGTTCCGGTTTGTTTGTCGGACACGTTCCGGCAGACAGAATACCTGAGTTTTTGCAGTATGTGGAGAATGGCGGTTCTACAGGTATATGTTTCTTCTCTTTGGAGGGGATAGACAGAGCTCCTGAATATTGGGACAAACTTAAAGCGGCACTTGAGAACAGAAAAAGATAATACAAGAAAAGGGTACCAGAACTGGTACCCTTTTCTATATCCTACAAGGTGTCTGTTTACTCACCTTTCTGCAATGGAGAAGGAACATTGTAAACGCGGGTTGCAAGGTCTTTGTCTATCATAAGCAAACCGTATTTGTTACCTTCAACTGCATCAAGCTGGTCTATAATTTCCTGTGCGCTCTCCTCTTCCTCTACCTGCTCGTCAATAAACCATTTAAGCATATTCTGTGCAGGATAATCTTTCTCCTCAAGTGAAACTTCATATAGGGCAGTAATCAGAGAGGTTACTTTTCTCTCGTGGTTAAGGGTGTCTTTGAAAGCTTCAAGTGGAGAGTTCCATACAGTCTGAACCTCTGCAATAGGAGCCAACTCAACTTTGTTGCCTCTTGAAAGTACGTGGTTCATCATAATCTCTGCGTGAGCCTGCTCCTCCTGGAACTGTACTTTAAACCAGTTTGCAATTCCTTTATGGCCTTTTGCGGCTGCATCCATAGACATTGAAAGGTATAGGTAAGCAGACCACAACTCTGCATTTATCTGGGCATTGAAAGCCTTACATAATTTCTCACTTAGCATAATCTTTATTTTTTAATTGGTTATTCTTGTTTGTTGATACAAATATAATAATAAAATTTTATTAAACAATAATAATTATAAATTAAATTAAAAAATTTTGTTAAAAATTTGCATTGTCGGTTTTTTCAATCAAAAATACAACAATTAAAGGCAGTTTATGTTCTTCTGGTTAAAAATATTTTTGCCGTCGGGAGTATACATATACTCAATTCTGTCTGCGTATGCTTTCTCCACCTTGTTCCTTACAATTTTCATTGTGCTGTTAACCATTCCGTTCTGCTCTGTGAATGGTTCTGGAAGTACTGCAAATGTGCTTGGCAACCATCTGTGTGGGAACATTGTTTCAAGTTCTCCCCCTTTCTCAAACACTGCTATCTGGCTTCTGAGAGCCTCAATGGCAGACTTTTTGCCGTCGGGAGTATCCAACGAAAGTCCCATACCTTTAAGGTGTGCTGCAAGTTTCTCCTTGTTTGGAACTATGAGTGCAGTGGTGTATGGGTTCTGGTTGTTGTAAAGGATTACCTGGTCTATGAATGGTGAGTGCTCTACAAGTGCCTCCTCAATTCCCTCCGGGCTGTATTTTTCTCCGTCACTTGCAATCAGAAGGCTCTTGAAGCGGCCAAGTACATACAACAGGCCGTCTTTGCCCATATAGCCAAGGTCTCCGGTGTAAAGGTAGCCGTCTCTTACGGTTTGTGCCGTTGCCTCAGGGTTTCTCCAGTATCCGGCCATTACATTTTCTCCTTTTACCACAATCTCACCTTTTTCACCAACAGGAAGTGCATTGCCGTCTGCATCGCAGATTTTAAGGTCTATTGGTTTTACAAGTATACCGCTTGATCCGAAACGGTGCTTGCGCGGGCCGTTTGAAGAGAGTACAGGGGTTGCCTCGCTCAATCCGTAACCCTGGAATATTGGAATACCAATTGCACAGTAGAATTTCTGAAGGTCCTTATCAAGCAATGCTCCGCCGCCAATGAAAAATTTAAGCTCTCCTCCAAAGTTTTCACGTACTTTAGAGAATAGAATCTTGTCATACAATGCTACAAGAGGTTTAAGGATAATTCTCCAGCCTTTTGATTCTGCATTTCCGTTTCCGTAGTAAAGTTGTGAGATGGCAACTGCCTGCTCAAACATTTTTACCACTTTAGGACCTTTGGCCTTAATGCCGTTCTCTATGTTCTTTTTGAATGTTTTTGCAAGGGCCGGAACACTCAGAATGAAATGAGGTTTAACCTCTTTAATGTTCAGAGGAATATTCTTAAGTGTCTCAAGCGGTGTCCTTCCAACCTGAACAGTTGCAGCAGTTGCACCTTGAGCCATCATTATATAGAAACCTACCACGTGTGCAAAGCAGTGGTCCAAAGGGAGAATGATAAGGGTTCTCCAAGTCTGGTCTATATCTACAAGGGTGAGCGACTGCTCCACATTTGCAGTGTAGTTTCTATGGGTAAGGATTACACCCTTAGGGTCTGCAGTTGTACCGGAGGTATATGTGATTGTTGCATAGTCATCATTCTGTATGGAATTTGCAACAGATAGGAACTCATCGGGAGTATGGGTGGCAAGAAATTTTTTACCCATCTCCATTACATCACCAACATAACATTCTTTTTCCCGATAGTTGTCTATCTTGTCAAATACAATCACCTTTTCCACCAAAGGGAGCTTGTCTATAATAAGTCTTATTTTGCCCAATTGCTGTTTTGAGACCATTATAAATTTTACCATTGCGTGCTCCAGACGGAACAGAAGGTCGTTGCTCTCTTCAAGTTTTATAGAAAGGGGAACATTTATGGCTCCGGCATAGAACATTGAAAGTTCACCAATCACCCACATGTTCCTTCCCTCTGAAAGGAGGGCCATAGTGTCACCTTTCTTTACTCCAAGTGCCTGAAGTCCTGCACCTAAGGTATATACTTGTTCTTTTACTTGAGTATATGTGGTAGGTTCAAACTCCTTTCCGGTCTTTTCAAGCAGGAATGTGTTGTTGGGATACAGTTTTACTGAATTCTCAAACAGGTCTACAATAGTCTTTTTCATACGGTTATTCATTATTCTTTGGCGGTAAAGATAAGAGATTTTTTTAAATTGGAATATAAGTAAAATTTTTATACCTTTGCGCCCTATTTTTGGGGTGTTCCCAAGTGCTTGAATAATAAATAAATATAATATAAAGATGAAAGTAGAACAGGTAAAGATCAACGACTTGTCATACGAGTTGGTTGTTTCAATTGAGAAAGCAGACGCTCAGGACAAGAAGAAAAAAGCTCTTAGCGAGTACAGAAGAAAAGCAGAGATCAGAGGTTTCCGTAAAGGTATGGCCCCTATGTCTCTAATTGAGAAAATGCACGGTGTTCAGGCTTTGGTAGAGGCTGTTAACCAGATGATTTCAGAGGGTATCAACAACCACATTGCAGAGAACCAGCTTAATATTCTTGGTGAGCCGCTTCCAAACGAGGAGAAACAGAAATCTATTGACTGGGAGAACGACGAGAGCTACGAGTTTGTATTTGATATTGCACTTTCTCCAAAAGTTGAGTTTACAATAGATGCTAACGACAAGATTGTTTCTTACAATGTTGCAGTATCTGAGGAGGCTAAAAAGGCATACAAGTCAAATATGCTTAAACAGTTTGGCAAACTTGAGAATATAGAGGAGGTTAAGGATGAGGAGAGCTTTATTGTAGCAGACCTTGAGCAGGGCGAGAATAAAGTTGAGGGTACATACGTTACACTAAGACAGATGGCAGATGAGGCTAAAGCTCAGTTCCTTGGCAAGAAAGTTGGCGAGAGCTTTGATGTTAACGTAAATGAGACTTTTGTAAACGAGACAGACAGAGCAGCCCTTTTGAAAGTTAAGAAAGATGAGTTGGCAACTGTAGAGCCAATGTGGAAAGTAACCGTTAAAGAGGTTAAGACTTTTGTAGAGGCTGAGCAGAACCAGGACCTTTATGACAGAATGTTTGGTGAGGGTGTTGTAACCGACGAGGCTGGCTTTGACGCTAAAATTGTAGAGAGAATTGCTCAGGAGTACAAACAGGAGGCAGATTTCCGTTTTGTGCTTGATGCAAGAGAGTACCTTTTGAACAAGACCAACATTGAGCTTCCAGAGGAGTTTATGAAGAAATGGTTGTACACCATTAACGAGGGTAAATTTACAATGGAGGATATTGAGAAAGATTTTGCATTGTTCTGCAAAGACTTCCGTTGGCAGATGATCAGCCAGTACATTATGCGTGAGCAGAAAATGGAGATTACCCGCGAGGAGGTTCTTGAGGTTGCAAAACAGATGGCAAGATACCAGTTTGCAATGTACGGCTTGAACGATGTTCCTGCAGAGCAGTTGAACCACTATGCAGAGAGCATCCTTGCAAACGAGAAAGAGGGCAGAAGAATTGTTGAGAAAACAGAGCAGGACAAAGTTATCGGTTACGTTAAGAGCGTAGTAACTTTGGATGAGAAAGAGATCTCAATTGAGGATCTTCAGGCAATGAACAACTAATCCTTTCAGGATACAAAATAAAAATATCGGGAGGCTTGTCTGCTTCCCGATATTTTTTTATGTCCTATACTGCTATCACATTCCACCAGGAGGCGTCATTCTTATACAGAGTATACACTCTGGTAAACTCCTCTGCCTGTCTGTTATCCAGGGCCAGAGCCTTTATGATTCGTTTGGTCTGGTTCCGGTCCTCTTTTGGTTGGGCGATTGCAGCGCTTGTTAAAAACAGGGCAATGGCTGCAAGTAAAAAAATCTTTCCCTTCATATAAATTGTCTGTTTAATTTTTGTCTTCACCTTTGATTATTTAAGGGCAAAAAGGTTTAATTGCAAAGAAAAAAGATTAACTTTACAAGGTTCCGTAAATAACCTTACAGCTATGAAAAAATACTTGTTCCTTTTGTTTTATGCTGCATTTCTTTTTGCGGCGTGCAGCGGAGATGATATAATTCCAGATGTGCCTATAACTATACCAACTTATGAAGATATATCACCTGTCTTTACATCTGAAGGTGGTACAAAATCAGTATCATTCAGTTCAACATCAAGTTGGACAGCAAAAGTAGTGGAGTCCCAGACAAGTTGGTGTAAAGTGTCACCGGCAAGTGGAGAGAGCGGCAACCATACCCTCACAATCACCATAGCAGCAAATGATACTCCCGACAGCAGAACAGCAACCGTACAGTTGGCATCTGGAAATGTTACCAAAAATATAAATGTAACCCAGAAACAGAAGGATGCTATTACAGTAACTACCAACAAGTTTGAGTTGCCGGCAGAGGGTGGAAATATTGATATAGAGGTCAAGGCCAATGTGGAGTTGTCATATACAATAGGTACTAGTGGCAAGAGTTGGATAAGTTATGTTGAGACCAAGGCAATGAAGACCTCGCATCTGATATTTAATGTATCAGCCAATGAAAAAACAGAAGCCAGGGAGGCCAAGATAACAGTAAGCGGATGGGGAATAAGTGAGGTGATAACAGTAACTCAGAAAGGAGTTGATGTTCTATCCATATCAACCAACAATATTGAGATAGATTATGAGCAATGTATATTTGAAGTCTCAGTAATATCAAGTATGGGTTATGAGATTAAGCCGCAGGTTGATTGGATAAGAGAGATAACCAGCAAGGCAGTATCAAACAATGTTCACGTATTTGAGGTTAGTGAAAATACTTCACAGGAGGCCAGAGAGGGAATTATAGTAGTTTGCAACGATGCCCAGACGTGCATACCAATT
>JAZRIV010000025.1:0-6737 GCA_045645465.1 Candidatus Egerieisoma sp.
GTACATCAATGGAGTTGCAACAAACATTGATGAATAAGTACCTACAAGGATACCTACGATAATAGCCACTGCAAAACCTCTGATAACCTCACCACCGAACAATGCAATTGCCAACATTACCACCAAAGTAGTTACTGAAGTATTGATTGTTCTAACCAATGTACTGTTCAAAGAAGAGTTGATAGTCTCACCCAAATCACGTTTTGGATATAGAGTTCTGTTCTCACGGATACGGTCAAAGATAACCACTGTATCGTTGATTGAGTAACCGATAATGGTAAGTACAGCTGCAATAAATGTCTGGTCAACATCCAAGCTGAAAGGAAGAATTCCTGAGAAGATTGAGAAGAAACCAATTACAATTATTGTATTGTGTGCCAAACCAAGTACAGAACCTGCACCCCAAGTCCAGTTGCGGAAACGGGCAGCAATATAAAGGAAGATTGCAAGCAATGAAAGGATAACAGCAATGATTGCATCTCTCTTGATATCGTTTGCGATAGTAGGTCCAACTTTATCAGAAGAGATAATACCGTTAGGATTCTCCTGAGTTGAAATGAACTCATCCAAAGTCATATCAGCCGCAAAGAAACCTTTCAACGCATTGTAAAGTTTTGCCTCTACCTCTGCATCTACCTCAGTTGAGTTATCGTTTATCTTATATTTGGTAGTAACCTTCATCTGGCTTGCACCACCAAACTGTTTAACCTCTACTGTCTCACCAAACTCATTATTGGCTGCCTCACGAATCTGCTCTGCAGTAACCTCTTTATCAAAACGCAATACAAATGTTCTACCACCGGTGAAGTCTACACCATAGGTAAAGCCTTTAGTGAACATAAAGCCAAGACAGATTACACAAACAATTGCCGAAGTTGTAAGAGTAGCCTTGCTTACCTTCAAGAAATTGTAGTTTGTATTCTGCAAGAAGTTCTTAGAAACACCACTCTCAAAAGTAATCTCTTTATTCTTAGCCAGACGAGCCTCAAATACAAGTCTTGTAATGAATACTGAAGTAAGGAATGAAGTGATGATACCAATTACCAAAGTAGTTGCAAAACCCTGTACAGGACCCGAACCGAACATAAACAATACGATACCGGTAATTACTGTAGTAAGGTTACCGTCTATAATTGCAGAGTAAGCATTGCTGTAACCATCTTTAATGGCAGCTCTAAGTGCTTTACCAGCTCTCAACTCTTCTCTTACGCGCTCGTAGATAATAACGTTTGCATCCACAGCCATACCAAGAGTAAGAACCAAACCGGCAATACCTGGCAATGTAAGTACTGCGCCAAATGATACAAGAGCACCAAACAAGAACAATACATTACAGATAAGAGCAACACAAGCTGCAACACCTGCACCAGCATAGAATACCATCATATAAACAAGTACAAGGACAAATGCTATTACAAATGAAATCATACCTGCTTTAATTGAAGCGCTACCCAAAGTAGGACCAACTACCTGCTCCTGAACAATTGTTGCAGGTGCTGGAAGTTTACCTGATTTAAGAACGTTAGCCAAGTCCTCAGCCTCAGTAATGGTAAAGTTACCTGTAATTGAAGACTGGCCTCCTGTAATCTCAGACTGTACTGTAGGGTAAGAGTAAACCATACCGTCCAATACAATTGCTACAGATTTGCCAATATTGTCTGCAGTAAGTCTTGCCCAAATTCTTGCACCCTCTGCATTCATTGTCATACTTACGCCAGGTGCACCACCTGTGTTGCCGTATGATACGGCTGCATCAGTTACAACACCACCATCAAGAGGAGCTTTACCGTCTCTTGAAGTTGATTTGATTGCTACCAAGTCAAAGATAACGCCAGAAGCATCATTAGGATCTGCTTTAACTGTCCACATAGGAACAAGCTCAACAGGAAGAAGAGCCTTAACCTGTGGCATATTCAAGTAAGCGTTAATCTTGGCTGTATCTCTGTAGTGAGCTCTACCAATTGTAGCGCCAGGCATAAGCTGTCCGTTATATGCACTTGGGCTCAACAAATAGAACAAAGGATTCTGTTTTGCAAAAGCCTCAGCATCTGCAGAAAGAGAATCAGCAGCAATCAAAGACTCAACAGCATTCTCAGCATTTGCGTCTGCTTGTGCAACAGCAGCCTCATCAGCAATAATCTGAGCCAAAAGAGCATTAGCCTCTGCCAAATAAGGGTAAATCTCTGAGTTGTCAAATGTAGGCCAGAACTCCAATGAAGCAGTTCCCTGAAGCAGTTTTCTTACACGCTCAGGCTCTTTAACACCTGGAAGCTCCACAAGAATTCTACCGCTGTTACCAAGTTTCTGAATATTTGGCTGAGTTACACCAAAACGGTCGATACGGTTTCTAAGGACATTGAATGAGTTTGCAATTGCACTTTCAGCCTCCTGACGGATAACTTTAATCACCTCCTCATTAGATGTCTCCGGTTTGATTTTCTCACGCATCTCAAATGTACCGAACACACTTGAAAGTCTTTTGCCTGGAGCAACCTCATTCCAGCTCTCCTCAAAAAGTGTAATGAAATCCGCTCTGCTCTCCAACTCCTTTTTCTGAGCCAAAGCCAAGGCCTCTACAAACTCTGGAGACTGGTTACCATCTGCAAGAGCAACAATAAGGTCTTTAAGCTGCACCTGCAACATAACGTTCATACCACCTTTAAGGTCAAGACCAAGGTTAATCTCTTTCTCTTTTACCTCTTTATAGGTGAAACCCAAAAATACTTTCTCAGAAGAGATTGAATCAATGTAGAATCTGTTTCTCTCTTTAGAAATTGAATCAAGGTAGAATGCTTTATCCACCTCTTTTACGTTTGCGAAAGCAGGGCTCAACTGCTCAGCTGCAACTGCAGCAGCAGCATACTCCGCCGCCTTCTTCTCCTGATGGCTGGTAACCCAAGTAAATGATAATGAATACAAACAGGCTACCGCAATTAGAATTGCCACAAATTTAATGGCTCCTTTACTTTGCATAGTTTATGTAGTTTTAAATTATTAGAATCTTGTCAAAATATGGACTACTTCCAAAATTAACGTGCAAATGTAGTATTTTTTCCTAATATATAAAGTATTTCCTACCTTTGTTGATACTTTTTGAAAAAATCAATGAAAAAATATAGTTGTTTATCTATCATATTAATAGCACTGTTCAGTGCAGTAACCGCGTATCCGCAAAGTAATTCCGCCTTGTTGAAACAGGCTGCTGAATTTCATAAGAACTACAACTTTGCAGATGCAATTGAAATATATGAGAGCATACTCCAACAGAGACCAGACTCCACCCTCACAACAGAAGCAGACTCCTTATTTAATATGAATGTGGAGAGACTGATGATAACAAGTGAAAACGGCAGCAGTATGCTTTTGTTTGCGTCAGAACCAGAAGCAGTAGCCAAAAGGGTATTCCCGGCTGAGAACTTCTTCCTCAACTACCCGGGATTTGAAAAGAAGTCCTGGATGGCCCCACCTGCAGAGTTCTCTTCAGAAAAACACGGGAATCCATTTAATGTAATGAACCTCAGCAAAGGGAGCAACATAATGGTATTCAGTGCTCCCGATGAAAGCGGTTCATGGAATATAATGCAATCCAAAAAAATTAATGACACATTATGGTCTGCCCCCCAGATACTGAATGAGAATGTGACAACAGCAGGAAATGAAATTCTTCCGCATCTTTCTCCCGACAACAAAACTCTATATTTCTCATCTGACGGCCATTATGGAATGGGAGGATATGACCTTTATGCAAGCACCTGGGATGAAGAACTTGGCGATTGGGGTGTAGCACAAAATCTTGGATTCCCATACTCCTCAACCTCCAATGACTTCCTTTTCTACAATACTCCCGACGGTTTGTTCTCTGTTTTTGCATCGGCCCGAGAGACATCCCGCAATGAACTTACCATTTATGCAACAACCTACGAAGCATTGCCGTTAAAGCAGGAGATATTACAAGAAGATGCTCCAAAGGCTGCAAAACTGGAAATGTCCGGCAAAACAGGCAATCAGCACGCAGAACAGGAGAATGCAGAAGAAAGTGCTGTAAAACAAGATTCGGAATATGAATCATACGCAGCCGCAGTAAAGGAAGTGAAAGAGCTTCAAAATATGCTTAAGAAAGCTATCGGGCAATTGGATTCCAAAAGAGAGACATATTCACAAACAACAGACTCATTAAAGAAGATAGAGCTGGAGCAACAGATGCTCAATATGGAGACAGATATCCTTACATTGAGCCAGAGCACTACATCGGCAGTCTCAAAACTTCAACAGATAGAGCTGGCTTTCTTGTCAAAGGGAATAATCATAATCAATGAAATGCCCATTGAAGATGATGATTCAGACAGGCAAATGGAAAATCATCCGCAATTTGCATTTGCCCAGAACAGCATTGGGACAACTCCATCTTTTATTTTTGAAAAGCCGGAACCTAAGATTGATCTTGAATTTAAAATATTGGATGAGTCGGTAATTGCAGATATTGCTACTGTTCCCAATTCACTTGTATACCATATACAATTGGTGACCACAACAAAAAAAGCCAGTCCAAAAACATTCAAAGGATTGAGCCCTATTTTTGAAAGGGCGCTTGCAAGTGGGAAGTACACTTATTCTGCCGGATTGTTCTACTCATATTCAGAAGCATTGAAAAACCTGAATACCGTTCGCAAGAGAGGCTTTCCTACAGCTATGATTACAGCGTACAACAACGGCAAGTCCATTACGGTAAAGAACGCAAGACAGTTGGAAGCCAAAAACGATAACATATATAGGGTAACCATTGCAGGCTATGATATTCTCCCTCCGGAGGCACTGGCTGTGATAAGGGAAAACACATCAAGAGACATTGCCAAAGCGGCAATAGATGGAGTGATGAAATATGTTATAGGTCCTTTCACCAATAAAACTCAGGCCGACGGGCTTGCTGAAGCACTTGCAGGAAAACAGATTACCGGTGTAGAGGTGGAAAAAGTGGAGAACAACTAAATTTATCGGGATAAAAATATGACAGCACTGGTTATTACACTTATCATTGCAGGACTGCTCCTTTTGAGTGCAGAACTCATAATTATACCTGGCTTTGGAATTGCAGGAATCCTGGGAGTTGCATCAATTGTAGCTTCTTGCTGGATTGCCTTTACAAGCATTAGCACTACCGCAGGTGTAGTTGTAATTCTTGTAAACATTGCGCTTGTAATAGCTACCACAATATTGATGCTGCGTTCAAAAACCTGGAAAAAACTGAGTCTCAATACCAATATTGATGCAAAGGTAGATTCTGCACCTGCGCAAAAAGGAATTTCGATTGGGGACACAGGCATTACCCTTACCCGTCTGGCCCCCGCCGGAAAAGTTAAAATTGGAGAGAATGTTCTGGAAGCCTTTACCAGAGACACTCTTATTGAGCCAGGGCAGGATATAAAGGTTACTGAAATTGACGGAAACAAGATTTATGTAAATTAATATTATACTTAAACAATGGAAAATACTATTGCTATGCTTATCTGGATAGGAATCTCATTGGTGGCACTGATGGTTTTCCTATGGTTTTTCCCTGTGACATTATGGTTTCAGGCATTGATATCGGGAGTAAAAATATCATTGGTGCAACTTGTGCTGATGCGATGGAGAAAAGTTCCTCCCGGAACAATTGTTATGGCAATGATTACTGGTACTAAAGCCGGACTTAAACTTGAGGCCAACGAACTGGAGGCGCACTACCTTGCAAAAGGTAATGTTCCTAATGTGGTAAACGCACTTATCTCTGCCGACAAGGCAAACATAGACCTGAATTTTAATATGGCAGCAGCTATTGATCTTGCCGGACGTGATGTGTTTCAGGCTGTACAGATGAGTGTAAACCCTAAAGTAATAAACACCCCACCTGTTACTGCAGTGGCTAAAGATGGTATCCAGCTTATTGCCAAGGCAAGGGTAACTGTTAGGGCAAATATCAAACAACTTGTGGGTGGTGCCGGTGAAGAGACAGTACTTGCCCGTGTTGGTGAGGGTATTGTATCATCCATAGGTTCTGCTGAAAGCCATAAATCTGTTCTTGAAAATCCAGATTCAATCTCAAAACTTGTACTTTCCAAAGGATTGGATGCAGGAACAGCATTTGAGATTCTTTCAATTGACATCGCAGACATTGACATTGGAAAGAACATTGGTGCAGTACTTCAGATAGACCAGGCCAATGCAGACAAGAACATTGCCCAGGCCCGCGCAGAAGAGCGTCGCGCTATGGCTGTTGCCTTGGAACAGGAGATGAAGGCAAAAGCTCAGGAAGCCCGCGCAAAAGTAATTGAAGCAGAAACAGAGATTCCTCTTGCAATGGCAGAAGCCTTCCGCACAGGCAACCTTGGCGTAATGGACTACTACAAGATGAAAAACATCCAGGCCGACACCCAAATGCGCGAAGAGATTGTAAAATAAACTGCAAGCCGAACGCAAAGGTCAAATTTCATTTGAACTATGCTGAGGCGCAGCGTTTATTGTGTGCGAAGCACAAAATAAACTGCAAGCCGCAAATAAAATTTGCAAATACAAAGAATTAACATATCTTTGCAGTCCCAAAACGTTTGTGCAAACAGCGTACCCATTGGGCGGAAAGGTGAGATGGGTGAGTGGCTGAAACCACCAGTTTGCTAAACTGACGTACGGGTAACCGTACCGGGGGTTCGAATCCCCCTCTCACCGCAACAACAGAAAAAAGTTCTCAAGCAACGCTTGAGGGC
>JAZRIV010000026.1:0-48078 GCA_045645465.1 Candidatus Egerieisoma sp.
AAAAAGTCTGCGTGGGTTGGGGGTTTTCGCAGTTAGCGCTCCGTTGATTGCAAAATATAGTGTTCTTGACAGGAATCATGCTCTTGACTATTCACCGGAGGAGATTGAGAGTACCCTTAACGACGTGTTTCAGAGAATAGATAAAGATATACAGACTTTTCTTGCAAAACATCCCAATCCCGATAATTTCTGTCCGGAAAATGGCGGGGAATATGGCCGAATATGTCCCATATATACATTGACTATGGATCTGCATGCCGGCAAGTACACCCAGGTTGAAGAAAGAATAAAGGATTATAGGAGTAGAGGGGTGTCAAGCGGTTTTCGCAAATCCAGTTCCACAAAGGGGGAAAAGGATGCTTATGACTATTTTTTGGATTGGTGCCATAATCATTAAACCTCATTGAATATTGTTAAAGTTGATAGACAAATAAAGTAGCGCCCTACTTCTTGCCATAGTACACAGTAGGCTCAGAAAACAAACCGTGCTTAGGCGAATCCATCTCTTGGATAATCTGAAGCATCTCTGCAGGTGTAACCACAAACGGCTTTTTGGAAGTGCTTTATATTACTCTCCCCTTCTGGTCAATCTTATCTCCTCATTAATCTCTTCAAGACTCATTCCTGCAATGCCATTTTCTTGTGCAATTGCTCTAAGTTTGTGGAATGCGGCAAGTCCTTTTGCCCGGATTTCCTCTTCTGATTCTGTGCGCAACTCAAACGGAATACGCTGCTCCCGAACTGCGGCCTTCATAAAAATTGTCACAGCTGCTGAATTGCTCAAGCCAATTTCATTACATAGTTCATCAAAGCTCTTCTTAAGCTTTTCATCTACTCTTATTGATATAGTTGACTGCCCCATAATTATAATAATTTGTATTGCAAATATATTACAATGTATCAACAATTGCAATAATAATAAGTTGAAGAAATATATTTATCTAAGCAGATCACTCCACATACGCCAACGTAGCAATGCTAACCCTGCACCCCAATTCCTCCACAAGAATTGCCGCGCAGGCCTCCAGGGTAGCACCGGTAGTAAGAACACAATATTAGAGTGATATAAGTAGATATAAATGGATATTATTCCGTTGAAAGAATATCCATGAGTTCTGTATTGAACCAGACAAATTCTTTACCTATCTTCTCCTTGGACAACAACCCTAACCCCTCCAATTCTGCAAGATATTTCTTGGCTGTGTTAATACTCTTTATTTTTTCAGACAAAAGATTCTTTGGCCGTATATATGGTTGTTCAAACAGCTTTGACACATCCATCTTTGCAAGCAATGATTTTGGAATTATACCTTCAGTCTTGGATATAAGCGATCGCATCCTGTTTATCTTATAAATAGTATATTCCGATGTCTGAATAACCGCATCCAGCATAAAAAGTATCCACGAATTCCAGTTATGCAGGCCTGTAACATTACCCAAATTAAAATAATAACTGTCTTTGTTCTGAAGAATGTATGAACTTATATACAGAATAGGCATATCCAACAACCTCTTTTGAATAAGGTAAAGAATACATAAAATTCTTCCAGTTCTACCATTTCCATCACGGAAAGGGTGGATTGCCTCAAACTGATAGTGTGCCATAATCATCTTAAGCAGCGGATCAATTGGGAATTTTATATCATCATTCAAGAATTCTACTAAATCTGCCAGCATTTTTTCAACTACACCCTTTCCTCTTGGCGGAGTATATACAGTTTCCCCTATAAGTGACCCCCAGCCCCTTTTCTTTATGACTATTTCAGCCTGATACGGACGAATTCCGTCATGCGTCTGATTAACTTTTCTATAAATGTCAATTAAAGACTGCTGGGTTATATTGCCTGTTACAACCAGATTGTTAAAACCTTCCCAAAGTGCTTCCCGATAGTGTAGAATCTCCTTCGCCGGCCCCTGCACATATTCCTCATCCTGAAAAGTCAGTGCACGATACAGGTCATCATCTGTAGTAAAAATATTTTCAATAGCACTACTGGCTTTTGCCTCACGCAGCGATATTGTATTTACAAAGATTGACTGATTTGGAAGCATTGATGCCAGACCTTTGAGCTCTGCCAACTTCCTGCTGGCATCTGTAAGCTTGCGCATCAGCTCAGGAGTATTATAGCACTCCAACGCCGGAGGCAAAGGCGGCAAATTGTTATGTGGAACGTTTCTATCGTATGGCACCATAATTTTGACAGGTTTTTAACTCTTTCTGTCAAAATTATGCATTTTTTGACAGATAGCAAAATTTCTGTCAAATTTCCACATACCCCAGCGTGGCAACACTGATCTTGCAATCATTGTATACCTTGGTTATCGCAGTAAAAGCCGACTCTGCTGTACTGCCGGTGGTAAGAACATCATCTATGATCAGGATGTGCTTGCCGGAAAGATCTTTTGTGTTGTGGGGTCGGAAAGCATTGGCCACATTGAACCATTTGTCATCCATTTTCCTTATGGTCTGGGTACGGGTGTATCTTACTCGCTTAAGAACATCTCTAAGCACCCTGTCTGAAGCGTCAGATGGGCCAAACATAGCCTCCGCCACACCCCTGGCTATAACTTCGGCCTGGTTATATCCTCTGCGCCATTTTCGCAAGGGATGAAGTGGGACTGGGACAATGTAGTCAATATCGGGAAGTGACCTCTTGATTTTTTCCCCAAGAAGACTTCCCATATAGAGACCAAGTCCGATCTTTCCCTGGTACTTTATCTTATGAATAAGGGTTATATACCTGCTCTCCCTTGTGTAGAAAAAGAGTGGAATCAACTTATGAAGATAGGTCCTTACCCATAATTTTTTCTCAGCCGGATTCTCCGGCCAGTCCCAATAATATGTCAGAGGCATATCCTCCAGACAATCATCACACAAATACTCCACATCCACAGGGAGTAATCTCCCGCACACCTCGCATCTTCTCGGAAAGATGAGATCTCCCAAACACTTCAGCCACATATCAACTACACAACATTAATCAGACAAAGATTAGTATCATACCCATTACATACAAAACCTACCCAAATACATATATCGGCCCTATACGTTATCAAAGCATCTTGCTGACTCTTCCCATCAATGCTTGTGCCCCCCTCTTGACCACAATCACACACAAACCCAGCTTATGACATTCAGAAGCCACGTCAGCTCCCGCAGATAGAGCTCTCGGGGACATTTGTGTGGCTTCTGCAGGGGAAAAGGCTGCACAAGCCACGTTAAGCCCACTATATACTCGCAAATGGAATTCCAGATTGACAGTATTAAAGCATGACAACAAATAGAAGAGTCTGCCTAATCAAGAGAAAGGCAGACTCTTACAAGACTTAAGATTCCGTATCAAGCAATCTCTGAAATCAGGTATCGGAGACCTTGATTGTTATAGGTTCCCCAATTCATTGTGTAGGTGCCGACAATCGAAAAATTATAGCGTTTGCCGTAATTAAAGGGTATACCCTTACTGGTCATTCCCCACGAGAGAAATCCTCCACGCACAGCGCCCTGATAGATTTTGAAGTTGTCGTAAGCCGAAGGTCGATTAGTGTTATTGTAGTACAAAGGCTCGTTGGTAAGCATTACCGCCCAACCCTTGTCGAGATTATACATCTTCTGCTGTTTCAACTGCTCAAGGCGGTGCACATCGTACAGATAGTCGTAGCAACCAAAATCTACAGCTGACTGGTTTTTCAGTTCCACAACACCGATCTTATCCCTCTTAGTCTTATACTTTAACTCAATAGGATAAATATAACCATTATCCTCAACCCAAATATCGATATAACACGCTTTGCCACCAATTAACGCTCGTCTTTCGAGGTAAATTTTCGATTGGGGCAATAGGCGTTGCAACGCCCAAGCAAGCGAAAATTGAAAGTCTGCCTCTGACCAGAAGGCGGTTCTTTGGGTTGAAAGATTGTTGATCGCTATGCTTAAATCTGCAATATTCATAATCTATTCAGTTTTTTTTAACTAAATTGACGTTAAAACTCTCAGCATCAATCACCAATTTCCCATTTTTGTGTTTTAGTGTCAGTTCATAAGTGGAAATTACTTTCTTTTTCCCTTGTACACTCCATTTGCAGGTGATAGTTTCCCCATTTGCATCTATAATTTCATAGGCAACCATCGGACAGAAAGGCTTTAATACTTTTTCTGCATCTAACGTCCAGTACTCCGAGTTCTTGTCGTACCACAAATATTTCTCAAAATCCGTATCATATACTATTGAGAAAGCCTTGCCTTGCGACTGAATGAAATTAAGTGCATGCTCCAGTTGGGCTTTAATTCTTGCTTGTATTTTCTGTTGAACCTTTGTTGTTCTAATAGAATCTTCTACCTCTTGGGCTTTAATTCTTGCTTGTATTTCCTGTTGAACCTTTGTTGTTAACTTTGTAATAGAATCTTCTACCTCTTTGACAGATTCCGCAAGAATAAATTTTTTAGAGTAATTTATATCTACCTGGTATACATCTTTTGTAATTTGTTCGCCCTTCTGCTTGAAAATATCTAATAGTTTTTTTAATTTATAGAGGTTTATACCAGATTCAGTATTACTGTTTCCAGAGTATTGAATCAACTCTGCATACTCTTTTAGAGGCTTGGCAATCTCGGCAATTCTATCAGATATATATGTCATATCCTCATCTTTGATATAAGCGTTTACATAAAAATCATCAAAAAAGCCCGAAACATAGTTCTTGTATTGCTGATGTATTTTAACATATGGTTTGCTGTCGCCATCTTTTTGTATACATTTGAATCCACGATAGCTGTCATAAGCAAAGCCACACTCACCTTCGTTTTCTAAATCTGCGATTAACTGCTCAACGCCTTCTTTATTTAGATAACATACCTGTTTCAAATATTCGTACTCAACGGCCTCTTGTTCAAAATTACAGCCACCTAAATCTTCAAAATCTACGCCAGAATCTCTCAAAATGCAAGTGCTGGCATACTTACCCAATTCAATCTTACTTTTTAACACGGTGTATCCTTTCTCCGCCAAGGCATCTTTGGTGATGGAGCCGGCTGCATATTGTTTGGCCAAAGCCGAAATGGCCGGTGGTGTAGACTTACCTTTATCTGTGTCATTGTCGCTAATCAATACGCCATTTTGGAAGAGCATAGTACCACCTAGATAAGTCCAAGTACCATTCAATTTGCCACTTTGAGTAAGCGTCCCGCTATATTTGTGAGGCAGATTATCCCACCCTAAAACATCGCAGGAAAAGGCTCCTACCAAAATTCCATTTTTATAAGTCGCATTTAACTTTGTGATTAAGGTTCTCTTTGCATTTACTATAAATGTTCCATTCGGTACACCATTGGTAAAATTACCAGTAATGGTTTGGTATTCATTGTCTGATTGACCATTGGAACTGGTTACAGTCATCTTGAAGTTTGAACTTATTGCTCCATTGAGTTTTCCTTTGGAGTGGTTGGCCGTCATATTATAAGAGCCGACAAGTTTATAAGTGTAAGGGAAAACACTAATACTATAACTTGCTTGCGGACAACTAATTGTATATTGGCCATCCTTTAACTGCCCGCCATCTTCTCCTACGATGTAGTAATAGGTCTTGTTACCCTCAAATACGACATTATTAATATCCGTCCGCATTAAATAGGACTCCGTAATCTTTTGGCGTTGTGCAAAAGACTCTCCAATCGTTCCAAATAGGAACACTGCTGTTAGTAGTAATAACTTCATAACTTTAATTATACACCCTTGTTGGCTCTCAAGGATTGGTTTTCGGTAAAAAGGAGTGTGGGCCAATTAGTTCATCCTTGTTGGTTGTCCCTGAAATAACATTTGATAGAAAATAAGCGATAGCCCACAAACTAGTATGGGGATACGAACAAATGTGAAGCACTTCGACCTATTCTGTCGATTGAATTTTCTAGGCACACCAGAGCGAATAGAACTAAACACTCTCTCTTTTAGTTTAGATATATCCAAAAGTATATTTAACTTAACTTTTGGTTCTCCATCTATTGTTTCTATTGCTCAAGATTAAGTACAATCTCCTTATTGAGTTTTTTAGGTCCCATAGCCTGATGTATATCCTGTCTCAGGGATTGTTACTATAATAAACGAAGAAAGCGTGAGACAATCACTTATTTTAGTCAGTAGGCCCTGAGATTGCCGTGGTATTAAAATAAGCAACAGCCCACGCCGATATCAGAACCCCTTTGGGGAATAGATACAGGTGAGGATGTATGCTCATTCTCATACCAAGTAGAATTTCTCAGGTTCACTGACGAGAATTAAGCAAACACTTTCCGTGTTAGTTTGTATGTCCTACAAATTTAAGCAATTATTTTGCTTAAAACAACACTTTCCCTCTGTTGTAGGCCATTGCTTGCCGGAATACAAAACTTCCAATGCAAATTTATGAAATTAACAAACCTCTTGTGTTTGTCTTCTTTTGTCTTTCAGTTATAAGGGGGGCAGCGGTTTTGCCTCTATCAGTTTAACAAGCCTTTCATAGTGCTTGTTCTGCAGAGCAGTATAGTGAAGCATCAATGAATTTGCCACATCTTTATCCTCTGTTGCATTCAGTAGCGGTTGCCATACAGAAGGCAATTGCTCTAGAGTATTGTTCAGCTGTTGGAATGCTGCATCCCTGTATGGGATGGTATCCAGTTTGTTTTCCAATGATGTATAGAGGGAGTCCAGTCTTGTTTCTATCCATCCATATAAAAGTTCATTCTCCCTCTGTGTTTTGATATTGCCAATAATTGTCGGGATAAAGATGCAGATTGCCATTATGGTTAGGGCTACTGCAATGTTGAGATACTTGAATAGGGATATTCTTTTTTGAATGGATTCAATATTGTCATATCTATGGTTTCTGTTTTCTTTGCTGCATTTTTCTGCAATATGCTTGTATCTTTTGCCGCATATATCCTTTATAAGGAGCCCCAGGGAATAAATGTCGCTACGAATATCTATGTCTGATTGGGCCAGCAGTTCTGGTGATGCATAGGCAGGTGTGCATCCAAGGGTTTTGCTCAAATAAAATGCATCTGTATCGCTTAATCCAAAATCAATAAGCTTAACATTCTCTCCTTTATTGCTGATGAGTATGTTTTCTGGTTTGAGGTCATTGTGCACCACTCCCTTTATGTGCAGATATCTCACTGCATCCAAAAGTTGGGCAACAATCCTTTTGCGGGTTTGAAAGGAAGGGTTGGTGGCAAGATAGTCATTGAGGGTGGTCCCATCAACATATTCCATTACTATACCTTCACCTACAGGTGTGTTTGTTTCGTAAGTGAAAATGGTTGCTATGTGTGGATGACTGAGATTTGCCCCAATTTCATACTCCCTTCTTATGAGGGAAATGTTTCTTCCGGAATTGCCTGCTGCTGTTTTTATCACAAAATATTTGCCCGCTTTACTTACTCTGTATAATTTGCAGACAGCATTTTCTTTCAACAATACGGGATCTGAATACCCTCCATCATATATAATGGCAGTTCCCATAGGTTTCAATTCTGAATTCCGGCTCATCAATTTGTCTTTTTATGTCTTGATATTCCAATATGTTGCAAGCCCAAATTTAATCATTATTTTTGTCGCACTATGAATATAAGGAGTGATATACCGGAAATAGCAAGGCTTAAAGAAAAGGTTGAGAAGTGCATAGATTTTCCTTTGTCTACACATGGGGATTTTCTGCGTCTTTCTGCCGGAATTTCATTTACCCTGAGGGAACATATTTCCGAGAGCACCCTTGAACGGCTGTGGGAATACTCAACACGGCACTACTCCTCTGTTTCTTTACGCACCCTTAATGTCCTTTCAAGATTTATAGGATACCACAGCTGGGATGAATTCTGCAAATCTCTTTGTGCAGAATCTGCCGAATCGCAACTGTTTGAAGCCAATACCGTAAACACAAAAGATCTTCCTGTGGGGGCACACATAAAGCTTGGTTGGCTTCCCGACAGAATTTGCATAATCAGATACCTGGGATCGAACAGGTTCATTGCCGAGGAGACCCATAATTCTACCATGCAGCCCGGTGATACCTTCTCCTGCCTTCAATTTCAAAAACGGGCTCCCCTGCATTTGGATGAATTCTGCAAGGCCAATTCTACGGAAATGTTCCGCTATGTAGTTGGGACCAATTCCGGACTTACCATTCTGGAAGTGCTATAATAATTCACTCCACATACGCCAACGTGGCAATACTAACCCTGCACCCCAGCTGCTCCACCAACATTGAGGCACAGGCCTCCAGTGTGGCTCCGGTGGTAAGGACATCATCCAATAGTAGTATATGGCTCCCGGCAGGGGGCCTTTTTTTACAACGGGGATTAAGTTCAAAAGCGCCGCTTACGTTGTGCCAGCGGTGGATGCGGTCTTTTGCGGTTTGGGTTGCCGTAAAGGATTTTCTGCGGAGGAGATTTGGCAATATTTTCGCTGGAAGAAGAAATGCCTGGTTTACCCCTTTGGCTATTATTTCACATTGGTTGTATCCTCTTTTGTGCTTTTTCCACCAATGTAGTGGAACAGGGACAATATAATCAAATGGCATGGTCCCTGGAGTTGCCAATATCTTCTTTCCCAGCATTTTACCCAAATGAATTCCCAAAGGGGTATTCCCTTTGTATTTGAGCAAGTGGACCGGTTTGCGCCAGTTGTTTGTGTAATAGAAAAGAGAGTAGACCCGCTCAATGCGGCACCTGCCCCAAAATACCCTTTCTGCCGGGGTTTCTTCCATATTCCAAAAATAGGTTAGGGGCATATCTGCAAAGCACTCCAAACAAAAATGCTGTTCGTGGCAGTTCAACGGAACACCACAAACAGCACATATTCTTGGGAATAGCAAATCTGACAACAATCTCACCCACCTCATCTCTCTCACAATTCTGTTCAGGTTGCCGGTTGGTTAACTACAGCCCGAATACCTCTTTCACTTTCTCTACAGCATCAAGCTGCTCCCATCCGAAGAACTGAACCTCTTTCTTAACCCACTGGCCGTTCACCCTTACATCAACTTCTTTAGTATAAGGTTTTCTTCCAAAATGGCCGTAAGCAGCGGTCTCCTCAAAAATAGGGTTTGTAAGCTGGAATTTCTCAATGATTTTTGCAGGACGCAGGTCAAACATTTCGCCTATCTTGCGTGCAATCTCTCCGTCGGTTACTCCATTAAGAAGGCAAGTACCGCGGGTATTTACAAAAATACTTACAGGTTTTGCCACACCAATTGCATATGCCAACTGCACAAGAATCTCTTTTGAAACACCTGCTGCAACAAGGTTCTTTGCAATATAACGGGCTGCGTATGCTGCAGAACGGTCTACCTTGCTTGAATCTTTACCGGAGAAAGCTCCACCACCGTGTGCTCCTCTACCGCCATAAGTATCTACAATAATCTTACGTCCGGTAAGACCTGTATCACCGTGAGGACCACCAATCACAAATTTGCCTGTTGGGTTTACGTGCAAAATGTAATCATCTTTAAACAAAGCTGCTGTCTCTGCAGGAAGTTTCTCAACCATTCTTGGGATAAGGATGTTCTTGACATCACTCTTAATGCGCTGCTGCATAGCTGCATCCTCATCAAACTCATCGTGCTGAGTAGAGATTACAATTGTATGGATACGTACAGGAGTATCATCATCTGCATACTCAATTGTAAACTGAGATTTTGCATCCGGTCTCAAATAAGGCATCAAAGAGGTATTCTTTCTGATGTCTGCAAGCTCTGTAAGAGCAAGATGAGAAAGATAGATTGCAAGAGGCATATACTCCTCTGTATCAGTACAAGCATAACCGAACATCATACCCTGGTCACCTGCACCCTGCTCATCTTTCTCCTCCACTACAACACCACGGTTAATGTCTGGAGACTGCTCGTGCAATGCAGAAAGGATACCGCAGGAATTGCCGTCAAACATATACTCAGCCTTGGTATAACCAATTTTGTTGATCACTCTACGTGCCACCTGCTGGATATCTACGTAAGCATCCTCACTTCTAACCTCACCACCAACAACTACAAGACCTGTACTTACAAAAGTCTCGCAAGCAACTTTGCTCTCGCTGTCCTGGCGAAGGAACTCATCAAGAATAGCATCTGAAATCTGGTCTGCAACTTTATCGGGATGCCCCTCTGAAACAGACTCTGAAGTAAACAAATAAGACATAACTCTAAAAACTAAATTAAATTAATACTCCCAACAGCATATTCCCGGCACAACCCTGCCGCAAAATATGTACCGATTAACAAAATTTAGTGTAAGATTTTGACTTTTGCTGAAATGATTGGAATCGTTTTAGCATTTTTTAATGTGGTTGCAAGCAGTCAAATCCTTCCACTATTGCCCAAAGCGGGCGCAAAGGTAATATAAATATTTGATATTCAAAACGGCTGGCCAAGGAATTGGGCCAGCCGCTGTCATTTTCTCAGTATCTGTAAACGATTTTCCCCCTTTCTTGCGGAGAACTATCATCTCATCAAACAGAGAGCACATCTGCATCCACCATTGTTGGAAATCTTTGTATTGCTCCAATGGGATTGTAGCATACTTCATTTCTATGGCAAGTCCCACCTGCACCATATTTTTGTGCTCCTTGCACAGTATAGTAGCCTTGGCGCCACAATTGGGTTGCACTAATGATATTTTCTGCGGAAGATCATATACCTCATAATCTTCGGGAAGATAAATGGTGGCGGTGTACTCTATGGTTTTAGGGTTACGGAACTCTACGGGATAAGTACGCTCCCCCGCAAACTCTTCCGCATTGAAATATTTCTCCGCAAAAGGATTTATAAAGATTTTGTCATCTACCTTTATGGCTGAGGTGCGGGTAAAATTGAATTCTCTGGTATATTGGCTGTTTAGACTGTCCAATGTGCCATATTTCACCTCACCCTCCTCTGCATTAATATTTGGTGCCACACCCTCCATCTCGTATGCACTGTGGTTGATAAAAATGCTCCTGCTGTTGCCACTCACCATACCGTTTGCCTCAACAAATAGGGCCGCATTGTGGTACTCCTTGTTCTCAATGGCATTCATAAGATTTATACGCTCCTCGCCATTGTTGTAGACAATGCCCTCTTTTACAAGATATATAGGATTTATCATACGTGTATCAACAGGATTGCCGGTAGGATCAAACAATATTTTGCGTCCATCCTTAAAACCAATATACAAAATTGCATTATTAAGGGCTCCAACTGAAATTCCCCCATTGTACAAATACCCCTTATCCCTACTCTTAAGCATTACCATTTTAGGACTGAAACCTGCCTTTTCCAGAGTTTTATAAGTTATGGCACAAATATCCACATTACTGCCAGCCTTGTTATTATAAGAATCCCTCAAACTGGATATAAACATACCTCCGTCTTTAGAACTGCATTCAATATCATTTCGTATATGAGTACAAATCATCTGAACTTTCTCATAATCCGATATGGAAAGGTTTGATACAGAATCTGCATAATCTTTATAAAAATCCTGTGAGAAAAATATTTTGCGCCCAAAATATCTGCTGTTAAAGAGAGTATTGCTCACATCTGTCCAGCTGTCTGCATATGAATAATCACCAATTCTTGCCTGCACTTCGGCTCTTGGATTGGCATCAATCCTCCTCCCCTTAAAATCAAAATCTACCGCCGACATATTCTTCTGCGGATTGATTACATAATTTTCCCCCTCTACAAATGCTGGCATATCAAATGCTTCAAACTTCAATTTTTTAAGAGATTTATCTATAAACGATGAACCCATCCCTGCTCCACCGCCCATCATACTGGTAAATGTACCGGTACTTATTGAAAATGTTTTCCTGGCTGTGATTGACCTCTGCATTATCTTATATAAACCCCCATCTTGTTCTGTACAAGTAACATTCTGCCCTCCGGAAATTACATAACCAAAACGGTAATCATTGAAGTACGAAACCTCCAGTCTACTCTCCACCACAGGTATATCTTCCTGAAAATTCCATTTTGGAAATACAATATCCTCCCCCAATCCATATTTGGTCATAAACCCAAAAGCCATAAAGAAATTTTCCCCTTCCGGGTCATCATATTTGCGTACCGCATACTCAGGAAACATTCCTATAACATCATACCTGACATCAATAATATCCCCAGGTTTTACATCAGGCACTATAAACCTCTTTTGCCTGTAATTGAAATCTACCCTAACATCCTCAATACTCTCTTTATCCATACGCCTGACAACAGGATTATCATGTGAATCAGGTTCTCCGCTCTGAACAGTTACATTAATTCCTCCAACTCTTTCTGTATATTCAACAAACCTGTAATAGGGAATAATTACAGCAGCATATTTCAATCCTTCCTCTGTAAGAATCTTTATTTTTCTGTGATATGACTTCCTCACCAGAACATCATCCAAAGATACCTCCATAGAATACTTGGCCCCATTGCTCAAAACAACTGCACAAGAGGCATCTTTTGACACTCCTGTTGCATGGGAAAACAACATTAAAAACAACAGTATATAGAAAATCTTAAATTTCATTGGATAAATGGTCTATTAGGATTTAAATGTACAAATTTATCTATAGTCTGCATTCACCCGCACATTCCTCGCTGAGACAATATATACACCGCTCATTGGGGTCAGGACATATACAAGGGTCATTTTTACATCTTAAACACACATCACATATACAGGTTCTCTTTCCACATGTCTGACATAACCCTCCTCCTATTGGATTTCCCGCATCTCCAGATGACAAATATGCTCCACACATAAAACAAGTAGTCGCCGCTGGTCCATTATTGAATCCGCATAGATAACATTGTCCTTTAGCATCTCCATCCTGTTCTTCATGTGCTTTCAAACTAACTTTTCTAGTAACTATAAAAAAAATTGAAGGCAATTGCGAGTACTCTGACTCATCATAGCTTTTAATATCTAATTTATTTATCTTATCTTGATATAAATACCCTGATGGCAGATAATTCCCTTCACAATCTGTGAATATCTGAAACCCTCTGAAATCAGATTTATCTTCGTTGAATGCACATAATTCCTTATTGTTTATCATATAACCTATCAATGTATTTACAAAAATCTTGAAACTATCTGTAGTTTTGGATTTCATTATTACTAACGAACTCTTTACCTTAGTATCCTGCTCTACATAAGAAATACTACCATTTTCATTTGTGAATAACGCTGGAAATAGATTATATCCAACAGTATTCAAATCAAATTCATAGATATAATGACTTTTGTTTTCTGAATAAATAAATGTATCCCAATTTACCCTATAATCATTAGAATGAAAGTCTTCCACACGTGTTCCTGTTCTAGATGTGAATAAATTAGGAATTTTTATGTCAGATATATTGTTTTCAAAAAATAGTTTTGCCGACAATTGATTAAAATCGTTCTTTGGGGTTACTCCATCAAAGACATTCTCTGAGCAAGAAAAAGTTAATAACACGAGTAAAAATAAACCTAGTAAGTTTTTTAGTAACTGTCGTTTGTACCTCTTCATAACAATTCAAATTATAAAATATTATTTACCTTGAAGGGAAGGAGTATTCACTATTTGTTGATAAATATCAAACATCCCTTCTCCCCTATACACTTGTGATTGGATTAATAGACAATGATACAATATTACCATATCAAGTCGTTATTTTTGGAAATAGCCATAATAATACCAAGAATCCGCATAAATTGAAATGAGATAATTACCATTTGTTGCAGAAGTAGTTATCCCTACAGAAAGTGCAGATAAGACCATATATTTTGTCCATTGCTCACCAGTTGAAATGTTTTCCACTCTAATATAGACATCCTCGAATGTTTCGTGAAAGATAAATTGGAATGTTCCAATAGAATAATAACAACAAATAGAAGGAGTAAAAATGCTTCTTGGATTATTTTTACTATCCTCATCATTATCTCCCTCTTTTAGTGGAATAGATATAACATCACCATCTTTTACAGATACCGAAGTGGCATTCAACTCTCCATAAAATGATGGCAATAAAATAACAAAAAGTAAAATAAAAATCCTTTTCATAGCTTTTAACTTTTAGGTTAATATTCAATTTAACTTAAACAAAGGTCGTAAAGTCAATAGAATTTACCTAAAATAAAATCTATGATACAATTGCGTATATATCTGCACTATAGGTATTTACAAGCCTGATTTACTACCAATTTCTATGAATGCCCATTAAGAGCTCTTTTCTGTCTGTTTTTTTGCTTTTGAAAGGCCTGTCTTTGCCAGCAGACGTGATTTCCTATTGTAAACAGTTTCAATAGGGATATTCAGGAATATGCTTATTGCTTTAGGTGAGAAACCAGCATAGATGTAGCATAGCAGCCTTTTCTCTTCTTGTGTCAAAAATGGGTAATTGCCATATATAGTTTCCAACATATTGTTGTTGGAACCATTTATAATCTGCTCCATCCATTTGAGGTCATACTCATTTGTTCTGAAATTATCAATGATATTCTCCACCTCCTTAATGAAAATCTCTTTTGCTTTTGGCGAGCCTTTTTTTTCATAAAGTTTTGTAGACAAGTTATTGATGAGATTCAGCCTGTCATTTACTATTTCCCAGGCATCAGTATAAACATTGCTTAATTGGGAATCCTTTTCCAGCAATATCTCCCTCAAATACTGCAAGTTGTATTGCAAATCCATCATTAAATCCATATAATTAGCTATCTTCTGATTCTTTCTGTTTGCCCACAGCTTTAATTTAAAAGATGTAGCACATATTAAAGCCAAAACCAATATCCCACTCAAACAAATTAGCTTTCTGTTGGTTTCAAATTTATATTCATTGTATTCAGCCTCTTTTTTCAAAAGCTGTTTTTGAATCTCCAATATCGGTTGCTCCAAATTCAATCTTACAGATTTATTCTGAACCTCAACACAATGTTCCAATGATTGTAATGCTGTTTCAAAGTCTCCGACTGATTTATAGATTGCGTACTCCCACTGGTATAGCATGGCACTATCATTATTGCCATTACCGGATTTTCTTGCCAGGTTAAGTATATTCTCTGCTAATATTATATTATTATTGGAATAATGATATTTTGCCATTGCTCCCATCAACCCAATATCTTTTTTATCCAGCTCTATATTATACTTTTCCAATATCTGTTGGGCCTCATCGTAATTTCCAAATTGCATATACAGTGTAAACAATCTCTTGGAAGCCAATTTTACAAGTGTATTGTATTTTGTCTTTTCGCCCTCTTCCAATGCCTTTGTAAAGTAATATTCACTTTTGTTGCGCACAGTATCATTAGTGTTTTCAACAAGATTCCAATATGCTGTAGCTATATTTAGGAGCATATAATTTTTATGATTAATTTTTCCAGCCAATTCATATAAATCGTACGCCTTCTGAAAGGCCTCCAAGCATTTATTGTAATCATAATGGAGTTTGTATATATATCCCATCTGATTGTATAGCTGCCCCAGCAGATAATTATCCTCTATCTCATTTTCCAGTTTCTGAGCCTGAAAAAATGCCGTTATTGCTTGAGGATATTTTTTTGCATTTGAGTTTACAACTCCTTTGTAATAATGGGAGAGATACTTCTCCCTTACGTTTCCTTTTCTTGTATACCAAGCTTCCGCAACGGATATCAAGGAATCATCTGTTACATCTACGTAGTTCTTGTCCAATGCCATTGAGTATAAAAGAGCAAAGCGGCCATTTGCCGCCTTACCCTTAATACTAAGTTGTTTTATAGAATCCAAAACTGCCAAAGCAGCCTTAGGAGAGTCATTCATAAGAAGCTCTACTCTATCAAAATCTCTGTTTAAATTAGGTCTACACCCAATTATTGCCAAGGCTACAACGACTGATAGCAGTTTTTTTAGGATATCCATTTATGTACAGTTAAAAGGCAATTATTTCTCCTCTGGTTGGATTACACGGAGTCTCTCTCCGGCATCCTCAGCCACTTTGCGTTTCCAGTGCTCGCTGTAGCCAGGCTGCAATGGTTTGGCAGGAATGTTCCTGCCGGCACCGTTGTCTTTGAATGAGCCGTCTGTGTTCTGGGCTTTAATGTTACCGTCTATGAATTTTACAAGAAGGTACTCATCAAGTTCTTTCCATTTCTTGAACATACGGTCTGCAAATTTCTCGCTCCATATTGTAAGGTACTCTTTCACTTCACCCGGTTTGCTCTTGTATAGTCTCAAGGCCTCTGCGTCTACGGTTGGGATAATCTGCATTGCACCAAGCTCGTGCTCATCAGCTGCTTTCTGAATCTCTGGGGCAATAAGGTTGTATCTCAAATATGCAAACTGCGCAACTCTGTTGAATAGCCAGAATGCTGCGGTTGGAGAGTACTCTGTAAGGTGTCCGTTTCCAACCTCAAAACATTTGGGGGCTCTTAAACCGCTTGAATATATAGGGGTAAGGCAAGAGGTTGCAGCATCATCTACACCAAACCAAAGGATACCGCCAATCTCATCAGGCAACCAGCTGCGTGCCTGGCCAAGCATCCAGAAACCTGTCTGCTGGGTAGCAATTGCACGCTCATTTGTGTAGCGCAAGCTGTCTACCTGGAATGTAGATGGCCTCCAACGGTAAGGAAGCTCAAAACCACCGGCACCAATATCTTTTCTCATATCAAGCGGTGTATTCTCAAAGTGGTCTCTCATTACATCTGCCACCTCTTTTACAGTTACTTTGTGTGCAGGTTTAATGTACAAAGGCATTTTGTTTGCAGGGTTTGCGCCACTTGCAAAATCAAAGTAGTCCATTGCAGGTTTCTCTCCAATCATACCGCCGCCCAAAATGTTGAAAGCAGCCCAAACACGCGCCTCACAAGCTCTCAAGGCGCTGAAATCTGCTGGAGCGTATGTGTCGCAGAAGCTGAAATCCTCATCTGTACCCTCATACAATCCGGCCTCTCTTGCAAATGAAACCACATCTTTTGCATACATACAGTTCTCTGTGTCTGCAAAAGGTATTTTATCTATGCGCGACTGGTTTGCGTGAGCAGAGACATAACCGTCGGGAATACGGATTGCAACCCATACTGCACCCTTATTCTCATTCTGACCTTTTGCATTGAGTCTGGTTCCTTTTCCCACCATCTCCATAATCCACGCCTCATCTTTATCTGCAATTGAGAATGATTCTCCTCCCGATGCATAACCATACTCTGCAACAAGCTCTGTCATTACCTTAATGGCCTCCCTTGCTGTTTTTGCACGCTGAAGGGTAATGTATATAAGTGAACCATAATCTATTATTCCGGTTGTATCTACAAGCTCGCCGCGGCCGCCAAAAGTTGTTTCTGTAATGATAAGCTGGTGCTCGTTCATATTACCCATAGTAGAGTATGTGCGTGGAAGCTGGGCAATCTCACCCATAAAATGTCCGCCGTCCCACTCAAACACTTTCAGCTTGCTCCCTTTAGGGAATATGCCTGCCGGAGTAAAATATAGTTCACCATACAATACGTGTGAATCTGCAGAATAAGTTACCATTACCGAGCCATCTTTACTGGCCCCTTTTGTGATTAGCAAGTTGGTACAAGCTTCTGATGCATTTACTGAAAGCATAAGCGCAACTGCTACCAACAATGTTCTAAAAATTAGTTTCATATACGTTTTTTTATGTGTTTTTACTATCTTAGCGGTGTAAATACAAATATATAAAAATTTATGAAATACTTGTTTACCTGCATATTTGCATTGGCAGCATTGCTTTGCAGCACACAATTGTCTGCCCAACAACCGGAACAGAAATCACCAGAAGAGATGGCAATTGATGAGGCCAACAAACTGGAGACTCAGCTGATGCTTGATGGTGCCCAGCTTTTTTATGTAGACTCTATCTTGCGCCATAACTTTATTGGATTGAGTGATGATATGGAAGCACTTAGGGCAAGAGGAAGTCAGGATATAGGCACATACAATACTGTAAGAGAGAAATGGATCCAGAAGACAATGGATGCATTCAAGGCAATTCTTAGTGAACAGCAGTATATAAAATACCTGAAATACCTTGGCAAAGGGCAGGAGTACAAGAAAGGTAAAGACGGAAAATATTACCTTAAAGAGGATTTGAAGAAGAAAAAGAAATAAGATTAAAGCCCCTCAAGGGGCTTTTCTTATAACTCTATCTTGTAGTATTGCGGTTTGCGGTTCTTGAAATAAGCCAGATAACGGAAACCGCACTCTTTGGCCACGTGGGCATAATACTCAAATTTATCTCCTATACGATCTGCATTGTGAGCATCTGAACCAAAACTGAGGGCCTCTCCGCCAAGTTCGCGGAATCTGCGCAAGATTGCAGTATCAAGCGCCGGAACATACCCTTTGTGGTTCATATAGGTTTTGGTGTTGAGCTCAAAGGTTTTCCCCTCCTGGGCAAGGAACTTTAACAGAGGCTCAAGATAATCTCCAAACTGTGCAAGTGTTATATCTCTGCATCCGGGGCCGTATGGGGAGTATCTGGCAACATAATCATAATGCCCGATTATATCAAAATCTTTATAGGCGATTGCCGTATTGTATATCTCCTCAAGGGCGTGCCCATATGCCTGTTTAAAATCTTTATTGCCGTAGTATGTACCCATATACGGATCTCCACCATCCAGGAAATGGACTGAGGCAATAACCGTATCAAAGCTGTACTGCGCAGTAAAATTCTTTATCTTCTCCATACTGCCGCTCTGCAACCCAACCTCAATTCCTTTCATTACCTGAAATCCTCCCTCCTGCATCTTCCCTCCCATTTCCCATACAACTCTGTCTATCTCTGCCTGCTGTAATGCAGGATCAAATGAAAATTCCTGCTCTCTGATTGGGGCATCAATATCATAGTGGTCTGTGATGGCTATTCCCATAAGCCCTTTTTGCAGGGCGGTTGCCACTGCCTGCGCAACAGAGATGTTGCTGTCGGGAGAAAAATTGCTGTGAGTATGGTTGTCAAAAAATTTCATGGCGCAAATATAGAAAATTATGTAATTTTGTATACAATCCCTTTTTGTATGAAAAGTTCTATTTTAGACAGGTTAAGAGATGTGCTGCAGCTTTGCTCTTTATGTGCGGTAATTGTTATTGCATATAATGGGGGTGCCTTAAGGGATACGGAGGCAATAAAGGTGCTTTTTATGCTGCTGGTGGCTGTGGGCAATATCTTTTTTGGAAAACTTTTCTGCAGCAATATGTGCCCTCTGGGGCTGGTTCAGGAGTGGATTGCCGGCAAAAGGAGGAGGGAATATGTAAGTATTGCCAGGTGGTCTGTTGCTGATAAAATTCTGCGCGCTATAAAATATATCCTTATTACGGTACTGTTCATAGATTACCACATATTCCTGCTTAATGTGGTATTGGCCATTGTAATTCTCTCAATCATTATTGTGGGGAATATGTTTTTCTGCAAATATCTGTGCCCGGTAAATGCCGCCAGCAATATTTTCAGACTTACCGTTATGTTTATGGCTGTGCTGCTGGGTTATTGGGGGCTACAGATGGCAGGGATGAACACACCGCTATGGGTATTGGTTGCGGCACTTTCAGTGGGAGGCTATATTCTTGAGATTGTTGCCCGCAAGGCAGAATTCAACATCTCACTGCTGCACGTGCACAGGAACCCTGCCAATTGCAACAACTGTGGGGAATGTATTAAGGCGTGTCCGTTTGGGGTTGATGTTCAGAAAGTGAAAAGGGTTACAGACATAGACTGCAACCTGTGCGGAGAGTGCCTGAGAGTATGTACCAGGGATGCCATAAAGATGGGAATATGCAATACCCGCCCGGGCCAAAACAGAATAAGAGGGGTTTGGTTTGCCCCTCTCATTACACTTGCATTGCTTGCTGTTGCCGTTTGGATGCTCTCTATTTGATATCCAAATCCTCTATAGAAACAAGCTTGTTTACAATGGCATAAATTGTAAGGCCGGCCGGACTGTGAATCTTAAGCTTGTTCATAATATTTTTCCTGTGGGTATTTACCGTATGTACAGAGAGGAACATTTTGGCCGCAATCTCCTTGTTTGTAAGGCCGCGCACAATATGTACCAGCACATCTATCTCCCTTTCACTCAAAGACTCCTCATCTGCCCTCTTTTCTGAATTTTCCCTTAATGATTCCTCCAGCTCCTTAACCTTAGGCACCAACAGCACATCCTCTATAAGGTTATGGTTCTCCAAATCCTGCTGGCACACAAAAATATCATACAGCACACTGTTAAGGTCATTTGTAGCCCCACCTGGGTAATATTTTACAATAATATCAATAAGTTCCCCCAACCTTACATCAATGGAGTTGTGCTGCTCACTGAAAATGTGCGGGTTCTTTCCACCCTGCAGAGCCACACCTCTACGGCTGCTCTCTATCAGCTTCCCGATATATGGGAAAACCTCCTCATTCTCCTGATTCATATGGCGGGCCACCTCAGCAGCATAATCATCAAAATAATTGAGGATAAGATACTGCATCTGCTTGCCACCCCCCTCAATGGCTCTCTCCAGTGCCACCCTTATTGCCGGAAGCCTGTATTCCAAATAATATGTATGGGATTTTTGCAGGTAAATGATAAGATCTTCCATAGAGAACTCCACATTATCCTGAGGGGCATCGGGATTATTGAACAAATTTACCACAGCCAGAAAAGTGCTGCAATCCACACCGTTAAGTTTGCACACCTCCTCTATGCTCTTGTCGCCCACACCCAACGGAATTCCAAAACGGCTGAGCATATTCAAGAGCCTGTAGTTTGTGGTAATAAGGGACTCCATCTTGTCCCTTTCTGTAAAAATCCTATAATCTCTGTATTCCATAATCATACTGTGTAATGCAGCGCAGACTGCCTTGGTTGTCTTTCCCCGGCAGCCTGCTCTAACAAACAATAATAAATGGCTTAAATCTTTATCTTTACGCTGCAAAATTAGCAACATAAAATCACCTGGGAAATACCTAATTTTTGGTATTCTTTCCTGCCACAACAAAAGTTACCGAAACAATTATAAGCAACAATCCGGCCACATCCCTTATACCAAGTGTTTCGCCAAACACCATAATTCCAAAAAATACAGCTGTAAGGGGTTCCAGTGCTCCAAGAATTGCAGTGGAGGTTGAACCTATATAAACTATTGCCTTTGTAGCACAATACATTGATATTACAGTAGGAAGCAGGGCAAATGCAAGAATATCAAGCCACAAATACCACTTGGTTGGAGTTTGCAAACCATCCCCCAGGAACACCATTGCCCCAAAAATTAAGAAACCCAGCAGAATTACATAAAAAGTAACCTTCACCGACGACACATCCTTAAGGATTGTTTTGTTTATTGCCACAATATACAATGTGTATGCAAGGGCCGAACCCAACACAAAAAGGATTCCCACAAGGCTTAAAGTTGCCCCGCTTGGTGCCTTGTAGAGGAGCCCTACCCCACTCAAAGCCAATGCAATGCAGGTCCACGTCTGTAAAGAAATCTTCTCTTTGAAAAAAATTGTCATAATGAGGGCCACCATCACCGGATACACGAACAGGATTGTAGAGGCAATGCCGGAATCCATATAAAAGTAGCTCCTGAACAAAGTAATGGAAGAGAGGACAAAAAACACCCCCACCATTAGCAACGGCCAAACCTCCCTCTTTTCCACTGCAAAACTCCTTCCCCTACTCTTGAGCATTAGCGCTACCATAGGAACTGCAAACATATATCTGAAAAACAGCACAGAATCTACACTCATCCCATCTGCATAAAGAGGGAGCGAGAAAAGCGGATTCATACCGTATGTGGCAGAAGAAATGGCTGCCAACAAATATCCTTTAGCCTTGTAGTTCATACCGGATACCATTAACAGCCGCAAATGTACTAAAATTTAAAACTCCACACTATAACTCAAGCTTGGTATAATAGGGAAAATATATACCTGTTCCCACTCTGCATCTTCGTTGTCGTAATACAAACTGAAGTGATTGTGGCGGTTCAGCACATTATAAATGCCCACCTTTACATTATGTGTTACCTTATTCCTCTTTATCTTGGCATAACAACCTATATCCAACCTTATATAATCCTTAAGCCTGAGATTGTTTATCCCGCTGTAATGATCCAGGATAATATCCTTGTCCCAACCCGGCATATGACCTATATAGGTAGCTGATTTAACACTCTCCATATTTCCGCTCTGCCAGGTAAACAACAGATTGGATCCAACTTCCTTATTCCCCTCCTTATAGAACAGGTAATCTCCCTGAACATTCAAAACATGTGGCCTGTCATACTTGGCAAGGAATCGTCTACCCTCGTTGACTCCGGCAAAATACCTGTCTGTCCGGGAATTCGTATACGCTATCTTATAGTTTAACTTTTCTCCACTCTTCTCATACAAAAGCTCCACACCCTTGGAGGTTCCCTCGCCAACCTCTATAAAGCTCTTCCAGCTGCTCAGCTGCGACCCAAAGAAATCCGTTGCCTCACTGAAATAAATAATATCCTTCAGCTCCTTGTAGTATGCCCCTACCGAGAACCGGTGCTGCTTGTGGCGGAAATACAACCCTCCGTAGATCTGGACAGACCGTTCCGGATGGAGATCCTTGGATGACGGCACTATCATATCCAACGACCATCCCAAAGGAATTCCCTCCAAGGTATGGTAATACTGACTCAACCAGTCAAAGGTCCCCTCTATGCCCATCCAATCGGTTATCCGCCTGCTACCGCTGAAACTAACCTCCGGATTATAGACACTATAACCGCTGTTAGCATCAATCTTGTCCTTCTGAGCATAGAAGCCGTTGCCCCTTACTGCCAGCATTACATGTCCTGCATCACTGCGCCTGTACTCCAACTCTCCATACACGGTAACCAACAGACTGGAAGACTCATTCCTCTTGTCCACGCTGCTCTCTCCATTTGTTCCGTAAATCTTGCTGCTGCCCGGTGCAAAAGCCGCTTTCGTGGCCCTGGCTCCAAGCTCAAGCTCCCAGCCACTGCCCCATCTGTGACGGTAATTCAAGTTGGCTACGGCCTCCCCTATTTGGGATGCTACACCAAGTCGGTTGTAAACACCCTCCAAGGTCTTCTCCTGATTCTGGTTGCTTCCATAGCTGTTATATGAAACAGATGCATTCATACTGTTAGCATCATCCATACGCCAGTCCCAGTGCACATGTCCTATAAAGTTGCTCCACTCCATCCTGTCATACGCACTACCCTTGCTGTTCCCGTAACCAAACCGGTCCATACTGTAAAATACCTCACCGTACAATTTGTGCCTGTCTGCTGCTTTCCAGATTATTTTGCCAAAAAGGTCATAAATGCCTGATTCTATATCTTTAAACGAATCGGTACGCTTTGCCAGCAAGTCCTTACCCAAAGAATACTCAAGTTGCAATGGCGAAACTCGTGCTGCGGCTACTATAGAAACTTTATCCTTTACTATTGGAGCTGTAGCATAGGCGCCTACCATAAAATTGCTTATACTGGCCTCTCCTTCTGCCTCCTTAAAGTTGCCATCCTTAGTGTGCACTGCTATATGCGATGCCAACAGATTGGAGCTCTCTGCCCCAAAGCCACCTACATTAAATGTAACATCCTTTACTATGGTATTGGGAAAAACAGAAGTGATCCCCAAAAGATGCCCGTAACCGTAAAGGCGAACACCGTCAAGCGTTACCACATTATTACCCAAATTGCCACCCCTTACATAAAAGGAGGATGAGCTCTCCACTCCTATTGAGACTCCTGGCAAAGTCTGGATATACTTTATGACATCTCCCTCTCCCATTGCAGTTACCATTCGTCTGGTACTGGCCATGTCTATCCTCACAAGACCGGCAGGACGGCTATTTAATGTATCCCCAAATACCGTTATGCTATGTAAAGAATCCTGCATTGGCTTCATAACCTGAGAATAAACTACATTTTGCACCAACAGAACAATCAGCATTAACGGGCACAACTTTCCAACAATACTCTTCATGTTATCCGCATTATTTATTAATCAAACTCTTGAATATCAAAGTCCCCTCCCGGCCTGTAATCAGGATGCCACCTGTTCATATATCTAATACTTCCCCCATCTGATTTATAATATACTACACGTCTAGGCGTAGCCCAGCGAGATATCATTCTCTTGCAGGCTCCAAATACACCAAGCCCATTCTCAACATTGCTGTAAATCTCCCTATACTCATATAAATGTGTCAAATCATCTGTATCCTTCATATCCAATCCAAGTTCAAAGCTCAAAATATCCTTCATGTACCTGTCATACTCAGCAGATACCAAATCTGCAACTATACGGGCATTCGGATGGGCAATACCATTGTAATACTGCCTGAAATTGGCTATTACCTGGCATGCAAATATGGAATAACTTGAAGGACCGTCCATCTTGTATGATATGGTATCACAAGGTATCCTCAAATACCTGTGATAAAATGCCTTATCCTTCAAATTATAATATGTGGAGGTTGTGGCATAATACATGGGCACTCCATAACTCAATACATCCGGAACTCCCATTTCATATTCACCCTGCTCAAACTCCTCTATCATACTGCCTGTAACGCCGGATATATTGAATCCCTCCACTCCATACAAATCAGAATAGATGTATTCTGTCGTATTGTATTTCTCCTCTACCCAATCATAATCCTCGCCATATATCCAAATGGCATTACCGTCTTCTACACTTATAGTGTTCGTATAAAAATGATAGGGAAAAAACTTGAATCTAAGAGTTTGCTTGGCCAAAACCTCCTGATCTAGATTCTCTTTCCAATAAGAGGGTATCTCTACCCCATTGGCAAAATAGTTATAAAACGGCAAAACATCATTTCCACCTGTATATACTGCCATGCGAATATCATCCTTTGGATACTGGGTTGAAGCTGTTATGGTTTTATGATTCGGGATCTTTACAGTAAGGTTATATGTGTATCCGGGAACCGGATAAAACTCGCTCACCCACTCTCCTTCCCCTTTTTTATGGAAAACATAATGCTCAGTTGGCCCGTCATTTTCCAAATCCCGTCCGCTTACAGAAACCTCAGCTTCATCCACATACGGATACTTATTCTCTGAAATATAGGATGTATACCTCAAACTGACCGTCTGCACAGAATCATTCAACAAGACACAATACACCACTACCTCCTGTTCCCGAGGATCCAAATCTGCCCGTTCCACACAGGAAACCAAAAACAGCAGAACAACAACCGGCAAAAAAATGAATGACCGCATATATACATCAAATTACATTAACTCTCTTACAAAAATACTGAATTCACAAAAAATCGCATAGGACAGGAAAGACAAAATATCACTTCTGTCCTATGCTATAAAAGAAATTACCTGTTTGGTCTGATATTGGTCATTTGATGCATCTCTCTACTATAATTGTTGTTATATGGGAATCCATTGTTCAAATACCAGCCATTATAAGTACCTCCCCAACCCCAGTTCATATGATACATATAATAATCATATGATTCCATGACTTCATACGGCTGTCCGGCTGCCACAAACTGTAGAGGTTCTATATAGTCAACCACATACAGCACATACACTTTTCCTGGAGTATGGTAACGGGTTCCGTCGCATACCCAAAAATGGCCACCGCTACTGGAAGCACCATATAAAAACACAGGCCTATTTAAATTCACTGACTGCCTTGTTTCTGATTCAACATAACCTACAAGATAATCTGCTGAATAATTATAAGTATAAACTAATGCATCATGTATATCATTTGTCCAGGACTCAGAATACTCTACATCAAAATCTGTATCAATATTACACGCTACCTCATACAAGAAATTGCTCAGCACAGTAGTTCCTGTAGCAGAAAGCACATTCGGCATGGAACTCCAGGCCTTGTTGCTTGGCCACTGGTGGTACTTCATAATTTGTGCAACAGCGATTGCCCCACATCCTACCAATGTCCTTACTCCGCCTTCAAGAGGACACGAATAATTGTACGGAGCTGTCTGTTTCCATGAAGTACTGATCATTGGAGATTTTACAATGGTTGGTTCAATAGGCAATTCAACAACATAAGACTCCGTAAGATAATCGTATGATGGATTTCCTTGTGCCTGCGCTGTCATACAGAAATTCTGATATACATCCGATGGCAGAATGCTGCTTGCATCCTCCAATTGATAGACAGACGCCCCTTCACTAATCCAACCCTGTACTTGCTCTGAACGGATATCATCCCCTGATTTTGTAATTGCAATTGCCGGAACATCTTTTTTCTCAAACTCCCGCCACATATTCCTGAACCGCATTAAACTATCTGTATGTTGCTTTGACCAGTAATCAATACCTGATTTATACGAATCAATCAAAACTGGCACTCCTGTACCTTCAACATATTTATCATAACTGCCATTGTCAACTTGAGCCAAAATAGGATAATAATCCTTTTTGGCAGACACCAACGTATATCCCTGGCCATCTGCGTAATTTACTGCATACATCAACGGAGCTCCGTTGTCATTGGAGATTGTAACCACACCTGCAATCTGCTTGGTTGTACTCTTGGTTGTCGCATTGCCCATTATATTTGCAAGCTTCGCAACATTGATAGCTTCATCTGAAGTAATAACACTACTCTCTGAATTGATTTTGAGACTGGAGATCTCATTTTTCAAAACAACCGGCTGCTCCACCTGAGGGACAGCACCCTCTTTACTGCATGATACTATTGCAATAATAGAGGCAAGCAAAAATATCTTTTTCATGACCAAATAGTTTTTTATTAAACTTTAATTTTATTTTTGGAATATACCGGTGTAATATTCTCCATCTGCATATATGGAAATGTTGTAAGTACCAGCATCAAATGATGCTGGAATTACTACAGAAGATTCTGAGTATTCCATATAACGAAACCACTGCTCACCAGTGGAAGCATTCTCAATTCTTATTGTTACATCTTCAAATGCCTCATAGAATGAAAAGGCGAATGAACCGTTATAATATAAGCAAGCTATAGGACAGATGATAATATTTCTGGGATTATTCTTTTTATTATCCTCAGAATCTCCTGTATTAATTGGAATAGTTACAACATCTTCATCCTTTATGTCTGATGCCATAACATCAATACATAACGAAAAAGAAAACACAAAGAATAAAAGCATTACAATTTTTCTCATAGATTTTGGATTTTAAGGTTAGAGCTCTGTTTTGTTAATACAAAGTTATGCTACAGGTTATTGAACACCTAAAATTAAATCTATGAGACATATTTACAAAGTGTTGATATACTACATCTTACATCTGAATAAAACTATAATTTTCTATGATGCCGTTTTTTTAGAAGTTTCCTCGCATTTTTGCTCTTGGGAATGACCTATTTTTGCCAGTAACCGGGATTTTCTGTTATACACTGTTATCAAAGGGATATTCAATATTGTACTTATAGCCTTGAATGAAAGGCCGGCATATATGTAGCATAGCAATTTCTTTTCCGACTCTTTTAGGGAAGGGTAATCTTTATATACTTTCTCCAGAAGATTATCATTGGAACTGTTTATCATCTGTTCCATCCATTCTATATCCTCTTTATTGTTTCTGAAACCATCTATTATATTTTCCACCTCTCTAACAAAAGCCTGTTTCTCTTTTGGCGTTCCATGCTTCTCAAAGAATATAACAGATAATTTATTTATTATACTCAATCTATTCTTTATTGTATTATAGGCTTTTTCATAAACTGAAGATAGCTGAGAATCCTTCAAGTGCAATTTCTCCTGCAGATCCTGTAATGTACACTGCAATTCTGTCACAAGGCAGATATAATCGTTTATCTTCTCATTTTTTTTATTTATTCGCTCTTTCACATAATACGATGTGATAAAAACCAGCATAATTGCCAACAATAGTCCCAACATCAAAATCTTCCTGTTTGTCACTATTTTATACTCACTATATTCCAAATCCTTTTCCAACAACTGCTTTTGCACATTCAATACAGGTTGTCTCAAATTAATACTTACTGCCTTATTTTGTATATTTATACTCGACTCCAGAGCTTTTAAAGCCATTTCCGCATTGCCCGACAATTTATTTATAGAGTACTCCCATTGATATAATTTTGCTGTATCATTTATTCCTCTACATTGTTTCCATGCCAGTTCCATTATATTCCTGGCTTTTGAAATATTATTTTTGTAACAATAGTATTTGGCCAATGCTGCCATCAATACTGCATTTTTATAATCCTCATGTATACAATATCTTGCAAGTATATCCCCCGCCTCGTTGTACATCTCTCTTTCAATATACTGTATAAACAAGTACTGTAGTGCCAATTTTACCAAAATATCATATTCAGTATTTTCTCCTTCCTCCAACGCCTTTCTATAGTAAAATTCACTTTTCTTATATGCAATACTATCACAAGAATTTTCTACCATATTCCAATAAGATTCTGCAATATTAATAAGCATATAATTTTTATGGCTTATCTTTCCAGCCATAGCATACAAATCGTGAGCTTTTAAGAATGACTCCAAGCTATTGGTATAATCATAATGTTTTTCATATATATATCCCATCTGATTATACAGTTGTCCGAGAAGATAATTATCTCCCAACTCTTCCTCGTATTTTTGTGCTTTAAAAAAGGCTGTTATGGCCTGTGGATAGTTTTTTGCGTTTGAGTTTACAACCCCTTTATAATAGTGTGAGAGGTATTTCTCCCTAACATTGCCTTTTCTTGTGTACCAGGCTTCTGCAATTGATATAAGGGAGTCATCTGTTACATCAATATAGTTCTTGTCAAGTGCTTGGGAGTAAAGCAATGCAAAACGGGCATTTGCCGTTTTTCCTTTTATGGGGTATTTCTTCAATGAATCCAATACTGCAAGTGCATCTTTTGGATGTTCCCGCATAAGAGATTCCACCTTTTCGAAATCCTTATGATATCCGCCTGTACACCCTACAACGGATATCAACACAACAAATAATATGAGTTTATGAAGAATATGCATGCACAGATATGTTTGGGCGAACAAATATACAAAAAACAGGGCCTCACGGCCCTGCAATTCTTAGAACAATCCTGTTATCTCCCCCTCTGCGGTAATGTCCATTGCCTCGGAGGCTGGGGTTTCCGGAAGGCCCGGCATACGCATAATTTCACCGGTTATCGGGATAAGGAATCCGGCTCCTGCGGCAATCTCTATCTCCCTTACGGTTATTATGAAGTCTTTTGGGCGCCCCAACAGCGCCGGGTTGTCTGAGAGGGATTTCTGGGTTTTAGCCATACAGATTGCCAAATCCTGCAATCCGAGGTCATATATTTTCTTGAGGTCTGCCTTTGCCTTAGGGGTGTAGTCTACGGCTTCCGCGCCATAAATTTTCTTGGAAATCTTCTCAATCTTGGACTCCACACTTTCAGACAGCTCATACATTGGAACAAATCTGTTGCCGTTTGCCATACTCTCCTCAACGGCCTTTACAACTTTGTCTGCAAGCTCAAGCGCACCTTCTCCACCCTTTGCCCATACATCGGCAACAGAACACTCTACACCAAGCTCCTCACAACTTTGCCTTATGAGTTCTATCTCGGCAGGAGCATCTGTGGTAAACTTGTTGATTGCCACAACCGGAGTAAGATTGAACTGCTTTATATTCTCTATATGCTTCTGCAGATTGCCTATACCAGCCCTCAGAGAATCTACCCTGCCTGTTATCTCCTCTATAGGGCATATTCCCTCAGCACATGCTGTTGTCTCCTCTTTAATGGTCTTGAGTGCCATTCCTCCGTGATATTTCAAAGCCCTTACTGTTGCTACCAGCACCACCGCCTGCGGATTGAGACCGGCAATGCGGGATTTTATATCCAGGAACTTCTCTGCCCCCAGATCAAAGCCGAAACCGGCCTCAGTGATGGTATAATCACTAATGGCCAAAGAGGTTTTTGTGGCTATTACAGTGTTTGTACCCTGGGCAATATTTGCGAACGGACCACCGTGAATGATTGCAGGGGTATGCTCCAGAGTCTGTACCAGATTAGGTTTTATGGCATCCTTAAGGAGGGCAGCCATTGCCCCGTGGGCGTTGAGGTCACGCGCATAAATTGGTTTCTTATCAAATGAATAACCCACAAAAATATTTCCCAAACGTCGCTTCAGATCCTGCAGATCCTCACTCAGACACAGGATTGCCATAATCTCAGATGCCGCGGTAATGTCAAACCCCGTTTCCCTTGGTATTCCCGACGATGTTCCGCCCAATCCCACAACAATGTGTCTGAGGGAACGGTCATTCATATCCATCACCCTTTTCCACGAAATTGTGCGCGGATCTATATTGAGCGAGCGTTTCTTGCTCTGGATATTGTTGTCTATAATTGCAGCCAGCAGATTATGGGCTTTCTCTACCGCAGAAAAATCACCTGTAAAATGGAGGTTAATGTCTTCCATAGGAACCACCTGAGAATATCCTCCGCCTGTAGCACCACCTTTTATGCCAAATACAGGGCCAAGGGAAGGTTCCCTAAGGACAACCGTTGCCTGGCGCCCAGTCCTGTTCATTGCCTGAGCCAGGCCAATTGAAACGGTAGTCTTACCCTCTCCTGCAGGAGTAGGTGAAATTGCAGAAACAAGAACCAACGCCCCTTTCTTGCCAGTTTTCTTATCTTTATATGTTAGAGGAATCTTTGCCTTGTATTTGCCGTACAACTCCAAATCCTCCCTGTTTATATTCAATTTATCTGAAATCTTCTCTATATGAAGCATTTTGTGCTCCCTTGCAATTTGTATATCTGAAGCCATAATTTTAAATGGTTTAAATCTTTCCTGGTAAATATAATAATTATAATTTAATACTCAAAGCATTTTACCTCTTTGAACATTAAAAGTTATTTACTGAACATCTGAACTGACGAATATGTTCGGGAGCAAAATCCAATGTTATGGGGCTTATGGTTGGACTAAGTTTTTAACTTTTTTAAAATTTTTGCATTTTTTTTGAAGAAAAATTTGGAAGTTTAAATTTTATTCGTACCTTTGCAATCCCAAACGGAACGAACGCGGGATTCGTCTAACGGTTAGGACGGAAGATTCTCATTCTTCAAATAGGAGTTCGATTCTCCTATCCCGTACAAAGGCTCTCACAATTGAGAGCCTTTTTTATTTGCCAAAAGTCCACTTTCCAATTCTGTATATATTTGGTCCACAGCTCTATAACACATCCCAAATAGTCCTATATTTTGTTCTTTACCCTTAATTTTGTACTTTTGCGCGCTAAAATTTTAGATGAAATGGAGAAAAATTCAGGCAAACCGGGATTCTTGTACAAATTTTTCAAGTCATACCTGAGATTTGTACACGATAAAATGTACTATAAGAATACATATAGTATAAATCCGCAGAATATACCTTCGGATGGCACTCCTACCCTAATTGTATCAAACCATCAGAACTGCCTTAATGACCCTCTTGGTATCCTGTTCTCTTTCAGAGACAGAAAAGCCAATTTCATTACAAGGGCAGATGTGTTTGCTCTGCATCCTATTGCAAACAAATTCCTTAGGGCCATAGGACTTCTCCCTGCATTCCGTTTGGACCACGAGGGTGAGGGGTCTCTTGGAAAAAATGATGAGACATTCAAGATTACCGAGCGTGAGCTTGTGAATGGCCGTACTATAATTATGTACCCCGAGGCCGGACATCAGGATAAACGCTGGTTGGGACATTTCTCCCACGGATACCTTAAGCTGGCTTTTGAGGCTGCAGAGATGGATAATTTCAATACTGAGATTTTTATCCTACCTTCTTGCAACCACTACCGCAACTATACAGAGATTCAGGGGCAATTTATGGTAAAATTCGGTACCCCTATCTCCCTTAAGCCGTTCTATGAGCTGTACAAGACCAAACCACGCACAGCAAAAAGGCAGGTAAATGCCCTTGTAAGGGAGCAGATAAGCAACCTTATGCTTAACATAGAGGATTTGGATAACTACGGAGCAATAGATTTCATCCGCACAACATACGGAAAAACATATGCCAAAAACAACGGTGTTGATGTCAATTATCTTCCCGATATGCTTGTTTCCGACAAGGAACTTTGCAGGAAACTGGAGGAGCTGAAAGAGAAATCTCCAGAGCAGGCAGAAGAGATCTGCTCTTTGGCAACACAGGTGCAGGAGGGGATAAAGGAGCTGAGGACCAGGAGTGAGGCGGTGGAGAAAAAGGCATCGGGAGTAAAATCTGCATTAAAATTGGTATTGGCTGCCATATTTGTGGAATTGTACATCTTCTCTTTATGGCCGGCATTGCTGCTGTATGGCATTCCATATCTGTCTCACAAGAAGTTGAGTACAGACATTATGTTTTTTGGAACATTTATGTATGCATTCAATGTATTGTTATGCATACCTTTACTATCTGCAGCAACATTCCTTATATCCTTTTTTGGAACAGGTTTGTGGTGGATGGGAATAATCCATGTGGCTTTAATTCCTGTACTTTGCATCTTCGCCTGGAACTACACCAAATGGGTTGGAAATGCATTAAAAGACCTCAGATGGGCTATCCACAAAGGGTCTCAAAAAGGTAAAGAGTTGCAGGAGAAACATAATTCACTTTGGAACAAATTGAAAAATATATAAAAAGACAAGACAAAAAATGGAAAGAAGAGTTGTAATTACCGGAATGGGTATTTATTCTTGCCTTGGAAAAACATTGGAGGAGGTAAGGGATTCTCTTTATAACGGCAAATCGGGTATTATCTTTGACCCTGTACGCAAGGAGATGGGTTTCAGATCTGCCCTTACTGCACATCTTGAGATTCCCGAGTTGAAAAGGGAACTTAGCAGAAGCCAGAGAGTGTATATGCCTGAGCAGGCAAAATATGCTTATTGCGCTACTGTTGATGCACTAAGACACGCCGGAATAGACCAGGATTATCTTAACAGCCACGAGGTTGGTATCCTTTATGGAAACGACAGCAGTGCTGATCCTGTAGTTAGGAGCGTTGATACAATGAGGGAGAAAAAAGACACTACCCTTGTTGGTTCAGGTGCCATTTTCCAGAGTATGAACTCTACAGTTACAATGAACCTTGCCTGCATATTCAAGCTCAAAGGTATGAACCTTACAGTTTCCGGTGCTTGTGCCAGCGGTTCTCACGCAATTGGCTTGGGTGCTATGCTTATTAAGAACGGTTTGCAGGAGATAGTAATATGCGGTGGTGCTCAGGAGGTGAATCCGTTCTCTATTGGAAGTTTTGACGGTATCAGTGCTTTCTCTATAAGAGAGAGTGACCCTACAAAGGCTTCACGTCCTTTTGACAGAGACAGAGACGGCCTTGTCCCTGGTGGTGGTGCAGCTACCGTTATCATTGAGAGCTACGAAAGTGCTGTTAGAAGAGGTGCCCCTATTATTGCTGAGGTATTGAGCTACGGTTTCTCTTCTAATGGAGACCATATCTCTGTTCCTAACGTAGATGGTCCTGCACGCTCATTGGAGATGGCTCTAAGACTTGCCGGAATAGATAAAAAAGAGATTGGATACATTAACGCCCACGCAACTTCTACCCCTAAAGGTGATGCAAATGAGGCTAAAGCCATTTATCAGGTGTTTGGCGACAATATGCCTGAGGTTACCTCTACAAAATCACAGACTGGACACGAGATGTGGATGGCTGGTGCTTCTGAGATCATTTACTCTACACTAATGATGAAGAATGATTTCATTGGTGCAAACATCAACTTTGAGAACCCTGATGAGGATTCTGCAAAATTGAATATCCCTGGCAAGAGAGTGGAGAAGAAGTTTGACACATTCCTTTCAAACTCTTTTGGTTTTGGAGGTACAAACTCAACACTTATCATAAGAAATTTATAGTAACCTGATTTAAACAATAAGCACAATGACTAAAGACGAAATGATTGCAAAAACCATTGAGGTTCTTGCAGAGGAATTTGAGGTAGAGACAGAAGTAATTACCCCAGAGGCAGACATTAAAAAAACTCTTGATTTGGACAGCCTTAGCCTAGTGGATATGGTTGCTCTTATTGAGGAGACTTTTGGTGTAAAAATTAAAGGTACCGAGGTAGCTTCTATCAAAAACTTTGGCCAACTATACGACTTTGTATATGAGAGAATGGAGAATTAGTGATCTGATTCCCCAACGCCATCCCATTGTTATGGTAGACAAATTATGTAGTGCATCCCCAGTGGGTGCCACTACATCTTTGTTTATAAGTGGCAGCAATATGTTCTGCCATCAGGGGCATATTGCAGAGGCGGGAATCATTGAGCATATGGCACAGAGCGCATCGGCAATGGCCGGCTACAACTGCAAGGTGGCAGGCAAACCTGCACCTGTAGGGTTTATTGGAGAGGTTAAGAAATTTACCCTCAATTTCCTTCCAAAAATTGAGGAGACAATGGAAACAACCATTAATGTTGTATCAGAGGCTATGGGTATCACCCTTATAAACGCCTCAACATCTGTGGGGGGAGAGGTTGCTGCCACCTGTCAGATGAAAATTTTCATAAGAGAAGAGTAATGAAACTGCAAGAGAGCTATTTTAATATAAGGAAGGTCTCATATCCCAATTCCGACACCCGCCACGGCAAGTTTAAGATAGACCTTATCCCTACCCACCCTGTTTACGAGGGCCATTTCCCCGGAGAACCTGTTTGTCCGGGAGTATGCACTTTGCAGATGGTTAAGGAGTGCGCCCAAATTATGGCTCACGAACAGCTTATAGTAAGCTACATAAAACAATACCGCCTTCTCTCTGTAATTACCCCTTCTGAGCATCCTAATCTTATGGTGGAGATTCATATCAATCAGGAGGAGAAAGATGGCACCGGAATAATTTATAAAATGAAGGCATCGGGAAGCAAATTGGGTGTTCCCGACATGAAATTCTTTGAAATATCTGCTGAACTTTCCCCTATAAAATAAGTTGGGTTGCAGATAAAGTAACTTTTTGAATATGACAGATCTTGTAATAAAACTATATAGGGCGCTGGGGAAAAACCGCGCTCTATTTTATACACTGCTTATAGCATCTTCTGTGCTGTTTGCATTTTTGGGAAGCAAAGTGGTTTATGAAGAGGATATTTCCAAACTGCTGCCTTCTACAGATGAAAGCAAATCTGCCGGGTTTGCCTTCAATAACCTTAAGGTAAAGGACAAGATATTTCTGGAGTTCCTCCTTAAAGACACTACCGGATATAATGAAGAGAGTTTTTACTCTTTGGCAGAGGCTGCAGATTCTTTTGCAGACTCCCTTTTATTGCAGGATACTGCCACCTGTTATATAGCAGACCTTACCTGGAGACTGGATGATTATATCCTTCAGGATGCAATGGGCTATCTGTTTGAGAATGTTCCACACTTCCTGGACAGCAACTTCTACCCTGCCCTGGAGAATATCCTCAACCCAGCCTACGCAGATAAGGTTATGGAGGAGAACGTGGAGCTTCTCTCTTCTGCACAGGGAATGTTCTGGTACGACATTGTAAGGAATGACCCTCTTGCCATCCGCAACATCTTTATGGAGCAGAACAAGGATATTGCAGGAATGATGGGTGGAAGCTACAAAATATTGGAGGGGCACTTCTTTACTCCCGACAGTACAGTAGCTCTTGCATTCCTTTCCCCAAACTTCAAATCTTTTGACTCCAAACAGGGAACCTGGCTGGTAGAGATGATTGAAGGGGAAATAGCAAAATTTGAGGCTGCAAACCCTGAAATTGAGATATTGTTCCACGGAGCACCGGTACAGAGTGTTTTCAACTCCCGCCAGATAAAGAGCGACTTGACTACAACCCTAAGTTTCTCATTGGCACTTATCTGCCTTATCATCTGGTTCTGCTTCAGAAACAAGAGCACACTTGTACTGCTTCTGTTGCCGGTTGTATACGGAGCATTCTTTGCACTTGCTGTAATATATCTGATTAAGGGGGGAATGTCACTTATGGCTTTGGGTATTGGAGCCATTGTACTTGGTGTGGCTTTGAGCTACTGCCTGCATGTGCTTACCCATTACAAATATGTGAGCGACCCTGAAAGAGTTTTGCGCGAGCAGACAAAACCTGTAATTATGGGCAGTCTTACCACCATTGGTGCATTTGCAGGTCTTCTGTTCACAAAATCTGAGCTCCTTTCAGACTTTGGCCTGTTTGCCTCGCTGGGAATGGTTGGAACAACTGTTTTCTGTCTTGTCTTCCTACCTCACTTCTTCAGACCGGAGAATAACAGGATTAACAGAAATGCCTTTGATTTTATAGAGAAACTCAACACATATCCTTTTGAGAAAAAGAGATGGCTGGTTGCCTCTGTAGTGGTAATTTTTATAGTGTGCCTGTTTACAGGAAGGAATGTTGGGTTTGACTCAAATCTGAGAAATATTGGCCATTACGAGCCAGATGTAATGCGTTCTACAGCCATCTTGGCTGAGAAGACAATGCCTGGAATGGAGAGCAAATACTACGCAGTGCTCTCTAAAGATTTGGACAGCGCATTTACCTACAACATTGCCCTTGAGAAAAAATGCAGGGAACTTGCAGAGAGCGGTCTTATAAAGAAATACACAAACTCTGCAATGCTGTTGTTGCCAGCAGATGTAATTGAAGAGAGAATTGCCCTATGGCAAGATTTCTGGAGCCCTGAGAAAGTGGAGCAGACCCGCAAGCTGATTAACCGCAGCGGTAAAGCACAGGGTTTCAAAGAGGGTATGTTTGAGCCGTTTATGGAACTTGCCCAGGGAGAATATGATGTAAATTACCTTATTGAAGCGGGTATAATACCGGAAGGACTCCTTGCAAATCTTGTAGAGTGTACAGACAGCACTTACCTTGTATTTACCTCTGCCCAGGCACTGCCTGAAGATATGCTTAAGGTGAGCAACACCCTTGTAAAGGAGACAGAGGGTATCCCTTCAAATGCAATAATTGTTGTAGACCCATTCTTCTACACCCAAAATATGGTGGAGCTGCTGAATGACGATTTTAATGTTGTATTGGGTATCTCATCATTGTTTGTACTTATTGTACTGTTGCTTTCATTCCGCAACATTGCAGTTGCACTTATAGCATTCCTTCCAATGAGTATGAGCTGGTACATTGTACTGGGAGTGATGGGAATATTCGGTTTGGAGTTCAATCTCATAAATATTGTAATCTCCACATTCATTTTTGGTATTGGTGTAGACTACAGTATATTTGTTATGGACGGGCTTCTTGGCCGTGGCAATGACAACCCAATGCTGCTCACATACCACAAGACAGCCATCTTCTTCTCTGCCGTTGTACTTATCCTGAGCATTGCATCGCTTATGTTTGCTGTACATCCGGCAATAAGCTCAATTGGCTTGTCTACCCTAATTGGTATGGCATCTACCATTGCAATAACATATACACTTGAACCGTTCCTGTTCAATCTGTACAAAAAGTGGAGAGATAAAAAATGATTTATGACATTGTCATAATTGGTGGAGGCCTTGGAGGTTTGCAGTGCGGATACATTCTGGCAAAGAATGGCCTGAATGTATGTGTTCTGGAGAAGAATCCCGTTTTGGGAGGATGTCTGCAGAGTTACCGACGCCGCGGCGCAGAGTGTACTCTGGAGTTTGACTCCGGAATGCACTATGTGGGTGGCCTTGACCAGGGACAACCGCTGAATGTACTGTTTGACTACTTCAATCTGCTGGAGCTTCCTTGGGCAAAAATGGATACCCAAGGATTTGATGAGGTGAACATAAACGGGAAATCGTATATGTTTGCCAACGGGTATAGCGCTTTTGCAGAAAAGATGTGCGAGTATTTCCCAGGCCAAAGAGAAAACTTGAAAAAATATGTCACATTCCTTAAAGAGGTTGGAGAATCTCTTCCAAAGAGTCTTTCTCCAAAAGCTGCAGAAGATGTATTTACAAGTTCCCTGTTTGCACGCTCTGCCCGTGAATTCCTTTGTGAAACAATTTCAGACCCACTTTTACGGGAGGTACTGAGCGGCACATCACTGAAAATGGAACTGGGGAACAACCTGCCGCTCTATACATTTGCCCAGATAAACAACTCATTTCTTGAGAGTGCCTACAGATTGCAAGGAGGTGGAAACCTCATTGCAGATTCCCTTGCCGCAAGTATAAGGGAGATGGGAGGAACAATACTCACCGGCAAAGAAGTAACAGAGATTATCCCTGAGGGAGTATATTGCGGAGAAGAGTTTTTTGCAGCAAAACATATAATCTCAAATATACACCCTGCAACCACAATAAACCTTGTGGGAGAGAGTGCTGGCTTGCGCAAAATCTACCGCAACAGAATAAACAGGCTTGAGAATACATTTGGAATGTTTACAGCCAATATTGCCCTTAAACCTGGTATGATACCGTACCTTAACCGCAACCAGTTCATTTATACCCTTAATCCCGACAAATCATTGTGGGACACCCATAACTCCAAAGGAGGAGATGTTTCAAGGGTAATGGTAAGCTACTACAACAGAGGTGGAGCAACTGCTGCCACCCTGTTTGGAGAAGGAACAGCAGGATGCGGAATTGGCAATCCTTTGAGCGGAAAAGATTCCGCTTTGGCCCTGGATTTGCTTACCCCTATGAATTGGGAAGAGGTGAATCAATTTGAAGGTTCACGTATTGGGAACAGGCCTGCAGAATACAACGCCCTAAAGGAGGAGAAACTGAAAGGGTGTCTGAAACTGGCCTCTAACGCTATTCCGGGGTTGGAAGAGGCTGTTGAGAGGGTTTATACCAGCACTCCTCTCACCTACAGAGACTACACCGCCACAGCGTGTGGCTGTGCATACGGAATAAGGAAAGACTGCAACAACCTTATGCAAACTCTCCTTACCCCAAAAACCCCTATGGAGAACCTTTACCTTACCGGACAGTCACTCAATCTGCACGGAGTGTTGGGTGTAAGTATGACCTCATTCTTTACCTGCGCGCAGATAATTGGAATGGAGGTTGCCACAAAAGATTTGAAATTTTAATTATTGAAATTATGAAATATGCATTAGTAACCGGCGGAAGCCGTGGAATTGGAAGAGCCATTTCTGTAAAACTGGCTTCTATGGGATACCATATAATTGTAAACTATGTTTCTAACGAGGTTCAGGCTGTGGAGACCCTCAAACTTATTGAGGAGGCTGGCAGTACCGGAGAACTTTTGAAATTTGATGTATCAAATCTTGATGAGACTGTTGCTGCAATCACTGGTTGGCAGGCAGCCCACAAAGGTGAGTATATAGAGGTTGTTGTAAACAACGCAGGTATCAGAAAAGACAACATTCTACCACTTATGCCATCTGAAGACTGGTACAAAGTTATTGGTATTGGCTTGAACGGTTTCTACAATGTTACCCAGCCGCTTGTACAGCCTATGCTAAGAAAGAAATTTGGAAGGGTGATAAATGTAGCTTCACTGTCGGGATTAAAAGGATTGCCTGGACAGACAAACTACTCTGCTGCCAAAGGTGGTATTATTGCTGCTACTAAGGCTCTTGCACAGGAGGTTGGAAAGAGAGGTGTTACTGTTAATGCCATTGCACCTGGATTCATTAAAACTGATATGGTAGAGGGACTTAATGAGGAGGAATTGGTAGCACAGATTCCTGCCGGCAGATTTGGTAACCCAGAGGAGGTTGCTGCCCTTGTGGGATTCCTTTGCTCTAAGGATGCTTCATACATTACCGGTGAGGTGATTTCAATTAACGGAGGTTTGTATTCTTAATGTATTGCTATATGAAGAAGATTCTTGGTTGTTTGATTATTATGTTAGCTGCTGTATTTGCAGCAAATGCACAGAATAGCCCTGAGTGCGATGCCGCTATTGCAAAAATTGCCCAGGCAAATGAAAAATACAACACCGTTACCTGCAAGTTTACCAAAACTGTGAATATGGTAATGATGGAGAAAGAGCTTAAATCTGAGGGTAATCTTACCTATGTGCGCCCTTCGCAGCTTAAAATGGAGTACACTGAGCCTGCCGGTGATCTGCTTGAGATTAACGGCGATGCCCTTACCCTTATAAGCGGCAAACAGAAAAGAAACCAGAATGTAAAGGGTGACGGCCGTATGGCAACCCTTAAAAACACCCTTCTTTACAGCGTTGGCGGTGATGTAAATGGTGTTATTGCAGAGACCAATGCCCAGGTAAAATTTGAAGATACTCCACAGTACTACATCTTTACCCTAACCAAAGGCAAAGGGGCAAAAAGCCAGTATGTAGAGTTGGTATTGAGTTACAGCAAAAAGGATTTCTCTCTTTGCGTAATGAAAATGGTAGAGCCAAACGGCAACTATACCGTTTACAATACCCCAGTGAAAGAGTTCAAATAAATTGTTGGTAGTTTAAAATATCCCATTCTCCTCAACATTCCGCCCTCTCAGATTGTTTGTGTAAAAAACTAGAATTATGACAAGAGTACAAAGACTTACACTTTCAGAGCCCTCACTTGTAAACAGGCACAAGTTAAGGGTACGCTTCAGCGAGGTTGATGCCATGCGCGTAGTATGGCACGGAGAGTATGTCCGCTACTTTGAGGATGGTCGTGAATCTTTTGGCCGTGAATTTGGCGGACTCAGCTACACAACAATCACAGACGAGGGATACTACATTCCAATTGTAAAGCTTGAGCTGGACTACATTATGCCGCTCAAGCACGGCGACACAGCAATAGTAGAAACTCGCTTTGTAAATACCAAAGGGGCAAAAATCCTTATGGAATATGTAATCTACAGAGAATCTGATATGGCTGTAGCTGCTCTTGGCCGCAGCCTGCAGGTTTTCACCTTTGTGGAGAACAACGAAATTGACATCAACACCCCAGAGTTCTTCATAAAATGGAAAGAGAAGTGGGGGATCAGATAATCCCCCCAACTTTTCTAATATTTCCAAACATCATCTGTTTTTCAACTGTGCCTAAATTTTTTCTTTTTTGAAGATCTTCTTCCCGATCAATTTTTTCTCAAGAAAATTTCTCAGGATAAATTTTACCCGTTTACTTTGTTCAAAAGTGTATGTATCATAGGTTTGCGACAATTATTTAACGCAAAATACTATGGATACAACAACCGTATGCCGCCATTGTGGCAATGATTTCCGCCAATCAGACGGGAGGGTAATGAGTCCATTTCTGGACTGGAGTTTCAAGTACCTGTTTGGTACGGAAGAGAACAAGCGATAGACAGAATGGGCCAGAGGGGATCCCAATGGAATTACAGGGATATAAAGAAGGTCTTTACAATTTGCATGATGAACTTTATCTACGAGAGCTCTCCAAAATTGAGAAGAGACATTCATCTGTGCGATATAAATGACGGTATGATATTCTCAGACAAGCTGAATATTATATTGTTACAGCTACCTTGCATTAAGGTGCAGAACATAAGTGAATGTACTCTATTTTATGAACATTTGTTATATTTGTTGCAACAAATGCACAATGGTATGAAAACATTAGAGGAACTAAAGCGTGAGGTAGCTGAAACAACATTGCCACAGGAAACTAAGGAACTATTCTACAAGGTACTTGATACAGCAGAAGTGGCCTCTTTATCTGAAAAGGACAGGATGCGTTATGAATCCGACTGGAAGAACTATCTTGATACTATGAGTTGCATTGAACGAGCCGAAGAGAAAGGTAAGGAAAAGGGTAGAGAAGAGAGAGCTGTAGAGATTGCCCGATCTTTGAAGTTAAATGGTGTGAATATTGAGGTCATTTCTCAAAGCACAGGACTTACAATCAAGGAAATAGAGAATCTATAAATACAGGACTTTGAAGAATCTCTTTAAACAGGTAAAATACATAGCATTTGATGCAGATGATACACTTTGGGTAAATGAGCCTTATTTCCGCATAGCGGAAAAAGAGTATTGCACCCTATTGGAGCGTTTTGCATCAAGAGAAGAGATTATTTCCACCCTCTACCAGGTGGAGATGAAGAACCTTGCCCCGTACGGTTATGGGGCAAAGGCTTTTACCCTGTCCCTAATGGAGACTGCTATTCTTTTCAGCGACAAAAGGGCCTCCAAGAAGATTCTTCCAAGCAGTATTTCCTCTAATCTGCACACAGAGCAGCAGACCCCATACAAAGCAACTTCCAGCAGGGAACCAGTTGCTCCCCTTACCCCTACTGAGATGCAGAGGATCATTGAAATTGGGACCTCTCTGATAAATGTCCCTATGGAGATTCTTCCAGGGGTGGAGGAGGTGCTTAAGGAGTTGTCGGGAAGAGGAAAATATACCCTTATTGTGGCTACTAAAGGGGATTTGCTGGATCAGGAGAGGAAATTGCGCCGCTCCGGGTTGTGGGATTATTTTCACCATGTTGAGGTGATGAGTGACAAAAATGAGGAGGCATATGGCAGATTGCTGGAGCGCCTGGGGTGCTGCAGTGATGAATTCCTTATGATTGGAAACTCTATGAAATCAGATATCCTGCCGGTGCTGAACATTGGGGGAAAGGCGGTTTACATTCCTTTCCATTCCACTTGGGAACACGAGAAGGTTGAGGGTGAAGTTTTGCACCCAAATCTATATGAATGTACCTGTTGCTCAGATTTGCTCCCGATGATTGTCTGAGTTGAACAATTTGCATTTTCCGATTGTTTGGGAAAGAAAACTTGAATTATGTTACAGAATTTTCTTTTCCCAACTTACCACAGCATCAGTTTCTCAATCTTACTGTTCCTTGCCAGATTTGGCTTTGGGGCAATGTTCCTCACTCACGGTCTCCAGAAACTTGTAAACTTTAAGGCTCTATCCAACTCATTTCCAAGTATGATGGGTATGGGGAGCACCGTTTCCCTCTCTCTTGCAATTTTTGCAGAGGTATTCTGTACCTTGGGGTTCATAACCGGATTCCTTTACAGACTCTCTATGATTCCTATGATATTTACTATGATAATGGCTGTTTTTGTTGTACACGCCAATGACCCGTTCCCTACCAAAGAGCTGGCAATGCTTTACCTGTTTGTTTTCATTCTTATGTATTGCCTCGGCCCCGGCTCCTTTGCCGCTGACTATTTCTTTGCACATAGGGTATAGTGAACAACTCATTTATTGAAATTTACCGCTCTCCAGAGGGAGATGTAAAACTTAATGTTAAACTGGAAAATGATACAGTGTGGCTAAGCACTAATCAGATGGCAACGCTGTTTAATAGAGATGAAAAAACTATCAGAAAACATATTAATAATATCTTTTCTGAACAAGAATTGGATTCTGATAACAACACGCAATTTTTGCGTGTTGTTGGTGTGAAGCAAAAAGTTGCATTTTATACTCTTGATGTAATCATCTCAGTAGGCTACAGAGTCAAGTCAGTAAACAGAACCTTTCAGAGCAACGTATGAAAATGCAATGCTTGCAATCAACGCCCTAAAGGGTAAATTTGGTGGTAGCAAATGGTTTGCAAATGAGAAAGAGAACTATACCCATCTGTAGAGGAAAAAGCGGCAATGCTGCTATATCTGGTTGTAAAGAATCACTCTTTCAGTGATGGGAACAAACGCATAGCAGCAATGCTGTTCCTGTGGTTTATGGAAAAGAATGGTATTCTGTATGGTCCCGATGGGCAAAAGCGTATAGCAAACAACACCCTTGTAGCACTTGCCCTTATGATAGCAGAGAGCCGCACCGATGAAATGGACACCATTGTAAAAGTAGTGGTAAACCTCATCAACAAGGAGAATCAGTAAGTAATGCCCTAAAAAACAAACCCCGCAACCTCATCCCGAGACTGCAGGGTTTGCCCGACTTAACCTAACTTAAAAAACTATTTCATCTATATAACATAGTTCTTTGAGAAAGGTTCAATTATATTCTCTTTTTACTCAACTTGACATTCAACAGTTACAACTTTGTTCTTGGCAAGGTTGTTTGTGATTGAAAGGTTTACCGATTTGCCGTCTGCAGCAAATGTCCAGCTGATATGGATTGAGGTTACCCAGTTTACATAGTGCAGGGACGTGTTTAGGGTGTTTTTCTCCCAACCGTAGCAGCCGGCAGCGTAGAATGGACCCTCAAGTCCCTTTTTCCAGTCAATTGGATTAAGTGAATAAGGAGGGTAGCCTGCAATCTCTGAAGTACCCCAAGTTTTGTAACCAAGCTGCTGGGTGTATGAAGAGCCATCTTCCATTACAATGTGCATAAGCAATTGTTTACCGGTCTTCTCAAACGAAACCTCTTTCCAGCTATAATTGCCCACAGGAATATTTTTCTTTGGGATAATGATTTTCTTCCCGACAATTTTTTTCTCAATTCCGGAAGATGCCTTTCCTGCAGGAATTTCGAGAGTGTAAGCTGCCTGTTTCTTTTTAAGCAACTCATAATCCTTGCTTGCCGGCAGCGGCTCATCTGAAAGAGCCGGCAAGAATTTGTCCCAAATAAGGCCTCTCTGAGGCTTTCCGTTGGTAAATGATGCCTCTGTAAGGACAATCACCACATCCTTCTGGGGGACCACAATAACATACTGTCCAAGGGCCCCGTCGGCTCTTACTGCACTTGGATACTTGCACATCCACACCTGATAACCGTATCCGTAGTCTCCACCGTTGGCATGTTTGCTGCTCATCTGCTCTATCCACTCTTTGGAAACTATCTGTTTACCATCCCAAACTCCTCCATCAAGCCACATTTGGCCAACTTTAGCCAAAGACTCGCTCTGAATATGCAATCCCCAGCCACCGGTATTTATTCCCTCAGGGCTTATCTCCCAATTTACCTTAGAAATGCCCATAGGGGCAAACATCTTCTCCTTAAGGTAATCCAATACAGTTTTACCTGTAACTTTCTGCACAATTGCAGAAATCATATAAGTAACCATAGAGTCATAAGCAAATACCTCTCCCGGTTTGTTTACCACAGGCTTGCTCAGGAATGTTTCCACCCAGTTGGTAACCTTTGCACGCATTCCCCAATCAGGTTTTACTCCCGATTGCATGGTAAGCAAATCTTCAAGGGTCATTGCTGCAAGATTGGCAGAAACGGTATCGGGAAGATACTCAGGAAAGAAAGTTGCTACCCTGTCTGTAAGGCGCAATCTGTTCTCATCTATGGCCATTCCCACAGCAAGGCTCACAAGAGTTTTTGAACTTGAATATTGGGTATGCTGGTACTCTGGTGCAAATGGAGCCGGATAGAATTCTCCCACCACTTTGCCGTGACGCATAACAATCATACTGTGAATATCAGTACCAGGCATAACGTGTAGGGAATCAAACAATGCAATCAATGCCTTTGAAGGTACTCCTTGCTCCTCTGGAGTTGACCGTGGAAGGTCATTTATCTGTGCATTTGCGGTTGCGGCCATAGCGGCCAACAAGAGTATCAGAAACAGTTTTTTCATAAGTTATATCTTAATAATTCTACTTGATACAAAGTTAACCAGAAATTGGATATTATGGACTATCAGGAAACAAAAAAGCACCTGCATTACTGCAAGTGCTTTATGTTCAATTGAGTGGGCCCAACTGGGCTTGAACCAGTGACCCCCTGATTATGAGTCAGGTGCTACTAACCAACTGAGCTATAGGCCCCAATTGAGAGTGCAAAAATAGTTAAAATTTCTACACTTTCAAAATTTATGATATGCTTGGTGCCCTCAAAGTTGCCCCAGAGGGCACTAAGCTATATTATCAAACTTTGATCTCAACCTCAACACCACTTGGAAGCTCAAGTTTCATTAGAGCGTCTACAGTTTTAGGAGTAGAGCTGTAGATATCCAATAGGCGGCGGAAAGAATTTAGCTCAAACTGCTCGCGTGATTTTTTGTTAACGAAAGTTGAGCGGTTTACAGTAAAGATCTTCTTGTCTGTAGGAAGTGGAATAGGACCGCTAACAACAGCACCAGTAGCTTTTACTGTTTTTACGATCTTGTCTGCAGACTTGTCTACCAAAGCGTGATCGTAAGATTTTAGTTTAATTCTTATTTTTTGGCTCATTGTATATAATTGTTAACCAATTAATAATTCATTTTTACTCGTCGTCCTCACCAAGTTTCTTGTTGCCAGACTGCTCAATAACATCTTTAGCAAGTGTAGCAGGAAGATCTGCATAGTGAGAGAACTGCATTGTGCTGGTTGCTCTACCAGAAGAGATAGTTCTTAGGATAGTTACATATCCAAACTGCTCAGATAGTGGAACGTTAGCTTTTACTACTCTAGCGTTACCGTTAGCATCCATGCTGGTGATCTGACCTCTACGTTTGTTCAAGTCACCAATAATATCACCCATATAATCCTCTGGAGTTACTACCTCAAGTGCCATGATTGGCTCCATGATAACTGGAGTAGCCTTAGGAAGGGCTTTACGGAATGCCTGTCTTGCAGCAATCTCAAATGAAAGGGCATCAGAGTCAACTGGGTGGAAGCTACCGTCTTTAAGTTTGACCTTAAGTGAAGTAACCTCGTAACCTGCCAATACACCGTTTGCCATTGCAGATTTGAAACCTTTCTCTACAGCAGGGATAAACTCTTTTGGAACGTTACCACCTTTAACCTCGTCAATGAACTGTAGGCCGGTAACTCCCTCGTCTGCAGGTCCGATTTCAACGATGATATCAGCAAATTTACCTTTACCACCAGACTGTTTCTTGAATACCTCTCTGTGCTGAACAGTAGAGCGGATAGCCTCTTTGTAGTTAACCTGAGGTGCACCCTGGTTAATCTCAACGCCAAACTCTCTTCTTAGACGGTCAACAATGATATCCAAGTGAAGCTCACCCATACCGCTGATAACTGTCTGACCAGTCTCGTGATCAGCTTTTACGGTAAATGTAGGGTCCTCCTCAGCTAGTTTACCAAGTGCAATACCCAATTTGTCAAGGTCTTTCTGAGTTTTAGGCTCAACTGCCAAACCAATAACAGGATCTGGGAAAGTCATCTGCTCAAGAACAAGCGGATTGCTCTCAATACAGACAGTATCACCTGTTCTAAGCTCTTTGAAACCTACTGCTGCACAGATGTCACCAGCCTCAACGAACTCAATAGGGTTCTGTTTGTTTGAGTGCATCTGGAACAGACGTGAAATACGCTCTTTCTTGCCTGAACGTGTATTCAAAATGTAAGAACCTGCATCAAGTTTACCTGAGTAAGCTCTCATAAATGCCAAACGGCCTACGAATGGGTCGGTAGCAATTTTGAATACCAAAGCACAGAAAGGCTCTTTAACATTGAATTTTCTCTCCTCAGTCTCACCTGTGTTAGGGTTGATACCCTCAACTTTACCTTTGTCAAGTGGAGATGGAAGATATCTCATTACAGCATCCAAAAGGAACTGTACACCTTTATTCTTGAATGAAGAGCCACAAGTAATAGGAACAATAGCCATATCAATTGTAGCTTTTCTGATGGCAGCTATAATCTCCTCTGCGGTAATTGAATCCGGATCCTCAAAGAATTTCTCCATTAGAGCCTCGTCGTACTCAGCGGCAGCCTCAATAAGTTTGCCTCTCCACTCCTCGCACTCTGCAACCATATTCTCTGGAATATCCCTTACCTCATAGTTAACAAGCTCTTTGCTCTCCTGATCGTAGAAGTAACCTTTCATAGCGATAAGGTCTACGATACCCTGGAACTTGTCCTCAGCACCGATTGGAAGAGCGATTGGAACTGCGTTAGCACCCAATTTCTCTTTCATCTCAGATACTACAGCAAGGAAGTCCGCACCTACGCGGTCCATCTTGTTAACGTATGCAATCTTTGGAACTCTGTGTTTGTCTGCCTGTCTCCATACTGTCTCAGACTGTGGTTGAACACGTCCTACAGCACAGAAAGTAGCAACTGTACCGTCAAGAACACGCAATGATCTCTCTACCTCAACAGTAAAGTCCACGTGGCCTGGGGTATCGATCAAGTTGATCTGGTACTGCTCACCATTGTATTTCCAGAAAGCTGTAGTAGCAGCAGAAGTAATTGTAATACCTCTCTCCTGCTCCTGAACCATCCAGTCCATGGTAGCACCACCCTCGTGTACCTCACCAATTTTGTGGGTTTTACCTGTGTAGAACAAAATCCTCTCGGAAGTTGTTGTTTTACCGGCATCAATATGTGCCATGATACCGATATTTCTGGTAAGTCTTAAATCTCTTGCCATT
>JAZRIV010000027.1:0-2655 GCA_045645465.1 Candidatus Egerieisoma sp.
TATAGGTACTGTTCCAATTTATGAAGCAGGTGTAATCACATTAAACAAAGGCAATGAAATCATCGATATGGATGAGGATGACATCTTTAACTCAATCATTCATCAAGCTAAAGATGGTGTTGACTTCATGACAGTTCACTGCGGAATAAACCGTGATGTGGTGGATAAGCTTCAGAAAGCCAAAAGGATGATGGGAATTGTAAGCAGAGGAGGAACTTTCCTCGCTTCATGGATCTTGCATAATGAAAGGGAAAACCCATTGTTTGAAAATTACGATTATCTTCTTGAAATTGCTTTAGAATATGATATAACCTTGTCTTTAGGTGATGGATTACGTCCAGGATGCTTATCTGATGCAACAGACACTTCCCAGATTCAGGAATTGGTTACCTTGGGTACACTTGTAAAAAGGGCTCAGGAAGCTGGAGTTCAAACTATGGTTGAAGGTCCAGGGCATGTGCCATTAAATCAGATAAGGTCAAATATGGAAATACAAAAAACATTATGTCATGGAGCTCCATTTTATGTTTTAGGTCCAATCGTTACAGATTTGGCACCAGGTTATGATCATATCACATCAGCTATTGGGGGAGCTATTGCAGCTTCAAGCGGTGCTGATTTCCTATGCTATGTAACACCTGCAGAGCATTTGTCATTGCCTTCCCTCGAAGATGTTAAGGAAGGAGTCATTGCAAGCAAGATCGCTGCTCAAGCTGCAGATGTTGCCTTAGGTTTGGACACTGCATGGGAAAAGGAAGTGGCAATGGCAACTGCAAGGAAAAACTTTGACTGGGAAGGACAATTCAATTTGGCATTTGACAATGTCAAGCCAAGGCACTACAGAAACAAGTGTGAATTGGATGATGATGAAATGTGTTCCATGTGTGGAGAGTACTGTGCAGTTAAGATAGCTAAAGGAGACTTTTAATTAATTTCATTCTTAAAAATTTATCAAGAGATTTCATATTGATTTGGGAGCTATAAAATGAAATATCAAGAACTTGTTAATGTTTACGAAGCATTAGGAGCTACTACAAAAAGATTGGAAAAGACAGAGATTTTAGCAGATTTCTTCAAAAGAGTTGAAGAGGAGGATTTGGAGAAAATCACTTTAATGGCTTTAGGAAGCGTTTTCCCATCTTGGAGTGAAGAGGAACAGGGAATAGGTGACAAGCTTGTTATGAAAGCTGTTGGAGATGCTGTAGGAGTTTCTGTAGATGTAGTTGAAGATGCCATTCGTGATGAAGGGGACATTGGAGCCGCTGCAGAAAAGCTATATGCTAAAAAGACCCAAATGACATTTTTCTCACAGCCATTGACAGTGGCTTTTGTTTACAGTCAATTAAGAAAATTGGCAACAATATCAGGAAGCAGATCAACTGCCCGGAAGATTTCAAACATTCTTGAGCTTTTATCATCAGCTTCTGGAAAGGAAGCCAAATACATCTGCAGAACAATTCTGGAAGAGCTTAGGATTGGTGTAGGTGAAGGAATCATTCGTGATGCAATATCCCAGGCATTTGGTGTTGACAAGGCAGTTGCTGAAAGGGCTCATATGCTGACAAATGACTTAGGCCTTGTTGCTAAGGTAGCAATGGAAGAAGGAGAGGAAGGGCTTAAGAAGCTTACCTTGATTCCTGGAAGGCCTGTAAAGCCAATGCTTGCACAATTGTCTGAAGGAATTGACATAAGCATTGAAGAGATGGGATGTGCACTTTGTGAGACAAAGTATGACGGTTTCCGTACCCAATTCCATAAGAATGGTGATGAGATTACATTATTCACAAGACGTCTCGAAAACGTAACTCATGCTTTCCCAGATGCAGTGGACTTCATAAGAAGAGGTTTCCCAGATGAGGACTTCATTGCAGAAGGGGAAATTGTAGGGTTTAAGGACAACAAGCCTCTTCCATTCCAGACAGTATTGCAAAGGGTTAGAAGGAAATATGATATTCAGGCTACAATGAAAAATGTGCCTATTAAAATATTCCTATACGATTTGATTTACTTCAAGGAACCTGTAGTGGATGAACCTATCATTAAGCGTAGGGAAATCTTGGAAAGTGCTGTAGATTGCTCCATTGATGAATTGAACCTCAGTGATGCTGTAAAAGTAGGTCCTGAAAATATTGGTGATGCTGTAGAGTTATTCAATAAATCACTATCCGAGGGACATGAGGGAATCATGATCAAGAACTGTTCTGAACCATATATTCCAGGTATCCGTGGAAAGAAAATGCTGAAATTCAAGGCAGAGCCTGAAACCTTGGATGCAGTTATTGTTGGTGGAACAAAAGGAATAGGTAAAAGAGGAGAGTTTATAGGGTCCTATGAGATTGCTCTTCGTGATGAATATGGTGAATTGCAAACAATCACTAAAATTGGAAGTGGACTTTCAGATGATGATTTGGCAAATCTCACAAAGCAAATGAAAGAACTCATAATTTCAGAGAAAGGAACTCGAATTACTGTTCAGCCAAAAATCGTTTTGGAAATAAAATACAGTGAGATTGTAAAAAGTCCAGAATATCCAGCGGGATACTCCTTGCGTTTCCCTATTGTAAAAGGCATAAGAACCGATAAGGGAGTAGAGGACATTGATACAATTGAAAGATTAGAATCAATGTATTATGGTGAATAATCCTAATTTTCTAT
>JAZRIV010000028.1:0-13268 GCA_045645465.1 Candidatus Egerieisoma sp.
CGCTAGCGTTCATCCTGAGCCAGGATCAAACTCTTCATTGTACATATATTATTATAATTTGCTTGCTCCTGTAACTCTTCATTCCATTTTTCCAAAGGAATTACGCTCTCTTTGTATTCCTACAAAGGTCATAGTTCTTTCAAACTATGCTGCTTGTCTTTCTATTATTTTCAATGAACTTCCTTTATTTCCCCTCCCTGTCAGAGACCGGCTTTAACCGCCCTTCCTGTTTGGGACCGCAAAGATACGGACTTTTTTTTTAACTGCCAAATTTTTCTTTATTTTTTTTGAAAAATTTTTCAATCTACCGTCGCTCCAAATCCTCACATCTCCATCCCCTCATTTGCGGGCTGCAAAGATAGACACTTTTTTAATTCTTGCAAAATTATTTATAATATTTATGGAAAATATTTTTATACCTATTTATATAAAATAAATGCCAACAATTATAGAAAAATTACTACCTTTGCGCCCAATGAAAACCTATGGGTACATAACACTGGCAGAATCAATGCCAAATGTCCGACGCCGAAGCGGAGGAACTTATTCTTTAGTCCGAATTTAGGAACTGAAGAATGGGCACTTGTGCTTATTTCTCATTTGTGCTCACTTTTCTATAATGTTCCCACCAACCCATAATTGATATTCACTTAATTTTTTACAGCAGATGTATATGGCACTCCAATTGTGAGTGCTTAACCTTATAATTTTGTAGCAGTATGAAAGTTGACGTTATTGTTGCTGATGAATCCCATTTGGATTATGCAGAGAAAGTTTGTGAACTTATTTATGTATCAGCGTTAGAAAGAGGCACAGGTATAGCAAAGCGTTCTCCTGAATATATCAAAGAGAAAATTAGAGATGGTAAAGCCGTAATTGCAATTGCAGAAGACGGCACTTTAGCCGGATACTCATATATAGAGACTTGGGGACACACCAAGTTTGTTGCAAACTCTGGTCTGATTGTAGCTCCTGAGTTCAGAAAGACAGGTCTTGCAAGAAGAATCAAACATATGACATTTGAACTTTCCAGAAAGATGTTCCCATATGCAAAGATCTTCAGCATTACAACAGGATTGGCTGTAATGAAAATCAACACAGAAATGGGCTTCAGACCAGTAACATTCTCTGAACTTACAGATGACAAGGAGTTCTGGGCCGGTTGCGAAGGTTGCAAAAATTTGGATATCCTTCAGCGAAACGATTATAAACTATGTTTGTGTACAGGACTTCTTTTTGATCCTAAGCAACAGGTCTCTGAAGAAGAGAAGGTGCAGAACACAAACTTTATCACAAGAATGGGAAAAGGCATTGCTTCACCTTTTGTGGCAATAAACAAGAAACTTAAAGGGAATAAATAACAAATGATTCAAAGGGTGAAAATTAAAACAGCCCCATATAAACTGAAAAGTCAAAAAGATGTAATATTATGAAAGAGAAAGTAGTTTTAGCGTTCAGCGGCGGTTTGGACACATCATTTTGTGTGCCATATTTGAAAAACGAGAAAGGTCTTGAAGTACATACCATTATGGTAAATACCGGTGGATTCTCTGATGAGGAGGTTAAAAGAATTGAGGAAAGAGCTCTACAACTTGGAGCAGAGACACATACTACAGTAGATGCTGTTGAGAGCTACTATAACAATGGTATCAAATACCTTATCTATGGAAATATACTTAAAAACTCAACATACCCTCTATCTGTAAGCTCTGAGAGAATATTCCAGGCTCTTGAGGTTCTAAGACACGTTAAAAAAATTGGTGCTACCAATGTTGCCCACGGAAGTACCGGTGCCGGCAATGATCAGGTGAGATTTGATATTGTATTTGAGATTCTTGCACCAGAGGTAAATATCATTGCACCTATCAGAGAGTTGCAGCTAAGCAGAAAAGAGGAGATTGATTACCTTGTAAACCACGGATTCAACTTCAGTTGGGAGAAGAGCAAATACTCAATTAACCAGGGTATCTGGGGTACCAGCATTGGTGGTGTTGAAACTCTTAACTCAAGCGGATATCTTCCAGAGGAGGCTTACCCACATCCAGTGGTTAAAAATGGCGAGGAGAAAGTATGCATTGAGTTCAAAAATGGAGAGCCTGTAGCCCTTAACGGAAAAGAGATGTCTCCGGTAGCACTTATCCACGCTTTGGCAGAGATTGCAAACGGTTACGGTTGCGGCAGGGATATGCACGTTGGTGACACTATCATTGGAATTAAAGGTCGTGTTGGATTTGAGGCTGCAGCTCCGCTTATCATCATTAAAGCTCACCACCTGTTGGAGAAACACACTCTTGTTAAAGAGCAGTTGTACTGGAAAGAGCTAATTGCCAACTACTATGGCCAGCTTATGCACGAGGCTCAGTACCTTAACCCTGTTATGAGAGATATGGAGAAATTCCTTGAGAGCACTCAGGCAAGCGTAAATGGTACAGTAGAGGTTCTTCTTAGACCATACAATTTCTTTGTACTTGGTTGTACAAGCAAATATGACCTTATGAGCTCCAAATTTGGCGAGTATGGAGAGATGAACAAATCATACACCGGAAGAGATGTTATTGGATTCACCAAAGTTCTTTCTAATCCATTGAAGATTTACTACAGCCTTCACGAGGAGGAGAAAGAGCAGGCAAGCAAGAATTAATTCCGGCAAAAGAAAATGAGAAAAATAAAAGCAGCAATTGCAGGAGGCACCGGCTACACAGCCGGTGAACTTTTGAGAATACTTGTGTATCATCCCAATGTGGAGATAACAAGTGTTCTCAGCACAACAAGTGTTGGCCAGAAAATAAGCGATGTCCACAGAGATTTGTTTGGAGATACAGATTTGTGCTTTACAGATAAAGTTGGTGAACCGGATGTGGTTTTCCTATGCCTTGGGCACGGTCTTTCCAAAGAATTTATTGACACCACTCCTCTTCCCGACAGTTGTAAAATAATTGATTTGGGAAATGACTTCCGTCTGGAACCAGAGTACAAGGGAAGAGAGTTCATCTATGGGCTTACCGACACATTTAAGGATAAAATCCTTAAAGCCAACAATATTGCCAATCCGGGATGTTTTGCAACAGCAATACAGACAGCAATAGCACCATTGGCAAAAGCAGATGCAATTGCAGATGATGTGCACGTTACTGCAATTACAGGCTCTACAGGTGCAGGCAAAAAGCCGGGAGAAAAAAGTCATTTCAGCTACAGAAACAACAATCTCTCAATTTACAAGAACTTTACACACCAGCATCTTGGCGAGATAGGAAGAACGCTTAAGGAACTGCAGGGGCAAGAGCCTAAAATAAACTTTATTCCTATGAGAGGTGATTTTGCAAGAGGAATTTTTGCAAGTATCCACACCAAATGGGAAGGTATAAAAAAAGCAGACGGTACAATTGGAATGTCATTACAGGATGCAGTAGAGTATTTTGAGCAATACTATAAGGAGTCTCCGTTTGTACACATTTCTAAAGAGGATGTAAGCCTGAAAGAGGTTATAAATACCAATAAAGTTCTGCTGCACATAGAGTTGCACAACGGATACATTCATATTGCATCCATAATAGACAACCTTGTAAAAGGTGCAAGCGGCCAGGCGGTTGAAAATATGAACCTTATTTTTGGGCTTGACCAGAGTACTGGATTGAGATTAAAACCTAATGCATTTTAGAAGATGAATTTATTTGACGTATACCCATTGTGGGACATTGAGCCCGTTAAAGGAGAAGGCTGCAAGATTTGGGACAAAGAGGGTGTCGAATACCTTGACTTATACGGAGGACACGCTGTAATAAGCATCGGGCACGCACACCCAACCTTTACAAAAATGATTTCTGAGCAGGTTGGCAACTTGGGATTTTACTCCAATGCTGTACAGAATCCTTTGCAGAAAGAGCTGGCAAAAGAACTTGGCGAGGTTTGCGGTTACCCTGAATACAATCTTTTCCTTTGCAACAGTGGTGCAGAGGCTAACGAGAATGCCCTTAAGGTTGCATCATTCCACACAGGAAGAAAGAAAATCCTTGCATTGGAGAAAGCTTTCCACGGCAGAACCAGCGGTGCGGTTGAAGCAACAGACAATCCAAAAATACAGGCAGAATTCAATAAAAATGGGAATGTTGTCTTTATCCCGATAAATGACTTGGCTGCCGCAGAGAGAGAGTTGCAGAAAAAAGAGTATGCTGCCATAATTATTGAGGGAATTCAGGGAGTTGCAGGCATATTCACCCCAAATGAAGATTACCTTAAAGGGGTAAGGGAGTTGTGTGATGCAACAGGAACTGTACTGATTATGGATGAGATTCAGAGCGGATATGGCCGTAGCGGAAAATTCTTTGCTCACCAGCACTCCAATGTAAAAGGAGACATTATAACAATGGCAAAAGGTATTGCTAACGGATTCCCTGTTGGTGCAATAATTGTCACTCCAGACATTAAAGCCCAACACGGAATGTTGGGAACCACTTTTGGCGGAAATCACCTGGCTTGTGCTGCAGCATTGGCTGTACTTAAAGTTCTAAAAGAGGAGAACCTGATTGAGAACGCTGCAGCAATGGGCAAACTGTTCATGGAGGGGTTGCAGAAATATGTTGGAGAGGGTAAAGCTATCAAAGAGCTAAGAGGTACCGGCCTTATGATTGGCATTGAGGTAAATCCTGGTTTTGAGGATTTGCGTAACAGGCTCCTGTTTGAGAAGAAGATTTTCACCGGTGGTGCGGGCAAATCTATAATGAGACTGCTTCCACCTCTTTGTGTTGGAGAAAAGGAAGCCAACAGATTCTTCTGTGCCCTTGGAGAACTGCTGGGATAGTGCGGAAAGGTGATGTTTAATAATTGTCGGGAAGAAAATTATGAGAAATTTTATTACGGTTAAAGATATGGGCAACCTTAAGGAAGCCCTTGAAAAAGCTAAATTTGTTAAGGAGAATCCTTATGCAGATTGTGAATTGGGTAAAAACAAGACTATGCTTCTTATTTTCTTCAATTCAAGTTTGCGTACCAGGTTGAGCACTCAAAAAGCTGCACTTAACCTTGGTATGAATGTGATTGTTCTTGACATCAATCAGGGTGCCTGGAAATTGGAGACTGAGAGAGGGGTTATAATGGATGGTGACAAACCTGAGCATATTCTTGAGGCCATTCCGGTTATGGGAAGCTATTGCGACATAATTGGTGTAAGGAGTTTTGCAAACTTTGCCAGTAAGGCAGATGATTACGGCGAGAAGATTCTTAACCAGTTCATTCAGCTTTCGGGGAAACCGGTGGTTAGTATGGAGGCTGCAACCAGACATCCGCTTCAGAGTTTTGCAGACCTTATTACCATAAATGAGTATAAAAAAGTGGAGAGGCCTAAAGTGGTGTTGACTTGGGCTCCGCATCCCAAGGCTTTGCCTCAGGCTGTCCCTAATTCATTTGCAGAGTGGATGATTGCCGCAGGATATGAGGTTGTGATTACCCATCCGAAAGGATATGAACTTGACCCTGAGTTCACAGCAGGTGCTACAATTGAGTATGACCAGGAGAAGGCATTTGAAGGTGCAGACTTCATTTATGCAAAGAACTGGAGTGCATACGAAGATCCAAATTATGGTAAAGTGATTTGCTCAGACAAGAACTGGACAGTTGATGAAAGGAAAATGGCCCTTACAAACAATGCCTACTTTATGCACTGCCTGCCTGTAAGGAGGAATATGATTGTAACTGACGGCGTTATTGAGAGTGCTGCGTCTTTGGTTATTCCAGAGGCTGCAAACAGGGTTGTTTCTGCCCAGACTGTACTGAAAGAGATTCTTCTTGGATTGAAATAGGGAGTGTTATGGATGTAAAGATTGTAAAAATAGGCGGCAATATTGTAGACAAGCCGGAAGCATTGGAGCAGTTTTTGGATGATTTCCACAAACTCCAGGGGCCAAAGGTTCTGATTCACGGGGGTGGTGCCATTGCCAGCAAGCTTTCTAAAGACCTTGGACTTGAAGTAAAAATGCACAACGGCCGTAGAATTACAGACTATGAGACCCTTAAACTGGTTACAATGGTTTATGCAGGTCTTATAAACAAACAGATTGTAGCCGCACTTCAGAAAAGAGGCTGTATGGCAACAGGACTCTCCGGAGCAGACGGCAACAGTGTTCCTGCTACCCGAAGAGCAGCAAACCCTATTGACTGGGGATTTGTTGGAGATGTTGAGCCGTCTCAGATAAATGTGAAATTCCTTGAGGTTTTGCTTGAGAATGGCTTTACACCTGTATTCTGTGCCATCACCCACGATTCAAACGGCTCTTTATTGAACACAAATGCAGACACAATGGCATCGAGTATAGCAAGAGCCCTTTCTGCAAAATACAATACCAGCCTGGTTTATTGTTTTGAGAAAGATGGTGTACTGGCAGATCCTGATGATGACAACTCTGTAATTCCATTGATTACCAGAGAGAGCTATAAATCTCTTTTGGAAGACGGGAAAATTGTAGGAGGAATGATCCCTAAATTGGATAATGCTTTTACTGCATTGGAAAACGGTGTAAATGAAGTATTTGTCAAACACGCCGCTAATCTGCTGAACAACAAGGAGACACTTCTAAAATTATAGTATGGAATTTCTGCAACAGATGACCTCCAATGCAACAGAGTTGCTGATGGGAATGATTGCCATCCCCTCCCCTTCTTTTAAGGAAGATGGAGTCTCTGAGTTTTTGCACAAAGAGCTTCAGGAAAGGGCTGAGTTGCTGAACTCCCAGCATAAAACTGTCGGGAAGAATGGAAAAATAATTGTGGAGAGGTGTGCAAATAACCTTGTGCTCTACAGAGATGATTTTTCTGCCGGTAAAAAAACGCTGATGCTTAACTCCCACATTGATACAGTTGAACCGGCATCTACATATACCTTTGACCCATATTCTCCTTTTATAAAAGATGGTTACATTTTTGGTCTTGGGAGCAATGATGATGGCGGAAGTGTTGTGAGTCAGATAAATGCATTCTTTTATCTGAATGGTGAAAGGATTGGGGCTGATGCTGTTGCACCTGAGCAGCTGAGTGTGAACCTGATGCTTGTACTAAGTGCTGAGGAGGAGAGATCCGGGCTGAGCGGTATGGCAAAATTTGTGGAGGAATTCCATTTGCAGCCTGATTGTGCAATTATTGGAGAGCCTACAGGTATGGAGGCTGCCATTGCAGAGAGGGGGTTGCTGGTATTGGACGGATGCGCAACCGGTGTAAGCGGCCACGCTGCAAGAAATGAGGGGATAAATGCACTTTACATTGCCCTGGATGATATTGCCGTTTTGCGCAACTTCAAATTTGGGAAGACCTCCCCTGTTATGGGTGATGTAAAGATGACAGTTACCCAACTCAATTGCGGTACCGTTCATAATGTTGTTCCCGACAAAGCAACATTTGTAGTGGACATCCGCCCAACCGAACAATACAGCAACATTGAAATTCTGGAGTTGCTGCAGAAGGAGGTGAAGAGCACACTGGTTGCGAGAAATCTCAAGAACAGATCCTCTGCAACTCCGGCTGAAGGTCTGCTTATGCAATGTGTGGAAAAATTGGGGATTCCAACCCAGATTTCTGCCACCACCTCAGACTGGATGAAATTCCCCAGGGAAGCAATAAAAATGGGGCCGGGAATCTCTGCAAGGAGCCATAAGGCAGACGAATTCATTAGGATTGGGGAGATTGAGGGGGCTATTGAAGGATATATTAATTTTATAAAAAACATATAAAAGTTATGGGAACTTTGTGGAGCAAAGGGACAAGCGCTACCCAAATTGTAGAAGACTTTACAGTTGGAAATGACAGGGTACTTGATTTGAGACTTGCCAAACACGATGTTATGGGATCTAAAGCCCATATTAAGATGCTTTCCTCTATAGGTTTGCTGGAGAAAGATGAGATGGAAACCCTTACTGCCGGATTGGATGAAATCTTGGAGGAGATAAATGAGGGTAAATTTGTATTGGGTGATGATGTGGAGGACATTCATTCACAAGTTGAGTTTCTCCTTACCCAAAGGTTTGGAGAGATTGGGAAGAAAATACATTCTGGAAGATCGAGAAATGATCAGGTTCTTGTAGACCTCAAGCTGTTCCTTAGAGAAGAACTTGAAATTATAAGGGATGAAGTGATGGCCCTTTTTGACACTCTGCAGATGTTGAGTGAGAAACACAAAGGGGTACTTATGCCAGGCTACACACACGCCCAAATAGCTATGCCATCTTCATTTGGTTTGTGGTTTGGTGCATATGCAGAGGCTTTGACCGATGATATGCATATGCTTAAAGGTGCATACAACATTGTTAACCAGAACCCTCTTGGTTCTGCAGCCGGATACGGAAGCTCATTCCCTCTAGACAGAGATATGACCACTGAGCTGTTGGGTTTTGCAACGCTTAACTATAATGTTGTGGCAGCACAGTTGAGCCGAGGAAAGAGTGAGAAGGCTGTTGCCTCTGCCATTTCTCAGCTTGCCCTTACTCTAAACAAATTTGCTGCAGACTGCTGTATGTATATGTGTCCTAATTTTGGCTTTATAAAATTCCCGGATGAACTTACAACCGGTTCCAGCATTATGCCTCACAAAAAGAACCCCGATGTTTGGGAAATATTGAGAGGTTTATGCAACAGAATACAAAGTTTGCCTAATGAAATAAGCCTTATGACAACCAATATGGCTCACGGATATCACAGAGACTACCAGTTGCTTAAAGATGTGTTGTTCCCTGGTTTGGAGCTTATGCACAAATGTCTGTTTATGGCTAAATATATGCTTGAAAACATTTCTGTAAACGAAAATATCCTTGACGACCCTAAATATATGTATCTGTTTACTGTAGAAGAGGTTAACAGACGCGTACTTGAGGGAATGCCGTTCAGGGATGCATACAAGTGCGTTGGAATAGAGGTTAATGAAGGAAAATTCAGCTTTTCTGGAGAACTCAACCACACCCATAAAGGGAGCATCGGAAATCTTTGCACAGAAGAGATTAAGGAAAAAATGAAAAAAGCAGCTTTTTAAGCTGCTTTTTCATTACTCTTCTATTCTAACTCCTTTATTGTTGAACCACTCGGCCTGCAAAAGGGTATATTCCGTATTTGTCTTTACTTCAATGGTACATCCATATTTTCTGCACCATCTCTTTCTTATACTTGTAAACAATCCCTTTGTAAGGTAGGCTCCCAAAATTGGATTAACTTGCAAGATAAAGGACTTGATATTTCTCTCTTTAACGTAATAGGCCAATTGTCTCTCAAGTGTTTCGTCTATAAGGATACTTGATCCTATTTCACCTGTTCCGTTACACATCGGACACTTTTCGTTAACCTTTATTTCTGTAGCGGGTCTCACTCTCTGCCTTGTAATCTGCATCAGACCAAATTTGGTTAATGGGAGAACGTTATGCTTTGCTCTGTCAGATGCCAGCAACTCCTGCATACGTTTATGTAACTTAATCTTGTTCTCATTGGTCTCCATATCAATGAAGTCAACAATGATGATACCTCCCATATCCCTCAATCTCAATTGCCTTGCAATTTCCTCTGCTGCGAGCATATTCACATCCAAAGTGTTCTGCTCCTGATCTACACCCTGTTTGGCTCTGATTCCACTATTAACGTCAATAACGTGAAGTGCCTCCGTATGCTCTATTATAATGTAGGCACCCTGTTTTAGTGGAACTACTTTTCCAAAGGCCCCCTTAATCTGTCTTGTTACATCATAGTGATCAAAAATTGGGACATCACCTTTGTAAAGTTTTACAATTTTCTCCTGCTCCGGTGAAATTGTTGAGATGTAATCCTTAATCTCTTCAAAAACCGACTCGTCATTCACATAAATGTTTGAGAAAGAATCATTCAGCAAATCCCTTAGAATTGTTGTGGTTCTGCTGTTCTCTGTAAACAACAATTGGGGAGGCTTGCAACTTATAAGTTTGGACCAGCTCTCCTCCCATTTGTTTATGAGCGATTTGAGTTCCAAGTCCAGAACTGCAGCCTTTTTTCCCTCTGCAGCGGTTCTTATTATAACACCGTAATTGTTTGGCAGGATACTGTACACCAGACGCTCCAGCCTTCTTTTTTCTTCTTTAGAAGAAATCTTCTGTGATACGCTCACCTTGTCGGCAAACGGAAGCAAGACAACATTTCTTCCCGCTATGGATATTTCAGCTGTAAGCCTTGAGCCCTTGGTAGATATAGGCTCCTTTACAATCTGAACGATTATAGGCTGACCCGGCTGTAAAACATCCCCTATCTTACCCTCTTTCTCGAGGATACTTCCAATTTTAATATTGGAGTAGAAGGTTCTCAAATCCCTATTGGGATTCACCTGTTTGGCAAAATAATCAAAAGCTCTGAAATTGAATCCAAGATCCAGATAGTGGATAAATGCATCCTTGTCATCACCTATATCTACAAACGCTGCATTCAGGGCCGGCATTATCTTCTTAACCCTTCCCAAGTACACATCGCCCACAGAATAGGATCCGTTGTTCTGCTCTTTATTCAACTCCGCAAGCCTGTGATTGTCCAACAGAGCAATTGATATCTCCGTTGAATTTACATCAATAATCAGATCCTTCTCCATCCGTCATTAAAAAAGATAAGAGAGTGACTCGTTGGCCACCCTCTTAATAAATCCTTAGACCAAATGTCTACAAACTACTTACGTTTCTTATGTCTGTTCTTGCGAAGACGTTTTTTACGTTTGTGAGTAGCCATTTTATGTCTCTTTCTTTTCTTTCCGCTTGGCATAATCGTAAAAATTTAAATATATGTTAAAAATGTTTTTCTCTATGATTATTTTACGTTACCCTTAACTTTGTTCATGAACACCTTAGCTGGTTTGAATGAAGGAATATTGTGCTCAGGAATAATTAGAGTGGTATTTTTTGAAATATTTCTAGCTGTCTTTTTAGCACGTTTCTTTACAATGAAGCTACCGAAGCCACGCAAATACACATTATTGTCTTTAGCTAAAGAATCCTTCACACTCTCCATAAAAGACTCAATTACGTTCTGCACTGCGATCTTCTCAATACCTGTTGCTTTAGCAACCTCATTAACGATATCTGCTTTAGTCATAATTATTTATCTAATTAAATGGTTAAATATTTTTTGGGAGAGCAAAAGTAGGTTATTTTTTCTGAATTTCAATAACAAATGTCAAAAAAACCTACTTTTTTTTAGTTTGGTGCATATTTTTCACCGCTGGCAAGTTTGGCATATATATTGACCATATATAAGACCGCCATTTCTAACCATTAATGGCACCACACAAACTGACATTTTGACATATTTTTATATAGCTGATAATGAAAATTCCAAAATTTTCGCTCAATCAGATGGAGAGCGGTGAGATTAACATAATTCCTGTATTGGATATAAACGGGAGTGCTAATTTGGAGGAGGTTGATATGCCAAATACTTTACCCATATTGGCACTTAGGGATGCTGTGCTGTTTCCCGGCACCATTCTTCCTATTACCGTAGGAAGAGAGAAATCCCTCAAACTGGTAAAGGCGCTGCACAAGTCCAACAATATAATAGGAACTGTAACACAGAAAGATCCGTCGGTAGAAGAGCCTGCAAAAGAGGACCTGTTCCATATTGGCACAAGTGCACGAATCATAAGACTGCTTGAGATGCCTGATGGAGCCCTTACAGTAATCCTTCAGGGAATAAAACGTTTTACTCTGGAATCAATAATTTCAGATGAGCCATATCTTATTGGAACAGTTTCCTACAGAGAAGATATTTTGAATGACAGCCAGAATGTGATTGAACCTCTGATGAGTTCCATCAAAGACACTGCAATAGCTGTCATAAAAATGACTCCTCATATGCCACAGGAGACTGCAGCTGCAATCAAAGGAATTGGGGATGCCAAATTCCTCATAAATATGGTTGCAACAAATTTGGACAATGATCTTACTCCCGACAAACTTGACATCCTCTCTGCAGATGACATCATTACCAGAGGATACAAGCTGCTTGCAGCATTGAACAAACATATGGAAATCCTGAAAATAAAGGACGACATACAGCAGAAAGTAAAACTGGAGATAGACCAGCAGCAGAGAGAATATTATTTGAACAACCAGCTGAAAACCATCCAGGAAGAGCTTGGCATGGACGGCAACAGCAAGGACATTACAGACATGCGCCAGAAAGCCAGGACAAAGGACTGGCCTGAGTGGGTTGCCAAGACATTTGAGAAGGAACTTGCCCGTCTGGAGAGGACAAATACCACCTCCCCGGAATACAACGTGCAGCTAAACTATCTTGAGTTCGTTCTTGATCTTCCATGGAACTACACCACCAAGGACAACCTTGACATGAAACATGCACAGAAAGTGCTTGATAAAGACCACTTTGGCCTTGAGACTGTAAAAGAGAGGATTATTGAGTACCTTGCAGTGCTAAAGCTTAAAGGAGACATGAAATCCCCTATCCTGTGCCTTTACGGCCCTCCGGGTGTAGGTAAGACCTCCCTGGGAAAATCCATTGCAAAAGCCCTTGGAAGGGAGTATGGCAGAATCTCATTGGGAGGCCTGCATGACGAGTCAGAGATAAGGGGACACCGCAAGACATACATTGGTGCAATGGCAGGCCGCATTATGCAGACCATTGCAAAGACCGGCACCTCAAATCCTGTAATTGTACTTGATGAGATAGACAAGGTAAGTGCAGACTACAAGGGAGACCCTGCATCAGCATTGCTTGAGGCTCTGGATCCTGAACAGAACACCACATTCCATGACAACTACCTTGACATGGACTATGACCTCTCAAAGGTGCTGTTCATAACTACTGCCAACAACATAAGTACCATCCACCCTGCCCTTAAGGACAGAATGGAGATGATACCTGTAAGCGGATACCTTGCAGAGGAGAAATACCATATTGCAAAAGATTACCTCATCCCTAAACAGCGTGAGGCACACGGCCTTACTGCAGCCCAGTTTAAGATAAACAAAGGCGGTATTGAGACCGTGATAGACAAATATACCAGAGAATCAGGTGTAAGGACACTTGACAAGCAGATTGCCAAACTTGCCCGTAACATGGCCAAGAAGATTGCATTGGAGCAGGAGATTCCAGCACATATAGATGCAAAACTTGTACAGGAAATACTAGGTCTTCCTACCAACAACCACGATATGCAGAAGGGCAACGAAGGGGCAGGTGTTGTTACCGGACTTGCCTGGACAGAAATGGGGGGAGAGATTCTATTTGTAGAGACTAGCTTGAGCGAGGGTAAAGGGGTACTTACAACTACA
>JAZRIV010000029.1:0-201833 GCA_045645465.1 Candidatus Egerieisoma sp.
GGCAACCGTTCTATTTCATTACCTTGCGTTTCTTTGCTAAATTGCCATTGTTACTATTTCCGAGGTTTTCTGTTTAATGCGTTATGGCTCAGTTCAAAACGCAGAAATTCACCTTTTTTGCTCCGAGAACCGTAATTTTTAAAAAAAAATTGTGACGTTGTCCTAACTTGCAAACCAATCATTATTTATTGTTTAAAAATACCTGACAAAAATTACAAATACAAATAACCGGTCAACAAGCTTTAAAAACTGGACAACATCACAATTAAAGTAAAGAAATGATATATTAAGGCATCAATAACAAAGATTCAAGATATATAATCAAAATACCAGCCAAATAGCCAAGCAAAGCAAGTATTGATATGTGTTTGAAATACCAGCCAAAATCAATCTTTTCCAACCCCATTGCTATAACACCTGCAGCTGATCCAATAATAAGGATACTTCCACCCACTCCGGCACAATATGTCAGCAACAGCCAGAACAGGCCGTCCTGAGCAAATGCCATCATATATTCAGGATCAGATATAACTCCCGATGCCATTGCTTCACCTGCTGCACTTGCTACAGCAGCAATGCTGTCGGGAGTAACAACAGGATACATACCCATACATGCTGCCACTAATGGGACATTGTCAATAATTGAAGAGAGTATTCCCACTACAGTAGTTATTGCAAATACATCGTGAACATTTTTATCAAGGAAATTGGCTGCACTGCCAAGAATTCCGGCACTTTGAAGACCGGCAACAGACATAAGAATTCCCAAGAAAAAAAGGATTGTAGGCATATCTATATGCTTGAGGACTTTAGAAACCCTGTTTTTAATAGATTCTTCCATATTTCTCTTTCTGCCGTATATAATCTCTGTCAAAACCCACATAACTCCAAGTACAAACATCACTCCAACATAAGGGGGAAGCCCTGTAATTGTCTTGAATACAGGGACTGAAAGAAGGCCCAATACACCTACTGCAAATATACCACGGCTGAAACGCTTACCTACTCCTTGAGGCAGACGCAATTCCAGAGGTTGTGAGGAGAGTCTTTCCCTACCTGTTCTGCGGAATTTGAAAGATGCTACAAGTAATGGCACCAGCAAAGAGACCATACAAGGCAAAATCAAATACCCCATTAAAGGAAGCGTGGTTATATTCCCCCTCATCCAAAGCATTATGGTAGTTACATCTCCTATGGGCGACCAGGCTCCACCACTGTTTGCTGCTATTATAATGATACCAGAAAACACCCATCTGTCTGCCGGCTTGGCTATTATCTTGCGGAGCATCATAATCATTACAATAGTGGTGGTCATATTGTCCAATACAGCAGACATAAAAAAAGTGATTGTGGCAAGCAACCACAACAGTTTTAATTTTCTACGGGTTGTTATTCGGCTTGTAATGATATAAAATCCACCGTGCATATCAATCAGATCCACAATGGTCATTGCTCCAATGAGGAAAATAAGAGTCTCGCAAGTGCTGCCAAGATGTTCCATCAACTGGACTCCAATATTGGCCTGTGGCTCCAGAATTGAGTAGGCAGACCATATGAGACCAAACATTATGAGTGCGGTTGCTGCCTTATCTACTTTCAGTTTATGTTCCAATGCTATACAAGAATAGCCCAACACAAATATTGTTATAAGAAGAAGAATCATTGTTCAAGTTATTTGATGAGTGAAGCTATTTTTTCATATTTCCATTCAAGCAGCTCTGTGCAGGGCTCATACTTGTAAGGAATGTATTCAAACAGTTGAAGATATGCTATGCCGGCACTTTTGCTGTAGTAAATATTCAATTTAACCGTCCATCCCTGACCAACAGATGCGGCATCAATTTCTTGAGGATTTGTTATCACATTGTGCAACAAAGCATTGAGTGTTTTATGTTGGAAGTATAACTCTTTTTTATGGTAGTGAATGTTTCGTTTATCCTCTTTATCCTTATAAACACTTTTAAGGAGGAATAAGAAAAGAAATCCTATTAAGAATAAAAATAATCCCGCAACTCTAATTCCCACCTCAAATTCACTGAACAACATAATGGCGCCAACATTTATGAGTACACAAGATATCAATATATCATTTGCAGACCTTACTCTGCAAAACTGTTTCTCCATATTTGAAATAGACATTTATAGGTTAATACAATATTAGACTCAGTATAACAAAGCAGGCCACATCTTCACAAAATGAAAATGCAGCCAGAATCTATATGTATAACCACTAAATGATAAGCTTGCCCAAACTGATCAGTTTATGGGAAGTATCTGCAAGATATGGAATGAAGTGAAAAGTTTTTGAAGTATAAGCAAACAATACTCCCGACGGATGATTTTTTCCGGAGAGTACAGATAATGCGCCATTTCTGCCATTATAACCCGCTCTTTTATTCTTTTTAAGGATTCTGGAAGGGTTAGAGCAAGAAAAACTGCTATTGGAACCACTCACATAAAAATCACTGTGTGGCTCATATACCGAGTGCTGGTATTGGGCAAAATCATTGCACACCTGCACAACTGTTTCAGTTGGTTGGTATGAATTGCCCCCAGTGGCCTCAGATACAAAATTGGGCCACAGCATTACAATCAGCAGATATTTTAATAGTCTCACCATCACACTGCAAAGATAAGCAGTTATCTGCTCCATTATTCTTGTAAGTAAAAATTTTATCTTTGCATCTCAAACAATTAAGATTATATGGTTTCAGTAGACGGACTAACGGTAGAATTCAGCGGCACTACCCTATTTAAGGATATTTCATTTGTCATTAATGATAAGGACCGTATTGCCCTTATGGGTAAGAATGGTGCAGGAAAATCTACTATGCTAAAGATTTTGGCTGGGGTAAAGACTCCAAACAGAGGTAAGGTTACAGTTACCGATGGTGGAAAAATTGGTTACCTGCCCCAACATCTTATGGTTGAGAACGGGAGAACTGTTTTTGAGGAGGCGTGCCTTGCATTCCAGCACCTGTTTGAGATTGAAAAAGAGATTGCAAAGATAAATGAAGAACTTACTGTAAGGACAGACTACGACAGTGACGAGTATATGGCTCTGATTGAGAAAGTGACTGCCCTTTCAGAGAAATTTTACAGGATAGACCTTACCAACTATCAGGAGGATGTGGAGAGAACCCTTATGGGGCTGGGATTTGTAAGGAATGATTTGTCCCGACAGACCTCCGAGTTTTCCGGAGGATGGAGAATGAGGATAGAATTGGCTAAAATACTTTTGCAGAAACCAACCCTACTGCTCCTTGACGAGCCCACAAACCACCTTGATATTGAATCAATTGAATGGCTTGAGGATTTTATCATAAACAGTGCAAACTCAGTTATGGTAATATCCCACGACAAAGCTTTTGTAGACCATATCACAACCCGTACCATTGAGATTACAATGGGTAAGATATATGATTATAAGGTAAACTACTCCAAGTATCTGGAATTGAGGGCAGAGCGCAGACAACAACAACAGGCTGCATACGACAACCAGCAGAAAATGATTGCAGAAACCAAGGAGTTTATTGAAAGATTCAAAGGCACCTACTCAAAAACAAATCAGGTACAGAGCAGGGTTAGGATGTTGGAGAAACTTGAGATTCTGGAGGTAGACCCGGAAGACAGAAGCGCACTTAACCTAAGATTCCCCCCTGCCCCTCGCTCAGGTTCCTATCCCGTTGTAACCCACGAGTTGGGCAAGGCTTACGGAGAGCATCAGGTATTCAACAATGCCTCAATAACCATTGAAAGGGGAGATAAAGTGGCATTTGTGGGGAAAAACGGAGAGGGTAAATCCACTATGGTAAAAGCCATTATGGGTGAGATTGACTTCACTGGAGAACTTGCTCTGGGGCACAACCTTAAAATTGGTTATTTTGCCCAGAATGAGGCATCTTTATTGGATGAAGAAAAGACTGTATTCAAAACGGTTGATGATGTAGCTGTGGGTGACATCCGCACCAAGCTGAGAGATATTCTGGGAGCATTTATGTTTGGACGAGACGACTCGGAGAAAATGGTGAAGGTACTGTCGGGAGGAGAAAGGACCAGACTGGCAATGATAAAGTTGCTGCTGGAACCTGTGAATATGCTTATTCTCGATGAGCCTACCAATCACTTGGACCTTAAGACAAAAGACATTCTGAAAGAGGCCCTTATAAACTTTGACGGCACCTTGATAGTTGTTTCGCACGACCGCGATTTCCTTGATGGACTTGTGAGCAAAGTTTATGAGTTCTCCAACAAACGGGTAATTGAGCACCTTGGGGGTGTATATGACTTCCTGGAGAAAAAGAAAATGGACAATCTTAGAGAAATTGAGAGGAAGAACTGATCTTCCTCTCTTTATTCATTATGCCGGACCGGCATTCATTTCTTGTTTTTGGCTGCGAACTCAATTAGAAAAACAATTGCAAATCCAATTATCATAAAGAACAGTGCCATAAATACTTGAGACTCCGCTCCTGTTACAGACTCAAAAGTACTGGGGAGAGATGGATAATCAAATCCCTCCTGTACTCCAGGAACTTTCCAAGGCCACACTTTTAACAAAGAACCCACCATAAAACCAGAAAGCAGAGCAATGGTAAGCATATAATACTTTTTGAGCAACCAGCTTAAAAAGTGTGAGAATGAGATAATTCCAATAGCACAACCTGCAGCAAACACTACAAGAACAAGAATATTGAGCTCAGTTACAGCTGTCATCACAAATGCATATTTGCCCAGAAGAAGCAAAATGAAACTTCCAGATATACCAGGAAGAATCATCGCACAAATTGCAATTGCACCGCTAAGGAACACAAACCAAAGAGCATCAGTGGTTTGAGCAGGGCTTGCCAAGCAAATGAATGCCGCAATTGCAACACCCACAAGCAAAGAAACTACATTTTGCACACTCCATTTGTCCAACCCTTTCAAGATATAGATTGCAGACGCCAAGATAAGTCCAAAGAAGAAGCTCCAAAGCGGCACAGGGTGGAATTCAAGCAGATATTTCATAAGACGGGCCAATGAGAAAAAACTTATAAGAATTCCTGCAAACAAGCTCGCTAAAAATGTACCGTTTATATGCTTCCAGAACGCTGCAATTCTTCCACCCAGCAATAACTTGAAAGCCTCTCCATTAATTGATTTGATTGAATTGAGCAGCTCTTCGTAAATACCCATCAGGAATGCAATTGTACCACCGCTCACTCCCGGGATTACATCAGCAGCTCCCATACATATACCTTTAAAGGCTACACCAACATACTTTAATAAATCAGCCATAAATCTATTTTTTAATACTCTCTATAAACTTCAAGAACCATCCTTCACCCTGAAGGAATGGAAGCATATCATAAACCACTGCCAACCAAGCTGTTCCAGTTTCAAGAATTTTCAAGAACAACTCCTTGAAAACCTCATATTCACCATTTCTGCAATATAAGATTGCCTTAACAGTATCAATTCCACACTGGGCCTCACCACCTTTTTCACCTGAAGACAACAGCATTTCAAACTGGGCAAGTGCATCATCAAACCTTTCAAGCCGTATATATGCCTCCCCCAAACCCAATCTGCCAAGCACATCTGAATCAATTGTAACAAATTGTTCAAAAGTTTCCGCAGCCTCTCTGTATCTCTGCAGATTCATATATACAACAGCAAGATTATATAAAGATGATGAATTCTCTGCATTAAGGGCTACAGAATACTCAAATGCTTCAATAGCCTTGTCAAAATCCCTCAATCTTGCCCTAACAGTACCCACATTAAACCACACAGTATCGTTGAAAGGATTGGCATCCAAATACTTGTCATAAAACTCCAACGCCTTTTCAGGTTCATCCAGCTTGTCATAACAAAATGCATAATCGTTATTGAACTCATACGGTAACGCCCCAATTCTGGAAGCCCTGTCCAAATAGTAGATTGCTTCCCGATAGTTCCCTGCATCAATACAATCCTGCCCCAAAGCCGACACCGACTCTGCAATATCTTCCCCCTCCCTGCTCAGTTCCATTGCCTTGTAAAAATAATCCCTTGCATAAGCAAATCTCTTCTTGACAATATTTGCCCTGGCATATAATATATATATATTGCTCTCTGTAGAGAAAGAATCTACATAAAGGTTCAGGATTTCCAATGCTTTATCGGGATAATCCATAAGGATGAGGGTGTCACAGAAACGTGCAAGAAGAGATACTGAATATGGATATTTGGAAAATGCATGTTCTGCAAGTTCAAGCACTTCTTCCTCCTTTCCCTCCTCTACCAGGCGGTCTAGCAGATACTCATATTCTTCCTCATTAAAGTTTAAGGATGTAACCCTATCCTCCTCCTTTGCAGAAAGATACTCCCCAAAAATATGTTCAAGCTCCCCTTCGTGTTCCTTTTCATTAAAAAAATCATTCACCATCTTACTTTCTTGCAATTAAATTCCACATCCTCCATTATTGATGATTGCCACTATGAAGTCTGATTACACTTCTCATTAATTGTTAACCTGTTTGAGGAAACTGAACAAAGAAGAAATATATTGGGTATATGAAAAGTCTTCCTTTGAGTTCTCAATTACCAGAGTGAACGGCAATTTTGGATTATTGTGCATACCTACAATAAAATCTGCGTCTGCACGCATAGTAAGGTAATCTACTGTAAAGTTCTGCTTCTGATTGAGGCTGACAAACAAATCAAAATGATTGCTGAAGAATTCATCAATCTCAGCTCCGGCATCTGCACTCTCCTGCCACGCCATCACTCCAACCCAATTGAGCAAAGATTGTGGGACAAAAGTAACTCCATCCTCCAAACATTCCTGGGCATATTCTTCTCTTAGCGCATCATTCTTAAATAATTTGGTCCCCTCTATTACAAGCCCTTTAAATTGGATCCCCCACCTGCGGAACTCCTCCATTATTTGAGAGAGTGTATCAAAATCATCATCACTCTCAAGAGCATATAAAAAGCCAACCGAAGATATTTCTCCAAAATTAAGAAATATCTGTTGCCCATTCTGTTTGGCAGAACGCTCCGCCAACGCTTCCTTTAAAGCTTTGCGCCTGAAATGATCCTTTACCAGCTTTAACATACTCTATAAATCTCCATCAAATACTCTGCAAAGTTAACAAAAATCCCGCCAAGCACCCAATCCCTACACTAAAACTCTACCATTGGACCACCATACATCTCCCCATAACTACCAAACATCTTGGGACACCAATTCCCGCACAGACAACAAAATATCTGCATTCCGGACTCTCCCAGCCAACAAATCCTGTGCAAGCATCCAAACACTCTGTCATTTTGGCAGAAAAACTCATTTGGTAGATAATTTGAACAGAAATGAGGAGTAAATAGTTTTTTAATGCAAAAAAGGAGGAGTAAAAATGAATAATGGATATAATCAGAATGAGCAGGGTAGCGCATTAAAACGTTATGCGGTAAATCTTATAGATCTTGCCAAACAAGGTAAATTGGACCCTGTAATTGGTAGAGATGAAGAGATAAGGAGAGTACTGCAGATCCTTAGCAGACGTACTAAAAACAATCCTATACTGGTAGGCGAACCGGGAGTAGGTAAAACCGCTATTGCGGAGGGCCTTGCACAAAGGATTGTACACGGGGATGTGGCAGAAAACCTGAAAAACAAACTGATTTACTCATTGGATATGGGGGCACTTATTGCCGGTGCAAAATATCAGGGAGAATTTGAGGAAAGGCTTAAGGGTGTAGTTAAGGAAGTTATTGAGAGCCAAGGAGAAATAATACTGTATATAGATGAAATTCACACCCTTGTAGGGGCTGGAAAGAGCAGCGGCGCCATGGATGCTGCAAACATCCTCAAACCGGCCCTTGCTCGTGGAGAACTTCGCACAGTAGGATCCACAACATTAGACGAATATCAGAAATATTTTGAGCAGGACAAAGCACTTGAACGCCGCTTTCAAATGGTTATGGTAGATGAGCCAACCCCTGCTGAAAGCATTTCCATACTCCGTGGCTTGAAGGAGAAGTATGAGAATCACCATAAGGTAAGAATTGAGGATGATGCAATCATTGCCGCTGTAGACCTTTCACACAGATATATCACAAACCGTTTTCTTCCCGACAAAGCCATAGACCTTATAGATGAGGCAGCATCCAAACTTCGTCTTGAGATGAACTCTGTACCGGAGAAAATTGATGAGCTGAACAGGAAAATCAAGCAGTTGGAGATAGAGAAAGCAGCAATAAAGAGGGAGGGCAAATCTCCCAAATTAAATGATATTACCACCCAACTTGAACAATTGAGAGTTGAGCAGAAGGTGTATGACAAACAGTGGAAAGAAGAGAAGGCTTTGCTGGACTCAATTCAGAACAACCGTCGGGAAATGGAAAATTTAAAACTTAAAGCCGATGAGGCTGAAAGAAATGGGGATTATGCTAAAGTTGCCGAGATAAGATACGGGAAAATGGGTGATTTGCAGAGGGAGATTGAGGAGTTGGAGGCAAAGAAGGCGGCAAATGAGAATCCTCTTATAAATGAAGAGGTTAACCCAGAGGATATTGCAGAAGTTGTGTCAAAATGGACCGGGATTCCGGTGAAAAGGATGCTACAGAGTGAGAAGGATAAACTTTTGCATTTGGAGGAGGAATTGCACAAAAGGGTTATTGGACAAGATGAGGCTATTAAGGCTGTATCTGATGCTGTGCGCCGCTCCCGTGCAGGTTTGCAGAATGAGAAACGTCCTCTTGGATCATTCCTTTTCTTGGGTACAACTGGTGTGGGTAAAACAGAGTTGGCCAAGGCTCTGGCAGAGTTCCTGTTCAATGATGAGAACCTTATGACCAGAATTGATATGAGCGAATATCAGGAGAGCTTTGCTGTTACCCGCCTGGTTGGAGCGCCTCCGGGCTATGTAGGTTACGACGAGGGTGGACAGCTTACAGAGGCTGTCAGGCGCAAACCTTATTCTGTAGTGCTGTTTGATGAGATAGAGAAAGCTCATCCCGATGTATTTAACGTGCTTTTGCAAGTTTTGGATGACGGACGACTTACAGATGGAAAGGGACGCACAGTAAATTTTAAGAATACAATCCTCATTATGACAAGCAATGTGGGAAGTGACATCATTCAGGATTATATGTTAAAAATAAATGATGTTAATAAGGAACAGGCATTGGATGACTGTAAAGATGCAGTAATGGAGGTCCTCAAACGGAGTGTCAGACCGGAGTTCCTTAACAGGATTGATGAAGTGATTATGTTTGAGCCGCTTTCTGCAGAGAATATCCGCGGAATCCTTATGCTTCAGATTTCTCAGATTCAGGAAATGCTTGCAGAAAAAGGGATGCACCTTAAGTTTACTCCATCAGCGCTGGATTATCTTGCCTCCAAAGGGTACGATATTGCTTACGGTGCCCGCCCAATCAAGCGTCTGTTGCAGAAAGAGCTAATAAACGAGCTTGCAACTGAGATTATAAGCGGAAAAATTACTGCCGGAGGGGATGTTAAGGTAGATTGCGCAAATGGCAAGGTAACGTTGTCCTAATTTGCATTATACTGTATATCTGCATATTACAAAAAAGAGGGCGTGTACCCTCTTTTTTATTTTTATTTGAGATTCAAAGAAATACAAATTAGGACAACATCACAATTTTAAGTTTGTACTTACAAAAGAAAATCTTATATTTGTATGTTTTAGCAAATAAAAATATTAACCTAATTAAAATACATTATGATTAAGAAATCCCTTTCTACCGTTTTGATGCTTGCGGTTGCAATGACATCATTCGCTCAGAAGAACAAAAAAGCTGCTGAGAAACCTGAGGGTTATCAGTTTACAGTAGTAAAAGAGAACCCTATAACTCCTATTAAAAACCAGGCAAGTTCAGGTACTTGCTGGTCTTACTCAACCATTTCATTCCTTGAGAGTGAGGCCATTAAAAATGGTGCTCCTGCAGACATAGATTTGGCGGAGATGTATCCGGTTTGGAACGGCTACTCAGACAAAGCTGTTAAATTTGTAAGATTGGACGGAAACCTTAACTATGAGCAGGGCTCATCTTTCGGTGATGTTATCTACACTCTAAAACACTATGGTATGGTTCCTCAGAAGGAGATGGAGGGTCTTAACTATGGTGAGCCAATGAACAAACACGGTGAGCTTGTAGGTGTTCTTAAAGGTTATGTTAACGCTGTCATCAAAAACCCTAACAGAAAACTTTCAACTGCTTGGCATAATGGTCTTAACGGTATTCTTGATGCATACCTTGGCGAGTGCCCTGAGAAATTTGTTGTTGACGGCAAAGAGTACACTCCACAAACTTACGCTAAAGATTATTTGAAACTTAACGCAGATGATTACGTTTCAATCACATCATTCACTCACGAGCCATTCTACTCACAGTTTGCAATTGAGGTTCCAGACAACTGGCGTTGGGATTTGTCATACAACCTTCCATTGGATGAGATGATGCAGATTTTCGACTACGCTATTGAGAACGGTTACACTGTAGCTTGGGCATCAGACGTATCAGAGAAAGGTTTCAACAGAAACGGTTTGGGTATTGTTCCAGACGTTGCTGCAAACCAGAAAGAAGCTGGTTCAGATGAGGCAAAATGGATTGGCAAATCTCCAGAGGAGAAAATGGCTGCAATGAACAATCAGGACAAACCTGGTAAAGAGTTGAAAATCACTCAGGAGATGAGACAGGAAGGTTATGACAACAAAACCACTACAGATGACCACGGTATGCATATCTACGGTATTGCTAAAGACCAGAATGGTACAAAATACTATATGGTTAAAAACTCTTGGGGTCCTACAGGCAAATACAAAGGTTTGTGGTATGTATCAGAGGCTTTTGTTCAGTACAAAACTTTGAACATTGTAGTGAACAAGAAAGCTATCCCAGCTGAGATCAAAGCAAAATTAGGTCTATAATTGAAACACTTGCTGCCGGAAAGCGTCCTGCTTTTCCGGCAGTATCTTTAATCACTAATACACTTTAAAACTTAATACACATTATGAAAAAATCACTTCTATTGGCAGTTGCATTCCTATGCATTGGAACAGCTCTATCTGCACAATACAAATATGAGTTTACAGTAGTTAAAGAGAACCCTGCAACTCCAGTGAAAAACCAGGCAAGCACAGGTACCTGCTGGTGTTTTGCAACCAACTCATTCATTGAGTCTGAGCTACTTAGAATGGGCAAAGGGGAGTACGACCTTTCTGAGATGTTCATTGTAAGAAACAACTACATTACCAGAATTAAAGACAATTACTACAGAAGAGGCAGAGGTAACGTTGGCCAGGGCAGCATTGCTCATATGTACATTAACGAAATGGTTAAAAACGGCCTTATGACTGAGGAGGCTTACAATGGCATCAACTACGATTCTCCTACTCATAGCCACGGTGATCTTCAGAAATGGGTTCAGGCTATCAGCAAAAATGCTGTAGAGATGAAGAAACCTATCCCTCAGGAGATTTTGGACGGTATGTTGGATGCATACCTTGGTAAAGTTCCTGCAACTTTCACTTATAAAGGAAAAGAGTATACTCCGCAGTCATTCTACAAGAGCCTTGGCATCAACGCTTCAGACTATGTGGAGCTAACAAGCTTCAACCACCATCACTACTATCAGCAGATTGTTGTTGAGGTACCGGACAACTGGGATCACCAGCTGATGTACAACCTTCCTTTGGATGAGTTTATGGCAGTAATTGACAACGCCATCAACACCGGTTACACTGTAGCTTGGGACGGTGATGTTAGCGAGCCTGGTTACGCTTTCCAGCACTTTGTAGCTGTAAACACAAAAGAGAACATCAGAAAAGAGCAGGAGCTTAAAGCTAAACCTGTAGAGGATGAGGTAACTCAGGAGAGCCGCCAGTTTGGTTATGAGACATTTGTAACAACCGACGACCACCTTGAGCACATTACAGGTATTGCCAAAGACCAGGACGGAGTCAAATACTACAAGACTAAAAACTCTTGGGGTACTCAGAGAAACGGTACAGGTTACCACTATATGTCTGAGAACTTTGTAAAAGCAAAAACCATCTCTATCTTGGTGAACAAAAACTCCATTCCTAAAGCAATCAGAGCAAAATTGGGTTTAAAATAATTTATTCCCGACATCAATAATGGGGCAATCCATAAGGATTGCCCCAAAATTTATAAGCAGATGAGAATCACAAGACATATTCCAAACAGCATCACATCACTTAACCTGTTGAGTGGATGCTTTGCAACAATATTTGCACTCAACGGAAACTTTAAAACAGCATTCCTATGCATAATGGCAGGAGCAGTATGCGACTTCTGCGACGGCCTTGCAGCCAGAGCTCTAAAAGCCTATTCCCCTATGGGTAAAGAGCTTGATTCACTTGCAGATATGGTTACCTTTGGAGTTGCTCCAGCAATGATTCTCTACAGATTCCAGGCAGAATCCGGGTTCCTTTACTACCTTCCACTACTTATTGCAGTATTCAGCGGCCTCAGACTTGCCAAATTCAACACAGACACCCGCCAGAGCGAAAACTTCATTGGCCTTGCAACCCCATCTTGTGCCCTGATCTGCGGCTCCCTAATCTATGCTGCCGAAACATACCCGCAACTTTCAGCATTCCTTACAGTAAACTCATACATAATCCCTATGCTCTCTTTGGTTTTATGCTATCTGCTTGTATGTGAAATACCAATGTTCTCATTCAAATTCAAATCTTTGAATTGGACAAAAAACAAAGCCAGGTTTATATTCCTGGCCTTGACAGTTTTAATTGCAATTGCAACTATAATTTGTGGCTTAAACTGGAGTCTGATAATACTGTCAGCTTTAGTAGCCTACATTTTAGTTAATTTGCTTGCCAAATTTCTAAAACAAGCTTAGCGGCAACAGGTGAAAGCACCTGCTTGCCGGCATATTTGCCACCGTTTTTAAGGGTAAACAAGAACTTATTCCGGTCTGTTCCGGTTGTGATAACATTGGGTACACTGTAACCGCTCTTGTAAACTTTACCCGATGACAATTTGGTTGCCTGCATTCCTATCTCTGAGAAAATCTTAACAGCACACTCCTCTATTGAAGCATACCTGCGATATTTGTTCAGCAAAGCCTGCAAACAATAAGCATTACCCTCATCTGAGTAACCTTCAAACAAATCCCCAACAGTTAAAGAAGGATTAACAGATTCAACATCAAGCAAATCTACCACCTTATCAGCAAGTCTGAATTTACCACCGGCAACCAGCTCTGCAACTTGAGGTACAACGGTCAGTAGAGCACTCTTCTCTTTCATATCAAAAGGTACAAGAGATAAAGAATCTGCAAAAGAGCCGATAAAGTGATGGTACTCCTCACGGAATCTTTCAGGAATAACAACTGATTCCCCAACTTTAAAAGAGGCAGATGCAACAGGAAGGACACCTTTTGCAGGGATACCTCCAAATACAACCTGAGCAGCGGCAAAATTGTTGACCGGAGTATTTATATACCCCAGAACAAATGCAGTAAAATTCTTATAACCAGGCATTCTGGTGAGAGCATACGGAGAACCAAGATAAACCGCAATCATGGGCTGCTCAGCTGCCCAATCTGTAATGAAATTCACCTCCTCCGGATTTATTGCGTAACCCTTGTGAGGTCTCTGGTCAGTCTCATTAAAGCCCATAATAACCAAATCGTGATTACGCAACTTGTTGCGTGCATCCCTTAGAGCAGCCAAAGAGGCATCATTATTTAAAATTATGGTATCCACCTTACCATATCTGTTGGCCAAAATACCAAACTGACGTCCAAGCTGAGGATTTTTATAACCGACATAGGCCACCTTTTTACCCTCAAATGAAAGAGGAAGACCATAACCTGCAGAATTGTCATTGAAAAGAACTGTCATTGACTGCTTGGCAACATCCTTAATCAATTTGAGCTTCTGTTCCATATATCCGCCCAAAAGTTCCTGATCTGTAAGGAGATCCAACTTCTCTATATCTACATACGGATTATAACCTTTATCAAATACTCCCAAACGGGCCTTAAGAGCCAACATCTTTTTAACCTTCTCATTCAAGCTGGCCATTGTAATCTCGCCACGCTTTAAAGCCTGTTCAATAACGCTAATTGAATTCTCCACATCCTCTGGCATAAGGAGAATATCGGCACCTGCCTTATATGCAGCCAAAGGAATATCTTTTTTAGCCAACCCACTCTCTTTGGCAACACCATCCATATTAAGGGCATCGGTACAAATAATTCCATCAAAGCCAAGTTTTTCCCTCAAAAACCCTGTAACTATTGTTTTTGAAATTGAAGCAGGTGTTCCCGACGGATCCAGTGCGGGTACATTCAAATGAGCCACCATAACCATATCAACACCATCAGCAATAAGACGTTTGAAAGGGTACAACTCAAGGGAATCCAACCTTTCAGATGTAAAAGGCAATACAGGCAAAGCCAGATGGGAATCCACATCTGTATCTCCGTGTCCGGGAAAATGTTTTGCAGAACCGGCAACACCACCATCCCTCAAACCTCGCAACATAGCAGTACCATAATTGGCAACTTTTTCTTTATCCTCACCAAAAGATCTGGTATTGATTGCCGGATTGTTGGGGTTATTGTTTATATCAATATCGGGAGAAAAATTTACCTGAATCTTAAGAGCCCTGTGCTCCATTCCAATAAATCTTCCCACCTCATACACCAATGAATCACTGCTGAGGGCTCCCAACTGCATCTGTCTTTGGAATGCAGGAATCTCTTTCCACCGCATATTAGTGCCCCACTCACCGTCAAGGGTGATAAGCATAGGAATTCTTGCCAATTTGTTCAGCTGGTTCATCCTCTTCATTGCTGGGACAAGCACATCATTCATCGGGATCAAACCACCAATTTTCTCTTTCTGAATGAGTCTTTTCTGCATTTCCTGTTTTCTCTTGCTGTCTTTAGAAGAGAACTCTATTACCATAATCTGGGCAATTTTTTCTCTTATAGAGAGTTTGCGGAATACAGAATCCACTTGACGGTTTATCTTCTCCTGTGAAGGATATTTGTATTTGTTCTCTTTACCCTGCCCGTTACCGGCTATTGCCAATGCAGGTACCAATAAAGAGAACAATAGAGCTGCCACAGCAACTCTATTGAACTTAAAATGCTTCATATTCATAAAAACATTACTCAAACTCTTTTCTAAGTGCTGCAATCTTGGCATCACAATCTGCTCCGGTTACACCAAAATAGAACTTGATTTTAGGCTCAGTACCACTTGGACGAACAGAAACAACTGCTCCGTCTGCTGTGTAGAACTGAAGCACATTAGATTTAGGAAGACCTGTCTCCTCCGGTTTGTTGTAGTCAATTACTTTTACAACCTCAGAACCGGCAATCTCTTTAGGAGGGTTAGATCTGTAACCTGCCATCATAGCCTGAATCTCCTCCAAACCGGCTTTACCTTTCTTGGTTAGGGAAATCAACGACTCTTTGTACTCGCCAAACTCTGCGTAGATATCTTGAAGCAACTGGTAAAGGGTCTTGCCCTGCTCTGCACACCAAGCAGCACACTCAGCAACCATTGCACAAGTGATAACAGCATCTTTATCCCTTACAAACTCACCAACATTGTAACCGTAGCTCTCCTCGCCACCGCCAATGAAAGTAGCTTTACCCTCATTCTCTCTAATAACTGATGCAATGTATTTGAAACCTGTAAGTACATTGTAACATTTAACACCGTACTTCTTGGCCATTGCTGCCATAAGCTCAGTAGTTACAATTGTCTTGACAATGTATGTATTCTCATTAAGTTTGCCAAGCTCTTTCCACCTTCTCAAAAGATAGTAAGTAAGAAGGGAAGCTGTCTGGTTACCATTAAGAAGGGTAATCTTACCCTCATTGTCTCTGATTGCAATACCTACGCGGTCTGCATCAGGGTCAGTAGCCATAACAAGGTCTGCACCTTTCTCCTCAGCCAGTGCAACAGCCATCTCAAGAGCGGAATTCTCCTCCGGATTAGGTGATTTTACAGTAGGGAAGTTACCGTTGCTTTCAACCTGTGCCTCTACCAATGAAAGGTTTGTAAAGCCCATTCTGCTTAGAATCTTAGGTACAAGAGTAATACCTGTTCCGTGAAGTGGTGTGTAAACCATCTTCATATCTGCATGGTTCTTAACAGCCTCTGGTGAAAGAAGGAGTGTAGAAACATCGCTCAAGTATGCCTCATCCACATCAGCACCAATCATCTGGATATTCTCCTCGCCACCAGTGAACTTAACTTGTGCAGGAGATGTTATTTTTCTTACCTCATCAATAATGTTTGTATCATGTGGAGCTGTTACTTGTGCACCATCTTCCCAGTAAGCTTTGTATCCGTTGTACTCTTTAGGGTTATGGGATGCTGTAACCATTACACCACTCTGGCATTTAAGGTGGCGGATAGTGTAGCTCAACTCAGGCACTGGGCGCAAAGAATCAAACAAGTAAACTTTAATACCGTTTGCTGCAAATACATTGGCTGTAATTTTTGCAAATTCAGCACTGTTGTTACGGCTGTCGTAAGAAACTGCAACAGAAATCTGAGGAAGATCTTTAAAGTTCTGTTTAAGATAGTTGGCAACACCCTGGGTAGCCATTCCCACTGTATATTTGTTCATTCTATTTGTACCAACACCCATAATGCCACGCAATCCGCCAGTACCAAACTCAAGCATTCTGTAGAAGCTCTCCTCAAGTTCTTTTGGATTGTTGTCCATCAAGTCTTTAACCTCTTTACGGGTCTGTTCGTCATAATCATTGCCCAACCACTGCTGAGCAACTTCCAAATAGTTCTTTTCCATAAAATTACGCATTAGTTTTAATGAGTGCGAATTTAGCAAAAATTACCTACCTTTGCAACCCTCCAAATCAGATACTTAATGAATCTAAAAAGTTATATACCATTTTATAAGCGTAACCTTTCTCTTGCCTTTCCTGTAATGATTACACAGGCCGGGCAGATGATTGTGCAATTTGCCGACAATATTATGGTAGGACACCTTGGAACCAGCCAGTTTGCAGGTGTGGGCTTTGCCAATATGGTATTTATGATCGGATTCGTTTTCTGTACCTGTTTTACACAAGGTGTAATTCCATTCATCGGGCAGAATTTTGGAAGCGGTAACCATAAAGAGGTGTCACGCTATTTTACCAATGCCTTGTTGCTTGATGCAATAATGTGTATAACTGTAATGTCAATTATGTTTGCAATAATCCCCCTAATGGATTATATGGGACAAGATCCGCAGATTTTGGGATATGCAAAAGAGTATTACGGGATAATGGTATTTTCCATTGCCCCTTTTGTAATTTTTTATGTTATAAGGGGTCTTACAGAGGGTGTGGGAAATACCAAATACACAATGTACATTACAGTATCCTGCAACATCCTCAATATTTTCCTTAACTGGGTACTTATTTACGGCCATTTGGGGTTTGACGCTATGGGGGTAAAGGGTGCTGCAATTGCAACATTTGCCAGCAGAGTGGCAATGATGCTTATAGGTGTTGCAATAATGCTGTCGGGAAGATTATACAAGAGATACCTTGCAGACATAAGATTCTCCGCACTTGATCCAAAACAGTTCAAGGAACTTGCCATAACCTCCTTACCTATTGCATTTCAGGGGCTTGTAGAGGTAACTGCTTTCAGTATTGCCGGAATTATGGTGGGGTGGTTCGGACAAAATGCAATGGCTGCACATCAGGCTGCCCAAACTATAATAACCTTCTCATTCATGGTGGCCCAAGGTGTGGGTGTAGCTGCAACCATAAGGGTATCTCACCAATATGGAGAAGGCCGTTATGCCGACGCCCGCAAGGCAGGTTTTGCCGCAACTCACATAAGCATTGCCCTTATGGCTCTGGCAGGAATCACATTCATTGTCTTTAATGATGTAATTCCATATATTTTCACAAAAGACCCTGAAGTGGCCCGTATTGCCAGCAAACTCCTTTATGTGGCATCCGCATTCCAGCTGTTTGATGCAACACAGCTCTCCGCACTTGCCTCGTTAAGGGCCCTTGCAGATGTAAAATGGCCCTTGATACTCTCTTTGATCTCTTACTACCTTGTTTGTATTCCAATGGGTTACCTTGCCGGAAGTGTCTTCAATCTTGGCCCAATTGGAGTCTGGTACGGACTGCTCATAGGATTGATGTTTGCCTCTGCACTGTTCCTTTACAGATTCAACAGAATCACCAGAGGATTCACCACCAACAGCAACAAGAAAATTATCTGATTCTTCCAGTAACAATATACTCTTCCCGATAAAATTTAAAGATATGCTTACACAGGCCGACATAGATTATATTATTGCCAATGAAGGTGCAGATGTTACCAGACTGCTCCTTGGTGCCCAAAAGGGGGATATAAATTACCCTCTATGCGCCAAGTGCATTCAGGCCAGAGAGAAAATGAAGATAAAGGCCCCTTTGTGGTACAACAATCCATCACTTGTGTATCCTTTTGCTGTATCGGTGGAACAAGGAAGTTCCCAAGCTACTGCCATGTTCAAGCAACAAATCATTGCCCAACTGATGGATGTCCGTGAAAATGCACAATTTCCAGATTCAACTGCAGCAGATGAAGAAAAACTGTCGGGAAGAGAAATCATTACTGCCGACCTTACCGGTGGAATGGGTATTGACAGCTATTTCATTTCCAGGATTGCCTCTACCCACTACTATTTTGAGAGGAATGCAGAGTTGTTTGCCGCTACCGCATATAACTTCAACCAACTTGTGGCAGACAACATAATTATCTCTAATACAGATGTTACCGCAAATGACTGTGCAATATTACGGGAACTGCAGGGAAAAGAGGTCTCTCTCATTTACATAGATCCCGCCCGCCGCACCCAAACTGGCGGAAAGGCAATAATGTTGCAGGACTACGAACCTGATATTATAGAACTTCAGGAACTGCTTTTTGCCGCCAGCCGCTACATTTTGGTAAAGGTCTCCCCTATGGCCGACATCAAACAGAACCTGCAACTGCTACCTAAAACCACGGCAGTATATGTTGTTGCAGTAAACAACGAGTGCAAGGAGCTCCTCTTCCTGATGGACCGCCAGCACACAAATGGCGAACCACCCATATTTTGTGTTAACATAGATATTTTGTACAAAATTGCACACAATATTGTCTTTAAAATAACAGAAGAGGAACAGGCACAAGCCCACTACACCTCCACCGTTGGAGCATACCTTTACGAACCGGGCAAGGCAGTGCTTAAAGGTGGGGCGTACAAGTTACTCTCACAGAGATACAAATGCGGCAAACTGGCCGTAAGTACACACCTTTATACTTCAGATGAAATCATTGAGAACTTCCCCGGTAAAACTTTTAAAGTGGAAGAGTGTATCCCATTCAACAAAAAAGCACTGAAAGAAGTTGCCTCCAAGCACCCACACGCAGATATAACCGCCCGCAACTTTCCAATAGACACAAATACCCTCAAGAAACTATCAAAGATTAAAGATGGAGGGAGCAGGCACATTTTTGCCGTAACTCTCACTAACGGAGAAAAAGTACTTATAATCACTCAAACTCTTTAAAATAACTCACATAACAAAATTTACACTATATTTGCGGAAAAGAAATAGTTGCACCTTTTACTATTTATAATGCAACTCAGTATACACAAACCTATGATACACTACCTGAACCGATTAGAAACTTCAATCAAGAAATATTGGGAGCGCCCGGCATTGGGCAATTTTGGAGGAGAAACTTTCACATTCCAGCAAACTGCAACCCAAATAGCAAAAATTCACTTGTTCTTCAATAATATTGGAATACAAAAAGGGGAAAAAATAGCCATCTGTGCAAAAAATACAGCACGTTGGGGAATGTCATTCCTTGCAGGAAACACCTACGAAGCTGTAATGGTCCCCATTCTATTTGATTTTCATCCCGACAGTGTAAAATCACTTGTAAACCACTCGGAGAGTACAATCCTCTTCACCGACAACGAAATGTGGGGCAAGTTGAACATAAAGGAGATGCCTGCAATCAAAGCAGTAATCTCAACAACGGACTTCAAACTGCACTATGGCGCAACAAAAGAGATTGAAGAAACATACAGCAACTTGGACAATCTGTTTGCAGAAAAATACCCTGCAGGATTCTCCAAAGAGGATGTATGCTATCCGACAAACAACGACAAAGACCTTGCAATAATAAACTACACCTCTGGAACAACCTGTATGCCAAAAGGTGTAATGTTAAGATATGAGTGCATAAGCGCAAATGTGGAGTTCGGACAAAAAAGAATCCCAACAAATGCAAACGATACAATAGTATCAATGCTTCCTATGGCACATATGTACGGAATGATGTTCGAGCTTATATACCCGTTATGTGGCGGAACATCAATCTACTACATAGGAAGAACCCCTACCCCAGCAGTACTTTTGGGAGCATTGGCAGAAGTAAAACCTTGCCTTCTTATTACAGTTCCCCTTGTACTTGAGAAAATCTTCAAGAGCAAGATACAGCCTGTCATCAACAAACCTGTAATGAAAGTCCTTACCAGAATACCAGGAGTAAACCAGCTTATCTTCAAAAAGATAAGAGAAACACTTCTTCAGGCATTCGGAGGCAGAATAAGGGAAATTGTAATGGGTGGCGCTGCCCTTAACCCAGAGGTTGAATACTGGCTTAAGAAAATACAGCTGCCATTTACAGTGGGATACGGAATGACAGAGGCTGCCCCACTAATGGCGTACGAAGGGTGGAGAAAATTTGTTCCAAAATCTTGCGGAAAAGCAATTGACTTTGTAGAGATAAGAATAGACTCAGAAGACCCACACAGAGTTGTAGGTGAAATTCAGGCAAAAGGTGTGAACATTATGAGCGGCTACTTCAAAAACGAAGACGCAACCAGAATGGCATTCACCAAAGACGGATGGATGAACACCGGAGACCTTGGCCTAATTGACAAAGAGGGCAACATCTTTATCAAAGGACGCAGCAAAAATATGATTCTCACCCCTAACGGCCAGAACATCTACCCTGAGGAGATTGAGGCTGTGGTAAACAACCAGCCATACGTTGTGGAGTCAATTGTACTCTCAAGAGGTGCAGCACTGATTGCACTCATCTATATGGATCCCGACAAAATTGCTCAAGACTCTGTAAACCCACAAGAGTATGCAAAAGAACTTATGAAAGCAGTAAATACCCAAATGCCTGCATACAGCAAACTTGCCGGAGTGGAAGTAATGGATGCCCCATTTGAGAAAACCCCTAAAATGAGCATCAAAAGATTCCTTTACAGCTAAAAAAAACTTCCCAAGAACATATACCAAAAACGCCGAGGCTACTGACCCCGGCGTTTTTTCTTTCAATATTGCAATTTATTTGGGCTGTTTGGCATCCAACAGCACCTTTGGAGCATCCTTCTCCAACAGATGTTTGTACCAGAAAATATAGTCTCCGGTTGTAGAATGCAAAGACTTCTTGCCTCTGTAACCGTGGAACTCACCAGGGTACATCATTAGGTCAAACTGCTTTCCGGCATCCTGCAAAGCACTGATAAGCTGCATGGTGTTCTGCATATGCACGTTGTCATCTGAAGTACCGTGAGTAATCTTCACATAGTTTGTGCTGTCGCCTTTATATCTGTCAACTTTCAGCATCATTCTGGTATTTGCATAACCATCCGGGTTATCCTGAGGACGGTCCATATATCTCTCAGTGTAATGGGTATCATACAAGCCCCAATCATAAACACCACCACCTGCAATACCATACTTGAAGTAATCATTACCGGCTGTACAAGCAAGCATTGTCATAGAACCACCGTATGAGAAACCGGTAATACCAACTTTATCCCTGTTTACAAACGGACGTTTGTGAAGCTCCTTAATCCACTCTATATAATCTACAAGCTCAATATTAAGCAAGTTTCTGTGAAGGAAATTCAAGCCCTCTTTACCGCAGTGGCCGCTGGCTCTGTGGTCTATTGCAATCTGAATCACACCCTCGTATGCCCACCACTGGTTACGCTCGCTGATACCTTTCCAAGTATCCATAACCGTACCGGCGTTAGGTCCGCCATACATACTTACAAGTACAGGATATTTCTTTGTAGAATCCAAATCCAAAGGCCAGATAACCTGAGCAGGCAGCACATAACCATCCACCTCAATGCTCATCATTTCTGGAATGGCAAGTTTGTACTCATCAAACTTCTCACCCTTACTGTCTACAATAACCTTCTCAACAGGTTTCTTCCCGATAGAAATAACAGACAATCTGGTAGGTGTAACTGAATTTGAGTACTGTGCAACAAAATGTTTGTTATCGGGAGCAACATATACACTTGAATAGTTGTAGTCACCCATAGACAATCTGGTAATCTTCTTTGTCTTAAGGTCAACCTTATAGAAATCGTTTCTTGTAGAAACCTCTCTACGGGCAGTAAAGTATATAGAGCCCTCTTTCATATCAACTTTAACAAAACGGATACCCCAGTTCTCGCCATCGGTAATTTTCTCAAGTCTCTTACCGTCAAATGACTGGAAGTAAATCTGCTCCCACATATCAAAGTCCCTTACCATAAAGAAACCGTCCTCTACAAACTGCATATCCTCCATCCAGTCAATCCAGGTTTTCTGCTCTTCGTTGTAGATTTTATCTTTTGAGCCGTCTGCAGGATTAACTGTATAAAGCACAAGGTTGTTCTGCTCTCTTGGCATCCAAGGAATGATGAAACGGCTACCGTCTGCATTCCAGAAAGGGATACCAAAATACTGGTCCAATTTGTGGTCAAAGTCTGCCCATACAATATTACCGTTATCTACATTTGCAAACGCAATCTTAACCTCAGGATTGGTGTCACCAGCTTTAGGGTAACGGGTCTCAGTAATGAAACCGTGTTTGCCTGTGGAGTTATAGATAGGGAACATAGAGATATTGCTGTCATCAAATTTGTAGAAAGCAAGAGTCTTGCTGTCCGGGCTCCACCAGAATGCTTTATAGCGTGAACTTCTGCCAAGAATCTCCTCATAGTAAACCCAAGAGGCATATCCGTTCATAATGACATTGGTACCATCTGTTGTAAGTCTTTTAACCTCAGATGTGGTTGCATCCCATACACACAAATTGTTGTCCTTGTCTGTAAAGGCAACCTTGGATTTGTCGGGAGCAAGAACAGGATTTTTTGCCTGTTTTGCAAAAGGCTGGCCCTGAAACTTCTTCATCTCCTCCGGCACCGGAGCAATCTCTCTTGGAGAATTCTCTACAGGAGTTTTCACGCCTGTTTTAATGTTATAGTTGAAAAATTTGAAATTCCGTCCGTCACGCTCCGCAAGGGTTACAGTATTTTTGTCAGCCCAACCTGTAACCATTGGAACTGGATTAAGTATACCTTCCGGCAAAGTGCCCAAAATCTGCTCGTGAGTAAGAGCTTTCTTACCATTGTCCTCAGCCACAAGCACATTCGCACAAGCAAAGAACAATACAGAAACAATAACTAATGATTTGTATAGCTTCATAATATTATAATTAAATCAATAAAGACTAAAGTTATCTGTTTTTATTTATCATTCAAAATATTTTTCCTTGAAGTTTACAAGATACACCCTCCCAACTCCTCTGGTTATAGCAGTATACAGCCATTTAAGGTCATCCATTGAAATTTCATCTTTCCAAAGAGAATTGTCTACAAAAACACATTTCCACTGCCCACCCTGCGATTTATGACCGGTAATTGCCGTAGCATATTTAATTTGCAGAGCATTATAATATTTGTCTTCCCTAACCGCTTCCATTCTCTTTTTGCGGGCAGTAATATGCTCGTAATCTGCATATACCCCCTCAAACAGAACCCTCTGCTGCTCTTTATCCAGCGCCGGCGATACAGAATGCAGGGTATCAAGAATAATTTTTGCATCCACCTCCACATCCTCATAATCGGGAAACTTAAGTGTTGCCTGCGCAAACTGAAGGCCATAACGCTCCTCGTATTTTCCAATCCTCACCAGCTCTGCAACATCACCATTAGCAATAAAATCCAACTGTGGAATGTTTTCCAGAAACTGGTAACAGTTCTTTACAATCATAAGTTTGTCACCCCTGGTGAGCTGCTCCTCCATAAACAGCACCGTCTGTCTAATCCCCTGATTATATTTGTTTGCCCTCAAATTGGAACGGCACAGAACAACCACCTCATCCAATCCAAATTTGGAAATTGCCCCATCAAGTTCCTCTATCAGTTCTCCTCCCGATATCTTTCTGAAGTCATCAAATCCTCCACACACAAATTTAGGATCTTCAGGCACTCCTCTCTCTATGATTTCTCTCAATCTGGTTGCATTATACAGAATGCCGCTCTTTCCAGCCTGTCTGACTACCTCCGTAAGAGTAACTGTTTTCACATCAGAGAACTGAGAAATATAATCATAATCAAGTGCAGGACTCTCATCAAGCCCTATTGGGGGCAATTGTGCAGAATCTCCCATAAGGATAAGTTTGTTCCCGCTATTTTGCTTTATATACGTAATCAGATCATCCAACAAATCGCCACTACCAAAAATGGTACCCTCCATTCCTGTACCAATTGAAATTAATGATGCCTCATCTACAATGTATACAGTGTCCCTGTTCTTGTTGAAATCAAGACTGAATTTAGCCTCTTTGTCAGCAAGAGATTTTTGTCTGTATATCTGCTTGTGAATAGTCTTTGCTCCAACTCCAGAATAGTTGGAAAGCACTTTTGCCGCCCTCCCGGTTGGAGCCAACAGAATATGCTTATACCTTAAATCTTTAAGCACTTGAATGAATGCAGAAATTGCAGTTGTCTTACCTGTTCCCGCATATCCCCTGATAATCAGAATAGGAAAACTGTCGGGAGGAGAGGAGAGAAAATCTCCCAGCTGCTCAAAAAGTTCCCTCTGCCCCTTAGTTGGCTCCATCCCCAACCTCTCTTCTATGAGAGATGCAACATACTTTTCTACCGCCATTTCCAAATAGAAAGCATTATTATCAATGAATAAATCTCAAGACGGCCAAAAAGCATCTGCAATGCAAGGATAAATTTGCCGAAACCAGGAATTTGTGAGAAATTGTCCAGAGAACCGACATTTCCAAAACCGGGTCCTACATTACCCAAATTGGATATTGAAGCAGTAAAAGCATCCATATAATCAACACCCATAAAGGTAAGGAGTGCAGCCCCTACAAACATAAAAAGAAAATATACAATAATATAAAGAGTTACAGCTGAAACCAATTGGTTTTCAATTACAGTTGTACCAATCCTCACAGGGATTACTGCACTTGGATGCATCTGTTTGCGCAATTGTACCCTGAAACTCTTCCAGAAAATCAGCACTCTATCTGTCTTTAATCCTCCCGACGTTGAACCGGAACAGGCACATTGTATAGAGAGGAAGACAAGAATAAGTATAGAGAGAGGTGGCCAGTAACTTGTATCTACTGTAGCAAATCCTGTAGTGGATATGAAAGAAACCACATTGAACAAAGCATCCCAAAGGGTATTCCAGAAACCGCCATCAACCATATGTATAAGAAGGTCTATTGTTACCAATACCGTTGCAACACCTATAGTTCCAAGATAGAATTTTGTAACTGGCGATCTGAAAAGTTTAAGGGAGCGTTCCACAAATGTGGCATACAGGAGTCCGAAATGCATACCTCCAAGTATCATAAATACAACAGCTACAAGTTCAATAGGGAACGAGTTGTATGCACCAATTGATGCATTTTTTGTACTGAATCCACCTGTAGCAGCAGTACTGAACGCATGGTTAATAGCATCAAATGGAGACATTCCTGCAAGCATGAAAGCACCGGCTGCCAATATGGTAAGTCCGACAAACACGCTTGAAATAACCCTGATAGCCTCTTTGGTGCGGAACCTGTAGTTTTCTTTTGAGAGGGAAGTCATCTCCATTTTGCTGAGTCTCATCTTAAAAGTACTCACCATCGGGAGTATAAAAAGCATAAATACCACTACTCCTATACCACCAATAAAATGTGTAGAGGATCTCCAGAAAAGGAGACTATTTGGAAGGGCCTCTATATCCTGCAAAATTGTACCTCCTGTAGTCGTATACCCCGACACACTCTCAAACCAGGCATTTACAAGTGAAAACTCTCCCCCCCACAAAACATAAGGGAGCATACCAAACAAGCAGGAAAGGATCCAGGACAGAACAATAATTGTGAATCCTTCCTTTATATGAATCTCCTCATGTTTACGTACAAAGATAAGAGGGAAGAGGCCGGTTGTAAATGTAATTACGCCACTGAGCAACAACGGAGAGAATGCAGAATCAAAGTCATAAATAATGGAGACCACTGCACTCACAAACATAAATGTTGCATTGAACAATAATGCAATTCCAATATTTCTTGCAACTACACTTACATTCATACCCATTGGTTATTACCCTTGCTTGGAAAGTTTTTTATTAGTTTCAACCAGTTCCTTAACATTCTCATTAAGCGACTGCAGCTCCTCATCTGTATCTACAATAAGATTATAAGATTTCTTACGGGTAATATAGTCTGAAATTCCAGCCGATATCTTTTGCAAAGGGTTGACAAAATACAAATTGATGAAATAATTGAACAGGATAACAAGTACGAGTCCAACCATCACAGCAACAACTCCAGGCATAATGCTGCGGTAAAAACTATCTGTCATAGTTAATGAATTTTCTGCCAAAGCCTCCTGAGATGTTAAAGTAAGCTTATGAAGAAATCCCCTCAGTTTCTTGTACACCGGATGCAATTTGTTAAAATACCAGTTTCTTCTGCCAGCATAATCACCCTGCCAAACCTTAGGGGCATCATTCATTACTATAATGTAAGTGGTATAGGCGAATAACACCGAATCTGCGTACTCCCTCTCTTTAGGAGTAGTAAAATTCTCCCTGACCTCCGTCAGATAATTGCTGAAACGATTATCATTCTTATCCCTTGGAATAAGAAGAGCAGACTCATCACCCAATGCCTGTAACAAGTTAAAATTATACTCATCAGTAACCTCCATAAGGAGACCAGTAGTGTTAATGGCAGAAATATTGTCATTAATCAAATTGGAAACCGTATTCCTCATCCTCACAAACTCATAAATGGAGATTGCACTTGAAACAAGAAGTATCGTTCCAATAACCACAAAACCAAGTGATATTTTCTTCTTAATAGCCATCTGTCAAACTTATATTCTACAAATATAATAAAAGTGGATTCCAAACTGAAAAAAAAGAGGAAGTCGGTCCCCGACTTCCTCTAAGAATTTAATATAAAAATGGCCCTGAAATTAACTCCAGAGCCATTTTTTACATCATTTGTCCATTTAATTATTTATTCTCCTCAACATATTTGTTGTATTTCTCGTAATTAGTCTGGTAATCAGCACCTTTCTCACGGAAACGGAAAAAAATGTTCTTCAAATACTCTGCACTGGCAAGTTTGATATCTTTATCCTCTGAAATCTCAAATGCTTTCTCAAATGGAGCAATTGCATCCTGTAGAGCTTTCTCCATCTGCTCCAAAAGAGCATTGTATTTGTCATCATCCAACTCCTGCTGAGCTTTATCCTGAATATCTACAGCCCAATCATAATATGCGCAACCTGCTGCAAATGGAGCAAAAATATATTTTGCATCAATCTCGGCAGCTTTATTGAATGACTCAATTGCTTTCTCAAACTGGTTAAGTTTTCTGTAAAGGCTACCCTCTGCATAAACAAGAGATGCATTGTTAGGCTCATTTTTCTGAGCAACTTTCAAAATCTCAAGAATTTTCTCAGGGTCGTCGTTAGACTCCATATATACATTAATAAGAGCTACCAATACAGACTGGCTGTTAGGGAATTTAGCAAATGCCTCAGTAAGAATCTCTTTACATTTTACTGTATCGCCCAATGCTTTATAGTTGTCTGCAAGGCTTGAATGTACATCGCCATCCATAGTGTAGTCTATTGAAATACAATAGTCGTACAATTTGATTGCTCTCTCTTTCTCACCAGCCATTGTAGCTGTTACAGCAGCGTAGTAAGCCATAGTTGAGTCAATCTGGTTAAGAGCAGGGTGTGTACCAACCTCCCAAGTTTTCTCAAAAGCAACTGATGCAGGTGAATAGTCACCAAGAGTGTAATGAGACATACCTGACTCGTAGTATTTGTTCTTGATGTTTGTTAGAGTAAGGTTAATCTGTTTTGCCTGAGTATTTTTAGTATCCAACTCCGCTGCTTTCTTAATTGCATCAAAAGCCTGGCCCAAGCCATCCTCTACCACTGGTTGAGTAACAGTCCAAGCTACAAGAACACCGTTTTCATCGTAATAAAGGTTTTTATCTGCATATTTGTCAACTGTAAACAATTTGCCACCAATCTCCTCCTGTGCAGAAGAAAGAACCTGCTGGTCTTTAATTAGCAGTTTTACCTGCATTTGAGGAGAACCCTGCAAAAGGCCCTGTGCAGGCGCATCAAAGCAAGCTACATAAGCGTTGGCCAATTTAACCCAAGTTGCTGGAAGTGCATTCTTTTTAGGATTAGTGGTTTCAGCTTTAGCTTTGTCCAAATTCTTCAGTGCGTCAGTTACAGCTTTTGACTGTGCGCCAAGCTGTACAACCATTAGTAGTGAAACTACTGCAAACAATAATTTTTTCATAATAAAAGTATAAATATTAATTGATAATTACTCTTCTGTTATTTCTGATGGCTTGTCATCGCTTTTATTTACAACGCAAACTGCGGCAATGCTGTCACCCTCTCTCAAATTTATAAGTTTGACACCCTGCGTTGCTCTGCTCTGCTTGCTGATTGCAGAAACTGCAACCCTGATAGTAATGCCTGACTTGTTGATTATCATAAGATCATTATCCTCAGTTACAGACTTCAACGCCACAAGATTACCTGTCTTCTCTGTAATATTAAGGGTCTTCACACCTTTGCCTCCTCTGCTTGTAAGCCTGTAGTCTTCAAGCTCTGATTTCTTGCCATAACCATTCTCACTTACAACCAGGATGGTGCGGTTCTGCTCCTGTACCTTATCTGCATCTACACAAATCATACCAACTACCTCATCGTTGTCCTCTATGGTAATGCCTCGCACACCTGCACTGGTTCTGCCTATAGCTCTTGCGTCAGCCTCGTTGAACCTTACACATTTGCCGTCGCGACCGGCAATAAGTATCTCATTGTTGCCGTTGGTAAGCATAGCCTCAATAAGTTCATCACCCTCTCTAACGGTAATTGCATTTACTCCATTTAACCTTGGGCGGGAATATGCCTCAAGTGATGTTTTCTTTATTGTACCACGTTTGGTGCCAAGAACTATATAATTGTTGTTGATATAATCCTCATCATTAAGGGTTGGAACATTCAGATAAGCACAAACCTTGTCCTCCGGTTCAATATTTATGACATTCTGTATTGCACGACCTTTTGATGTTTTGGTACCCTCCGGAACATCGTAAACTTTCAACCAGAAACATTTTCCTTTTTGAGTAAAGAACATCATTGTGCTGTGCATATTTGCAACATAAATGTGCTCAATAAAGTCTTCCTCTCTGGTTGTACTTCCTTTGGCTCCCACTCCTCCCCTGTTCTGAAGTCTGTACTCATTCAAAGGGGTTCTCTTGATATATCCCATATGAGATATGGTAATTACAACATCCTCATCGGGATAAAAATCCTCCGGATTGAACTCATCTGCAGAAGGGACAATCTCTGTTCTTCTGTCATCTCCAAACTTAGCCTTAAGGGCGGTGAGCTCTTCTTTGATGATACCCATCTGAAGTTCAAAACTTGCCAATACATCCCTCAAGTGGCTGATAAGTTTTATCAGCTCATCATACTCATGCTGGAGTTTCTCCTTCTCCAGACCGGTAAGCTGACGCAATCTCATCTCAACAATTGCCGCTGCCTGGGCATCTGAGAACTGGAACCTGTCTACCAGCCCCTGTTTTGCATCATCTACAGTTTTTGAACCTCTTATTATTGCAATTACTTCATCAAGGAAGTCAAGAGCTTTGAGCAATCCCTCAAGGATATGGGCCCTTGCCTCAGCTTTGTTTAATTCAAACTGTGTTCTGCGTACAACCACATCGTGTCTGTGGCGAACATAATATTTGATAAGCTGCTTGAGATTGAGCAGTCTTGGCCTGCCATCTACAAGTGCGATATTGTTTACAGAGAAGCTGCTCTGCAATGCTGTATATTTGAACAATGTGTTAAGTACAACATTTGCAACCGCACCCATCTTAAGTTTTATGACTATACGCATACCCCTACGGTCACTCTCATCGTTCACGTATGCAATCCCATCAATCTTCTTGTCTTCTACAAGTTCTGCAATTTTCTCTATAAGTTCCCTTTTGTTTACCATATAAGGGATCTCAGTAACAACAATTGTCTCCCTACCATTCTCATTGACTTCTATATCTGTTTTGGCACGTACAACAATTCTTCCCCTACCTGTCTCAAATGCATCTCTAATACCCTGATACCCCTGGATGATACCTCCTGTTGGGAAATCCGGACCTTTAACATGCTCAAGAAGCCCGTCTACAGTAATCTCGTTATCATCAATGTATGCTATGATTGCATCACATATCTCATTAAGGTTATGAGGAGCCATATTGGTTGCCATACCAACCGCAATGCCGGAAGCTCCATTCAAAAGCAACAGCGGAGCTTTTGCAGGTAGGACCACAGGTTCCTGCAACGAATCATCAAAGTTGTTTCTGAAATCAACTGTATTCTTGTCCAAATCCAAAAGGACCTCCTCTGCCAAAGGATTGAATCTGGCCTCTGTATAACGCATTGCAGCAGCAGAGTCTCCATCAATGGAGCCAAAGTTTCCCTGGCCCTGTACCAACATATATCTCAAACTCCAGTTCTGGGCCATTCTTACCATTGCATCATAAACGCTTGAGTCTCCGTGAGGATGATATTTACCCAAAACCTCACCAACTATACGTGCAGATTTCTTGAATTGTCCTCCCGAAGTCAGTCCCAACTCGCTCATACCATACAAAACCCTTCTATGAACCGGTTTAAGGCCATCTCTCACATCAGGCAACGCTCTGGATACAATTACAGACATTGAGTAGTCTATATATGCACTCTTCATCTGATCCTCAATATTAATCTGATGTATCCTTCCTTGTGTCTCTTCTATTTCCATATTTGTTTGTTAAGTTAAAGGGAACCGTAAGCACGGTAATAACATACAAAAATACTCATTTTTTTTGGATTAAATAAGATATGGCAGACAAATTTATTTAAATTAGCAAAAATTTTAGAGAGATGAATTTACAATTGTCAAGCGAGCTTAACGACATCCTCACATATGCCAAAGAAGAGGCTATGAGACTGGGTAATTATACAGTTTCTACAGACCATCTGATACTGGGCATTTTAAGGCACAGAGAGAACATTACAATAGAGACCTTAGCACAACTTGGTGTAAATGTTGCTGAGCTGAAAGTATATCTGGAGAACTCGGTAAAAGCCAAAGACCCAATACCTCTAGAAAAGGAGAATATGATTTCCCTTTCAAAGGCAAGTGAAAACGCACTCAAGATCATGTTCCTTGAAGCCAGGTCGTTACACATAATAAAACCAGACTCAAGTCATCTGTTTCTTGCAATACTCAGGGCACAAGACGGATATGCTGTCCAATATCTTGAACAATTGCATATCACCTATGAGAAAGTCAGGGACATCCTCAATTGTAATCCCGACAAATCTTCTGAATATGACACTCCTCAAAACAGTGAAAACACCGGGGAAAAGGGAAATGGAGATGAGGTATCGGGAATAAATGAAGAAAATGGCGATGATGTACTTGAACAGAAAGGGGAAACTGCACCCAAAGAACAGAAGGGCGCTACAATAAGGATTGGAACCCCAAAAAATAATACCGGCAAAACCCCGGTACTTGACAGTTTCGGTTTTGATCTTACAAAGGCTGCTATGGAAGACAAGCTCGACCCTGTTGTTGGAAGGGAGAAGGAAATTGAGAGACTTGCCCAGATTCTTGGAAGAAGGAAAAAAAACAACCCGGTACTTATCGGTGAACCTGGAGTGGGCAAATCTGCCATTGCAGAAGGACTTGCCATTAGGATTGCCAAGAAGAATGTTTCACGTGTCCTGTTGGACAAAAGGGTAGTCTCCTTAGATATAGGCTCAATTGTGGCAGGCACAAAATACCGGGGCCAGTTTGAGGAGAGGATGAAGGCCATTCTGAACGAGTTGGGCAAAAATCCAGACATAATATTGTTTATAGATGAGATGCATACACTTGTCGGCGCCGGTGGTGCGGCTGGTTCTCTTGATGCTGCAAATATGCTTAAGCCGGCTCTTGCCCGTGGCGAAATACAATGTATTGGTGCAACCACTTTGGATGAGTTCCGCCAGTTCATAGAAAAAGATGGCGCCCTGGAGAGAAGGTTCCAGAAAGTGATTGTGGAGGCAACCAATTATGAACAGACACTTGAAATTCTACAGGACATTAAAGACAGATATGAGAAGCATCATAATGTAGTGTATACAGACGAAGCCATCAAGGCTTGCATCTCTCTAAGCCAAAGATATATAACAGACCGTTGTCTTCCCGACAAAGCCATTGACATATTGGATGAAGCCGGAAGCCGCGTGCACCTGAAAAACATAAAAGTGCCAAAGAAGATTCAGACACTTGAGCGTGCAATAGAGATTATTGTGGAAGAAAAACAAGAAGCTGTTGCTGCATCTGATTTTGAAAAAGCAGCAATGTACCGCGACATTGAGAAAATAAAACGGACAGAACTTGAGGGAGAGAGGGTGAAATGGCAACAGAAACAGATTGCATCTCCCGCATCAGTGACAGCAGAGGACATTGCCTTTGTGCTGAGTATGGCCACCAATATTCCCGTAAGTAAAATTGCCCAAAGCGAGGGGAACAAACTTGCATCTATGAGTGTAACCCTCAAAGAGCAAATTATTGGTCAGGATGAAGCAGTAGAGGCTGTTACCAGAGCAATCCAACGCAACAGAGCCGGATTGAAAGATCCCAACAAACCAATTGGAACATTTATGTTTCTTGGCCCTACCGGCGTAGGAAAAACCCAGCTCGCAAAAGTTCTTGCACAATATATGTTTGATTCTCCCGACAGTATCATACGTATAGATATGAGTGAGTATATGGAGAAACACGCAGTCAGTCGCCTGATTGGAGCACCTCCGGGCTATGTGGGTTACAACGAAGGTGGGCAATTAAGCGAGAGAGTACGACGCAAACCATACTCTGTTGTACTGCTGGATGAAATAGAAAAGGCACATCCCGACATTTTCAACCTGCTGCTGCAGGTCCTTGATGAAGGACGTCTGACAGACAGCAACGGCAGACATATAGATTTTAGAAATACCGTACTGATTCTGACATCCAATATAGGAACCAGAGAACTAAAAGAGTTTGGAAATGCTCTTGGATTTTCAAATGTCTCAAAAAGAGACACTGTAGCCAACAGCCGTGCCATAATAGAGAAAGCTATACAAAAAGCATTTACACCCGAGTTCCTCAACAGACTTGATGAGCAGATACTCTTTAATCCTCTTACAAAGGCAGACATTGAGAAGATTATTGAAATTGAGCTCAAAGAGCTGTATGAAAGAGTTGCCCAAGCAGGGTTCAAACTTAGATTGACAAAGAAAATCAAAAAATATGTTGCTGAAATTGGCTACGACCCCAAATACGGTGCCCGACCGTTGAAACGTGCCATCCAGCGTTACATAGAGGACCCGCTTGCAGAGAAAATAATAAGTGGAGAGATAAAACCGGGGGGAACAGTTACACTGTAACCCCCAACCTGCTCCCAAGTGTCCTCAAGTACAACAGATTGTGCAGTGGACGCCACATTACTGCACAACAAAAAAGCCTTGCATCACTTCTGCAAGGCTTTTTTGTGATCCGCCTGGGGCTCGAACCCAGGACCCCAACATTAAAAGTGTTGTGCTCTACCTGCTGAGCTAGCGAATCTCCCGTTTTGGGATTGCAAATATAGACATAATTTCACAAACTCCAAATTTTTTTGTTTAAAAGTGTAAAAATCCAGGATATTTTCTAAATTTGGAGTTATGGAAAGTTTATTCAAAAGCGGATTCCGAAGTTTTCTGGAATCCTCCTACATAGATTTCATAGAATACGGCAATACCTTCATATTCCCCGATTACCAGTTCTCCGTTGAACTGATTGAGGCCGGAAAAGAACCCGACTTCCTTAGTAACTCGGGGACCGACTTCCATATTAAAAACCTGGAATCTAATGAATTACATTTTCCAGATGGTAAAAATTTTTCGGAGGATAAAGTGTATCTTTTTGAGGACCGCTGGTGGGCGGCAAGGGAGATGGTACAGGAGAGGATTCTGGCCAGATTGGAGAGGTTCAGGAGCGTGTTTGCAAGGAAATGCAGGATTTTATCGGGAAGAGGAAATCATGAGTTTGGGGAGTTGGTCAGGGATTTTTTAAAGAAAAATCACTCGTATTATAGTGCAAAATGCCGTTACAGGTATGCTCTTGAGTTTGAAGGTGAGATTGTGGCAGTGGCAACTTTTTCAGAGGGGAGGCCTATGGTAAGACAACTTTCTGATATGCTGAAGAATGTACCCAAGGGAGAACAAACAGAAGAAGACGGAAGCCTGAGGGATGATATTGTAATCTTTGATTCATACGAGTGGGTACGATATGCCTCCAGACCAGGTATAAGGGTTGTAGGGGGAATGGGAAAACTTCTTAATGCTTTTATTGAGGAGCGATACACCCGAATTGACCCCGACACTTCCATAGAGATTATGACTTATTCAGATAATGAGTGGGGAAACGGGGAGGTATACTTCAAATTGGGATTCAAATATGCTGGAGAACGTCCCCCTGTAGAGTACCACGTGCACAAGAAAAATTACACAAGATACCAGCAGCGCCTGTATGAAAAAGAGCTCCAGCAAGGTGCTCATCCCGATGAATTCTACACCATAAAAAACCTGGGAAGCAAAAAATTCCTGATGCAGATAGTTCCAAGTATGTAAAGTTGGAAGAAAAATGTATTTTTGTATATAAAGAACACTTATACAGAAATACCAGAAAAAATGGGAACCAAGAAGGAAAATATACTGTACTCAGCAGCCCAAACCCCACCAAAAGGTCCATTATTTTTTTCGTCATTACAACATATGCTGCTAATAGTATCCCTGGGAATGGCTCTGCCAATCTCAGTAGGACGCACTGTAGGACTTGACCTTACCCTCTCCTCCTCGCTTCTCTCGGCAGCCCTCTTCTCAATGGGAATTACCGGAATCCTACAGACATTGCCGTCAAAATATATAGGTTCAGGATTCCAGTCACTTTCTGTATCAGACTCTGCAGCATTGGCTGCCTGCATTATGGCAGCACAGATTGGAGGAATTCCCCTTGTGCTTGGAATGACAATATTCTCCGGAGTACTGAAGGGTATTTTGGGTTCATTCACATTCAGAATGCGCAAACTCTTCCCACCTGAGGTAACCGGCACAATGATATTCATACTGGGAGTAAGCACACTCCCAACAGGGCTGAAATACTTCCTTGGCACTACCCTGCCCGAATTTGACCCCAAACATCTGCTGGTAGCCATTCTCACATTGCTGTTTATGCTATCTTGCACCCTGTTCATAAAAGTGCTCAAACCATATACAGCATTGGCCGGAATACTCTTTGGATTTGCCGCATCAATCATAACAGGGATATTTGACCCGTCATCATTCCTGCAACTGAAGGAGCAACCAGCCATTGCCTTACCAATATACAAGGAATTGTATTGCAGACAATGAAAAGGGAGAATATGCCTGCAAACAAAATTCATCAGGAGTGGATGCTTGAAGAGATACTCAAACTGCAGAAAGATACTCCCGACAGTGAGCCATCCTTCACTCTTGACCAGGCCAAATTCAACCGTGCTGTAGAAATTATGTTCAAACACGGCCTTATAAGCCGCCCAGTAAAATTCACAGAGTTGACAGAGAGGAAAACTGTACCGGCAGAGATCACAAATAAAGGAGGCAACAGATGAATATCAGGAGAATATATCTCAAAATAACGCACTCATTCTCATTGAGATTGAGTATTTTCATAGTTTCTGTTGCAACTGTGATTTTTATTGTGGCATTTGCCCTTAACTTCCACTCTGCCAGAAAACACGTGAAGGAAGAGGCAATGGAAAGGGCCCAGTCTGAACTGGGAAATACAGTGCTGCAAATAGACAATGTATTAAGTTCTGTAGAAACAGCCATAAACAACCTCTCCTGGCTGGTAATGGAGAATCTGGGAAATCCGGATTATATGTACACCCTAACGGAGATGGTCCTTAGAGGAAATCCTCACGTATATGGCAGTGCAATTGCATTTGAGCCGTACTACTATAAGGAGAAAGGGCTTTTCTGGTCTCCATTTTCATACAGGAAGGATGGAAAAATTGCCCACAAGCAACTGGGAACAGTTGACTACGACTACCACTATATGGACTGGTACCAGATACCAAAACTTATTGGAAAGCCATATTGGAGCGAACCGTACCACGATGAAGGGGGCGCAGATGTAATAATGTCAACCTACTCCTGTCCGTTATATGACAATAAAGGTAAACTGTTTGCTGTATTCACAGCAGATATCTCACTGCAATGGTTTGCTTTTAAAGTGAACTCTATGAAACCTTATCCCAACTCACTCAATTATATGATTGGGCGTGGAGGAACCTATCTGGTACACCCAAATTCAGATGCCATACTCAATGAGAGTATATTTGCAAATGCCATTTACAACGGCAACGCAATGTTGAAGGAGACTGCCCACAAGATGACCTCTGGGGAGAGTGGAATGACAGAATTCAAGAGAGATGAAGAGCTGGTATATTATTTCTATACCCCTATCCCCTCTGTGGGATGGTCTGTAGCAGTGGCCTGCCTCCGTTCTGACATTTTGGGGTCACTGGACCATATGACACTCATAATCTCTGCAATAGGACTTCTGGGACTCCTACTTATGGGGGTATTATGCCACTACACCATAAAGAAACTTACAAGTCCGCTTACCAAGTTTGCAGATTCTGCAAGAGAGATAGCGGGTGGTACATTTGATACCCCACTACCGGAAATTTCGGGGAAAGATGAGATGAAAACCCTGCACGACTCTTTCAGTCACATGCAGATATCACTTGTAAATTATGTGGAGCAGTTGAAAGAGACAACTGCAAACAAAGAGAGAATAGAGAGTGAACTGAGAATTGCCCGCGACATTCAGATGGGGATGGTTCCAAAAACATTCCCCCCATTCCCAAACAGAACAGATATTGACCTGTATGCTGCCCTTCAGCCGGCCAAAGAGGTTGGAGGTGACCTTTATGATTACTTTATAGAGGATGACAAACTTTATTTCATTATTGGAGATGTATCTGGCAAAGGGGTTCCTGCCTCATTGGTAATGGCTGTAACTTGCCGACTTTTCAGAACTTTGGCATCACACGCAGCAGGTCCGGTAGTTATAGCCCAATCTCTTAACAACACTCTGGCAGACAATAACGAATCCAACATGTTCTGTACCGCCTTCATTGGAATCCTTGATTTGCAAAGTGGAGAGCTCAAATATTGCAATGCAGGTCACAATGCTCCTGTAATTATGGAGAATGGTGCAGGTGCCAGATTCATTGATGTGCTTCCAAATCTTCCTTTAGGGTTATTTGAAGAATTCCCATATCAGGAACAAATTTGTACTGTCGGGAAAAATGCCACTTTATTCCTATATACTGATGGTGTGACTGAGGCTGAGAATGTGGAAAAGATTCTATATTCAGAAGACAGGCTGCTTGCAAAACTATCAGGGAGAAATGGAGAATCCTCTGAACAGATTATCAGAGAGGTCATTGGAGATGTTGAATTACATTCTGCCGGTGCAGAGCAAAGTGATGATATTACAGTTTTGTGCATCAAGTATTTGTAGGCTATGGAAAAGGAACTGATATTGTATAACCGCAGGGAAGAAATTTCGCAACTGGCATCTTTTATAGAGGAATTTGTCTCGCAGGCAGGGTTGGCTGAAGAACTGGTGTTCAGTTTCAATCTGGCACTGGAAGAGGCAGTATCCAATATAATCCTTTATGCATATCCTCCCGATGAGGAACATACTCTCTCCCTTAAGGCAAGGAGGGATGGGAACATTGTCACATTCATACTTGGCGATACAGGAAAGGAATTTGACCCTACCTCTGTCCCTGTTGCAGACATAAACCTTGGTGCAGAAGAGAGGGAAATTGGAGGGTTGGGAATATTTCTAATTGGCCAGATAATGGATTATGTTGAATACCAACGAATTGAAAACAAAAATATATTAACTTTAAAAAAAATGGTTTAACTATGGAAATGGAAATTGTAAAGCAAGGAGAAGAAACCGTTGTATCCATTAAAGGAAGAGTAGATACTGTTACAGCACCTGAGCTTGAGAAAGGTATAGCAGAGCTGTTGGCTCAAAGCGGCATTTCTCTTGTGTTTGACTGCAAAGGAATGGAGTATATAAGCAGTTCCGGATTGAGAGTTGTTCTTTCTGCACACAAAAAGGTTGTTGCAGGTGGTGGAAAATTTACATTGGAAGGGTTGGACAAAGATGTCAAATCTGTCTTTGACCTTACAGGATTCTCAAAGATACTTACCATAAGATAATTTATGAAGAAGTTATTTGTATCTGTATTGTTTGCATTGCTTTTTGTTGCGTGTTCCAAAGATTCTTTAATTGAGACCCCAGAACAGCAACAACCAGGTAATCAGCCTTGGGTTCCATATACCCCTTCTCCTTTGGTTGAAGGAAGAGCTGTAGTAGCATATGTTACCTACTATGGAACCACCTTGCCCGATCCTCAGATTGTAACCCACGTTAATTATGCGTTTGCTGAACTTTATATGAAAGATGGGGAATATCTTGGGTTCAAGCCTCAGGGGAAACTGAGCAGGTTTGAGAGTGTAGTTGCACTTAAAGAGAAGAATCCCAAAATAAAGATTTTGTTATCTTTTACCAATGGCGTTTCAAATTCAGACAATACCGACAAAGATGAGGGATTTTCTGTTTTGGCCAAAAGTGCCCAGATGAGAAAGGCTTTTGCTGAGGATTGCCTTGCCTGGTGTGAGCAGTATGGTATAGACGGCATTGATCTTGACTGGGAGTTTCCAGGGTTGAGCTGGGGTTCTCAGGCTAAAGATGTTGAGGTTGATGTGCAGAACCACGTTCTGCTGATGAAACAGTTGCGTGAAACTTTAGGTTCCAGATATCTGCTTACTTACGCCGGTTATTGTATGGATAAAAAGGCTGTGAGCGGCGGTTACAGGTATATAGACATCAAAGCCTTGGATGAGGTTGTGGATTATGTGAATATTATGACATACGACCTTGATGCAGACGGGGCTCCGCACAATGCAGTTATTTGCAACTCAGCTTACTGGGATATTACCCGCACCTACAATGCCTATATTAATGCAGGAGCAACCCCTTCCAAACTGGTTCTTGGAATCCCGTTCTACGGAAGAGTCTCATTCTCCGGCTCTCCAGGCGCATTAAGCTACAAAAGCATAATAAAACTTGGCAGCGGTTACACAATAGAGAACTGGGATGCTACAGCTTGCGTCCCTTACGTTACCTACAATGGAGCCAAATACTGTTACTACGACAACGCCCGCAGTATTGAGTACAAAGCCCAATGGGCCCGCGAACGCAACTTCTACGGCCTGATGTACTGGGAAAATGATTTGGATGACGCCAATTTCACCCTCCGCCGTGCCGTATGGGAAGGGGTTATGAAAACTAATTGAAAAAATATAACTACATTTGGAAAAACTAAATCATAATTTTATGAAAAAGATAGCTACCCTATTAGTATTGTTCTGTATGGCAATTACATTAAATGCCCAGAACCAGAATGAAGAGAAACCAAAGAGACCAGAATTGGAATTGGGTTCTGCAATGCCTCAATTGGACCTTAAATCTGAGGTTTACGGCAATATTACCAATAAAGACCTTAAAGGCAAAGTGGTGCTTATAAATATGTTTGCAACCTGGTGTGGTCCATGCCAGAAAGAGTTGGCCGAGGTTCAGAGTACCCTATGGCCAAAATTCAAGGACAACAAGAATTTTAAAATGATTGTAATCGGTCGCGAGCATACAGATGAGCAGCTTGCCAAATATAATGAGAAGAAAGGGTTCACCTTCCCTCTTTACCCAGATCCTAAAAGAGAGAACTACGCAAGATTTGCCGATATAACCATCCCTCGCGCATACCTTTACAACAAAGAGGGAAAACTTATCTGGAGCGCAATAGGCTACACCCCAGAGGAGTTCAAGGAACTTATGGAAACCATTGAGAAAGCTCTCAAATAAAGAATAAAGATACTCCAGCCACACTTATAACAGCACCAATAACCTCCTTAAAAGTTACTTTCTGCTTGAAAAAAAGATGTGCGGGCCACAAGATGAATACCGGAGTAAGGGCCATCAGAGTTGATGCGATACCTGCTTCGGTATATCTTACTGCCATAAGTGAAAGGGAAACCCCAATGAAAGGCCCTGTTGTAGTGGCCCAAAACGCAGCAGTCATCCCCTTACGGTCCTTTGCTGCAGTAACAAGGGTACCCAGTTTGCGCTGCAGAATCATCACCCCCAAAAAACCGGTTGCACCCGTTACCGCCCTAATGAATGTAGAGGCAAACGGTAGCATCTGAACCACCTGCTCGTGGCCTGCCGGAATGGCCACCTCATAAAAATTCATCCCCACTTTACTGAGCACCAGGCCAATACCCTGCCCAACACCGGCACCAATCCCCAACAAAACACCTTTTATTGGAAGCTTGAGTGATATCCTTCCCGATGATTTTCCATCATTCCCTTTATTCAGGACAGAAATACCTATACCTGTAAGTGTAACCAGCATACCTGCAAGACACTTCAACTCCATCTTCTCCCCAAGAATAATCCACCCGGCAATGGCTGCTGCAGGTGGAGCCAAAGTCATAAACAGCTGTCCGAAACGGGAACCAATGATTATATAAGAATTGAAAAGGCAATAATCCCCCAACAGATACCCCACAAAACCGGAAAGCGAAAGCCATAGCCACGCTTTGGAGCCGGCATACTGCGGATATGGCGCCCCAGTAAAATACCACAGAGTTCCCCCCAGCATAACCAGAGAAAGCACCATCCTAATCACATTCAACTGCAGAGAACCAATCCTCTTGCTCCCCACCTCCGCAAACAGCGCAGTCACCGTCCATGACACCGCCACCGTAAGGGAAATTATTTCACCTAAATATTCCATAATTTATTTGTACCCGGTCCCCGGGTGTAGCTGAACATTTATAACCCACATATCCGAATTGGTTCCTATCCTGAAAGGAGGCCCCCATAAGGAGAGGCCGCTACTTACAATAACGTGGGAATTGGACCACTTCCTGTACCCGTGGCTCTGCTCATACATCCTGTCAACCAACAGATTTATTGGCCAAATCTGTCCGCGATGGGTATGTCCACTGAACTGTATGTCTACGCCAAGAGAATCCTTAAGGGCAATATTCCTGGGTTGGTGCTCAATGAACAGAACAGGCCCCTCTCCCCAAGCCGTTGCACTTGCAGCAGTCTTTGCCTTTGCCAACAATTCAGATGCAGAACAGCAATGACGGTCATCTCGCCCTACAATGGTCAAACCACCCGGCAACACTACAACACTGTCTCTGAGCAGAACTATTGGGGTCTTATCCAAAAACTCCCCTATCTGTCCAGTGTTTGTATCTTCCATACCACTTATATACTCGTGATTTCCCGGCACCATATAAACGCCATATGGTGCGTCAAGCATAGAAAGTTCCTCATACATACACTGTTCCTCCACAGGAACAATACTGTTGTCAATAAGGTCACCCCCAATGAGAATTATATCGGGAAGAAGAGAATTTATCTGTTGGACATACCTTTGCAGAGAATTCTTATCTGTAGCGTATCCCAGATGCACATCACTTACAGCCACAATCCTCATCATCTTCTTCTTAGCAACAAATGATGCTTCTGCTGTTTCTTCCCGACAAACATTTGTTTCACTCAAATCAATGGTAATTTCCTCCACTTTGGGATGTCTGTAATTTAGATATCCATACAGCAACAGAGAAAATACCACAATTAAAGCAGGAACTGCACCATAACTTTTAAGGAAAGGATGCTTGACAAAAATACGCAACAGATCAAACAGCAGAAGTGCCATTACCATATAGAGTATAAACACAAGCCAGACAGAACCAGTAGTGTACATTATTCTGTTTAACCATACGGGAATCTGTACATCCCTTAAAGACAGAGATAAAAAAAGGGCAACAGCCGCAAACCAGAACAGAACTGCAAAAATAAGTTTGGATGCAAGAATCCCCCTTTTACCAGATGACAACAACCTCCCTATAAGTTTCAGGAGTTTTACAAAAACATAAACATTGGCCATAAAATATACAGCCAATGTTATGCATAAAAGTATCATTGCAGTTCTTTCCATAAATTATTACTCAGCAGGATACCCTATAGGGTGATACAACAAAGCCACCTTTGTTTGTGGCAATGACAGAGCCTCCTGAATGGCCTTAGGGTTGATACCACCAGCACAAGCAACTGTTGCCATACCGGCAGCAGAACAATACATATAAATGTTCTGTGAAACATAACCTGCATCCATTGCTGCAAATCTGTTTATAGGCTCCTCACCAAAAGGCGGGAATTTGGATTTGTCACTTACAAGCAAAATTACAGGATTGCGCAATGCAGAAGCATTTCTGCCGGCAAACATAGGACGGATATCTGCACCACTAACCTGCTCAAGCTCCTCCTCTTGCGGTTTATAGAAATATACGCCGGAATCTTTACAAACATATAATTCAATATCCTGAGCATTTACGGCAGAAGGAGCTGTACGTTTGCCATCCTCCCTGTTAATTCCGTTTGCAGCCCAAAGGATATCCATAATAACCTCATCTGCAACCACTTTTGTAGTATCAAACTGTCTTATTGATTTTCTGGTTTTAAGAATCTCTGTAAGAACTTCAACCTTATCAACCTCTACAGGCTCAGCCTGCTCTTTTGCAGTAGAACAAGCAATTACCGCCATACTTGAAACGGCAATACCCAAAACATAAAGAAAACTCTTTTTCATAATATTCATTATTAAATGACGTTAAACAAAGTCCATTACAAATATAAAAAAGATTTTACATTCATCTTTTACTGTAACAACCAGTTTTGCCAACTCCCACGCAGAAAGGATACCCATTTCCTCATATCGTTTTGCAGCCCCGGGCGGAAAAACACCATATTTCCCGAGCGAAAACACTGTTTACAGTTCCTGCACGAAATCACTTTTTTAAAATAACTTTCCGAGCAGAAAACAGGCCTCCCAGATGCTCATAACAGGAAAATGTTGCCGCCCGAGCACAATTTGGGGCCAAAAGATGCTCGGATTGGCTCTATGGAGGATTCTGAGCACCAAAAGGTATCTTTTTCTGCGCAGAATGGCAGGCACTTTTCTGAAAACGCTGGATTTGTTATATCTTTGGTACTAATAAAGGAAATGCAATGTTCAGGTACGGGTTCAAAAAGAGATTATTTGAGTTAGGAGTTGATTATGGGGCAAAAATTCTGGCTGCAGTAAGTGGCGGAGTAGATTCTATGTGTATGTTGGATGCACTCATTCACTGCCAGTTGGATTTAAAGATTGCTGTTGCTCACGTAAACTTCAATTTGCGCGGCCAGGAGAGTGATGCGGATACCCGTATGGTGGAACAATGGTGCGAGGGAAACGGAATCACCCTTTTCCAGCAGAGCTTCAATACGACTGAATTTGCCCAGCAGCAGAAAATCTCCATTGAGATGGCCGCAAGAGAGCTCCGCTACAACTGGTTTTACGTCCTTATGCAAGAGCATAACTTTGATTATCTGGCAATTGCGCACAATGCAAACGATAATGCAGAGACTCTGTTGCTCAACCTCACCCGTGGATGCGGATTTGAAGGAATTGCTGGAATAAGGGAAAAAGTGCTGCTGGAATTTACGGAGAACAGACAATACATCATCCGCCCCCTCCTTTCCTATTCCCGACAGCAAATTGAAAAGTATGCCCTTAAATTTAAGGTACCTTACCGCACCGACAGCACTAATCTGTTGAGCGACTACTCCAGAAACAGAATAAGGAATGAAGTATTTCCACAACTGGAAAAGATAAACCCTTCTGTAATAGCAACTTTCAACCGTGACATAAGGCATTTTCAGCAGGCGGGAACAATCCTGCAAAAAGCAATCAAGGAAAAATGCACACAATTATGCAATGAGTTCACAAACTTCCAGCAACTGCTGGAGAGCAAATTTGCACATACAATGTGCGGCCTTAACCTCAGGCTCAATCAGATAAAGGATGCTGGGTCATTTCTCTCCCAAATACTATGTATTGTAGAAATCCCACAACTTATGGCAGAACCTGAGTGGGAGTTTTGGGTGTACCAGATTTCTTCCCGATATGGTTTTTCCCCAGCCATTGCAGAGAATATTTGCAGGGCACTTGTGGAAGAAGAGGGACCAAAGAAATTTTTGTCGGGAAGCGGAGAGATTATTGCCGTGAAAGAGAGAGGGTTACTTAAATTTTACTCGAATGTGGCTGAGGATAATCCTCTACAAATTGATACTACTGTCATTTCAAGGGAAAACTGGAGGACAAGGAAAACAGCCGACGAACTTTGTCCTGTACTGTACTTGGATGCTTCCAAATGTGAGCTGCCTCTAAATGTAAGGGTTGTGGCTCCAGGTGACAGGTTTTCTCCGCCCGGGCTGCACGGAAGCAAGAAGGTAACTGATTATCTGACAGATATAAAGTTTGAAAATCTGCATAAAGGTAACGTATTTGTAATGTGCGATGCATCTGGAAAAATTGTGTGCATACCTGGATTGCAGATTTCAAATTCTGTCAAGATTAAAGAGTACACAACAGAAATTCTAAAGATAAGGGTAATCTGAAGCCTGTATTGTAATAGTGATGAGCGGCTCAAAGGTTCTGCCACCTGAATTCTGCTGGCAGTGGGGCTGTAATCTTCTGCAATTTTGCAGTTACAGGATGCTTGAACTGCAGGCTCTCTGCATGAAGCATCAGTCTTTGCGCCGGTTTCCCATATAACAGATCACCTTCAATTGGGGTATTTAACCCCAAAGGATGAGCAGAATGTACCCTTAACTGATGAGTCCTGCCTGTCATCGGGTAAAACTCAACAAGAGTTCTAGAAGCGGATGCCCCAAATCCATGTACAATTTTCTTAATCTGAAAATGAGTGACTGCCTCTTTCCCCTGCTCAAAATCAACAATTTGCGCAGGTCTGTGAGTATAGTCTGCAGCCAACGGCAAAGAGATTACTCCATATTCCTGCCCTGTCCACTTGACCCCTTCCCCACTCTTGCTGCAATCCACTGCCCCATCCAGAACAGCAACATAAATTTTTCTCACCTCCCTTGCCGCAAACTGTCTCTGCAACTCCTTGTACACCTCCTCATTTTTAGCTACCAACAACACCCCAGAAGTATGCATATCCAATCTGTGAACTACAAAAAATTCTTTCCCATTCCCAAAAATTTCGGTGAGAAAGTCGGTCCCAGACTTTCCTGTCTCTTTCCCAGGCACTGAAAGAATTCCAGCAGGTTTATTTACCGCTAAAAGAAATTGGTCCTCAAAGAGAATTTCAAGCTCACTGCAAGAGTCTGATGAGCCACAGGAACCATAAGAAATATGCACTCCTGCAGAATCTACAGGGAGGCCGCGAAGCATAAAATCAAGTATTGGAGCACACTTGCCTTTGCAGGAAGGATAAAATTCCCCGTGCTTGCGAATCTCCCCGCGAGGAGAATTGCCCCACCAGAATTCACCCATTGCCACAGGACGCATACCGTGCAAATAAGCATATTGGAGCATTTTGGGAGCTGCACACTCCCCTGCTCCTCCAGGAGGCAGGATTAACTTACCTGTACGCATAATCTGCTCCTTATAAAAGGAAGTAAAGATATCCAGCAGATCCTGCTGCTCTCCAAGGGCATTCAAAAATTTGAACTTTCTGAAAATCTCTTCCTGTAAGGCTGCAGATTTCTCCCTGCGGAACCTCCTTAACTCATCCACCTTACCATTTAACGAATCCAGCCGTGCCTGTAATGGGGCCAAAGTCTCCCTGTATCTTTTCTCTGCCCTTCTAATCTCTGCTTTCTGAAACTGACTCTCCCTGGAGATGCTCTGCAGAACCTCTTCCCCCATAACACCTCCACACTCTGCAAACTCCCTCCTCAATCTCTCCCTCTCCACTCTCCCTTTCTTATATATCCTTTTCAATTCAAAAATCTCATTTTCAAACTCCATCTGCACACACTCAATCTGAGAAACAAGTGCAGTCTTCTCATCAGAGGAATCCAAAAGGTCAATCTCCCCGTTCAAGGCAGAAATTTCCCGCTCCCCAACTTTGAAAAAATTATCGGGATTAAGAAGATCATACACAGGAGGAACGAAAAACTCAAGATCATTTCTCCCCAAAAGATTCCCCGAAAAAGCAGCCAGATACCCCAACTCTCCTGCTTGAGTTTCAACTACCAGCACACCAAACATCTTGCCTGCAGAAAGTTCCTCTGCCCACTGTGGCTGTGATTCCAAATACTTCTGCACAGCATCGGCCGCCTCCCTGCACAAAGGGTGCGGCAGGTAACTGAACGGATTGGTAAATTTCTTAGGCAACAGATCCCTTTGTTCCTGAGAAATTTTCACTCCCTTGCTTATGAGAAGATTATGTAACATTTTTACTAAAAATTAAATGCAAGAGAAACACCTGCACCATTACCGGAATAATAAGGTACACCAATAAAGGCCACATTATTTGTACACTTGAAAATCTTTCCGCACACAAGCTCTTTCAAATACGGATACACCCAATAAGCCGCTTTTGTACCCAAAATACCAATACCTGCTCCAGCCAGAACATCGGTAATCCAATGCTCATTGTGAGCCACTCGCGCCATTGCTGTACCAGCAGCAACAGCATACCCTGCATACCCAATCCACGGTTGGGAATCTTTATACTGCATTCTCAGAAACTCTGCCCCCATAAAAGCCACTGCCGAATGTCCACTTGGGAAAGATCTGTTATCCATCCCATTAGGTCTATCAACCTGAGCAATCTTCTTCACTGACAAAGTAGCCACCGCAGTAATTCCATAAGAAAGAGCCAAGATTACAGAACCTTCCACATAATTGTGGACACTTTTTCCTCCCGACAACTTAATGATATAGTAACTTGCAGCCGGAACATACTGGATAATGTCTTCGGGGTAGAAATTCTTTACATTAAGATGAGCATTCTCCCTGTCTGACAGGCCAAAGCAAAACTCTTTAAAATCATCAATTTGAGTACCAATCGCACCTGCCGATACCAATGCCACAGGAGCAATAAGCTGCTGAGGTTTAAATCTATACACAGTCTCTGCAGTCACTGAAGAATCTCTCTGAGACTGCGCACACAAACCTGCCGGCCCAAGCAACACTGCACCTGTCAACAATAAAAACGATACAACAAATATTCTCATAACTCACTTGACTCACAAATTATTCCACAAATTTACAAAACATTCCCAAACTCACACCCCATTCCAAAGCACAGTCACCTCTGCTGCATTCCCCAAATATCCATCTGAAAGTTACACTTCCAAGCATCCGGGAGCACCAATTTCCACTTGGAAGGACATTTCGCAAGAGGAGACTGCATTTCTTTATTGAGTGACAGACTTAAGCATAAACAGGAATGAACATGCTCAAACAGGAATTGGCAGAGAAATAGTGGGGAGAATGTTGAGAAAAATTTGTCGGGAAGAAAAAAGTGTTTGTCTGTAAAAAATATTAGAGTGTAAAAAACTATATTTTTGTTAAATTTGTTTGTTTGAAAAAAGAGGGAATTCCTCAAATATTCGGATATATGGTTTTTACAAGTGGAAATATTTTGTTGCTGGGAGCAGTTCTGGTTTTTATCAGTATAATTATAAGTAAAACAGGGTTCAAGTTTGGTGTTCCTACACTATTGCTTTTCCTCCTTACTGGTATGCTGTTTGGCAGCGACGGTTTTGGGTTGCAGTTCAATTCTCCCCAAAGTGCCCAATTTATTGGTATGATTGCACTGAGTATCATTCTGTTTACTGGTGGTATGGATACCAAATTCAATGAGATTAAACCAATTGTTGTGCCCGGGTTGCTCCTTTCCACTCTGGCACTGCTAATGACAACAGCCCTGACGGGCGCATTCATTTTCTGCCTTGCAATGATTTCGGGAATGAATGTGGAGATGTCTATGCTAACCGCTTTCCTGTTGGCGGCCACAATGTCCTCTACAGACTCTGCCTCCGTTTTCAGTATACTCAGGTCACAGAAAATGCAGCTCAAACACAACCTTAAGCCACTGCTTGAACTTGAAAGCGGTAGTAATGACCCTATGGCATATATGCTCACAATCATACTGATTCAGGTTATCCAAAGCCCTGGTGAGCTTAATGGTTGGGATATAGCTTTTGATATGCTTAAACAGTTCGGATATGCAATTATAATAAGTGTGTTGATCGGAAAAGGCATTGTATGGCTGATGAACAGAATCCAGCTCTCAAATACAGCTCTATACTCTGTAATGTTGTTGTGTATAGTATTCATAACCTTTGCGATAACTGATATGGTTGGAGGTAACGGATATCTTGCTGTATATATTGCAGGACTTGTTGTAGGAAACAGTAAAGTATTGCTTAAAAAAGAGATGAGTCTGTTTATGGACAGTCTTACCTGGCTGTTCCAGACAATTATGTTCCTTACCCTTGGTCTGCTGGTTAATCCTCACGAACTTAAGGGTGTTGCTGTTGCCGGACTCCTTATTGGGTTGTTTATGATGTTTGTAGCCAGACCTTTAAGCATTTTCACCTGCCTTGCCCCATTCAAAGATTTGCCGCTTAAAGCCCAAACCTATATTTCCTGGGTGGGATTGCGCGGAGCTGTACCGATAATCTTTGCCACTTACCCGGTTGTAGCGGGCATTCCTGGTGCAAATATCATCTTTAACATAGTATTCTTCATTACCCTGCTCTCTCTTATACTTCAGGGAATGAGCATATCGTGGTTTGCAAAAAAACTACACTTGGACCTTCCTCCAGAGCCTGAGAGGGAATTTGACATTCATCTTCCCGACGAGCTCAGCAAGTCCCTTACTGAAGTTACCCTTACTGCCAAAATGTTGCAACACGGGAACACTCTTGCCACAATGAACATTCCAAAAGGACATCTGGCAATGATGGTAAAAAGAGACAATGAGTACCATGTACCTAACGGGCAGATGGAGTTGTTTGAAGGGGACGTACTGCTGTTCATCTGTTCAGAAGAGCATTTGCCTGAAAATTAAGCATTTGATATACTACTCTATCATCAAGCACATACAGTCCTGGGACTTGGCACAGACTTTAAAGTATGAAAAACATTCCGTTAAAGATAATTTTTGAGGATGAGCACCTTATAGTAATTGACAAAAAGGAAGGACTGCTTTCAGTGGGAACTGCCCGTAATGGCAGACACAACCTATCCAGAGGCAGAGAAGAAATTACGGCACACTCTCTTCTGAACAACTATGTAAGAAATACAGCCCCCAGATGGAACAGGACATATCAGAATAACAGAACTGAAAAGCAGCCAAGAATCTATATTGTACACCGTTTGGACCGGGAGACCAGTGGTCTTATGGTGTTTGCCAAAAGTGAAGAGGTCAAACGCACATTGCAGGATAATTGGGACAATATTGTAACTGAAAGGAAATATGTGGCAATAACCAACGGCATACCACAGCAAGATGAGGGTACAATAAAGAGCTGGCTGAAAGAGAACAGCGCATTTGTAGTTTATTCATCGCCAAAAGATAACGGAGGACAACTTGCAATCACCCACTTTAAAGTACTGGACTCTAATCCAAAACTCCGCAAAAGCCTTATAGAATTTGAACTGGCAACCGGACGCAAAAACCAGATAAGGGTACACGCCCAAGAGATGGGTATTCCTCTTTACGGCGACAAAAAATATTACGGAGAATACCCCGCACTCCTTGCAGAAAACAAAAAAGCGCGCAGGTTATACCTGCACGCCTATACTCTGAACTTTTTCCACCCAATAACAGGGAAAGAGATGAAGTTCTCTACCGGAATTCCCCGCACATTCACTGCAGAAGTAGATTCCCAAAAAGGAAATTCACAATCTTCCGGTGCTGGGAAAATTCCTTCCGGGAAAAATCCTGTCGGGAAGAGAAAAGTTTAATTATTTCATGCTCTCAGCAGCCTTGTTGAAGATTGAAATACCTACATCGGTAAGCGGGTGCTTCAAAAGACCCTCAATTGCAGAAAGCGGACAAGTTGCCACATCTGCACCAGCCTCCAAACAAGCAACTATGTGCTGGGTGTGACGGATAGAAGCAGCAAGAACCTCTGTCCCATAACCATAATAACGGTACATATCTACAATCTTTGAAACCAGGCCAACACCATCCTCGCAAACATCATCCAAACGGCCAACGAATGGGCTCACAAATGTAGCACCAGCTTTAGCTGCCAAAAGTGCCTGACCAACAGAGAATACCAAAGTACAGTTTGTTGCAATACCTTTCTTTGAGAAATATTTTACCGCACGAATACCATCTGCAGTACAAGGCAGTTTTACTGTAATCTTAGGATCAATTGCAGCAAGAGCCTCACCTTCAGCAACCATACCATCAAAATCATTTGCAAAAACCTCTGCACTTACAGGTCCGTCTACAATTCCACAAATCTTTTTGTAATGAGCATAAATCTCCTCAGTGCCTTTAACACCCTCTTTTGCCATAAGACTTGGATTAGTAGTTACACCATCCAGGATACCCATATCCTGAGCCTTAGCAATCTGCTCCAAATTGGCAGTATCAATAAAAAATTTCATAAACTTTAATTTTATAATTTTATAACTCTGTTATTTTCAAGCAAATATCTTTCTCCCGACAAACCGCACTCAGCAATTTCCCTTCCCTGCTCATCCTCCTCAAACTTCAGTTTTGCCCCCATACGGCTCATCCAACCAATCTGTCGGGAAGGATTTCCTACCACAAGTGCATACGGAGGAATATCCTCTACCACAACAGCTCCTGCACCTATGAATGCATACTCTCCAATATTATGTCCACATACAATGGTTGCGTTTGCTCCTATAGAAGCACCATTACCCACGTGTGTCTTCAAGTACTCATTCTTTCTGTTTACGGCACTGCGCGGATTAACCACATTGGTAAAGACACAACTTGGTCCAAGAAAAACATCTTCTCCACAAGTAACACCTGTATAGACACTTACATTGTTCTGCACCTTACAGTTCCTACCCAAAACCACACCAGGAGAAATAACCACATTCTGCCCGATATTGCACCCTTCTCCCAATACCGCACCATCCATTATGTGCGAAAAATGCCAGATCTTGCACCCCTTGGCCACTACTGCACCTTTATCCACTACTGCTGTAGGATGAGAAAAATACCCTTTATTTCTCTTAAACCAATGAAACATAATAATTTAATATGGAAGTCGGTCCACGACTTACTGAGAAAGTCGGTGACCGGGTTACAAAAGTAATCAAAAAAATTGAGGTGGCATATTTTTGCCACCCCAATCAAAAAATACACTAAAACTTAATAACAAAATGTTCACTATATCAGGTCGCGGTTCTAAATTCTACAGCAATTCTCTATAATCATCAGATGAATGTCTCTTCTCTTGGGTAAGCACACCCTCAGAATTAAAATAAAGTTCCCTCTCAGCCTTTCCCTGCCTGACCTCCAAAATATAAACAGGATCCTTTCCGTTCCGCTGTACAATATCCACATCCTCAACTTTCCATGCCCCATAATTGCTGGCAGTAAATCCGTGCTGGACTATGTTTGGCAACATAGTATAAGTAGCATCAATAACTGTCATTCTCCAATTGGCACCTGAATCAAACCATGCCTCCATTTCATACAAGACCTCAGGAGTGGCCCCGGCCCCAGTAATCTCCTCAGATTGCACCCAACCTGTAGGAGACTTGAACTCTGCCACATAATACCTTCCCTCTTTATCCCATTCAACATTCACAGCCTGAGGGAATTTCTGCTCAAATGCCCTCAACACATCAATACCAATCTTCTGATCTTCACCAGTACTTTCATCACAAGCACATAAACCAACAGAAATAAACATTGCAAAGAAAAATAATGCTATTGCTTTCATACCAAAACCGTTTAATTACACCTTAAAAAACAAATTCCATCCAAAAAAGTTCTTAAAGGAAGTCGGTACCCGACTTCCTTGGTAACTCGGGTACCGACTTCCAAATTTTACCACTCATTATCAATATTTTAGCAAATACCCAAAGACTTTTTTAAACAAAAATTCACACAGAGCGTTTATTAGTTGAACAATGCAAATGACAGTTATAGTTTTAGGTTAGTAAAACGCCCGCCAGGTCTGTACCGATTACAGTTTCCCGGTGGGTGTTTTATGTATGATAGCGTCAAAAAAACAATACAAATAAGAAAGTCCGGCCATACAAGTTCCGTAAAAATTAGTACCTTTGAAGAATCAGCGGTACGCTGTAGATAACTGAATAAAAACAGGAACAAAATGGCACTGATAAAAAAAGACCAGAAGTACAAATGGGAATTTGAGAATATAGGGGGAACCCCAAGAGTAAGAATTTCCAAAGGAGAAGACATAGCTCATCTTGCAGAATTGGATACCAAAATGTGGACAGTACTTTCGTGTCCGGTAAAAGGATTGGAGATTGATGAGAAAAGTCTTGCATATATAGATTGTGATTCAGACGGAAAAATTAGAGTGAATGATGTAATCTGCATATCAAAATGGATTACAGGGGCTCTTAAAAACCCTGATGTGCTTTTGGATGAAAAAGGGGAGATAGAGATTGACCAGATAAATATAGAAAACGAAACTGGTGCAAAACTATATAAATCTGCAAAACAAATACTTGCAAACCTTGTGAAAGAGGAAAAAACAATTTCTCTGGCAGACACAGCAGATATTGCAGCAATTTTTGCAAAAACCAGATTCAATGGAGATGGAGTTATAACAGAAGCCAGTTCAGATGAAGCAGAAGAAAAGGCAGCAATAGCAGCAGCAACAGCAATTACTGGGGGAACTCAAGACCGTAGCGGAATACAGGGTGTGAATGCTGCGCAAATTGAAGCATTCTACGCAAGTCTTTCTGCATTTGCAGAATGGAACAAAGCAGCAGTAGCAGCACCATACGGAGAAAAAACAGATGCAGCAATAGATGCATACAATGCTCTGGACACAAAAATCAAAGACTTCTTTATGCGTTCCAAACTTGCATCATTTTCTCCCGACAGCACCTCAGCACTTGATGTGCAGATATCACGCATTGAGGCAATCAGCGGTGAGAATCTGCAGGAGAAACAGGTAGAGATAGCAACATACCCCATTGCCCGTATAACAGGAAAACCAGAAATAGACCTCTCTGCACCTGTCAATCCTGCCTGGGCAGATATATTCAACACCCTTAAATCAATTGTCATTACTCCCGACAAAAAAACACTTACAGAAGAGGACTGGCAAGCAATAGGTGCACAATTTGCAGCATACACAGCCTGGAAAGGAAGTAAAGCAGGAGGAGAAGTTGAATCATTAGGAATTGAAACTGTTGAAACATTGTTGCAGCAAAACAAAAAAGATTCACTTCTTGCACTGGTAGAAAAAGACTCTGCCCTAAAAGAGGAAGCAGACAATATAGAGATGGTAGACAAGTTCCTGCACATACTCAAAGACTTCTACAGACTGCTCAGGAACTTCATCACATTCCACGACTTCTACAACAAAGACAAGAGAGTTGGAGCAATTTTCCAAAGCGGAAAACTCATTATAGACCAGAGAGAATGCCGTTTCTGCATGAAAGTGAGCGATATGGCAAAACACAATGCTTCTGCGGCAACCAGCGGTATGTTCCTTGTATACTGTGACTGTACAACAAAAGCCGGCGCTGCAAAACTTCAGATAGTGGCAGCTGTTACAGTTGGAGAAATAGGGAACCTGATAGTTGGGAAAAATGCAATCTACTACGACAACGCCGGTACTGAATGGGATGCAGTAATTACAAAAGTAATAGACAACCCGATTAGCATATCTCAGGCATTCTGGAGCCCGTACCGCAGAATGTCTGCAGCAGTGGAGAACCTTATAAACAAGAGTGCAGCAGAAAAAGATGCCAAAATAATGGCAGATGCAACAACAAAAATCAACGCAATGCCAACAAATATCCCTGCAGCTCCCGCACCAGCAGCAGATGGAACTGCAGCCGCAAAGCCAGTTGCAACCCCACCATTTGACATTGCTAAATTTGCCGGTATCTTTGCTGCAATAGGTATGGCTGTTGGAATGATAGGATCTGCATTGGCGGCACTTGCAAAGGGGATCTTTGCCCTTCAATGGTGGCAGCTTCTGTTGTCTTTTGTAGCAGTACTTCTTATTATCTCAGGTCCTGCAATGGTAATGGCATGGATGAAACTCCGCCGACGCAACATTGCCCCACTCCTCAATGCAAACGGTTGGGCAATAAATGCAACCTCAAAGATCAGCATCCCATTTGGAGAAACCCTTACAGATACAGCCAAATACCCTAAAATGAGACTTAAAGACCCTTATGCAAAATCGGGGATGCCTTTATGGAAAAAATTAGTTCTCACATTGGTGATAGTAGCACTTGCCGCATCAGCAATAGTAATAGCATTTGCAAATATAAACAGACTGTAGTCATCAATAAAACAGCGTAAATTTACGCATATACCACAACCCTGCCGCTAATTTGCTGCAGGGTTTTTAAATTTTACACATACCTGTTTTTCAAATACTTACGCAGAATAAAAGCAGTAAAAAAGAAAAAATTCCACATTAAAACTGAGGTTTGTCCATTTTAGAAAAGCAAGCTCCCAAGACAAAGATATTTTTGCATAAAGCCACCCCGGCAAAATGCCTGAAGTGGAGAAATCAAACATGTAAAATTTATTTGTATGGGAAAAGAAGAGAAAGAATGGGGCATTCTGCCTCAAAGCAATTGGGCAAAATTGCGGCTATTGGTAATTTTGACACTCATCTGTACAATTTGTGCAGCGATAGGGTGTACCAAAATAGAAACCAATAAAGAACTGGAAACAGGTTACGGAACAGAACAACAGGTTACGCTGAATCTTGATTTCAAGCTGAAGGGAGTTTCTGTCAGAAGTGAAAACTGCAGCTTTACAAAAGCAGCTGTAAATGATCAGCTTGTAAATGATGTAAATGTCTATGTAATAAATGAGAATGGAGATATTGTCTATTATGGTTTCCATAAATCTCAAACGGTCATCAATATAGAAACGTTTGAAAAAATGCGCTACAGCATTTATGCAATTGCCAATGCAGGTAAAGAAATGCCTGCAAGAACTGAAAATGAGGTTAAAAACCTGACTTATTCAATCTCAAGCAGTTCAGATATAAAAAATGGCCAAGGTGCTGTTCTGATGAGCGGTTACTCAGAGCCACAGCTGCTGAACGGTTCTACAACCATAACTCTCTATCTTACAAGATGCATCTCCAGGATAGTGGTAAAGGCAGACTATACCCAACTGTTTGAAGATGTAGACATTAAGATAAACAGTATAAAACTGAAAAATATACCAAACTCCATAAATATATTTGGGGAAAACAAGATACAGACTGCCAATTGCTCAATTGATGGAGATGCACATTACAACATTACATTGGAAGAACTTGAGAATGGCATATCATTTTACCAATATGAGAATCTGCAGGGGACACTACAGCCACAGAATACTTTGCAACAACAGAAACAGTGGCCTCAAGAGAGTATCTATTCAAAAATTTGCAGTTATATAGAATTAAGTGCAACATATTCTTCTCCAAGGAAGTATGGAGAAATACTCTACCGTTTTTATCTTGGCACGGATATGATTACAAACTACGATGTAAAAAGAAATACACAATTGAACATTACTGTGAGTTTTATAAAAGATGGTGCCGTAGAAGAGAATAGCTGGAGAGTGGACAGCAGTGAAATAATGGACCTTGTTACAGAAGTTATCCTCTCGCCAACTTCAATTGAATTCACAGAACTTGGCAAGAGTGTACAAATCAATGCAACTGTACTTCCAACAACAGCATCAATAACTGGACTTGAATGGAAAAGTTCAAATTCAAAAGTTGCAGAAACAGACAACAACGGCACAATAACATCTATTGGATATGGAGAGTGTACAATTTACGCAACAAGCACAGATGGCTCAGCAATATCGGCTTCCTGCAATATTAAAGTAAAGGAACATATTCCCGATATACCGGAAAATCAGGAACTGGTATTCACAACCAATGAATCAGAAATGTATGATGGTGAAAAAAGAAAATTGGGCTTCTCAATTTGCACTGTAACCCCAGATAAAATAAGTGCCACAAGTTCCAATCCTTCAGTTATTGAAATAAAAGGAATATCAGAAGACGGTGTAATTGTTGAGGCAATAACACCTGGCAATGCTGTTGTCAGGGCAAAAATTGGAGAAGATGCAGTTGCTGAATGTACCATAAAAGTAGAAGAGCTTACAATTAAAGCCCAAAGGAACGAAATATCTGCATATAACCATTTCTATGAAGACATTGAGTATGAGATATATCCCAAATATGCTGCACAAGACTTTAAAGTGGAATTCACTACAGATGCCGCTGATATAAATACAATGTATGAAGGTATCGGGAACAGAATAATACCGCAATTTGAAGAAGGCGCTGTGCTTCCTGCTACTTATACGTTAAAACTCACACTGGAGGGGCGCACTGATGTATTTGATGAAGTAAGAATTACAGTAAACCCTATGCTGCAAATGGCAAGTGCATTGAATGTCAATGCTAACTGGGGGAATTCTACAGTAGAGAGAAATCTCCAGCTGGCTATGCACCCACGTGCTCAAGTGGAATTCAGTTGGGAAGAAGCAGATGGAATAAAATTTTACGGCAATCCTGGTGAAGGAGATGTGGAGATACGGGGTAACGAAGGAAAAATATTTTTCCCGATACCTAATTCTGCAAATGGCCTTTACAGGCTGAATGCAACTGTTACAGGTGATGATGGATATGGAGGAAAAGCAGATGCAACAGATTCACACTGCCACTGCGACATAACAATATATGAAACAATATATCTGGTGGGTATTTCCAAAACTATGGACAGAAATAAAGTGGCAGGAGAAACCGACACCTGGGAATATGAAAATGAGATTGTAGCCAGATGGTACTCACACCCAAATTCCCTCATTTATCCACAAGGGGAACTTGATCTGGAACTTGGGTTTTCCTACAATGGTAAGACATATAAAGATAATTATACTGGAGAAACAGAAATATTTACTTTCACCTTTGAAAAAGGGGAATTATTGGATATGGCATTGGAATCCGGAAATATGACATACAACGGGACACCGCCTCCATATTATCTTGAATATTTCAAGCTGACACCGGCAGGCACTCCATACATAAAAGGAAACCCGGCAACCGGTGAGCCATATCTGTTTATCTATTCCCGCTTTTTTGCAAGTGGATTTTCCAAAACACCATCTCCAGACTGGGAGAAGATATTTAAACTTATATATCCGTAAAAATAAAGGGGAGTTCTATTCATAACTCCCCTTCAATAATTTATTTTCCACTATACATTTCTTCATAATACTTTTCATACTCACCGGAGGTGATATTGTCCATCCACTCCTGGTTATCCAGATACCAGCGGACAGTCTTTTCAATTCCCTCTTCAAACTGGAGTGAAGGCTCCCAACCCAATTCTTTCTGCAACTTGGTAGAATCAATTGCATAACGCAGATCGTGTCCTGCACGGTCAGAAACATAGGTAATCAATTCCAGAGAAGAATCTATAGGGTTTCCAAGAATCTTGTCTACTGTCTTAATCATAACTTTTATCAAGTCTATGTTTTTCCACTCGTTAAAACCGCCAATATTATAAGTTTCAGCAACGGCCCCCTTATGGAAAATAAGGTCAATAGCCCTTGCGTGGTCTTCTACATACAGCCAGTCGCGTACATTCTCCCCCTTTCCGTAAACAGGCAGAGGCTTACGTTTGCGGATATTGTTTATAAACAGCGGTATAAGTTTTTCCGGGAACTGGTAAGGACCATAATTATTGGAACAGTTGGTGACAATCGTAGGCATTCCGTAGGTATCGTGATATGCCCTCACAAAATGATCAGATGAGGCTTTGGAAGCACTGTATGGACTGTGCGGATTATATTTGGTTGTCTCATAGAAGAAATCCTCTCCGTATGCCAAATGGTGTTCTCCCGACGATGCTGTTGTGGTAAAAGGGGGTTCTATACCCTCCGGATGGGAAAGTTCAAGGGCACCATAAACCTCATCAGTGGAGATATGATAGAACATTTTTCCCTCATATCCGCAAGGAAGAGACTCCCAATAAATCTTTGCAGCCTGCAAAAGGCTTAATGTTCCCATCACATTTGTACGTGCAAAAGTAAAAGGGTCCTTAATGCTGCGGTCTACGTGACTTTCAGCTGCCAGATGTATAATGCCATCTATCTGCTCATCCTGCATAAGTTTCAATAACCCTTCAAAATCACAGATATCCATCTTCACAAACTTGTAGTTTGGCTCTCCCTCAATATCCTTAAGGTTTGCCAGATTACCAGCATATGTGAGCTTGTCCAAGTTAATTATTTTGTACTGAGGATATTTGTTTACAAAAAGACGTACAACGTGGCTTCCTATAAAACCGGCTCCTCCTGTAATAAGTATGTTTTTCATATTACTGATTCTTCAAATTTCTGATACAAACCTTAAGGGAATCTACCCAATACGGTATCTCTATCCCAAATGCAGCTTTAATTTTAGTTTTGTCAAGTACAGAGTAACTTGGACGTACCACTTTACTTGGGAACTCATTACTGTAGCAAGGTTGTATCTCACACTCTGTCTGCCCTGCAATATGCGCTATCATTTTTGTAAAATCATACCAACTGCAGACCCCTTCATTACTATAATGATAAATGCCGCTTTTCCCCTCATATTTTCCACTTTCAAGAATATAGAATATTGTATCAGCCAAATCCTGAGCGTAGGTAGGGGTACCGGTCTGATCAAAAACCACACTCAATCCTGCCGGTCTGCCGGCAGCAATACGGGCAGCAACAGATTCTGTTGAGGTAAGGTTAAGCATTGTCTTTACAAAATTCTTTCCGTATTCACTATAAAGCCAGGCAGTACGTACAATAATATGCTTGCACCCCACACTCCTTATGGCTTCTTCTCCACGCAACTTGGTAAGTCCATAGACTCCTGTGGGAGTACATTTATGATCCTCCTTGCAAGGGGTATTATACGAATCCCCTCCAAAAACATAATCTGTAGAGATGTGTACAAGCAGACCGCCAGACTCTTTCATTGCAACTGCAAGATTTTCAACAGCCTTATGATTAAGGAGGTCACAAATCTGCGGAGCATCCTCGGCACCGTCAACATTTGTGTAAGCAGCACAATTTATGATTGCCCCAATATTCTCGGCAGCCACAATCTCCCTTACAGCTTCCATTGAAGTGATATCAAGACAAACTGTCTGGAAGCCCTCAACCTCAGCTACATCTGTAAAAAAGTACCTGTGTTCACCTTTGGGTGCCACATTTCTCATACAATTGCCAAGTTGGCCGTTAGCACCTGTTACAAGAATATTCATCAATACAATTTGTCATTAATGTCAAACAATTCCGGAGCATCGGCAAGCAAAGGGTGACACTTGTCTTTCTCACTCAAAATAACATCCTCCACCGGAATCCCCCACTCTATACCCAACTGAGGATCATTCCAGGCAATTGCCCCCTCAGAAGCCGGAGCATATAAATTATCACATTTGTACTGGAATATAGCCTCCTGGCTCAATACTACAAAGCCGTGGGCAAAACCTCTTGGGATGAACAGTTGTCTGTGATTATCTTCTGAAAGTTCTACAGCAACATATCTTCCAAAAGTGGGCGCACCTTTTCTGATATCTACCGCCACATCCAGCACTCGCCCTTTAACTACCCTCACCAATTTGCTCTGGGCATCCTTTCCCTTCTGAAAATGCATTCCACGCAACACGCCATAAGAAGACTTGCTCTCATTATCCTGCACAAAATCAATATCCAACCCTGTCTCCTGCCTGAAACGCTCTTTATTGTAACTCTCAAAGAAGTAACCCCGTTCATCACCAAAAACTCTTGGCTCCAAAATAAGCACCCCTTCAAGAACTGTTTTAATAACACCCATAACTACTCAATATCTTTAAGCTCACCTTTCTCAAAATCCTCTACCATTCTCAACAAATACTGCCCATACTGATTCTTGATCATTGGCTGGACAATCTGGCGCATCTTTTCTGAGGAAATCCACCCCTTACGGAAAGCAATTCCCTCCAAACAGGCAATCTTCAAACCCTGACGTTTCTCAATAACCTCTATAAATGTAGATGCCTCACTCAAAGAGTCGTGCGTACCGGTATCCAACCAGGCAAAACCACGTCCAAGAGTCTGAACCATAAGCTTACCATCCTGCAAAAAATGCTGGTTAACTGTAGTAATCTCAAGTTCGCCACGGGCAGAAGGCTTAATATCTTTTGCAACCTCAACCACCTTGTTAGGGTAAAAATACAATCCTACAACAGCATAATTGCTCTTTGGTTGTGCAGGTTTCTCCTCTATGCTCAAGCAGTTGCCCTGTGCATCAAACTCCGCAACACCATAACGCTCCGGATCAGATACCCAATACCCGAATACAGTTGCCTCGGAATCCTCCTCAGCAGCCCTCACAGCCTCCCTCAACATAGGGACAAAATTATTTCCGTGAAATATATTGTCGCCCAAAACCAGACAGGCTGCGTCATTCCCGATAAATTTTTCTCCAATTATGAATGCCTGCGCAAGCCCGTCGGGAGAAGGCTGCTCCGCATACTCAAATTTCACTCCATAATCCTCTCCGTTCCCAAGAAGTCTTTGGAAACCAGGCAAATCATAAGGAGTGGAAATAATGAGAATCTCCCTTATCCCCGCCTGCATCAATACAGATATCGGGTAATATATCATTGGCTTGTCAAATACAGGCAAAAGCTGTTTGCTCACCCCTTTGGTAATTGGATACAGTCTGGTTCCTGATCCACCGGCAAGAACAATTCCCTTCATAATTACAAAAAAATATAAATAGCAAATTTAATAAAAATGAACTTTCCCTAAAAGATATTGTAGATGAAATAAAACAAAAGAGCTAATCACAAATGGAATAATAAATATGAAACACTCAATAAAACATCTGATAACCGCTTTACTCTGCGTAACTGTATTACAATCGTGCGTAGTAACTGATACTGTAAGAGAGATTGATGATAGGATTGAAGAATACGAAAAGACAGCAAACAGCAGATCAACCGATTACAAAGAAGGCTCACTGATATTGGAAATAACCAATAGAGCAAATAATATAAGTCTGGTGACTGACAGTATAGAGATTTGCAACATTTTAATCAAAAATGAAGCAACTGGAGGACTAAAAACAGGGAACAGGATGTTGCTGAAAAATATGCAAGGAGTGCAAACTGGTTTTGAGGGAACTGCCTACACCAATACAATAAAACTGCCTGCACAAAAATTCTCACCTTGGGTTCCGGACACATTACCAGCCAACAGTACGGGAATGTACATAAAGATATATGGTAAAATACTCACATATATTGCATATGGAGAGCCGTATATCCTGTCTGAAGGTCCAATGTTCTTCACATTCACCGGCAACATATCGGACAATTACACTCTTCCTGTAAAATTTGAGCTGAATGATAACTGTCCGTTATTCTGTATAACCAATGACAAAGTTAAGAGGGTACTTGTTCCAATTACAATTGACGTTAGCGTAGACGAGTGGGAATATCCTTAAAATCAATCCCTCCTGAACACATCCCTCGTATAAACCTTCTCCCTCACATCATCCAGGCAAGAATCGTAACGGTTGGCAATAATGGCATCACACTGTTCCTTAAAGGCCAACATATCATTAACCACCCTGCTGCCAAAGAAAGTTGAGCCGTCCTCAAGTGTCGGTTCATAGATTATTACCTTGGCACCCTTGGCCTTAATGCGTTTCATGACACCTTGAATGGCACTGTGGCGGAAATTATCGGAATTGGCCTTCATAGTCAGCCTGAAAACACCAACAACCACCTCTTTCTCAAGTCCCTGTTCAAAACTGCTGTTAGCAGAATAGTACCCGGCCTTTCTCAGAACCTGATCTGCAATAAAATCCTTGCGTGTCCTGTTGCTCTCCACAATTGCAGACATCATATTCTGTGGAACATCATTATAATTGGCCAAAAGCTGCTTTGTATCCTTAGGCAAACAATACCCTCCATATCCAAATGAAGGGTTGTTATAATGGGTACCAATGCGCGGATCCAACCCTATACCGTTAATGATAGCCTGGGTATCAAGCCCTCGCATCTCTGCATATGTATCCAGTTCATTAAAATAAGAGACCCTTAATGCAAGATATGTGTTGGCAAACAACTTTACCGCCTCTGCCTCCTGAAGCCCCATAAACAAAGTAGGCACATCCTCCTTCATAGCCCCCTCCTGCAAAAGTCCTGCAAAAGTCCGTGCATCCGGCTCCAATCCCTTGGGAGCCCCCACTATAATCCTGCTCGGATACAGATTGTCATACAACGCCATACTCTCCCTCAAGAACTCAGGCGAAAAAATCAATTTCAATCCTCTACCCGCATACCTTTCATACAAGCCATTGCAATATCCAACCGGAATAGTACTCTTAATAACCATAACGGCCCCAGGATTAACCTCCAGCACCAAATCAATCACCTGCTCCACCGCACTCGTATCAAAAAAATTCTTCTGCGGATCATAATTGGTAGGAGCTGCAATAATCACAAAATCTGCTTCCCGATAGGCACTTGCCCCATCTAAGGTAGCCACTAGATCCAACTCCTTCTGGGCAAAGAATCTCTCAATATACTCATCCTGGACAGGACTCTCCCTACGATTAATCTTCCCAACTTTATCGGGAAGAATATCCACAGCCGTCACACTATGATGCTGCGCCAACAAAGTGGCCATAGAAAGCCCCACATATCCCGTTCCTGCTACAGCAATTTTCATATTAAAATTATTCTGAGACTATTGCCTCCTTAATACACTCTACAATATATCTGACATCTTCATCCCTCACACAAGGACCCGACGGCAAGCAAATGCCAACTTTGAATATTTCTTCACTGACACCATTTACATAAGCAGGAGCACCAGCATATACCGGTTGCTTGTGCATAGGTTTCCACACCGGACGGCACTCCACTTTCTTCTCAAGCATAAAGACACGCAATGCCTCCACATTGTCATTAGGCTGACAATCTGTAGTAGTCTTCTCCACCTGTTTGATTACACCCACTGCACCCCCAACTGCACTTTTTACCATCTCCTTATAAGCATTCTCTTGTCCCACAATTCTCACACTCGGATCCAATGTTGCGGTGCACAACCAGAAGTTGCTGTCATATCTGCCATCAGAAGGCTGCTGGTGCAAAGTCACCCCTTTCACATCGCTGAGCAACTCCTTATACAGCTCCTGCATATGCTTATGGTGTGCAATATGGGCATCCAATACTGTCATCTGACCACGCCCTATTCCTGCACACACATTACTCATACGATAATTATATCCAATAGCTGTATGCTCATAATAAGGATAAGCATCACGTGCTTGGGTAGCATACCACATAATCTCATTGGCCTCTTCTGTATTTCTACAAATCAATGCACCTCCACCAGATGTGGTAATCATCTTGTTTCCATTGAATGAAAGCACACCAAATCTTCCGAATGTACCCAGTACCCTGCCATCAAAACGGGACCCCATGCCCTCAGCGGCATCCTCCACTACAGGAATACCATATTTGTCAGAAATCTCCATAATCTTCTCACAATTGTATGGCATACCATATAGAGCCACAGGAATAATGGCCTTAGGATACTTTCCTGTCTTCTCCTTGCGGTCTATAATAGCCTTCTCAAGCAACTCTGGATCCATATTCCAGGTTTCACGCTCAGAATCCACAAAAACAGGAGTCGCACCCAAATATGTAATGGGATGAGAAGATGCACAGAACGTAAATGACTGGACCAGTACCTCATCACCAGCCTTTACGCCACACGCTATCAATGCCAAATGTATGGCAGCAGTACCCGCACTCAGACATACAACTTTACGGTCAAGTGGTTTACAACAATTCTTTATATTATTGGCCATACGAGCCAAATCTTCTTCAAAAGCATTGACGTTAGGACCCAATGAAACCACCCAATTGGTATCAAACGCCTCTTTAACATATTTCTGTTCCAAACCCTCCTCACTCATATGAGCCAGGCACAGGTAAATCATCTTCCTTTCTGACATAAAATATTACAAGTTAATTATGCCCGTTAAACGGTTCTGTTGTAGCATGCCCCTCCTTGCTGATATCTTCTCTTACAAGCACTTTCTTTACAGTCATACAAATGATCTTTATATCAAGCAATAATGAGAGATTATCTACATACCACACATCATATTCGAATTTTTTTGTCCAGGAAATATTGTTTCTGCCATTCACTTGCGCCCATCCTGTAATACCCGGTCTCACATCGTGCCTGCGCATTTGTTCTGCAGAATATAAAGGCAGATACTTTGGCATAAGAGGGCGTGGCCCTACAATTGACATGTCTCCTTTAAGAACATTCATCAACTGGGGTAACTCATCTATTGACAAAGATCTGACAATCTTGCCAATTTTAGTCAGTCTTATGGCATCGGGAAGCAAATTTCCTTCTGCATCCCGTTCATCTGTCATAGTTTTAAATTTGATTGCATCAAATATTTTGCCCCCTCTACCAGGTCTTCCCTGTGTAAAAAACACACCAGCCCCTTTATTTGCAAAATGCAATACAATTATGACCAACAATAAAAACGGCCAGATTACAAGCAGAGCAACCGCAGCAATACTGAAATCAAGTGCTCTTTTAAAGAATGACTTATACATTATACTATCTTTCCATTAATTACTCTTACATTCCCACGAAGCACTCTGGCAGGGTTACCTGCTACTACACAATTGCTTGGGACATCTTTTGTTACAACACTACCTCCACCTATTACACATTCATTGCCTATAGTCACACCCGGCATTATAATGGAACGTATGCCTATAACGCAATTATGACCTATTCTGGTATCTGTAACAAGGCTTCTGCAGTGGTCATGCGACAATATCATTGCACCTGACAAAATCCAAGTATTGTCACCTATATGTATACCCTTGGGATTTACCGACTTATCCAAATGTGCTTTCCAGGAAATCCGGCAATTTTCACCAATATCCATTTTATAAAAACTTCTAAGATACGAGGGATACAATTGTGTGAAAAATCTCCACAAAATTCTTCTGATATTCATTCCCTACAATTAAAGTTCAATATCGTACTTGGCCATAACTGCCATAGCCTTGTCATAAGAAGTGAGTTCCATAATATCCTCTGGATCCAGCATAATATCAAAATATTCTTCAAGAATGGCAATTATATTAAGTTGGTGCACAGAATCCCAAGAATCAACATTTTCTTTTGAGAATTCCGCTGTAAGAGCCGACTCTTCCACTCCAAAAACCTCTATAAAAGCCTGATTGAATTTTTCACGATTTGTCATAACTTTACTATTATTTTAATTTACTGTACAATACTTTACCTGCCTCATTCTTGGGTATTGCAGGTATTACCCTTATTTCAAAAGCTGTGGCAACAAGTTTTGTCTTTGCAACAAGTTCATCTTTAACTCCAGATGAGAAAGACTCATCTGTAATATATACAAACATTTTCTCATCAGTACCTGTACAGGCACATTCAATGGGATATTTTGCTTTTATGATCTGTTCACACTCATCAAGACCTATACGCATACCAAATAATTTGAGGAAACGGCCCATTCTCCCTACAATATAGTAGAAACCATCTTCATCCCTATAGGCAAGATCACCTGTCTTCATAAAGCCATTGCGTTCATCACCAAGGGCAAGATCTTCTTTCTTATAGGCATACCCCATTGTAACGTTCTTTCCACAATAGCACATCTCTCCCTCAACATTCGGTTGCTCAATCAAATTTCCATCCATATCAATCAGAGACAACTCCCCATTTGGCACCGCAATACCAATACTGCCAACCTTACTTACTGCATACTCTGCAGGCAACCAGGCCATTCTGGCTGTTCCTTCTGACTGGCCATATGTTGCTATCCATTTCTTGCCGTTATCCCTACAATACTCCGCAAACTTCAGATTAAGAGCTTTAGGCATCTTTCCTCCTCCTTGCGTCAACAATTTAAGGTCCGGCAGCTCCATCCTGAAAAACCTCATCAGATTCAGTATCTCATAACTGTATGGCACCCCCGTAAAGCTATTGGCCTTCTGCTCTTTCATAAAACTCCAGAAAGTTCTGTCAGTCATACTCTTGTCAGTTATCAGAACAGTTGCACCAACATAAAGATGACTAAAGACAACAGAAAGTCCCATTGTATAGTACAAAGGTAATACTAAAAGAGGACGGTCATCAGCATCAAGCTCAAAAAATGTAGAAATATTTACAGCTGCAGCATCAATATTCTCATATTTGTGCCTTATAAGTTTTGGACTGCCCGTAGACCCCGATGTGGGTAAAAGATGCGACAGTTCCTTATTTACACAATATGGTTCATTTCCTGTTGCTACAAGACAATACCCATAAGCCTCCTTAACTATCTCAAAACCATTCTTCAGAGATGACGTTGAAGGGACACATAAATATGATGGCTTATATATGTCATACAAATTGGCAAACAAGGCTTCTTCTGTATGCGCATCCAAAATGAGAGGAACACCTTCTGACTCCAATAAAGAGATTGTCCAGGCAATACCTCCCACATTATTTTTGGCCATCAGAAATACCAGAGAACTGGGAGCTATAACTTTTGATATTTCACAAGAGAAGCCAATCAAATCTCCATAGGTAACAGAATTACCATCTGTATCAATTGCAGCTGGTTTATCAGGCCGCTGCTTTTCCAAACCTAATATCATATCCATTAAATAGAGGCACAACCATCTACACCTAAAATCTGACCTGAAATATAAGATGACCTGTCTGAAGCAAGGAATGAGCAGGCATTTGCAACATCTTCCGGTGTCCCCAAACGACCCAAAGCAATCCTGGAAATTCTTGCATCAATCTTATCGCCACTTTCTTCATAAAGTTCTGCAAAACGTTCTGTCTTTACAATACCGGGGGCAACTGCATTTACCCTTATTCCCTGACCCGCAAGTTCTTTGGCCGCAGATTTTGTAAACGAGATAATCGCACCCTTAGTTGCAGAATATGCAGACTGACCTGCTGAGCCAAGTACTGCTGTAACAGAAGCGATATTCACAATTGAACCGCCCCCTTTGCGGGCCATCAGACGACTTACAAGCTGAATCATCTCAATGACAGCAATTACATTAACTCTGAACATCAGCTCTGTCTCATCCCTGACAATCATGCCAATCTTCTTATTGAATACCACACCAGCATTATTGACAAGAACATCAATCCTTCCTTCTGTCTTAAAAACATTCATAAAAGCATTCTTGACAGCTGCCGCATCGGTAACATCAAAATATAGTGGCACTACTTTGGAATTATGTTTGTCAGAACATTCTGCAGCCCAGATATCCATTGAACCATCTTTCATATCGCATGCATAAACAACAGCACCATCTGCGGCAAAGCGATCGGCTATAGCACGTCCAATCCCCTGAGCAGCACCTGTAATAATACAGACTTTCTTTTCCAATAACCTTTCCATATCTATAATAATCTTCTTGCCGGACTTGCAAACATTGTTGCACCGGCACCAACATTCTTTGTTATAAAACAACATGCTCCAATATGAGCTTTATCACCAATGGTAACATTATGATTCAACATTGCTGATGTGTGAATCATAGTTTCATCACCAATTGTAATTCCGCCAACACACATGACATGCGAATCAATTCTATTCCAAGAACCAATTACAACATCATGACCTATAATCGTATAAGACTGTATGAAATTATAGTCACCTATCTTGGCATCAGCAGCAACTGTTGTAAAAGCACCTATCAGATTACCTTTACCCAACTTTACATTTGTTCCTATTCGTGCGGTATTGTGAATCATTGTAATGAACTCTCCCCCACGCTCAAGTATCTTCTCTATACACGCCCTTCTGCTGACACCACCTATTGAGCAAACAAAAACATCATCAGGCTCCGGTTTATAATCAGAAATTGTACCCAATACAGGCGGATAATTCTCAAATCCATCCAATGACAACAAATTGTCATCAATAAACCCCTTTATTTCAAATTCAGTCCCGTATCCTACACTCTCACGCGACATATCATAGAATGTACGGCCCATTCCTCCGGCACCAATTATTATAAGTTTTTTCATATCTGTCCTAATAATTTTGATTATTTTTTTATCAAATCATCATAAACTTTCTTGAATCCTCTATCCAACACATACAAAAGTTCCTTGATTGTATGAGAAGGGAAAATTTGAAAAAGGGAAACATATCGCAATATATGATATTTGAGAGAAATAAATTTCTCATACAAATAGTTGTTTGTACGCTCTCTTCCCATATCTGAATTGCGTCCAAAGTTTCCATCCGTCAGCACACGTACCACTATCCGGTCTGCATACTGCTTCATTTTAGGATCATACAAAGGGAATTCATCAGATGGAAGTCCCAAATAGTCAGTCAACACGCATCCTAAAGCCTTCCAGGGCTCCAAAAGATTCAAATCCTTCAATATAACTGCCAAGTAATCTTCTGAAATATTTTTGCATCTTGAGCGGATCAACATCATCCAGTCACAAAACTGTCTCAGACCAATTCCTCCATCCATAAAATGGCCCCACAAATGATTAAAGACATAAAAAACATTAAAACCATCAGCAGGAACATTAACTGAAGTTCCCCCAAAATCCATAACTCTCAAGTTATTTGACAATCCTTCATTTATATATTTCTGGAGAGTTACATTTAGTTTGTCATCAGAATATACACATGCATACCTGTGTATTTCAATGATTACCACACCTATTCTGACATGAAAGTGCTTACCGGTCTCAAGAGTGGACTTGTCATCAATTTCTGCAGAAATGGGGGCAAGAATATCATAAGCCTTGGCATAGTTCTCCTGCCCTACATACAAGTCGATATCACCACACTGACGCAGTTCAGGTACAGGATAATTGCAAGCAATTCCCTGACCTTTAAGCAAAACTGACTCTATTCCATGTTCTCGCAACGCAGAGACCACCTGAACAAGAGTATTATTCAATACTGTGTGCAAAAGGATATTACTCCTGATTGATTTCCTGAGACTTGCAACAAGTTGCTCCGGAAGCAGAGAATACATTGAAGGGGCTGACAGAAGCACATTACCTGCCAGTCCAACAACAGTCTGGGACTGTGCAACTTTAACCACCTTTCCCCAATCAGAGAAACTGTCAGGAATCTCTACTGGTGTATCCCACAATGCAGCCCTCACAAGGCTAAAAAACACTTCTTCGTACTGTTTCATATCCTTCCCCCAAAAATTCTTAATCCACTGTTCTTCCCAAAGTACATTATCCTCTATTTTTGTTTACAACACTTTCAAAGCAATCGCACAATTGTTTTGAAATAACTTCTGGTGAAAATTTATGCTTACATTCTGATGCAATTTTAAACCGGTCATAATTATTGAAATTATTGGCCAGCTCTTTAATTGCATCATAAGTGGCAGCTACATCATCAGGTTTTACAAGTATTCCATTATCAGGAGTTATGAATTCCTCCGGTCCGCCACATATTGTTCCAATAACAGGTAATCCATGGCTCATTGCTTCAATATACACAACACCAAATGTCTCGCCTCTGGATGTAAGCACAAAAGCATCTGAATCTGATAATATTTCTGATATCTCTTTTGAATTCTTTCTCCCGACAAAATGGACAGCCTCCTTAATGCCTAACTTGTTTGTAAGTTCAGACAAATTATTCAATTCCACCCCATTTCCCACAATTGTCAACTCTACCTTTGGATTATCTTTATGATAAAGGGCAAACGCTTTTATCAAGGTGTCATATCCCTTACGATTTATCAGGCTACCTACAGACACTAACTTGATCAGTTCTATCTTCTGCTTTACATATGAATTGTCATTCTCTGAGTTAACCATATTATTGACAACTACCGATTCAACATTAAAATGCTTGAACAAACAGTTTTTTAAAGATTTTGATACTGCTATAACTCTGTCTGCCTTTTTATAGACCATCTGCCCCATAATTTTCACATACAAGGGTAATTGAGGATATGTCAGTTTGCTCCAATGTTCTATTGCTACAAGCGGTAGGTTATACTTTTTCTTTATATCTAATGCCAAAAGTGAATTTGGCAAATAATGTGAATATATCAAATCAATCTCGTGTCCGTCTTTTAGTATTCTCCTGAAAAGCATAAGCCCCAATTTCCTTAATACAGGAATGGCAAGTATTGTGCGCTCGTGTATGAATGGAGGAACATTTAATGTATAAAACATTATACCATCATCTTCAACCACATTATAACCTATCCATTTTTTATTGGATATTCTATGATCTATACTCATCGTAATAACATTGTGGCCTTGCTGCTTCAATGCCAGGGCTTGCTTTTTTTCAAAGTTTCCCCATTGAGGATTGTGGCTTGTTGGCATACCACGAGAAATCATCAGTATATTCATATTTGAATTATTTTACTCTAAGATATATATTGCGAAAATATTTAAAAAAGAATATGCTTAAAGACAATTTGTTTAGATGATTGACAAATCTGATTTTTTTATAGTACTCATTAAAAGTATCAAGTAATTCTTCAGACAATTTCTTGTCTATTTTAACTGCTCCGCAATAACAGTAACGTGCCCACATTGCTGTATAAAATGCAAAATAAGTGGCATATTCCGGATATCTCTGCATACACTTTTCATACATATATTTGCCTGCTTTCACTGTATCTGTAAATTTGAGGCTGAATGGTCTCCTGCACATGCTCAACGGAGTCTGGATATATTTGTAGAACAGTTTGCCAGTTACTACAAGTGTCGAACATTTCAGGAATGCCTGCATAATAAATACAGCATCTTCTGAATAATGCAATTCACCAAAATATACGTTTTCAATAATACTTCTCCTGTATATTTTTGTGGGAGAATAATTATCTGTATTGTCTTGTTTACAATATTGATGGAATATTTTTTTTTTGTCATTTATGACACATTCTGTGTATCCCGACCTGTAAAGAATCTCTCCATCTGTACTGATTTTTTCGTGACCGCATTGCACAATGTCTGCATTATGCTTTTGTGCAAGATCCCACATATGGGCATACATATTGCTATCAATGAAATCGTCACTGTCTACAAAACCAATATAATCACCTTTTGCTATCTTAAGTCCGTCATTTCTTGCTTTGGCAGCCCCCTCATTAGTTTTATGTATTACAATAACCCTGTCATCCTCATGTTTGAATCCATCACAAATCTTGGGTGAATTATCTGTTGAACCATCGTTAATGAGGATGACCTCCAGATCCTTGTAACTTTGGGCCAGTATAGACCTTACAGACTCGTATAGTGTTGCTTCAGAATTATATACAGGGACAATTACACTTATCATAAATTCCAGAATGTTTGATATATTGCACAACTCTCCTCACCTCTATATACAACAATAGCTGCAAATAACAGCACATATAAAGAAAACATACATATAGTAACCAGAGTATTTCTTAATGTTTTATGACGCATCAGGTAATAAAGAGTAAAGGCTCCTATTATGAAATTGAAGTTATAAAAGTAATAATTTATTCGTTGTAGTGCTATACTTCCATTTGTCAAATACATATAAACGACACCAAAGAAATACAAATCATATAGGATATTATAGTGTCTGCTTTTATAAAAGTCCTTAACCTTGTCACTTAACAGTATGATTATAAAATTCAGGACAAAAATTATATAGAAACCCAAACCTATTCCTCTTGAAGCTTCAAGGAATTCAGTATTTCCCTCAATGACCATGCCTACATAACCATAATATCCCATCATTTTGGCAAGTTCTGCAACAAGACCAAAAATCAGATTAGTGGTTCCAAATACAAAATATAATGCAACAGCTATAAAAGTAATAGCCAACTGCATCTTTACATTATTGAAATAGCTGTCTCTGCGTACATACAATAAATATATCGGGAAGAGTATAATTGCAGAAAAATGGAAAGACATTGCCAGGAATAGGGAAATAAAATATCCCAATATTTTCTTACGCGACAAGAATTCAACTGATACTGCCCAAAAACAGAATGCTATTTCTTGTCTGATTCCATTCATAAAATTCAAGTATGTTGTTACCAGAAAAAAGGTTATGATAACAAGAACATGAAGTTTTGGAAAATTTCTCAATGAATAGAAAATCAGATATAACTGTAAAAAAGCAAGGGCAAAAAAGAATATTGAAAAATGACAGCCCAAATATGAGAACAACTTGATCATTGCCCCAAATGCAGGTTCTGTATCAATTTCAAAACCACCCAACTTACAAGACTGGTACATCTCCAGGTATGCAAGATGATCAATCCCCACATTGTATCTTACACCAAATACTACGGCAAAAACAAATATGGCCAATATAGGGATATGATTCTTGTTAGAATTTGACAATGCCGACAATATTACCATTATCAACATAGTCAAAAAATATACAGATACACTATACAATGTGGCTACCATTGATTATTTCAGGTTTTTCTCCAAGAAATTTACAGACTCTGATTTCTTAATTTCAAGAACATTCCTTACAGCATTCCAATCAATCCTATCCTGTATACTAACAGGCTCTGTAAGAGGAAAGTCTACATATCTGGCTTGTAGATTAAAACATTCCAATAATGAATTGAAGCGGGTTGCCCCTCTTCGTTTGTTTCCTATAGAATAGAAATCTTTCTCAAAAATTATTGAGAAACAAGTTCCATGGAAAGAATCAGTTACCACATAACTTGCATCACGGAACATTGCAACCCACTGCTCTATGGATAATGATGCCATAGTATCTGCACTATGGATGTGAGATTTTATATTCAATTGGGTCTCGAGAGACTTTACAAATGCTCTCTTCTCTGGTGTAAGATCCAATATGTAGGCAAATAAGAATGGCGACTCTTGCCTTGGAACAGCATAACTTATATCCTCATATTTTGATTTGTCCAACAACAAAGTAGGGTCAAGAACTTTTACAGCTGGAACTTTCAAATAATCCTCACATAACGAAACGGCAGAATCTTCCCTTACAGATATGGCATCAAAAGATTGTGCATATTTTGCACATACTGCTGTTTGTGCATCATTATACTCCCAGTTATCCACACCAAAAGATGCAGCATAAGCAACTCTCCTTACCGGCATATTGCTACAAAATGCCAAAAACATATCATAAAGATTATGCTCATTGTAGCGGGGACGCCAAACCTGATCACTACCAACAACAAATCCATCAAATTTGTATTTGCCAACAAACTTTCTGCTTATCTTGCCTGTTGGTGCTGTAGTTTTTATCTGTTTACAGACAAAATTATCAAATATAAAAGGTCTTTTGACTAGTGATTTATATCCACAAATTACACGCTTCTTTCCTAACAATATATAAATTAACGATTTACATACAGATAGGATATATTTAAAGAAAGATACCTTCTTTTTTTGGTCAATGGTGACAGGTGTATGTCCTAATGATGACAAAACCCGCTGCAATGCAAAATTTTGCAATACGCCACCGTAATTCGAATGTAATGGCTGAGTAATTATACCTAATTTCATAATAATTCTATTCTGGCCAGTAATGATTTTGTAAAGAGCTCCGCTCCTTTTTTGCTCATATAAAATGAATTGGCAAACAATTCATCCTTATGGAAAGCTGGATCTGCAAAGTAATCCAAAGTTATATCCTCCGCTCCTGCCTCTTTAATGAAATCGTATACATAACTTTTCATAAACTTCTCTCCCATTCTGTCAACCAATTCCTTATGAGAGGGTGGCAAAACAACATACGGCTTCAAATTACGCTCTTTACAGAAAACTATCATCTCTTTTAAAAGCTCAGCCCTCTCCTTGAAATGTGCAAGATGCTCCAAAGACAATGGTGCAGACAAGTCATCTATCTTAAACTGCCCTTTCCACATACTTATCATTTCATCAGCATGTTCAGCATAATTAACTACAACCCTCTTTTTAGGCAAAATACATCTTACAATACTTTTAAGGGTATTTATAAGGCATACCTGGGGTATTGTTCTGATAGGGTTATGCTGGACAGAAAGTGCCTTCACTCTCTCTGACTCACAAAAATTTTCTATAGTTGCCGGATGAAGAATAGTATAATACTTCAAGTTATGCTGCTTGGAATAACTCACTTTCATACAAGAAAATGGACAAACGGGGATAAAAACAGCTCCACCTTCCTCCAGATAGCTGAAATAATTCTTTAGTATAGAATAATCGTGGGCCAAAGACTGAGGTCCTAAAGCCATATTTAAAGCTGGTACTCCTGTACATGCATATACAAAAGCATGCTTGGCACTGTTACTTCCCAAATTGATAGCTTTTACATATTTTTTCTCAAAGCGCCAGAATTTGCATACTCCACCCCAATAATTATTATACCAAGTGGTGTTCTCTATAATTCGGTTAACTTTTCTTAATATTTTTCCTAAAATTTTCATAATTACAAACCTGGACAAGAACGAGACTCCGGCATATACATAAGGTTCTCGTTGCAATTCATCAATAATTTGAAATCATTGTCTTCCAATTCAAAGTCAAAAACGTCAATATTAGAACCAAGACGCTTCAGATTTGAAGACTTAGGAATTGGTATCAGACCTCGTTGTACGTCAAATCGCAATATTATTTGAGCCTGACTTTTGTTATATTTTTCTGACAACTGCATTAAAGTTCTCTTGTATCCGGTATTATTCACATTCATACTTTTCAAAGGAGAATATATCATAATACGGATATTATTCTGATTACAGTAATTAACCAGATTCTCTTTTGTATTAAGTGGCGATGATTCAAACTGGTTAACTGCAGGCATATAATTGGCAAAGCTCTTCATATATTCCAAATGTCGCTCTCTGCAGTTACATACACCAATTGCACGTACAAGTTTCTCTTCATATAATAACTCCATCTCTTTCCAAAGTTCCTTGAAATAATCTGGATATGGCCAATGCAACAGATACAAATCAAGATAGTCTGTCTGCAAATACTTTAAAGAATCTTCAATCTTCTGCCTTACAATTCTGTGTACAGAATCTTCAGATTGCATTTCTGGAGAATTTTTCCAAAAATATCTTCCCATATTGGCACCACCACCTATAGTACCAGGCTTATACAAGTCATCACTTATCTTTGATACCAGAAATAAATCCTCCCTGCGGCAGCCGGCAGATGAATACAAATTACCCAATGCTATACCCAAATCAGCTTCATTATAATAATTGTCTGAAGTATCAAAAAGACTGTAACCACAATGGAATGCATTCCTAACAGCTTCATTTAATGTACCGCCGGTCATAGGATATGTTCCAAGTCCTATATGAGGCATTATCACGCCATTATTTAAAATTACTTTATTATGCATATGAGTTATACAAATTTTACAAGCAGTTTGCCCACCATACTCTTTACCTTAGTTTTCATAGATTTACTCAATCCTAAAAACCAGACAGTAACAAAAATTGCAAGTGTTGTAACAAATATTGTAAAGAGCAAATGGACAAAAGAGTTGACCAGATAAAATTTAACTATAAAATATGGTGCTACAAATGATACCAAAGCTATTATCAGACATCGCAAATGTACATTCAACATATACTTTTTAATAGAATAATCAATATACTTTCGCAATATTAGAACACTTGCAAACTCAGACACAACCATAGTAAGGATAGCCGACAAGAAAACCGATTCTGGCGCAAACCCTAATTTCAAAAACAGATATGCAACTGGCAAAGACATACACAAAATGCCACCTACAATAATATTAGTTAATTTTATATGACCAGTAGCATGAAACACTGTTGTACGTGGAGTCTTGATTGTCTGAATCATACATAATATTAAAACCAGCACAAGAAAAGACACTGTATGCTCAGGAAATTCGCCCAGCCATAACGATAGAATGTATGGTGCTTTCAATATAATAGGGAGTGATATCATCCACATCAGATAAAAAGAGAAACAACTGCTTGCAGTGACCAAAGCCATCATATCATCAATGCGGCCCTGAGTATATTGTTTGATAATTTGAGGCTTTACAGCAGTCATAAAATTATTTGAAAATTGTGTTACAGCCCCCTGTACTTGATACGCAATTGCTCTTGCCGCATTTACCGTTGGGCCAAAAAATATGTTCAACAACAAGTTCAAGCCTTGCCCCTGAGCAAGAACAGAAATTTGACCTATTATATCAGATCCTGCAAATGACAACATCTCCTTTAATAAAGGGGTGTCTTTAGTAAACTTCAGATGAGAAGCAGCATACCTCTTTTTACAATAATATCTGTAGTACATCAATATGGATACTTGTAACAGACAAAGCAAAACAGCATAAAAAACGAGTTTATCAATTGGAGAGATGGCTATAGCAAATACCACCAGAAGTCTGGCTACTGCCTCAACAATACCAACATAAGCATAAATACGCATCTCTTCATAAGCAATTATCAACGCATTGTAAGGAACCTGGGTTAAAGTGAAAAAACTTGATATTATTGACAAATGAAAAACCCAAATTGCAGCATTGAGCCTGTCTGGTGGTATCACCATCTTGTTATAAAAGAACCATAGCCCTATTGTTTCACATAATACAACAATTATCAATGCAATGATAATATGTGTAATAAATGAAGTACTGAATACTTTATTCAACTTCAGTTGATTTCCATGACTTATTTCTACTGTTATAAATCTGGAAGTTGCGGCACTAAGGGATCCGTTAAGGAATGTAAACATAGTTACAATACCACCCACAACATTGTATAAACCATAATCATCGAATCCTAATGACTTGAGGAGAATTCTTGATGAATACAATGAGACTCCCATAATAAGGAGCATCCTTATATAGAGAAATACTGTATTTTTAGCTATTCGTTTATTTTCTGACATAAACTAGTACCACTCTATATTAGTTTTAATGACTTTAGCCGGTGATCCGGCAACCAAAGAATGTGGCGGAACATCACACGTTACTGTTGAATTTGCTGCTACAACAGAACCTTTGCCAACCTTTACTCCAGGTAGAATAGTAGAACCTGTACACAACCATACGTGATCTTCAATTATAACAGGAGCATGATTTACATATGTGTCATTGATTATCACGTGAGAACCATTGTAATCTCTGATTGAAACATTTCTGCCTATACGCACATCATTACCAATTGTAATCTCCTTCGCACACATTATTGTGAGTCCCACGTTTGCTGCACCTTGCCCAAAAGTAAGTTTTCCCCCGTTAATAATTTCTATATATGCTCCATAACGAAGCAGATATTCATTATTCCCATATCTTGTAAGAGGACCTTTATTTACAATTAAAGAAGTATTTTCCGTCATTCGCAAACAAGTGGGAAGTCTTAGTCCTTTAACTGTCTGTTCTCCATATATGATAGGGGCATCAAGCTTGATTTTTGCACTTGGATGTATATCATAAACAGTACCAGGTAATGTATACATTATATTGCGTTCCTTCCAGGACTTGTTGGTGTTTGTCCTAAAATTCATCTTGATGAAATTACAATATGACTTTGGTGAAAATTTCAGCAAACGGGTAAGCCTGTAATAGAAACGGGCAATATTATAGAGTCTACGCTTTAAAGTAGCTTTTCGCTGGAGTGGGAAATATTTTTTTACCACATCCTCAAATGATGTGGCATCCAAATCCTTAAAAAAAGCATCTCTATCAATTTTCGCAGGTGAAAGAGGGGTAGTCAATGCCAGATTACCTTGAAGAATAGAACTGAAATCGCACTCTCTCCACTCTAATGACTGATTTGCCTGATTGAAATAATCGAGTCCTTTTCTTGAGTTTACCAATATCAGAGAGGTGCCAATATTATTGTCAAAATTTTTGTCAACCTTTTCTATTCCCCAAAAATCTGCTATGGTCAAATCTGCCATTCTAGGAAAACCTTTATACTGGCACGAATAGCACGACGGACGGCAAAAAACATTGGTATGATATCCACGACGGAAATCATCATCCATTTTTACACCATAATACTGTTTGTTATTATCAAAAACAACTTTTCGAGTCAAGTTCCTCCAACCTAATTCTTTATTCTTAGCCTTTACATATACAACTTTACCCCCATGCATCAACTCCAAAGAATCCAAATATTTCCTATATACTTTAGGAGAATTGACCCCTCTACAAATGAAATCTACAATTACAAGATTAGGATAGTCTTTTTGTAAATATGATCTTAATGCAGCCATCTGACAAGGAGTACCACATGCTAAGACCTTCTCTCCTTTCAACAAATGACTTTTGATTTCCTTATATAACCCTTCTGCATTACTCTGAAGATATTTTGAACTTCTCAATCTTGGAAGGTCATCGGGATTATTTGAAATATAATTGGATACGGAAAAATCTTCATTATAAAGTGCTCCTGAAACATACCCACCAATATCATACATATGTTGGGCTAACGCTGAAAATGCTCCACCGGAAGTGCTGTCCCAGCGAATAGTCATATTCTTGTGAATTGCCGCAATTGTTTTAATTGGTTTTGGATAATCATTGGTTTTAAGCTCAGTTATATTAAGTTCAGGACAGATCTTATCACAAAGTCCGCAACCAATACAAGTATCCTCACTGACTATCGGGTACCAAAAACCTTCAATATCTCTTTCAAATGAAATGGCATTTTTAGGACAAATATCACCACAAGCGTTGCAGCCACAACATTTGGCTTTATCTTTTATTTCAATCATTATATCTACCCTTATATTATTATAAAGGACCAATTATGGCCTTACAATCTTATCCAGCCATTTATGTTCAAAGCCCTGATTCTTAAGCCAATCTCCACCCAAGACAAGACCGCATCCAAGGAATCCTCCCATAAAACACCAGACAAACAATATCATCATAGTCTGCGGCTTTGATTTTTTATAAGGTACAACCACCGGATTTATTGGAGTAAGTATAGGAGTATCCTCCTTAACCTGAACATCCGCTTGCAAGAGTTGTTTTGCCATTTCTGTATAAATGGTATTAGCCATATTATATTCTGCAACAAGACGATCCTGCTCAGTACGGGCTTGAGCAGTAGACAGAACTTTATTTGCATCCATAAATTGCGCCAATGCCTTCTGCTTCTCCTCATAATTAGCCTTCGTCTCTTCGTATCTGTCTTTTATAAAAGCCTGCTGTTGTTCAGCTTTTGATATTTTAAACGCTGTAATATACTTCTCAAGAAGATCAAAGGTGGTCTGACATAATTGTGCCGCTGCAACTGGGTCTCCCATATTTGCAATAATGGTAATATATCCCTTTTTCTCTTCAAGCATCATTGATACCTTATCTCTAAGAATTTTAACACATGCATACTCATCCTTAGAGAAGAAATTCAGATAATTACCATCGGTGGCTGTCAGCAACGAATCATTCTGATCATTCAATGTACCTTTAATAGCACCTATTATCAGCCCAGGAAGTCCTATTGTATATTTTTTGATAGTTCCAAACAAGTTAAACCTTGCATACTCCGGATTTGTATAATAATCAATTATCGTAATAGGCTCGTCGTATTCAGCAAATTTTATCTTTGAATACATGAGTTCTTTCTTAAATTCTATATTTTCCAAAATTTGAGGATAAATAAGAGGGGACAACGTTTCTCCTGATGCCATACTGCCCAGATTGATTCCAGCCAATGCCGCAAGTGAAGAAATGCTGCTGTTGGTTTTTTTTGCCGTTTGAGGCACAAAAGTACAGCTGGACACATATACTTTAGGTGAAAACACGGCTATAATGAGTCCTATAAATGCACACGCAAAAATCACCTTTACAATGAATTTCTTTTTCTCCCATAAACGGAAAATAATTGCCTTAATATCAATCATAGGCTCCTCTATATGGTTCTGTTGAGGCATAATAGTGTTATTGTTCATAAAAGATTCTTTTAATTTATCTAAGTTGGATTAGGGTAAAATAAAGGAGTATTGAAACACGTATAATACACTATGCTTCAACTTATTACAAAAAACTCGCACTTATTTTCAAACGATCTCCAGGAGATCCACATTCTCTATAACTATTCTTACAGCTACAATTTCATCTACCACTACATGGAAGTACCTTTTCTTATTCCCTTTAATCTTCACAAGTACTCCTTCCATACCATCAAATGCACCCCCATGTACCTTTACCCTTGTACCCACCTTCAAGTCTGCCTCACCGGGAGTTAAATAAGTTTTATCTATTGTATCATCCTGAGCTATCAGGATAAATTCTTCCATTTGCCTATCTGGCACTATTATAGGAATATTCTTACCATCCACTCTTTTGGTTATATACTGCAAATAATGGATTCCAACTTTTGCACACTGCAACACCTCTTTCTGAGCCTTGACAAAAATCAAACTGTTGATAGCAGGTACACTAACTTTTCTCTTTACTCCCCCAACTACCTTAATAATCTTCTTTAAAGGGACAAAAACATCTATTCCTTTATTTTGCAGATAATCTCTTGCTTTAAGCTCCCTTTTATAGGTTGCTCTCATTGCAAACCACTGGTATGGAGATTCCATATACTACCGTTTATCCAATTCCTCATATTCTGAGTTCTTGCTCTTGAACTCAGGAACAATCTTTTTCATCTGCCTTACAGTCTCAACTCTATCCATACTCACAACTTTTTCTTTCAAAACAGAATAATCCACAAGGATATCATCCAACTTATATTCCCTCACCTTTGCCACCGATATCTTATTATGACCCGTAGGCAAAGTATTCTCAGCACTGTTGAGCAACTCTTCATATAGTTTTTCTCCAGGGCGCAAGCCTGTATATACAATCTTTATCTCCTTATCTGGTTCAAAACCTGCAAGTGAAATCATATTACGCGCAAGATCTGAGATTTTTACAGGTTTACCCATATCAAATACAAAAATCTCATATCCTTCACCCATCGTTGCAGCCTCAAGAACAAGTCTGCAAGCCTCTGGTATGGTCATAAAAAATCTGATAATATCTTTATGGGTAACCGTTACAGGCCCACCATTAATTATCTGCTCTCTAAAACGTGGAATTACAGATCCGTTGGAACCAAGAACATTCCCAAATCGCGTGGTTATAAACTTGGTTTTTCCTTTTACTTCACCAGATAATATTGCACGACTTAAAGTCTGGACATAAATTTCAGCAAGCCTCTTGGTGCACCCCATAACATTTGTAGGATTTACAGCCTTATCTGTTGAGACCATTACCATCTTCTCAACATCAAACTTTACAGCCATATCTGCTACATTCCTACTGCCAAAAACATTCACGTTTACCGCTTCACACGGATTGGATTCCATCAAAGGGACATGTTTGTAGGCAGCTGCATGAAAAACAACATCTGGACGATAAGACTCAAAAACCTTCTCAAGTCTTGCCACATCCCGCACATCCGCTATTACAAACTTGTATTTGTCAGCAAATGCTTTTGTATCGAGAGGACCATCTACACTATTTTTCACCTTATCAGCAAGTTCCAACTGGATATTATGCAAAGGGGTCTCCGCATTATCCAAAACTACAATTTGTGAAATCTGAAATGAGGAAATCAGACGGACCAACTCACTACCAATACTGCCGGCACCTCCAGTCACCATCACCCTCTTACCAAAGAGAGAACTGGAAATTTCGTCCATATTTATTTTTATCTCCTCTCTGCCAAGCAAATCTTCTATCTTTATCTCTCTAATTGTATTCTGTATAGAACCGACCTTAGGAATTTCACTCAAATTAGGTTGAATAAAAACTCTAAGATGTTTTTTAAAACAATATTCTATCAACCTCTCCTTCTCCGATATGGCACTTGCCTGACTTGGGAATATAACTGCATTAATTTTCTTCTTGTCTACAACACTGGCAAAATAATCATATTCGTCTATTGTGTAAACAGTAATTCCTTGTAATTTAAGTTTAGTCCTGCGAGTCTGCATCTTTATGAATCCCATAATTCTATATTCAGCATGCAGATTGTTGGAAATATATGTAGACAGAGCAACACTCTTGGAATCATCTCCATATATCAACATCCTCTTAGAAAATTTATTACGGCTTGCCAACAGCAATTCATATATGTATATAAGGAACATCCTTACTGATACCAATAGGGCGACTGCTCCTATAATATCTGCAAGCTGCGCCACACATAGTTTGAAATTGGTAAAGGTAAATTGGATACTATTTTTAAAAAGGATGAAAACAACGAGCAAAAACAAACTTTTAACAACAACAGCAATGGCAATCCTCATTATCTCCTGCATTGTTGTATGTCTCATAATACCTCTGTATGTTCCAAAAAGAACAAATACCCCCATACTTGTAAACAATGACAAGACAAATATCCATACAAAAGTTGATGTCGGCGCTGTACTTCTTACAAAAAAGCCAAGAGTGATATATACCGACAATGTGGCAAATGCTGCCACAAAAGAGTCAATAAAAAGAACCATCCACCTACTCAAGTACTGTGAATTTACTATTCTATCAGAAATCTTAGTAAGGATATTATCCATTGTATCTATTTTACCTGATTAATTATAGTGGTAACCATTGCGGCCAAAGAGGCTGTAGAAGTTGCAATACCCAAAATTGATGCTAAAGTCTGCCCTTTATTACTCTTGTCTTTTACCGGTACAACAATTTCAGTACCTGGCTGCACTTTAAATCCGCTATTTCCTTTTGTAGCAACAGCACCATTCATATGTACCATATAAGTCTTTTTCTTTACACCATCCTGAATTATTCCACCAGCATTTGACAAATAATACTTCAACGATTTGCCAGGAACATATGAAACCACATTGGGATAAAGGACACCTCCTGAAATTTTTACTGTACTGTTATATTTAGGGACACTTATAATGTCACCACTCCTTAGTACCACATCTGCCTCAGATCCTGGGTTTTTAATTGCAGCAACAAGGTCAATAGCTACTGAATAGCTTTCACCTATTTCCATTTCTTCTACAGCAGTAGAGTCATCTACCTGTTTCATTGCAATCTCCTTTGCCACTAAAAGCCTCTCATACTCCTCTTTCGTAAGAGTCCTTTTTAATGTAGCCCCCTTTACATATGCATCCTGCTTAAAACCATCAGCCCTCTCTATAATATCACTTAACCTGACATTATTCTTCTCAACAACATAAGTTCCAGGATAATTGACCTCTCCTATAACTCTTACCGCCTGTTGGTCTTTATAGTTGGGGTTCCTTCTAACAAAGACAATATCATACGGTTCCAATTTAAAATCTGCATCCGACGGATTCTTCAAAAGATTAAAATGGAATACTTGGGCTACTGTATCACTCTTATGTGTTTCATCCTGCAAAACAATATCACCAACAATTCTTCTTGCCACTTCCACTTTAGAAAGTGTGGCATATTCAGTAATACCTCCAGCTGCAAGAATAAGATCTGCTATTGTCATTCCAGACTTGAAGTCATAGATATTTGATTCTCCCTTAAAACTCTCCTTTCTCGTAGGATTGTTAACCTCACCATAAATTCTTACAACTTTTTTAGGTAACAATGAATGAATAGAATAAATTTCAACCTTATCATCTGGCTTGAGAATGACATTTTCCATACCTAAAATCACATTCTGCACACTAAAAGGAATATGGACAGGGAGCCTGTTCTCATCCAACCTTGTAATTGCACCCCTTTCCAGATATGCATCCTCCTGCAAACCTCCTGCAGCCTGTATCAAGTCTCTTAAAGTTGATTTCTCCTCAGTTATAGAAAAAGTTCCGGGATGCCAAACAGCACCACTAATTGCAATCTGGTTTTTAAATCTGTTTTTATTTGTTTTCACTTTAACAACATCCCCTCCTTGCAGTTTAAATTCTCCAAATTTATCTGCAGGGACATCAAAAGACTCACCCGTTGCACCAGTATGCTGATCTTTCAGCCCCGATATCCTGGAAATATGTACCGATCCCGTATAAGCATTATCCGAAAACCCTCCTGCAAAATCTATAATATCTGCAATGGTCTCCCCCCCTTTTACCTCATATTTCATCGGACGTTTTACTGATCCGGAAACTGTAACTACACCTTCATACGGAGAAACAATAATGACATCATTGTCCTCAAGTCTTATATTTGAATCAAACTTTCCGTTCAGAATAAAATCATACACATCCAATGTACTTGCCAGCTTGTTGTTTCTGTACAAACGGATATTTCTTACAGTACCCAATTCTGAAGGGCCTCCTGCCAAATACATTGCACTTGCTATTGTTGAAAGTGAAGGCAATGTATAACTACCCGGTTTTGCCACATCACCAACCACATTTATGGAAACTGTCTTTGTTTTACCCAATGCCAATTTGGCAAATGTAGTAGGCTCAGGTTGTGCCAGGCCACTGTAAATTTTACTCAAATATGCTTTGAGTGATTTCTCTGCCTGCGCTACAGTCTGTCCCGATATATAGACTGGTCCCAAATTAGGTATAGTAATACAGCCCTCTGGGGAAATCTTTGCTGTAATATTGGAGATAACATCGCCCCAAATATCTATAACAATCTCATCTCCGGCAGAAAGCTTATAATTTTCTGGAGTAGGGACATTATAGCTTGGAACAAAATTAAGATCTTTGTTCCTGAACAGTTCATGACCAAAAATGCCCAAACTGTCAGAGGTGATGGCAGGAAGATTTATAATCTGGACTGGCACTGTAGCACCAAATTCAGTATCATTTCTATCAACTTCACGCTGCAATGACACGGATTCCGAAGATTTTGGCACAACATAACTTCCACCCGACAACACACTTGCAGCCACAGCTTCCACCTGTGCCTGAGAGTACCCCATAGAAACGGCCAACTGCTTCATTTTTTCAATTTCTGCCTGAGATTGGGCAACTGCAGCAAAGCTAAATGCAAAAAGACAAACTGTAATATATAACTTTTTAATATTCATTTAATTACGAAATTAATAAAGTGGCAAAAAAAACGACAGACAAGAATATCCGCATTTCCCATATTATCCTACAAAGGTAATATTAAATATTTAGTTTTCAAATTATAATTATCTGTATACATGCCAACACAGAAAAGGTGGACCACCTGTCATCCGGCAATCCACCTCTCAAAAACAAAACTTTTTAAAATTAACACACGACTTGTTGCAGACACAACAAAAAATAATCGTAACGCAAATGTATCCGCAACTTTTGCTGTCAACAAATAATAACACCTTACTTGAACAAGAGATATGCAGCAACAGGAATTTAGTGTTGTTTTAAAAATAAAATTGGACAAACACGTCTGCACACCCCCAACATGAACTGAATTTAAAAAAACAAATCTGACTGTGTAAGGTTTTTCTGGTACAACTTTATATCATTTTAAAATAAAAAACAGGAAATCCCATTAGACATCCTGCAAACATTATTTCCTGAAATAAAAAAAAGAGCCCTGCACCAAAATGTGCAGACCTCCAAAACACTTAAAATACACTATGAAAAACTTATTTCGATTTCTCAAAATCGTGGGAGCAACAGGATTCGAACCTGTGACCCCCTGCTTGTAAGGCAGGTGCTCTAAACCAGCTGAGCTATGCTCCCGAGTAGTTTTGCTTTTCTCCTTTATCGGGAAGAAAAACTGAATATTTGAAAGAACTTCATTTGTTCGTGGGAGCAACAGGATTCGAACCTGTGACCCCCTGCTTGTAAGGCAGGTGCTCTAAACCAGCTGAGCTATGCTCCCATTATCTTCATGAACTATGGCGGTTGTGGCGCCGTTTCCGTTTCGGGTTGCAAAGGTAGACATTATTTTCAATTCTGCAAATTTTTTTTGATTTTTTTTTGGAAGTCGGTACCCGACTTCTCTGAAACTCGAGGACCGACTTCCTCTCAAAAAGCTAAGCCAGAATTGCGTTTCGTAGGGATTTTCTCGTTTAGAGGAACTGATTTTCTACAAGAAAAAAATTTAAAAAAATATCGGAAAACTAAAAAGTTTACTTGCTTTACTGAATCTATACTTCAGATAAAGATTTTTCACATAGTCTTTATCTTCATCCAATAAAATCACTATTTGCATTTGGGTGGCTTTTGTACAGCTGAAAATTCTAATTATAAGATTCTCTTTTTCCTCCTGTGGGAGATACCTGTAACTCCTGCCATTCAGGTTTTCCAACAAGAATTCCGATAAAGATGCCACAGTTTCTTTTGTTCTGCTCAAATGGTTTTTAATCTGTACCAACTGCTCCTGCGTGAACTCCTCCTGATTGGTGGGGATCAATGTTTTCCCAACTATAACTTTAAACTCATGTTTTGTATAAAGCCTGTCCATTTCAAAAGTATTCACCGGCAATATGTCAGACAATTTAAGGATTGGCCATACAAAACCGGATCTCAGGAGCGGACACTTGTTGTATTGTATGCTTTTACTGCAATTTATGAGATCAAACATCTTGTTGGCCCTGATCACATCTTTTGAGTTGGAGACAAGCCTTGGTGCTGTATTCATAAAGTCATAATGATAATGGTAGCTGCTCCACTTATAATACTTGGGATGCGGATAACCATCTCTACTGGCAACCATAGGATTCTGCAGTATGTAGAGGGAGCAATTTACCTTCATCTCTTCCGTATATTTTGGGTAAACTTTGGCAGGAACAAGCAATTTGTCGTGAGTTGAGTGAAATCTATTGTACCAAAATGCAAAATTCTGTTGCATCTCACTTAAAAAAAGCACTGCATGTTCTTCAGATTGGGCTGTATGCAACAAATGGATATGATTGTCCATTAGCACAAACTCTAGTATTATAACGGAATGTTTGTCAACAAATCTTCTTAAGATATTCAGAAACAACAACCTGTCTGAATCTTTATAGAAAATGACACGACCTCTGATAGACTTTACAATTGAGTGATAAAGAATCCTTCCCTCCATATCTCCCCCTCTTAATTATTGATTTATACTCTGTTATAGCGCTATGCAAATTTAAGAAAAATTTCTCAGACAGTCAAATATTTTAGGAAGTCGGGTACCGACTTCCCCAGAAACCCAAAGACCGACTTTCTCTTGATTTTGGCCACTTAACGTTTTTTTTGTAAATTAGCACGTCATTATGCGCGAGTAAAACTTTATAAACATTATATACTTATGATTCTGTTCTTTAGTACCAATAATGGTACAGTTATAGCCGTTAAGGCTACAGAGATGATTTCTCAGGAGAATGTGAATGCTCTACAGTGGTTATTTGGCAATGCCACCCTTCTAAAAGAGGAAACTGTGAGCGGTAAATTTGTTGGCCCAAGACGTGAGATGATTACCCCTTGGAGTACAACAGCCGTAGAAATTACACAGAATATGAACATCTGTGGAATTGAACGTATTGAAGAGTTCTTCTGTACAAAAGAAGAAGAACCACAATATGACAAAATGTTGCAGCGCCTTTACAACGGCCTCAACCAGGAAATCTTTACAATAGACAAACTGCCCGATCCGGTTATCTACATAGAGAATTTTGAGGAGTACAACAAACAGGAGGGCCTTGCGCTAAATCCAGAAGAGATAGAGTATCTTAAAGGTCTCAGCAAAAAACTTGGCCGTGGCCTTACAGACAGTGAGGTATTCGGTTTCTCTCAAGTGAATTCAGAGCACTGCCGTCATAAAATCTTCAATGGTGTGTTCATCATAGACGGCAAGGAGATGGAAAGTTCACTGTTTAAGATGATTAAGAAAACTTCTCAGGAGAATCCCAATCTTATAGTAAGTGCATACAAAGACAACTGTGCTTTCCTTGAGGGTCCTAAGGTGGCAATGTTCCACCCAACCAGCGGAAGCAAGCCTTCTGAATTTGTGGCAAAAGAGGCAGAGACTGTAATTTCATTAAAAGCAGAGACACACAACTTTCCAACCACAGTTGAGCCGTTCAACGGCGCAGCTACAGGCAGCGGAGGAGAAATAAGAGACCGTATTGCAGGTGGCAAGGGCAGCTTCCCGATAGCAGGAACAGCTTGTTATATGACATCATACCCAAGATTCAACGAGGGTGTAGAGGAGACTCCAGGTGTAAATCCTCATCTGAGCACAGAGAAAGGCCATGGTGCAGCGGATCTTGCAGATGCATCTTGTGCAGCAGCTATGGCTGTTGAGCGCGATTGGGAGAAAACCCCAGCCCGCCCTTGGTTGTACCAGAGTCCTCAAGAGATTCTTACAAAAGCTTCTAATGGTGCGTCTGATTTTGGCAACAAGTTCGGTCAGTGCATCATCTGTGGAAGTTTGCTCACTGCAGAGTACGACGGCACTGCTGCCGGTGCGGAGTGTGGTGGAAATGCCGCTGGAGAGGCTTGCACAAATCCGTCGGGAACTTGCGCAGCAGCTCCTGCAAGAAAATTCGGTTTTGACAAGGTTATTATGTTGGCTGGCGGTGTTGGTTATGCCAAGAAGCGTGATGCCCTTAAAGAGAAACCTGCTGTTGGTGACAAAGTTGTTCTGCTTGGTGGCGACAATTACCGTATTGGTATGGGTGGTGGCGCAGTAAGTAGCGTTGACACAGGCCAATATGCAAATGCCATTGAGTTGAATGCTATCCAGCGTTCTAACCCTGAAATGCAGAAGAGAGCTTACAATGCTATCCGCGCGGTTGCCGAAAGTGATTATAACTCTATAATCAGTGTTCACGACCACGGAGCCGGAGGTCACCTTAACTGTTTGTCAGAGCTTGTAGAGGAAACTGGTGGTAATATTGACATCAGCAAACTTCCAGTGGGCGACCCTACCCTGTCTCTTAAAGAGATTATTGGAAATGAGAGCCAGGAGAGAATGGGTTTGGTTATGCAGGAGAAAGACATTGAGGAACTTAAAGCTATTGCAGACCGTGAGCGTTCACCTATGTATGTAATTGGTGAAACTACCGGCAAGCATAACTTTACCCTTAAGAATGAGAAGACAGGTGAGGCTGCAATTGACCTTGCAATGGAGGATATGTTCGGCAGCGCACCTAAAACATATATGAAAGACAATACAGCTGAGTACAAATTTGCACCTCTTGCATACGACCCTGCAAAATTTGAGTATTATGTGGGCCAGGTACTTCAGCTTGAGAGTGTTGCTTGTAAAGATTGGTTGACCAATAAGGTAGACCGTTCAGTAACAGGTCTTATTGCAGGCCAGCAGACTTGCGGTGAGATTCAGTTGCCTTTGAACAACTTGGGTGTTACTGCAATCGGTTACAATAATAAAGAGGGTATTGCCACCTCTATGGGTCACGCCCCTATGGTGGCTATGGTTGACAGTGCTGCCGGCTCAAGAATGGCAATATCTGAGGCCCTCACAAATGTGGTTTGGGCTCCTTTGAAAGATGGCATCAAAGGCATCTCTTTAAGTGCCAACTGGATGTGGCCTTGCCGCAATGAGGGTGAGGATACCCGCTTGTATAAGGCGGTTAAGGGTGCCAGTGATTTTGCGTGCGCTCTTGGGATCAACATTCCTACAGGTAAAGACAGTATGAGTATGACTCAGAAATATCCGTCGGGAGAAAAAGTGCTTTCCCCTGGTACAGTAATCATTTCAACTGTCGCCCCAGTAGAGGATATCAACAAAGTGGTTCATCCAAATCTTCAGAATAATCCCGACAGTGCATTGATGTATATCCCATTTGTAGATAGTACAGCAAGCGCAGGTGCGGGTAAAGAGGCATTCCCTCTTGGAGGTTCTGCTTTTGCCCAAATTGTCGGCCAGGTGGGCAACGTTGCTCCAGATGTTGAGAATCCTGAGTATTTTGCTGCAGCATTCAAGGCTGTTCAGGAAATGGTTGGCAAACAAATGCTTCTTGCAGGACACGACATCTCTGCGGGAGGTATGATTACTACTGCTCTTGAGATGTGCTTTGCCAATGTGAACGGCGGTCTGGCTATCAATGCCCGTTCTCTTGAGATGATTGCCAAGGAGTGGGGTGTTGATGGAGGTTCTGACTCTATATTCAAAGCTCTGTTCTCCGAGACCCCAGGCGTTTTGGTTCAGATAGCAAATGAAAAACTTGCCGAGCTCACTGCTGTTCTTGAAGTCTGCGGTGTCAAAGGTTATATTATTGGAAACTATCTTCCTGCACGCAAAGTTGTGCTTACCGGTTTTGGTGCCAACGATGCTGTTTCTTTGGATATTGATGCTTTGAGGGATATCTGGTTCAAAACCTCTTACCTGTTTGATATCAGACAGGTTGGTGAGACTTGCGCTAAAGAGCGTTTCCAGAATTACAAAGTCCAGCCTCTTGTTTACAAGTTCCCTGAAACCTTTACAGGTTCATTGAGAGCTTATGCAGGTGTGGCCACTGGCACAGGTGCAGCACTTGCACCTGCAGCTGAAGCCCCTATGGCTGCCATAATTCGTGAGAAAGGTTCTAACGGAGACCGCGAGATGGCTTGGGCTCTTCACCTTGCAGGTTTCAGAGTTAAGGATGTGCATATGACCGACTTGATTTCTGGTCGTGAGACTCTTGAAGAGGTTAAGATGATTGTATTTGTAGGTGGTTTCTCAAATGCCGATACTCTTGGCTCTGCCAAAGGTTGGGCTGGTGCATTCTTGTATAACGCCAAAGCTAAGGCGGCACTTGATGCATTCTATGCCCGTGAGGATACAATGAGTTTGGGTATCTGCAACGGTTGTCAGCTGATGGCTGAGCTTGGCCTGATTACCCCTACTGCCCGAGAGCTTTCTCCTAAGATGATCCACAACAATTCTCATAAATATGAGAGTGCGTTTGTGGGTGTCACTATTGAGGAGAGCCCTTCAATTATGCTGCGCTCGCTTTCTGGCAGCAAATTGGGTATCTGGGTTGCCCACGGTGAGGGCAAATTCTCGTTCCCTGCCGGTATGGAGAATTTCAATGTTGCTGCACGTTATAACTACAATGCGTATCCAGCCAATCCTAATGGTTCACCAGAGGGTATTGCAGGTGTTTGCAGCTTGGATGGCCGTCACTTGGCTATGATGCCTCACCCAGAGCGCTGTTTGCGCCCTTGGAATTGGGCTCACTATCCTGCAGAGCTTCGTAACCAGGAAATTACCCCTTGGATTGAGATGTTCATCAACGCCCGTAAATGGTGTGAGAACAAATAAAGATGAAAACACCCGCTCAATGAGCGGGTGTTTTCATCTTCATTTATTGGGACATCATCATAATTTCTTACCGGCAAGCTCACTGAGTTCACTGCGTTCCCCTTTTACAAGGTTTATGTGGGCAAAAAGGTGTTCACCGTAAAGTTTTTCGCTAAGGTGAGTAAGTCCGTTAGACCATTTGTCCAGATATGGCTGGTCTATCTGGTTAACATCACCGGTAAAAACTATTTTGGTTCCTTCGCCTGCTCGTGTAATTATGGTTTTCACTTCGTGAGGTGTAAGATTCTGAGCCTCATCAATTATAAAAAACACATTAGACAAGGAGCGCCCGCGGATATAGGCAAGTGGAGAGATCAGCAGCTGCTCCCGACGGAGCATCTCCTCTATTTTTATGTTTTCCTTACTGGTGTCTCTAAAGTTTTTCTTTATTACTGCAAGATTATCGTATAGTGGCAGCATATAAGGACCTATTTTCTCTTTGGCATCTCCCGGAAGATAGCCTATCTCCTGATTCTTAAGTGGTATTACCGGTCGGGACAGAAGAATCTGGTCGTAGAGATGTGTTTGCGCCAAAGCTCCTGCCAAGGCAAGAAGAGTTTTTCCTGTACCTGCAGTTCCAGTAATGGAAACTAATTTAATGTCGGGATTAAGAATTGCATCCAATGCAAATGCCTGCTCCTCATTGCGTGGTGAGATACCATATGCTGTCTGGGGTTCCACCAGCACTATGTTGCCGGTGTTGTGGTTATAACGTGCAAGAATGCTTTCTCCGTCGGGATGCTTGAAATTATATAATTGGTTGCAAGGCGGGGTTTTGTAACGGAACGATGCAAGTGGTACACCTTGTTCCTGGTCCAACAACTGGTCCAACAAGTGCGGAGCTGCCCCTTTTACATATATAACTCTCTTCTCATTCTGGTTTACCCGCTCTTCTTTTATATGATCTGTGAGGTAATCCTGCACAAACATTCCCACTGCTTTTGCCTTCATCCTAAGATTAACATCCTTTGTTACCAGTGCCACAACCCGATTTCCGTAATTGTGCTTATACCATATTGCAGTGGCCAGTATGCGGTGATCCTGGGAATCCTCTTTAAAAATATTGTGAAGGTCTTTTGGGAACTCTTTATTGGTTGTAACTGTAAGGGTCCCCCTTTTCTTGCCCAACGGATATCCGTGCCCGTTAAACAGGCGCGGATCTGAAATCTCATCTATAGTTCTTACAAATTCCCTTGCATTATAATTTATGATATCGTTCCCGTACTTGAACTTGTCAACCTCTTCCAAAACGGCTAAAGGGATAACCAGATCATTTTCCTGAAAATTATAAATTGCACGATGATCATGCAAAATCACATTTGTGTCCAGCACAAAAATCTTAGGTAACTTCTGCATAAGTGGTGGTTTTTGTAAAGTTAGTACATTTTAACACAAAAAAAGGGGGCTCTTGTTCAGAGCCCCCCGTTTTTTATAATCATTTTTGATTATTTCTGTGCATTATGCTTGATTGCAGCCTGAGCAGCAGCCAAACGTGCAATTGGAACGCGGAATGGAGAACATGAAACATAGTTCATTCCAGCCAAGTGACAGAACTCTACTGAGTCCGGATCACCACCGTGCTCACCGCAGATACCAACTTTAAGTTTTGCGTTAGTTGATCTACCACCTTTGATACCCATCTCAACAAGTTTACCAACTGAAGATCTGTCCAAAGTCTGGAATGGATCCGCAGGAAGAATCTTCTTAGTCAAGTAATCACCCATAAAACCACCGATATCGTCACGAGAGAAACCGAACGTCATCTGAGTAAGGTCATTAGTACCAAATGAGAAGAACTGAGCGGTCTTAGCCATCTCGTCTGCAAGGATAGCAGCACGAGGGATCTCAATCATTGTACCGTACAGGTAAACAATCTTAACACCCTGCTCAGCCTCTACCTCTGCGTGAACTCTGTCGCAAAGCTCTTTCTGGAAATCAAGCTCTTTAACTGAAACGGTTACTGGAACCATAATCTCTGGCTGAGGTTTAAAGCCCTCTTTAATCAACTCTGCAGTAGCAGTGAAGATGGCGTGGAACTGCATCTCCGAAATCTCTGGGTAAGTCACACCAAGACGAACACCACGGTGACCCATCATAGGGTTAACCTCGTGCAAGCCCTCACCACGTTTTCTGATATCCTCTGGGGTGATACCGAACTCTGCAGCCATCTCCTCAATTTTCTCTTTAGTCTGAGGAACGAACTCATGCAAAGGTGGGTCAAGAAGACGGAAGGTAACAGGCATACCATCAAGAACCTTCATAGTACCCTTAACAGCCTCTTTAACGTATGGCTCAAGTTCAGCAAGTGCCTGACGTCTCTCAGCCTCAGAGTTAGAAAGGATCATCTTACGAAGTTTTGAAAGAGGAGCCTCTGAGTTCTCACCGTAGAACATATGCTCAATACGGAACAAACCAATACCCTCAGCGCCAAAATTGATTGCAGTCTGAGCATCCTGTGGGTTATCAGCATTTGTACGTACACCAAGAACACGGTATTTGTCTACAATCTTCATATACTCAACAAAACGTGGGTTCTCTGAAGCATCCATAGTGTCAATAGCAACGTCATATACATAACCTTTGCTACCGTTCAAACTGAAGATGTCACCCTCGTTGTATACTTTATTCCCGATAGTAAGAGTCTTGTTCAACATATTGATATGAAGAGCATCGCAACCTACGATACAGCATTTGCCCCAACCACGGGCAACAAGAGCAGCGTGAGAAGTCATACCACCACGGGCAGTCAAAAGACCGTCAGCAGCACGCATACCCTCTACGTCCTCCGGGTTAGTCTCCTCACGAACAAGGATAACTTTCTCTTTTCTTGCAGCGCACTCAACAGCCTCCTCTGCAGTGAAAACAATCTTACCTACAGCACCACCAGGACCAGCAGGAAGACCCTGTGCAATTACAGTACCTTTTTTCTCTGCAGCCGGGTTAAGGATTGGGTGTAGAAGCTCATCCAACTGAGCAGGAGCAACACGCATTACAGCAGTCTTCTCATCAATCAGACCCTCTGCAAGCATATCCATTGCCATATTCAAAGCAGCAAGACCGGTTCTCTTACCTACACGGCACTGAAGCATCCAAAGTTTGCCATCCTGAATAGTGAACTCAATATCCTGCATATCGTGGAAGTGGGCCTCAAGGTTCTGCTGGATCTCATCCAACTCTTTGTATACTGCAGGCATTGCAGTCTCCAAAGATGCAAGCTCTTTGTTGTGCTCGTTTTTGGTAGCCTCATTCAATGGGTTAGGAGTTCTGATACCAGCAACTACGTCCTCACCCTGAGCGTTAATCAACCACTCACCATAGAATTTGTTCTCACCGGTAGCAGGGTTTCTTGAGAATGCAACACCTGTAGCAGAGTTGTCACCCATGTTACCGAATACCATTGACTGAACGTTTACTGCAGTACCCCACTCATCTGGAATACCCTCAATTCTTCTGTATGCAATAGCTCTCTTACCGTTCCAAGATTTGAAAACGGCACCAATACCGCCCCATAGCTGCTCGTAAGCATCATCTGGGAATGGTTTGCCAAGCTCTTGTTTTACTCTAATTTTGAAATCCTCGCAAAGCTGCTGCAAATCCTCAGTAGTAAGGTCTGTATCTGAAGCATAACCTTTCTCTTTCTTTACTTTTGCAAGCATTCTGTCCAACTGAACTCTGATTCCGTTACCCTCCTCAGGCTCAATACCCTCAGCTTTCTCCATCACAACGTCTGAATACATCATAATCAAACGTCTGTATGCATCATAAACAAAACGAGGATTACCTGTTTTAGCAATAAGACCAGGGATAGTTGCAGAACATAGACCAATGTTAAGAACGGTCTCCATCATACCTGGCATAGAACTTCTGGCACCTGAACGGCAAGAAACAAGAAGCGGAGCATTAGGATCTCCAAATTTCATACCCATAATCTCCTCAGTAGCAGCCATTGCAGCATTAACCTCAGCCTCAAGTTCTTTTGGATAGTTACAACCGTTTTTGTAATACTCAGTACAGCAGTCAGTTGTAATAGTAAAACCTGCAGGAACCGGAATGTTAAGTTTGCACATCTCAGCAAGGTTTGCACCTTTACCGCCAAGAAGATTTCTCATGCTTCCATCGCCGTCGGCATCTCTACCGCCAAAACGATAAACTCTTTTGATTTCTGACATAATAAAAAATTATAATATTGTTTGGTTATATAATAGTCGTTTTAAGAAGGCCATTTTTTTTGGCGGTACAAAAATAGTCAAATATTCTCAAAAAGAAAAGTATTTGTACCCGCCATTCTGCATTATCTCCAGTCCCCTTTCCGGTTCCAGCCAACAGGTATATCCAAACGGCGCAAATTATCCAGAAGTTTGTCTCTGGTAGAGGCGGCATCATCGGCAACTCCCTGTTTTCCTTCATATAAAGAATAGTTTCCACGCAATGAAGTTTCTGTCATATTGGGCATTATTACATTTGCCCCACTCAGTAATGCCATCTCTCTTCCGTCGGGATGAAGAACCTGAAGTGCTGTAGTTGCTGCAATGTTAATATGGGGCATAAGTATTCTCAGGCGGGCAACCATATCAATACTCAGCTGCAACAGTTGCTCATTGCCAAAATTCCAGAAATCCCCCCTTGGGTGGGAGGCAAGTGGGACAAGGTTATCGGGAAGAGTATTCCTTGCTCCCTTCCAATACTCCACAATCAGCCCCAGCGGGGTATCTTTATGGGGAATGTAAGGCCCCATTCCTACCATATCAACCTGCAGATTTTTAAGGAACTGGAGATCTTCATCCAAATGGGCACCGGTTTGGAACGGGAGCCCTATCATTACACCACTGCCTAAAAGGTAACCTGTACTCTTCAAATCATGCAAAGCCTGCAGACGTGTATCATAAGAATGTAACTTGTCTGCAGGATGCAGTTTCTCATACAATTCTCTATTTGATGCCTCAATTCTCAAAAGATATCTCCCGGCCCCAGCCCGGAACCACTCTTTGTACACATCCTTGCTCTGCTCACCCAAAGAGAGGGTTATCCCCAAATCGTTCTGGGGAACAGAAATGACATCTGTGTCTTTTGCCATCTGCAACAGTTTCAACGGATCTCCCCCTGGTTGCAACCTCCTGATATGATGTACCAGTCTTGAAATTCTTTCAATAAAAGCACTGTCTGAACGCTCCCCTCCCTGAATTGCTACTGAACCATACCCGGCATCAAGAGCAAACTGCGCCTCCTGCAAAACCTGCTCATCTGTCATTTCATATCTCTGCACACAAAAGTTTCCGCACCTTATTCCACAATACAGGCAATTCTTCCTGCACTTGTTGGAAATCTCTATCAACCCTCTGAAATAGACACACGGCCCCCTATACTTAAGCTTCAGTTCATACGCCTCTTTGTGAAGTTGGTCTAATTTGCAATTCATTGTATATAAATGTTATATTTACACCAGCGTTGTGACCGCACGCTCAAAGATACCTGTAACATAGGCAATGCACATTCCATAGTTGGTTACCGGAAGCCCGGCAGCAATTACTCTGCGCAAGCGGTTACGGAGCTGGCGGTGGGTAACCATACAGCCGCCGCATTGAAGCACAAGTGCAAAATTCTCAAGTGGAGGAAGTTCATCCAACCCAGAAACAAATGTAAAATTCAGTTTGCAACCCACCTTCTTTTGCAGCATCATAGGAATCTTTACCCTACCGATATCTTCGCACGATGTATGGTGGGTGCAAGATTCAAGTACAAGCACATTATCTCCATCCTTCAACTTCCCGATAGCTTCCACCCCTTTCAGATACTCCTCAAAAGGGCCTTTTGCCCTTGCCATAAGAACACTGAAACTTGTAAGAGGGATCTCCTGGGGCACAATCCCCCCCACCTGTTTAAAGACCTGACTGTCTGTAACAACCATTTTCACCTTTTTGGATTTGGTATCGGGATTAAAATCTTTAAGGTAATCCTTCAATTGCTCCGGTTGGAGAACGGTTGCAATTCCACCATTATCAAGAATATCCCTTATAGCCATAACTTGCGGAAGAATCATTCTACCTGCCGGTGCCTCCGAATCTATAGGACAAACCAATACAATATTGTCTCCCTCCTCTACCAGGCCATGCATAATTGTCTTCTCTGCATCCCCCAGCAGCAATCCTTTGGTAATGAATGCAAACAGCATATCTATTGCATCCTGCTGTTCCTGTGGGTCTGTAATACAGCACGAGAACTCCACAACATCACACCCATACATATTGGTAAGATCTCCCGCCACACCAAAATCAAGAGGAATGATATCAGACTGATTGTGCACAACAACAACCGGGACATCCAGTTCCTTGAACTGTCTCAACAAATCTTTCTCTTCCTTCCCAAATATATTTCCTGTAAACAGCAAAATTGCCATATCAACCTCCTCCACTATCTTGAGGCTCCTGGCCACTCTCTTCTCCCCCACTTCGCCAATATCATCTATTCCTGCAGTATCAATCAACTGTACAGGTCCTACTCCAGGTATCTCCATCCTCTTCTTTACAGGATCAGTTGTTGTTCCAGCCTTATCTGAGACTATCGCAAAATCCTGCCCTAACAGAAGATTGATCAATGAACTCTTACCCGCATTTCTTCTACCAAAAATTCCTATATGTCTGACTTTACTCATTATATTTCAATTATAAATCCACCATTATGCCAAAATTATAAAAAAAATAAATAACCTGAATGCCTCCACTTCACTTTCGGGAAGTCGGTACCCGACTTCCCGAACAATTTACAACTTTAAAAGCCTGATATACAACAGATGATCCGTTAAAAAGTTACGAAAATTCCAGTAGAAACTGAGTAAATTTATTCTGACTTTTTTTCTTAAAAATGGCAATCAATTCAATAAGAGACAATAGTTTTAAGGTTTTGCTTTTTTGGGATAGGGATTATTGGAACACAAAGTAGATTTGCGGCAAATGAGATTCCCGCCGGTATTATCAAATTAAGGTTAATATACCAGTAGGGGGTGCAGGGATGTCACTCCGAACAATGACGGTCAGGCGGGAAGATATTTCAGGTGATGGCATCCCTGCTTTATAAATCAAGTATAAAGAATGAAAAAAAATGTTGAAGGATTGTTTGAAGAGTGTCTCAACAATTGCAAAGAGCTGGCAAGCAGCAAAGAGTTTTGGAAAGGTGCAGCCTTATTTGTAGCCATAGTGTTACTGATATACACTGCGTATATTATTGTAGAATACTGGCCGGAAATAACAGACGGATTCAACCGCGGATGGAACAGCAGGTAGAAAAAATTACTATTTTTGCCGGAAGAAAAATTGTATTACAGCACAATTTTACCATATAACTGCAATATATATCAGAATGGCAAATACGTTTCAGGAACTTGGCCTTAACAGCTACATAATTAAGGCAATCAGCGAAATGGGGTTTGAAAAGCCAACCCCCGTTCAGGAAAGAATAATACCTACCCTTTTAGGTGAACATACAGACACTGTATGTCTGGCTCAGACCGGTACCGGAAAAACCGCAGCATTTGGTCTGCCTGCATTGGAAAGAATTGTTGAACACAACCTTGGCAGATACCCTCAGGTTCTTGTATTGAGCCCTACCAGAGAGCTGTGCAAACAAATTGCCCAAGATTTGAAAAATTATTCCAAATACCTTCCTGATTTGTGCATTGTAGATGTTTATGGCGGTGCAGGAATTGAACCTCAAATTAAAGCCCTAAAAAAAATTCCGCATATTGTGGTGGCAACACCTGGAAGATTGCTTGATATTATCGGGAGGAAAGCAGTGGACCTGAGCAAAATTCATACCCTTATCCTGGATGAAGCAGATGAAATGCTGAATATGGGATTCAAAGAGGATCTTGATGCCATTCTGGAGAGTCTTCCTCAGGAAAAAAGAGTGCTTCTTTTCTCTGCAACCCTTCCATTAGAGGTAGAAAAAATTGCCAAAACTTATATGAAGGATGCAGAGGTTGTAACAGTCGGCCAAAGGAACAGCGGCTCCAACAATGTAAAACATTATTGCTATGTTGTACACGAGAAAGACCGCTACCCGGCACTAAAACGTGTTGTTGACTATTATCCCGATATTTACGGCATAATTTTTTGCCGTACCCGCAGGGAGACCGGCGAGATAGCAAGTGCACTGATAAAAGACGGATATGATGCGGATGCTCTACACGGGGACTTGTCACAACAGCAGAGAGACCAAGTAATGAGGAGATTCAAGGAGAAAAACCTTAGCCTCCTAGTTGCAACAGATGTAGCTGCCAGAGGAATAGATGTAAACAACCTCACCCACGTAATTAACTATAATCTTCCCGACGAAGTTGAACAATACACACACCGTAGCGGAAGGACAGGACGTGCGGACAAGACCGGCAAATCCATTGTTATCATAAATACAAAAGAGCAGAGCAAAATCCGTAGAATTGAGAAGATTATTAACAAGACATTTGCCATGTCAAAACTTCCTACTGGTGAAGAGGTCTGCTCCAAACAACTTCTCTCAATGATTGACCATATAAATGCTGTAGAAGTCAGAGAGGAGGAAATAGCACCATATCTTTCACTTATAGAGGAGAAATGGAGCGACCTCAACAGAAAGGAAATCATAAAGAAATTTCTCTCTGTAGAGTTCAACCGTTTCCTTGATTATTACCGCAACGCACCAGATTTGAATATTGTCCAGGAGAAGAAAAAGAAGGGTGTAGAGGCAGATGATCTCCCTTCATACATCCCTAAACGTGGAGAGAAGGGCTTCAAGTGGGTAAAACTATCTATTGGGAGCAAGCAAAGCGTTACCGCCCGCAATATAATTAGAATGATGACCACATTGGGAGTAGGCAAAAAAGGTATCGGGAAGATAGAAATCCGCAGAAGCGAGTGCTTTGTAAACATAAGTGCAAATGCTGCCAAATATGTTGTAGACCAGACAAACAACACAGAGTACAAAGGTCGCAGATTGTGGAGTGAGATTGTTGGATAATTAAAATCCATAAAATAAGCCTTATTTCAAGGCCTGCGCAGAAAAGAATCAAGCGTAACGCCGAAATAAGGCTTATTTCATAATTTTTTGTAGCCCCAACAGGACTCGAACCTGTATTTAAAGTTTAGGAAACTTTCGTTCTATCCCTTGAACTATAGGGCCATTTCCCTTGCGGGAGGTGCAAAGATAGTAATTTTTTTAATATGCCCAACGATACAGGATAGAACCCCAAGTGAATCCTGCTCCAAATGCCGAGAATATCAAAGTGTCACCTTTTTTGAATTTGTCTCTAAAGTCCCACAAAGCCAATGGTATTGAAGTACCTGCAGTGTTACCGAACTTCTCTATGTCAATCAGAATTTTGTCTGTAGAAAGTCCCATTCTCCTACCTGTAGCATCAATGATACGCAAATTTGCCTGATGAGGAATCAGGTATGCAATATCATCAGCTGTAAGATTATGTTTCTGCATCATCTCTACAGATACATCAGCCATACGTGAAACCGCATATTTGAACACCTGCTGACCCTCCTGATGGATAAAGTGCTGTCTCTTCTCCACTGTCTCTTGTGTAGGTGGATACAACGAACCGCCGGCTGTCTGGTACAAGTAATGGCGGCCGACACCATCCACGTGTGTGATTGCATCCTGGAAACCAAGATCAGGATCATCAGACGGCTCAATAAGCATTGCTACAGCTGCATCACCAAACAACGGACAAGTTGTTCTGTCCTGATAATTTGTCATACCACTCATACGCTCACCACAAACAAGAATAGCTTTCTTGTATTTTCCACTCTCTATAAAGTTGGCAACAGTATAGAAACTGAAAAGGAAACCGCAACAACCGGCATTGATATCATATCCCCAAGCATTGAGAATACCACATTTGTCACTTATGATATTTGCAGTGGCAGGGAACAACATATCCGGACTAACCGTAGCACAGATAAGCAAATCTATCTCTTCCGGTTTTGTACCTGTTGTATCAAGAAGTTTCTTTACCGCCTGCTCTCCCATAAACGATGTACCCAATCCGTCTTCCTTAAGGATTCTTCTCTCCTTAATTCCAACGCGGCTCATAATCCACTCATCTGATGTATCCACCATTGTGGCAAGTTCCTCGTTTGTAAGAACATATTCCGGCAAATAAGCCTCTATACCTGTTATTATTGCTTTCTTGTCAGTCATTTGCGTAGGTTTGTTTTATCTGTTTACTATGAATGCTCAAGCATAGCCTCATTAAACTTCTCTATAAGACGGTGCTCAACCATCATTTCCCCCTGCAATATCATATTCTTAATTGCAAGAGGTGTAGATACTCCGTGTCCAATTATTGCAGGTGCTGTAACCCCCAAAACAGGAGTACCACCATAAGTCTCATAGTTGAATCTGTTGAAGAACGGATGTTTTACACCCAACTTTGCAACAAGCTCGTACATACCTTCCGCCTGTTTCAAACAAATGTTCCCCACAAATCCGTCTGTTACCAATACGTCGGCAATACCACCGCTGAACATCTGGTTTGCCTCCATATTTCCCACAAAATTGAAATCTGTAGTATCGCTCATTATCTTATAGGCCTCCTGGGTAATTACATTACCTTTTTCAGCCTCTGCTCCAATATTCAAAAGTGCCACTCTCGGGTTCTCTATCCCCATCATTGTCTTGGCATAGATAGAGCCCATAATGGCAAACTGATACAATACATCAGGTCTTGTATCTGAGTTGAATCCTACATCAAGAAGCAACATATTGCGTCCGTCAGCCAAAGGAATTTGAGCGGGGATGCAAGGCCTTATTATACCAGGAATATTGTTCAGCACTTGAACAGACCCTGCAAGCATCGCGCCAGTATTGCCCGCACTTGCAAGAACATCTATTTTTCCCGATGCCAAAAGATTGAATCCAACAACAAGACTGGATTGTTTCTTCTTGAGAAAAGCCTTTACAGGGTGCTCACCCATCTCTATTGTTTCAGGAGCGTGTACAATAACAAAATTACCGGAGTCTATACCATAATGCTGGCAGACCTCGGTAATCTTTTTCTCATCTCCAATGAGAAAAATCTTTGTGTCGGCACCAATGTAGGAATGAGCTTCTATAGCCCCCAATATAACATTGTTGGGGGCGAAGTCTCCTCCCATTGCATCAATACCAATCCTTATCATTTGGAAAAGACGCTAATTACGCGTTGTTTTTCTCAATGATAAGACGACCACGGTAGTAACCGCACTCAGGGCAAACATGGTGATACATTACAGTCGCACCACAGTTTGAACAAGTTGCCAAGGTAGGAACTACAGCTTTATCGTGAGTTCTACGCTTGTTTCTGCGCTGTTTTGAAATTTTGTGCTTTGGATGTGCCATTTCTAACTATTTTTAATATTGTTATCTTTCTTTTAATTAATTTTTATCAAACAAACCCTTAAGTGCTCCAAAAGGTGAATTTGCCGCCAAATCCTCATTGCTCTTCTGCTGTGAATTCACATTTCCCAACTTCTCCATCATCATCTGGTTGCACTCCCCTTCACTATGGACCTTCTGCAAAGGGAGGTTAAGGCAAACATAATCGTAAAGGAACTGTGTCAAATCCAACTCACTGTCTGCCGGATCCATAATGATGAACTCATCACCATCATCATCCTCAACAGATTTTGCAAATTTCACTGCCATTGTACATTCAAAATCCATTGGCAGCTTCACATCATCAAGGCATCTGTCGCACTCCACTGTAACATCTCCTGAAACCCAAGCAGTTACATTCATCCATCCACTTCCCTTCTCTAACTCAACCTCTGCTTCCAAATCTGCATCAAGAATTAGAGAATTCTCAAAACTCTTAAAAAAAGAGCCGCACATCGGAAAATCATAATAATGTTTTCCAATTTGCAATCCCTTGATTTGAATTATAAAGTCCTTATTCTCAACCATCTCTATTCCTCTCCACTTAAGAGCGTGCAAAGATAGTATTTTTTTTTGTTATATCAAACTGCAATTAATTTTAAAGAGCTGCGTTCTTTCTCCTCTTGCGCTCAGTTTCATCGAGGTAAATTTTCCTTATTCGCATGAATTTAGGTGTTACCTCTACAAGCTCATCCTCCTGTATATACTCAAGCATCTCCTCCAAAGAGAACTGTAATGGTGGAGGCAGCACAGCTTTTTCATCTGTTCCCGATGCCCTTACATTGGTAAGTTTCTTGGTTTTGCAAATATTGATATTCAGGTCATCTACCCTTGAGTGCTCACCAACAACCTGACCTGCATAAATCTCCTCACCCGGATAAATGATGAACTTACCTCTGTCCTGCAACTTGTCCATTGCGTATGCTACAGCAGTACCGGTCTCAATTGCCACAAGAGAGCCGTTGTTACGTTTTTCAATCTCACCTTTGTAAGGCTCGTAACCTTTGAATCTGTGCGCCACTACAGCCTCACCGGCAGTTGCAGTAAGAAGATTGCTCCTCAATCCTATAATGCCTCTTGAAGGGATATCAAAATCAAGGTGTACTCTATCTTCCCTGTGCTCCATATGCAACAGGGCACCTTTTCTGCGGGTGGTAAGTTCAATTGCCGCACCCACCTTATCCTCTGGCAAATCTATTGTAAGATGTTCAATAGGCTCACATCTTACACCGTTAATGTTTTTGTCAATTACTTTTGGCTGTCCTACCTGCAACTCAAATCCCTCTCGTCTCATTGTCTCAATAAGCACGCTCAAATGAAGCACACCTCGGCCGTAAACAATAAATGAGTCTGCTGTAAGGCCATCTTTAACCCTAAGTGCAAGGTTCTTCTCAAGCTCCTTGTCAAGTCTCTCTTTCAGATGTCGGGAAGTAACAAATTTACCATCTCTTCCAAAGAATGGTGAATCATTGATACAGAACAACATACTCATTGTTGGCTCATCTACTGAAATTGGCGGCAATGCCTCAGGATTCTCATAGTCTGCAATGGTATCACCAATTTCAAATCCCTCAACTCCAACAACTGCACAAATGTCACCACTGTGAACCTCATCAACTTTAACCTTGCCAAGACCGTCAAACACCATCAGCTCCTTTATGCGGCTCTTCTCAAAGGTACCGTCTCTCTTGCATAGTGTAACAGGCTGGTTTGCTTTAAGGGTCCCCCTTTTAATTCTTCCTACAGCAATACGTCCCACGTATGGAGAGTACTCCAATGAAGAGATAAGCATCTGTGGAGTTCCCTCCTCCTGCTCAGGTGCAGGAATCTCATCTATAATTGTATCAAGCAGAACGGTAATGTCTGCTGTTGGCTTGCGCCAGTCTTCAGACATCCAACCCTGTTTTGCACTTCCGTAAACAGTCTTAAAATCCAACTGGTCTTCAGTTGCATTAAGCGAGAACATAAGGTCAAACACCTGTTCGTTCACCTCGTCAGGTCTGCAGTTCTGTTTGTCTACCTTATTCACTACTACAACCGGTTTCTTACCCATCTCAATTGCTTTCTGAAGCACAAATCTTGTCTGAGGCATTGTCCCCTCAAACGCATCTACAAGCAGAAGCACTCCATCTGCCATATTAAGCACACGCTCCACCTCTCCGCCAAAATCAGCATGGCCCGGAGTGTCAATAATGTTTATTTTATGTCCTTTATACGGAACGCTCACATTCTTTGCAAGAATTGTAATACCTCGCTCCCTCTCAAGATCATTGTTATCCAGAATAAGCTCACCGTTCTTCTCTGCATTTCTTGTAATTTTTGCTTGAAGAATCATCTTGTCCACTATGGTAGTTTTACCGTGGTCTACGTGAGCAATAATTGCTATATTTCTTATGTTTTGCATTATCAGAAATTTTCTGTTTCGCCTAATTGGGTGCAAAAGTATAAAAAGAAGACAAAAAGTTATTAAAATGTTATTAACTTTTTTACCCCATTATTTGTCATTTTTTAAGTTTATAATATTTTTGCAAGTCAAACAGACCACTTCCCAACAGTTCACTCCGCTCAAGAGGTTTCCCCCATGAAGAGAGGCTTCCCGACAGGGTTCTTGCATATGGGAAATTATCGGGAGGACAAGTGTCTTTCCGGCAGAAAATGTATGATAATTTTTAAACACACGTATATGAAACAGGACATGATTGTTATTTTAGATTTGGGCAGCCACGAGAACACAGTGGTAGCCAGAGCCGTACGCGCATTGGGTGTTTACAGTGAGATTTATCCTCACGACATCACTGCACAGGAACTTAAAGCACTACCTAACGTTAAAGGTATCATAATAAACGGCGGTCCCAACAATGTGATTGACGGAGTTGAGATAGATGTACTTCCTGAGATATACGATGCAGGTTTCCCTGTAATGGCTGCAGGTCATGATAAAGCACTTTGCAGTGTAAAACTCCCTCAGTTCGGAAATGATGAGGAGGCTGTAAAGGCTGCGGTTGAGTCTTTTGTACTTGACACTTGCAAGGCTGAGAAGAACTGGAACATGACAAACTTTGTAAATGACCAGGTTGAGCTTATCCGCAAACAGGTGGGTGACAGAAAGGTTCTTCTTGCATTGTCGGGAGGAGTGGACAGTTCTGTTGTTGCAGCTTTGCTTTTGAAGGCAATTGGAGACAAACTTGTTTGTGTGCACGTTAACCACGGTCTTATGAGAAAAGGTGAGTCAGAGAACGTTGTGGAGGTGTTCAGAAACCAGCTATGTGCAAACCTTGTTTATGTAGATGCTACAGACCGCTTCTTGGACAAACTTGCAGGTGTTGCTGATCCAGAGCAGAAACGCAAGATTATTGGCGGTGAGTTTATCCGCGTATTTGAGGAGGAGGCACGCAAATTGGATGGCATTGATTTCCTTGGACAAGGAACAATTTATCCTGATATTGTTGAGAGCGGTACCAAAACTGCAAAAATGGTTAAGTCTCACCATAATGTAGGTGGACTTCCTGAGGATATGAAGTTTGAGTTGGTTGAGCCTATCAAACAGCTGTTCAAAGATGAGGTTAGAGCTTGCGGTCTTGAGCTTGGCTTGCCATACGAGATGGTTTACCGCCAGCCATTCCCAGGCCCAGGTTTGGGTGTAAGATGTTTGGGCGCAATTACAAGAGACCGTCTTGAGGCTTTGAGAGAGTCTGACGCAATCCTACGCGAGGAGTTTGCAAAATGCGGCCTTGACAAAAAAGTATGGCAATACTTTACCGTTGTTCCAGACTTCAAGTCCGTAGGTGTAAGGGATAACGCCCGCTCATACGACTGGCCTGTTATCATCCGCGCCGTAAACACTGTGGATGCAATGACCGCCACAATTGAGCAGATTGACTGGCCAATCCTTATGAAGATTACAGACAGAATCCTTGCAGAGGTTAAAACCGTTAACCGCGTATGCTACGATATGTCTCCAAAACCAAGTGCAACTATTGAGTGGGAGTAAACCTCTCCACAAGATACACTAAAGAGGACGCCTTAAAGGGTTCTCTTTAAAGACAGACACCCCCGTTAGAATTCCCTCTAGCGGGGGTTGCTCATTCATACCGGCGGCATTGGGTTACCAACTGCCCATTCACATCCTCATCAATGGCTTTTGGGCCACCCACTGCTTGCCCATATCAGCGACGTTTGGGTCACCAACCGCCCATTCACATCCTCATCAGCGGCTTTCAGCCACCCTCCCCTATTTTGGCACCAGGCAGCATTCCACACCAGGCGGTAACATTTCCCTACCCGGAGGCGGCAATCCGGCAAATCATTGTCCACACCACAAGACTCCTCATTGCACAGATAGTACCTTGGCGTGGACAATCTGAAAGAATTGTCAGGTTATCCACAGCAAAGTGCTGTCGGGAGTACCTGACTGATGCGCCTGTGGACAATGAATTGCAGATAAACTGCAGGCAAGCAATTCCTCCAAAAAAATTGACTTCCAACGTTTTGCTTATAGAAAAAAAGTGTTATCTTCGCCGGCAGAGCAGCCACAAGAGGCGCTGGAAATGAAGATGAAGATAAATGATGACTTGCTCAGGCAGATGGAGTCTGACCTTTCACTTAACACAATTTTCTCCAAAGGCAAAAATAATCCAACAAGAAATTGCTGGCACTTCTGCACAGACGGCAATGCCGTAAATTCCCTCTTCTATGATGATGAAGATTTCGCCAATGGCATGAACCGGGCATTTGTCATTGCCGGAAAGTTCAGGGTTGTTGTTCTGGCATTTTGTCTTATGGACACCCACGTCCATTTTATACTTTATGGAGAGTTCAGGGAATGTAATGGATTCCTTCACGAATACCTCCGTCTTACCTCAAAGTATATCTCGGCAAAACACAATGAAAAAGGCAAATTGGTGCATATCCCAGTTACACACCAATTCATTGACAATGATTTCTATCTTAAATCGGCAATATGCTATGTCATAAAAAACGCACCTGTGGGAGGAATCCTTTCAAATGCATACGATTATCCCTGGTGCAGCGGCCCATTATACTTCAGGAAGAAAGGGTATTGGAGTTCTCCCAATTGGACAAATGTTAATCCCGACAACCAATTGGCACTTGGTAAATTGGGCGTACGGGAAAAGCGTAAATTCCTCAGGACAAGGGATGTTGACATACCTGATGATACAATGATTACAGGCAATATCGTTTTCCCGGGAGAATACGTAGCGTACGAAATTGTGGAACGGCTCTTCAAAACCCCAAAAAGTTTCAACTACTTTATGTGCAAGACTAAAGAAGAAGATATAGAATCCCGGGGCGGTGCCATTTCAAGGTTATCAATCCCAATACAGGAAATGCGGCAGTACCGCAACGAAATCTGTATGGAACTTTTTGGAAATGCACCAATCAGAACCCTTTCCATTGAAAACCGGTTGAGACTGGCCAAAACAATCAAAAGCAGATATAACAGCTCCCTTAAACAAATATGCCGCCTGTGCGGTCTGGTTTATGAAGAAGCCAAATGTTTTCTGTGATAGCCTGGAGGAGTGGTGATCATCGGGAGGATATCATTTGGTTATTGCAAATCATTGTCCACACCACTGGCTATCTCATTGCACAAAAGATACATTTGCGTGGACAATCTGAAAGAATTGTCAGGTTATCCACAAAGAACGGTCTATAATGACATAGATGGCATGCGTGCGTGGACAACAAATATCAACAAAATGCAATTCTGGCAACGGAAGCTTCCGGGCAATAAGCGGCATCGGAAATCATTTGGGTACTCCACCTGTGGGGTAGATACTCTTCCACCGCCAACAAGGCCATTTTAATCTATTCTCCCAGTTGTCAAGAGCCAATGTTGTTGCAATATCTTTTAGAAACTCAATAACACAATATTTTTAATAATAATTTTTAAATATTAAAATTTATTGCTATTTTTGATGAAATCAATATTATACATTTTCTGGCCAACTACAACAATGAAAAGATTTTTTACATTTTTTGCGATTGCAGTTGTGGTATCTGCAATCAGTTCTTGCTCCAAGACAGAGATAATTGAACCTGAACTATACATATCAGAATCTTCATCCGGCTATGATGTAGCAAGTGATGGTGGCAATATATCCATAAACGTGAGTCATAATACAGACTACACCATATCCATAGACGTAGATTGGATTTCTGCTTTACAAACAAAAGCTTTGGAAACAGACGGTGTTACTTTCAAGGTTGCAGAAAACCCCTCCAACCAAATAAGAAAAGGTATTATAACCTTTACAACATCTGACGGGACAATCTCCCAAACTGCCGAAGTTGTGCAGGCAGGATTGTATGAGATTTATTATTGTTCGCATAATGAAGTTGTCATAAAACCTTATAACACATCGGCATTTGGAGCAAAAATTGTATCCAATACCTATGAAAATGGAAAAGGTACAATAAAATTTGACAAACCTGTGACAGTCATTGGAGAGAAAGCATTTTATTCTTCCAGTTTATTGACAGGTATTGAATTGCCAAATACTGTAACTTCCATTGGCAATCAAGCTTTTTATAATGCAGAAAATCTTAGAGGAATTACTGTCCCGGAAAGTGTGACAGAAATTGGTGAACGGGCTTTCTGGAATTGCAATTCATTAAAAGAAGCGACTCTGCCCAAAAGTATTACAACAATCAAGAGTAAAGCATTTGCAGATTGCAATAGTCTTGAAAAAATAAATATCCCGGATTCGGTAACAGAAATTGCAGACCACGCTTTCCAATACTGTAAGAGACTGCAGGAAATTATCCTGCCTGATAATTTACAAAAACTTGGGAATTATGCATTTATGGATTGCGATAGCCTTAAAAAAATTGACATCCCAACTAATGTAAAATTGATTGGACAATATGCTTTTTATGCTTGCGACAATATAACAAGTATTGGTCTGCCTGATGGATTGTCTGAAATTGGAGAAAATGCATTCAACAGATGCATAAATTTACAGAACATCAATATACCCCAAAATGTAAAGAAAATTGGGAAAAGTGCTTTTAATCGCTGCTCCAGTTTGAAACAGATTACTGTTCCAAATAGTATAACCACAATTGAAGATTACTTGTTCGCCAGTTGCATGGAACTTGAAAGCATAAATATTCCGGACAATATAGAGAAGATTGGTGATGGTGCTTTTTTCAGTTGCATAAGCCTAAAAAACATAAACATCCCAAACGGCACAAAAGAGATTGGCGCTCTCGCTTTTTTTCAATGCAACAGTTTGACAACCCTTACTATCCCGGAGAATGTCAACACAATAAATGATGAAGCATTCAGATTTTGCATGAATTTAAAAGAAATAACTTTGCCTGAGAATGTACAGAATATAGGTTACGGTGTATTTGGCATATGCCCATCACTTTCATCTTTTAAAGGAAAGTATGCGTCGGCTGACAATAGAAGTCTGATTGTGAATGACACATTAAAGGCAATTGCACCGCAAGGCATAACCTCATATACGATACCAGAAGGTGTCAGGATCATTGGCAACGGATCAATCTGGACATACAATAAGGCTACCGGCACAGGCAATTCAATAAGTCACATCATCTTACCTGAATCTTTAACGGAAATTGAAGAGAATGCATTCAGTGAATGTGCCCCATTGGAAAAAATTGAAGTTTTGTCAGCAACACCTCCTGTACTTAAGATACACTCGGTTTTTGTAGGCAATACAATAGGCAATTGCCTGACAAATGATTCAAAAATATATGTTCCGCAGGGCTCTTTGGATGCTTACAGGAATGCAGAAGGATGGAGAGATTATGCACATATAATTTTGCCAATGGAATAAGCACCCCTACAGATTCCTGTAACTGGTTGAATGTAAATACAGAAAATTTAACTTATCTCTGCGGATGGTGGTCTAGGATGTCCTGCATCCATTGGTGGGCGGAGATATGGGTGTAGATTTCTGTAGTGAGGATGCTTTCATGGCCAAGCATCTGCTGCACTACACGGAGGTCTGCACCGTTTTCCACCAGGTGGGTGGCAAAGGAGTGGCGGAGTGTGTGGGGTGATACTGTCTTTTTTATGCCGGCTGCTGCAACCTGGTTCTTTATTATATTGAAAATCATTACACGGCTCAGGCGTCCGCCTCTGCGGTTAAGGAACAGTGTGTTGTCTGATTCCCGGGCAAATTGGGCAATCTCGCGCGGTTTGCGGGTTGTCATCCGGTTTGCCTGAACGTGCCCCTGCGGGAGCTGGTCATCGGGAATAACCTTTTTCTTTATCTCTTCCCTGCGGCCCCTGTTTTCCTTGGCTGCAGAGAGGGTACTCCACCTGTGGGGCAGATACTCCTCCACCGCAGAAACTGCATACTCCCCCACCGGTACAAGTCTCTGTTTGTTCCCCTTCCCGACAATTCTTACATATCCTTCTTTAAAGAAAAGGTCACTCAACTTGAGGTTTACCAGTTCCGATACCCTGAGGCCGCAACTGTACAACATCTCAATAATTGCCTTGTTGCGTGGTCCCTCTGGGGAAGAGAGGTCTATTGAGGCAATGAGGTTTTCCACCTCCTCCTGCGAAAGGATATCGGGAAGATGACGGGTAATTTTTGGGGTTTCTATTGCTACTGTGGGGTTTATATAGTTCCTTGCAACTGAGGAGTTTGCAGCATCCGGCAATTGAGGTGCATCTGATTGCTTGACCTGTGATTGAGGGTGGTTGGATTGCAGGGCATTGATTTGTGAACCCTGTGAAATGTCCACAAATTTGTAGAATGCCTTTATGGCGCTGAGCTTTCGAGCCTGGCTCCTTTTTTCAAGCCCTTCATCCACCTGCTCCTTAAGGAATTTCTCAACATCTGCCTGGGTCACCTCCATTGGCAACTTTCCGCCAAGGGTATCCCTGAACTTTAGCAAGTCTGAGACATACCCCGCCACAGTGTTCTCCGAAAGGGAACGCTCCAACCTGAGATAGGTACTGAAATCCTGCAGAAAATCTTTCCAGTTCATTGTTGTATCATTTGGCACCCTCAGCAATTTATATGGTTTTTGATTTGCAGAAATCCCTTATCGGGCACCCGCCGCATTTAGGGGCACGGGCAGTGCAGATGTAGCGGCCGTGCAGGATGAGCCAGTGGTGGGCAATGGCACGCTCGTCCAACGGTATGAGCTTGTTCAGATCTTTCTCAACCTCAAGAGGGGTCTTCCCTTTTGAGAAGCCCAGCCTGTGGGAAACCCTGAACACGTGTGTGTCAACCGCTATTACCGGCTTGTTGTAAATTATTGAGGCAACAACATTTGCGGTTTTTCTTCCAACTCCAGGGAGACGCTCCAGCAGTGCCGTTTCTGAAGGGACAACTCCCCCATAATCTGCAACAAGCATTTTGGCCATACCAATCAAGTGTTTGGCCTTGTTGTTTGGAAAAGATATTGATTTTATCAGGTCATAAACCTCCTCAAAAATTGCCTTTGGCATGGAAGGTGTTTTGCTGGAAGTCATCATTATAGGCATTATAAGCGCAGTATTGTAAAGTTTCTTAACATCTGTAAAGTATCTTTACAATACTGAGTTCCCGCGCCCTAAGAATATACAACTGTGTATTAAGCAATTATCCTATTTGGCATAATAAATGCATCACTTTGCAAATAACCTTAAACTGTAAAGATCAGTTACATCAACGGCAACGGTTTAGCTGCAGGGTACTGACAAACACTAAAAAACTATGAAGAGCTATTTAAGATTTTTAGTCCGCAATAAACTTTATACCGCCATTGAGCTGGCGGGGTTGGGCATTTCACTGGCATTTGTTATTCTTACGAGTTCGTATCTCATAGAAAAGCACTCTTTCGACAAGGATATAAAGGATAAGGACAAAATTTATGTTTGTCATAATTTGGGTATGGCCCGTTCGTTCAGTTGTCTTTCCGGGTCTTTTGACAAGCATCCGGAGATTCTGGATTATTGCCAGTTTACAGAGCACACAGATTTGCAGTTTACTATAAATGGGAATGAGTTCAAGTATAACGTTATTGGAGCCAGTGCCAATTTTTTTGAGTTTTTGCCGTATAAGCTTGTTATAGGTGATGCCAAGAGCGTTCTGCTGCAGCCTCACTGTGCTGTGGTGTCTGAATCGTTTGCCAAATTGCATTTTCCAGAGGAAAATCCTGTTGGTAAAATTATCACTCATAATTCTGGAGCATTTACAATCCAAGGTGTTTTTAAGGATGTGAAGAAAAGCATCATCATTAATTCTGACATTATTGCCAATATGGATTTTCTGAAGCCGGAGCCGGGCAATTATTTTGATTTTGCAAATCTGTTGAGGATAAGTGAAGGTACCAATCTGCAGGAACTTGCTCAGAGTATTTACAACGGTTGTGATGATTTTATATTCCAGTTAAAACTGGTAAATATGCTTGCTTTTACCAAACTGAGTGAACTTGACAAGAATATTGGCCCCAACAAGCCTTTCAATCATTTGAAGGATATTAAACTGCAGAACACTTTTATACTTTTCTGTATTGTCCTTCTCACTTTTTCTGTTCTCAATTATGTATTCCTCACTGTTGCTTTTTCGCGTTTCAGACTTAAAGAGATGGCTACAAGAATGCTGCTTGGTACTACAAGAAGGGGCATCATCAAACGTATAACAGCTGAATCACTGTCATTTACTTCTTTTGCATTCATTGCCGGCATATTGATAGCTTCTGGATTGGAAGAGACGGCATCGGAGGTTTTAAGGAGCCGGATTGACCTTTTCAGCAACACTATGGAGGTTGTATGTGGTGCAGGAATAATTGTTCTAACTTCATTGTTGTCGGGAATAATACCTGCATTAAGCTCTTCTTATATAAATCCAATTGAGACAATAAAAGGAATGTCGAGGAGGAATGACAAGGTAATTTTGGGCAAATTGTTTATTGGTGTGCAGTGTTGCATTTGCATTGTCATAATCTCTATTGCTGCTGCAATGTTTTTGCAGACAAAGAAGATGATAAACTCCCCTCTTGGGTACAGAACTGATAATTTGTTGGTATTGGGCGGGTGCCAGGGTAAGGATATCAAAAACATATTGGGGGATTTGCCTTCTGTTAAAGGGGTTGCCGCAATATCAAGCTCTCCTGTTCAGACAAGCTCTGGAAGGACTGAGATGCGTTTTGGCAACGAAACTCTGAGAGTTGATTTTTTCAACTGCGACACAACCGGCCTGCGCATTATGGGATTTGAGATTGTGGAGAAGTTCAGCGATGCTTTTTCTGTATTCCTCACAGAGAGCCTGTACAAAAAAGCATTGGAGCTGTGCAAAAAGGAAAATATCCTCACCGACAAAATTAAAGCATCTTATGCGGGAGTGGTTAAAAATTTCAAATTTGGCAACATTACTTCCATTTATGGTAATAATAATGCCATTTACGTAATGCCTCAGGAATATGCGTACAAGTTTGTGATTGAAACAGAAAATCTCAGCAAATCTACAATTGATTCTATAACAGAGAGACTCCAGAGTGCATCAATTACAGAGTATACTCTTGAATCGTTTAAGGACCAGATTGAGGAGAGTTACAGGAATGAGCAGAATACAATTGTAATTGTAAGCACTTTTGGCCTAATCTGCATCCTGCTTACCATAATGGCAATTGTAGCTATAAGCAGTTACTACACACAACTGAAAATGCATGATACTGCCGTATTGAAGGTGTTTGGCATTTCTCAGCGGAAACTTTTATGGAAGACTGTTTGGGGATTTGTTTTGCCGGTAGTTGTTGCTGTTCCTTTTGCTGTTACTGCTGCATACCTGTTCATAGAAAACTGGCTTGAGAACTACGCTGTAAGGATTGGAAACTCTTTGGCAACATACCTTGCAACAGCTGCGTTCATTATCCTTATTGTATTGGCAAGCGTTATGATTCAGGCTGTTAATCTTATGAAAACAAATCCGGCAGATACTCTTAAAAAGGAATAGGCCGGAGGGAACCAGTTCAATTGCAAAGAATTGATACTATTTACGCTGCGGATGGTGCTCCAGAATGTCTTTCATCCACTGCTGGGTTGATATATGGGTGTAGATTTCGGTGGTAAGAATGCTTTCGTGGCCGAGCATCTGTTGTACTACGCGCAAATCTGCCCCGTTCTCTACCAGATGGGTGGCAAAGGAGTGGCGGAAGGTATGGGGAGAGATTTTTTTTGAAATTCCAACTGCAACAGCTTGCTCTTTAATCATTGTGAAAATCATTACTCTAGTAAGGCGCCCCCCCCTGCGGTTCAGGAAAAGGGAATTGTTGGATTCTGTGACAAATTTGTTGATTTGTCGGGAAGATCTTCCTTCAATGTGTCTGCCACGGTTCTTGCCGGCTTTGGCCAATATTTCCCAACGCACCGGCAGATAGTTGTCTATAGCAGAAATTGCATACTCTCCCACAGGCACAAGTCGCTGTTTGTTACCTTTTCCCACTACCCTAATATATCCCTCCTTAAGGAAAAGATCTGAAATTGTAAGATCAACTAATTCAGACACCCTCAGGCCACATCCATATAAAACTTCTATAATTGCCCTATTGCGGATCCCTTCAGGAGTAGAAAGGTTGAACGAAGAGAGGATTGACTCCACCTCCTCAAATGACAACACGTCGGGAAGATATCTTGAAATCTTAGGGGTATCAATGCCCAGCATTGGGTTAACCCATCCGCTGAACAATGAATCAGGTATCGCATCTTTCTGCATTTGAATATAATTGAAAAATGCCCTAAGTGAACTAACCCTGCGCGACTGGCTCCGCTTGGCAGAAGATTTTTCAAACTCAACTGCCAAAAAACCTGCTATATGCTCCTTAGTAATATTGTGTGGAAGAACTTCCACATTATTCCTCAGAAGCACAATATCAGAAATATATGCCGCCACTGTGTTCTCAGAAAGAGCACGCTCCAGTCTCAAGTAAGTTTTAAAATCAAATATATATTCTTCCCAAGTCATTACCACTGAAAACTTTTACACCCAATCTTCCCAACAACAACCACCATAATCCTACTGAAAATCTTCCCTAAATCATCCGCCCCTGCCTACACCGGAATATCTGCTGAAGGACAGAGCTCCCTTATTGGACACCCTCCGCATTTCGGATTACGGGCAGTGCAGATGTAACGGCCGTGCAATATCAACCAGTGGTGGGCAATGGCACGTTCCCGCTCCGGAATAAGTTTGTTCAAATCCCTCTCCACCTCCAACGGGGTTTTGCCGGCAGAGAGTCCCAAGCGGTGAGAAACTCTGAACACGTGAGTATCTACAGCTATTACCGGTTTGTTGTAAATTATTGAGGCCACCACATTTGCCGTTTTGCGGCCAACTCCAGGCAGACGCTCCAGCAGTGCCGTTTCTGAAGGGACAACTCCCCCATAATCTGCAACAAGCATTTTGGCCATTCCTATAAGATGACGGGCCTTGTTGTTTGGAAAAGATATGGATTTTATAAGTTCAAAAACATCTTCAAAAGCAGCCTGAGCCAGAAGTTCAGGAGTTGGAAAGCGCAAAAAGAACGCCGGGGTATGCATATTTACCCTTTTGTCTGTGCATTGGGCAGAGAGTATTACCGCCACTATCAGCTGATACGGATTCTTGAAATCCAGCTCACTCTCAGCCACTGGCACATTCTCCCTAAAATAATTGAAAATACCCTCTATCCTATCTTTCTTTCTCATACTAAATTTCAAAATCAATCTCCTGTTCCATTTCCCTCACCCCACCGTTTTCACATATAAGAACCCTACCAGGATAACGTTTGTAAAGTTCCCTGTTATGTGTAACCATAAGCACAGCAGGCTGATACTCAGCATGAATCTTCATAAACAGATTCATAATATCTGAAGCGGTCTCCTCATCCAAATTACCAGTTGGCTCATCTGCCAGAATCACAGCAGGATTATTGAGCAGAGCACGGGCAATTGCAACCCTTTGCTGTTCTCCTCCCGACAACTGGTGTGGCATCTTATGAGCTTTTGTCTGTAATCCTACCATTGTCAGAACCTCAGTGGCACGGGAAATCATCTGAGTCCTCTTCTTCCATCCGGTTGCCTCAAGGACAAAAAGAAGATTGTCCTCTATACTCCTGTCCATCAACAGCTGGAAATCCTGAAAGACCACCCCAAGTTTTCTCCTTAAGAAAGGTATTTTCCTGGTCTTGATCTTCCACAAATCAAAATCAGCAACCTTAGCACTTCCCTTCTGCAGAGGCAACTCTGCAATAAGTGTTTTTATTATGGAACTCTTTCCACTTCCCACCTTTCCCAACAGGTACACAAATTCCCCCTTGTTTATTGTAATATTCACATCAGAAAGGATAAGATTATCATCATTCCTGATATCCACCCCTTCCATCCTAACCAAAGGAATTTCCTTTTGCTCCATATTCTCATACTTAATTTCCTGTCCCATAATATTTGGCATAATTTTATCTGCACTTGTCCTCATAGAATCAAATGTGCCACAAATTTATAAAATTAAGGTTATAATTTATACTTTTGCAAGGCTGATTGTGCACCAAAGGCCACAACTCTGCAATTGGGGAATCACAGTAGGCCAATCTGTGCACCCAAGACACTCCCGCTGCAGATCAGGAACGCCGTAAGGAAGATTGTCGGGAAGAAAAAACTGATTTATTATGTTGTATTATGATTAGATATTGGAAAGTATTTGTATTATGTCTGGTTTTGCAGACCGGTAATTTTAAGATGCTGGGGCAGAATATTTTAGAACAGAGCGGTTACAGCCTGATCCACAAGATTGAGCAGGAATATCCCAATGTGCACGGAGAGGTGGAAGAGTACCTGAACAAGTACCCGGAATCTCCTGTCAGAGACCAGATCAAGTTCAGATATGCCACATATTGTTTCAATGTCGGGAATTATGCTCTGGCTGGAGAAGTTCTTGAAACAACCAACCACAGATCATTGGAAAAAGAGCAGCAATTGGAGTACCTGTTCAAGTTGGGCTACTGCCAGTTCAGGAATGGTGTTAACAATAAAGCCAAGCAAACCCTTTCTTCTATAAAAAAAGGCAAATATTTCCTTCCCGCCCAATACTATATTGGCTACATAAATTATCTTGAGAAGAATTTTGCAGATGCCATCCCATTTTTTGAGAAAGCCCGGCAAGCAAAAAATTTTGAAGCAGCCTGCAAATACCATATCCTTGAGAGCAAATTTATGCTCAAAGATTACAGCTACACAACATCCGAAGGACCGGAAATATATAATCTTCTTCCCGACGAACACAAGTCCAAAGCTGCTAAGGTTCTGTCTGAGAGTTTCTTTGCCACAAACAAACCTCTTGAAGCCCGTCATTACAACGAACTGTATTCTACCAGTGCTACAAATATTTCCCAAATTGACAATTTCTACTCCGGTATGATTGCATACACCTTAAAGTCTTACAAAGAGGCTGTAGAATTGTTTGAAAAAGTTGCCTCTACCACAGATTCAATAGGACAGAGCGCATATTACCATATGGGGCAGTGCTACTACCAGATAAAGAACAAAGTTAAAGCACAAGAATCATTCAAGATGGCGTATCAGAGCAATTTTGATGCAGGTATTCAAGAAGATGCTTTCTTCAACTATGCAAAACTCACCTTTGACATTAACAGAAACATTACCCCTTTTGAGGAGTATCTTTCAAGATATCCCGCTTCAAATCAGAAATGGGATGAGATACATTCATATATGGCTACATCATTCCTGCTTGGCAGAGAGTATGAAAAGGCACTTGCCGCATTAAGACAGATAAAGACTCCCGATAAAGAGACAACTGCTGCCCTGCAGAAGGCATCTTTCCTAAGAGGCATTGAACTCACTGAGAGCAACTCATACACAATGGCATCGGGATACCTTAAGGATGCCATACAATACGGGAACTCCACAGGAAACACAGCTCTTACAAACCTTGCAAATTTCTGGTTGGGAGAATGCAAATACAGGACAAATGATTTTACAGGTTCTCTACAAATAATGGAGAAACTTTTGAATAACTCTAGCTTCAGACAAACTGCAGAATACCCTACTGCTATCTACAATTGTGCCTACAACCATTTTAAGTTGGGCAACTACCCTGCCGCCATTGAATCTTTTGCAAGATATCTGGCAGGAATACCGGCACAAGGGGGAGCAACAGGAAATGTTACTTACACCGCCGAGGCCCGCCTGAGACTGGCGGACTCGTATTATATGAACCGCAATTATGCACAGGCTGCCCAGACATATTTGCAGATTGCAGATCTTGAGTTCTATAAAGACCTCTATGCACCACTGCAAGGCGCCGTTGCTTATGGTCTTCTCTCAGATGACTCAAAAAAGATTGAGATCCTAAAAAAAATTACAACAATTGAACACTCTGATGACAAGCTCTACACCCAGGCTCTTTATGAATTGGGCAGAACCTATGTTCAGACAGGAAAAGACTTACAGGCAATTGCCATTATGAACCAGCTGATTGACAACCCTGCTGACAGTTCATTCCGCAACAAAGCCTTACTGGAAGTAGGAATGATAAATGCAAACAGACAAAAATTTGACGAGGCCCTATATAGTTACAAAAAAATTATTGAAGGCAAATCTGTAAGCGAAGAGACTCAAAGTGCCCTTGCCGGAATAGAAAACATCTATCTGCAACAGAACAAACATGAGAAATTTCTTGAGTATATTGATTCAATAGGATTGTCTAAAGCCAAGAACGCATCAGAAAGGGAAACCATCCATTTTAATTCTGCTGAACAGATATTTTTAAGTGGAGATTATACGGCTGCCATAAATTCCTTGAATGGGTTTATTGAAAAGTATCCTAAAGGGGCAAAAACTGCTCAAGCAACTTTTTATATGGCAGAAAGCTACAACAAACTTGGAAAGGCTGAAGCTGCCGCAAAAGAATATATGAAAGTGATGTTGAGTGGAGAAATTGATGCATTTTCTGAAATTGCAACTCTTAATTACGGCAAACTCTCATATCAGTTGCAAAGATACGAAGAGAGTGTAAGAGCATATGAGACACTTGAGCAGATTGCCCAACTGGGCAACAACAAATCTGAGGGTACAATAGGAAAGATGAGAGGTTATTATCTGCTGAACGATTACAGCTCAGCACTCTCTGCTGCCAACCAGGTACTTGGGCTGACTCTGACTGACACTGCATTGCTGCGTGAGACCAACTACATTAAAGCAAAATCTCTTATGGCATTGGAAGAAAGGGACAATTCCATTTCCATTTTATCTGAGCTTTCAAAATTGCCACAAGACAAATATGGTGCAGAAGCTGCATATCTGCTCATCCTTGATGCATACGACAGTGGAGAATTTGAAAAGGTGGAGGAACTTACTTTTGCGCTTTCAGATTCTGGTACTCCACAAACCTACTGGTTGGCCAAAAGTTTCATAACCCTTGGTGATTCTTATGCAGAAAGGGATGATTTGCATCAGGCCAAGGCCACTTTTGAGAGCATCAGGGACAACTACTCTCCACAAACAAAAGATGATATTCTGAGTCAGGTAGAAATGAGACTTAAAAAAATTCTTGAGACAACAAAATAAAAAAGGAAGCCGGGTCCCGACTTCCCCAGGTTTTACGATATGAAAAAACTGATAATCATACTATTGTGCTTGATGAGTTTTGGCGCATATTCTCAAAACAAGAAAGTGAATCCACAGAGTCAGACAATAGATCCTACTGTAGAGGTGAACAGAGATTTTGAGGGTAAGATAATGGAGGTTCATAAAGGGAAGCTAAAGAGTGTATTGGCAGATTCTCTTTATAATTTTAATGTCAAATTCAATTACTCTTTCTTTGAAAAGCCGTACAAGGATATGTATGAATTTGCCCCCGTTGCATCTGCTAAAGTACCGCAATTGGAGAACAAAAACAGGCCTGAAATAATTGCAAAAGCAGGAATGGGGTATCCGTTGGCACCTCAGGCTGAAGTATTGTACACACCGGAACTTGACAATGGCAATTACTTGAATCTTGGAGGCAATTTTAACCTTTATAAAGGGAAAGTGCCTTCAATACAGCAGGTAGAAGGTATTCCCGACAACACATATCTGAAACGCAGCGGCGAAAAGGTTGAAAACAATGAGCGCCAATATGGGATATGGGGTAAATATACCCGTGCCTGGAAAAGTGGGGAATTTAATCTGAATGCAGGGTTTGACGGCGGCTACAACACATACTTTGGTAAGGCTGTTCTGCCCCCAACCGGCAGCGGAGAGGAGCAGGCATATCATAGCGACAAAGATATGGATGGCCACAATTACATCAGGGCAAATGTAGGATTGGGAATAAAGTCGTCGGGCGCAGGAAAATATGGAAAAAAGTTCAACTATGCTGCAAATCTGGCCCTCCAGCACACTGGAGACAAATGGGAAGCCAGACTTAAGGAAAACCTCGTCAAATTTCACGGAGAGATGGGCCCTACAGTGGGGAGATACAACAAATTTATGGTTGGGGTTGATGCTCAAGCTGTCATGTATGCAGGCACAGCCAATTATTATTACGTAATCTTTGGTCTGACCCCACAATACAGGTATGAGAACGGGAGATTTAAAGTAAATTTGGGTGTAAAAGCAGAAGGGAAATTTACCAACAGCAACAGAGAAAATATAGACAGGTTCCATCACTCCATTTTCCCGGCAGCAGACCTTTCATTTGGGATTATTCCACAGAAAATATGGTTATACGCCAAGGCTGATGGCTGGAATACTCTTAACGAATATTCTTCTTTGCTGGAGACAAACAAGTTTATAAATCCAGAGACCACAATTGCAGGACTTATGCCAAGCTCTGTTCCGTTGAACATAGAAATTGGTTTTAAAGGGCGCTTGACTGACAAATTTTCTTACAGTCTGTACGGAGGGTGGAGTGTACACAAAGGGCTTCAGCAATTCTTGTATGATATGGACCTCGCCTGGTTCAACACAATATACTCCAATAATTTTGAGTACTATACAGGTGCTGTGGCAAATGTAAAGACAGAGAGGTTTGAAGGTGGCATAAAATTCAGGTACAGTGCATTCTCAGAGAGCAAGGCCGGTGCAACAATTGAGAATCTTGAGAATTCGGGAAACTGCAGGATGAAAGTGCTTGGATACCCTATGCCACAAGGTGACATATTTGCAAAATATAACTGGAACAAGAAATTATACATTATGGCCGGATGTCATCTTCAGGGTGAGTATTATTGTTCCATTGATACAAAAGTTCCTGGGTTTGCAGATCTTGGTGCAGGTGTTGGATATATGTACTCACCAATGCTTTCTTTCTGGTTAAAAGGGGAAAATCTCCTTAATTCAGCTACCCAATACCTCCCTTATTATACAAGGAGAAGTGCGGGATTTGTTGCGGGAATTATTGTAAAATTATAGTTGCTTGAGTCCTGTTTTTTTGCTATATTTGTATGTTATAAATTTAATGTACAGATGAGCGAAATAGAGAAAGAAATTGTTGCCAGAAGTGGTGATTATTCAGCTGACAGCATACAAGTGCTGGAGGGTTTGGAGGCTGTCAGAAAGCGTCCTTCGATGTATATTGGAGATGTAGGGGCAAGAGGTCTTCACCATTTGGTATATGAGGTAGTGGACAACTCAATTGACGAGGCTTTGGCCGGTCATTGTTCGGATATAGATATTATAATCAATAAAGACAACTCCATAACTGTCAAGGATAATGGTAGAGGTATTCCTACAGGAATGCACGAGAAAGAAGGGCGAAGCGCCCTTGAGGTTGTTCTTACAGTCCTTCATGCAGGTGGCAAATTCAGCAAAGACAGCTACAAGGTTTCCGGAGGTCTTCACGGTGTGGGTGTATCTTGTGTGAACGCACTTTCCACATACCTTAAAGCAGAGATTCACAGAGAGGGTAAAGTGTTTGTACAAGAATACTCAAGAGGTGTTCCACAATATCCTGTAAAAGTTGTTGGCGAGGCTGAGGATACAGGTACAATCATCACATTCAAACCGGATGCTGAAATTTTCACCGTAACAACAGAGTACAGCTACGATATTCTTGCAGCCAGATTGCGTGAACTTGCATATCTGAACAAGAATGTAAAACTTACTATTACAGATTCAAGGGCAACTGAGGTCAATGAAGATGGAGAGACTGTAGAAGTTCTCAAATCTGAGACATTCTATTCTCACCAGGGACTGCTTGAGTTTGTAACTTATTTGGACGGCACCAGAGAGAAGCTTACAGAGAAACCCATCTCACTGGAGACAGACAAGACCGGTATCCCTATTGAGATTGCAATGCAGTACAATACAGGATTCTCTGAGAATATCCATTCGTATGTAAACAATATCAATACCATAGAGGGCGGTACTCATCTCAGCGGCTTTAGAAGAGGTCTTACCTCTACACTGAAATCTTACGCAGAGAAAAACGGGATGTTGAGCAAACTCAAGTTTGACATTGACCCTGCAGATTTCCGCGAGGGTCTTACAGCCGTCATATCAGTAAAAGTTGCAGAGCCACAGTTTGAGGGACAGACAAAAACCAAGCTGGGTAACAGTGAGGTTATGAGTGCTGTAAGCAAGGCTGTCAGCGAAGCTCTTGAGATTTACTTGGAAGAGAACCCTAAAGATGCAAGACAAATTGTAGAGAAAGTTATCCTTGCAGCTACTGCAAGACATGCTGCCCGTAAAGCAAGAGAGCTGGTACAAAGAAAAACGGTTATGTCCGGTGCGGGTCTTCCAGGCAAACTGGCAGATTGTTCAAACAGAGATCCGGAAAAATGTGAACTTTACCTTGTGGAGGGAGACTCTGCAGGCGGTACTGCAAAAACCGGCCGTGACAGAGGATTCCAGGCAATTCTTCCGCTAAGGGGCAAGATCCTTAATGTGGAGAAAGCTATGGAACACAAAGTTCTTGAAAGTCAGGAAATCAGGAACATCTACACTGCACTTGGAGTTACCATTGGCACAGAAGAGGACAGCAAGGCCCTTAACCTTAGCAAATTGCGCTACCACAAAGTTATCATTATGACCGATGCCGATGTGGACGGAAGCCATATCACAACACTAATTCTTACATTCTTCTTCCGCCATATGGTAGACCTTATAAAGAACGGATATGTATATTGTGCAACGCCTCCATTATACAGGGTTAAAAAAGGCAAGACGGAGAGATACTGCTGGACAGAAGATGAGCGCAAAGCAATTATAGAAGAGCTTGGAGGAGGTTCTGAAAAGGGTATCAGCATCCAGCGCTACAAAGGTCTTGGAGAGATGAATGCAGAACAGCTTTGGGATACAACTATGGATCCTGAGAAACGTATTCTCAGACAAGTTACCATTGAAAATGCAGCAGAGGCAGACAGAATCTTCTCTATGCTTATGGGTGATGACGTACCTCCAAGAAGAGAATTCATTGAGCAGAACGCAAAATACGCCAATATTGATGCTTAAGAGGTTTGTAATCATATCGCTGTTTCTTGCCTGCATCCCGGCGTTTGCTTATTCACAGGAAAATTTTGGAAAAAAGGTTGGGGTAAAGCTGAAAAAGTTCTTCATAAAGGGATATACAGAGCAGACAACAGTTGCTCCAGACTATTCCAAATTGCCCAAGGTAAATTACAGCCAGCTGTCGGGAGTAACTATGGAGAACATATTTTTCTCTTTGCCGGAGACCATTGTCCCCATTGAGGATGATATCAGGTTCTCTGACTTTTCTGCTCTTCCCGATGAATATGACATTTGGAGCAACACATCAATAAACCCGTATAATGTATCCCTTACAGGGATGAAGGATACTGTGAAACTTGATGTGAGCGACTACTGTCCCCCTTCTGTCAAGCATGTAACCTCAAACTGGGGATTCAGAAAATGGAAGTTCCATTATGGAATAGACCTTAAAGTACACAGAGGAGATACCGTAAGGAGTGCTTTTGACGGTACAGTAAGGATTACAAGAAGAGACAGGGGTTACGGATATTTTGTGGTGGTAAGACACGATAACGGACTTGAAACCCTTTACGGACACCTTAACAAGATTCTTGTAAAACCCGACACAAGGATAAAAGCGGGACAGGCAGTAGGAATGGGAGGAAACACAGGACGCTCTACAGGATATCACCTGCATTTGGAGTTCAGATATTTGGGAAATCCTATAAATCCTAATGATATTGTAGACTTTACTGAGCATAAAGTTAAAAATCCTGTATTGGTAATATCTTCCAACACTTTTGCATACAAAGCAGAGATAGACAAAATACGTTACTGGACTGTAAAAAAAGGGGATACTCTTGGAAGAATTGCCTACAGGACAGGTGTTTCTGTTAACAAACTATGTTCTCTAAACGGAATTACAAAGAATACAATTCTTAGAATTGGAAGAAAAATAAGATATACTTAAAATAAATCTACACAACTATGGACATTTTTGAAAGAATCAAAAAGGACTCGGGTGGATCCCTTGGTCAGTACAGAAAAAAAGCTCACGGATACTTTATGTTCCCTAAACTTGAAGGTGAGATTGCTCCATATATGACTTTTAACGGCAAGAAAGTTCTTGCCTGGACATTCAACAACTACCTTGGTCTTGCCAATGATCCTGAGATAAGAAAAGTTGACGCTGAGGCTGCTGCAAAATGGGGTCTTGCATATCCAATGGGTGCCAGAATGATGAGTGGTCACACTTCATTGCACGAACAGTTGGAGAGAGAGCTTGCCGAGTTTGAGTGCAAGGATGATGCATACCTTTTCAACTTCGGTTACCAGGGTATGATTTCACTGATTGACGCACTTGTTACAAGACACGATGTTATAGTTTACGATTCTGAGGCACACGCTTGTATTATGGATGGTGTACGCCTTCATATGGGACAAAGAATCGTTTATCCTCACAATGACATTGAGCGTTGCGAGAAAGCTCTTCAGAGAGCTACCAAACTTACTGAGAAAACTGGTGGCGGAATCCTTCTTATCACTGAGGGTGTTTACGGTATGACCGGTGGTCTTGGCCGTTTGGATCTTATCTGCGAGCTTAAGAAAAAATACAACTTCAGAATTCTTATTGATGATGCTCACGGTTTTGGTTCAATGGGCCCTAACGGTAGAGGTACCTCAGAGCACTATGGTGTAATGGATGAGGTTGACTTGTATTTTGGTGCATACGCAAAATCTATGGCTTGTATTGGTGGTTTTGTTGCCGGTGACAAAGACATTATTGAATATTTGAGATACAACCTTCGTTCTCAGATTTATGCAAAATCACTTCCTATGCCTATAGTAGAGGGTTGTTTGAAGAGATTGGATATGATTAGAAAAGGTCACGACAGACGTGAGAAACTGTTCAAGATTACCCGCGCTCTTCAGGATGGTTTGAGAGAGAGAGGATTTGATATTGGAGTTGCAGAGGCCTGCATTACCCCTGTATTCCTAAAAGGTGATGTTCCGGAAGCTACCAATATGCTTGTTGACCTTAGAGAGAATCACGGCATTTTCTGCTCTTGTGTTGTTTATCCAGTAGTTCCTAAGGGTGTTATCATGTACCGCCTTATCCCTACAGCAATGCATGAGATGGAACACGTGGAGTACACTCTAAAAGCATTTGAGGCTTGTAAAGCAAAACTTGAGGCTGGTGCTTACAAAGGCTCAACTGATATTCAAGATATGGCTATTCTATAATTATGAAAGTAGTTATAATAACTGGCGCCAGTTCGGGCATTGGCCTTGCAGCAGCAAAAGCATTTGCTGCAAAAGGAGATTGTGTAGTACTGGCTGCCAGAAATATTGCAAAACTTAAAAGTACAGTTGCAGTTCTTCAGAATATGTATGGAGAAGAGGTAAGGCTTGGAGAGAATAAGGTTCCACGATTCCTTGCCGTTGAGACCGATGTTGTAAAAGAGGAGGATTGCAAAAATCTTATTGCAAAAACAGTAGAGGCATACGGCAGAATTGATGTGCTTGTAAACAACGCCGGAATATCTATGAGGGCTATGTTCAAGGATTTGGACTTGAGCGTAATTAAAAGCCTTATGGATGTAAACTTCTGGGGTACAGTTTATTGTACAAAATTTGCATTGCCTTATTTGTTGGAGGCTAAAGGTTCGGTAGTGGGTGTAATTTCAATTGCCGGCTTTAAAGGTCTTCCTGCAAGAACTGGCTACAGCTCATCCAAATTTGCCATCTACGGTTTCCTTGACACATTGCGCGTAGAGCACTTGCACGACGGTTTGCACGTTATGATTTTTGCTCCTGGCTTTACTGCCTCAAACATAAGGTTTACCGCCCTTACAGCAGATGGTTCTGCACAGGGTGAAACCCCAAGAGATGAGGGCAAGATGATGAGTGCAGAAGAAGTTGCAACTCGTCTTGTAAAAGGTGTTTACAAGAGAAAGGCCCAGATTGTCCTCACCCCTATTGGAAAACTTACAGTTTGGTTGAACAAGTTCTTCCCAAGACTTGTAGACCGCCTGGAGTACCAGTATATGAAGAGCGAGCCAGATTCGCCGCTTAAATAATTCTACAGACAACATACCGAGCCGCCTTGTGCGCAGTCAAATAAAAAGGTTTGTGCAGAAAACACCAGAATTCTACACAAGCCTTTTCATTTACAGAAACTTTGTGCAGCAAACGCACCAACACTGCACAAAGTTGCCAGATAAGAGAGAGCTATTTCTCTATCTCCACTTTAATCTTGTAAGGCACACCATTCAGCACATCAGTCCTTCCTGTATATTCAATGCCGTTGTCTCCATTATGGGAATCTACTGTTGTTTCACAGAAAACTGAAATATACAGCTTGCCTGCCTTAGGTTTCTCAACAACAAGTCTCTTTGAACACCCAAGAGAGACAATCTTTCTGTCAGTTGCCCCGTGGAAAGCAAAATCGCCTTCATTGGCAGCCAATGTCAGATCAAAATTATCTGCCCCTTCATATCCCTCCAGGGTTACCACTACCTTTTGGGAACGTTTTGGAACATCTACAGTAAAATGGTGGTACTGGCGGTCTCCAATCTTTGCAAATGCAGGTAGTGCATCCTCTGTTGATTTGTTCATCTCACGCACCTCGCCCGGAACAAGTTCCCCTTTTACAACTGCACCCCCGTTATTGTCCATTGCATACTGCAGGAAGGCAGCCATAAGATGAAGCCTCTCACCAGTTGTTATATCCTCCGGGTGTGATGACATTGATATTACAGTACCGGCCGCATCATCTGCCTTATATGCCCAACAGGTAGCCTGATTGTCTATACTTGGCCCTACAGGTGGTATGGTATCATAATCTACCCTCAATAAAGGAAGTGTCCCCTCAGGAGCACAATCCTCAGGTTGCAAGGCAGCATATGGTCCATTGAGGTGATAAATGCCGTCAACTTTACCGTCTCCCCCAAAATCATAATATTTGAGCAGTGGGGAATCCTTTTCCATATACATTGTCAGATATTTGTCCTGAAGGTATGTATCCCTCACCCTGCCAGGCCAAATTGCAAGATAGTTTTTGTTTGGTGAATAATTCTCCTGGGCATCTATATACCCTTCAGAAGCCAAAAATGCTCCGGCACAAGTTCCCAAATAAGAGCCTCCACCAGCAATAAATTGCCTTATCCTCTCTCTCCCCTCTTCACCCAATGACCTCCCGTGAGATCCGGCCAATCCACCATTCACATATATCATCTTGAAACGTGCTGCTCCGTCGGGATAAAGAAGGGCACCATTTGTATCCTCCTCACTTCCTACAAAACATCTCTGCTGCATAAGAGTGTCTCTCAATGTATTCTCTGTTCTCAGGAACACCTCATACTCACTCTGCAAATGGGTAGCTGCAGCCAAATAACTCCTGCTGTAGAGCTGGATGCCACTGTCCATAAAAATATCCTTGTAGTACCCATCTCTTCCATAGTTTCTTCCCGACAAATTTCTTCCATACCCTGCAGATGGTGCAACCCCCTCATGACTGGCAGAAGCGTTGAAATCTACCTTTATAGTGTATGGGACACCATTGAGTACCTCTCTTCCGCGGATATACTCTGTTCCATATTCCCCTTTACGTGTCTCTACAGTATTCTCACACCTTACAGAGATATACCATACTCCAGCTTCTGGGTTCTCCACTACAAGGTTCTTTGTACACCCTTCAGATACATTTTTTATATCTGTTGTATGATGGAATGCAAATTCTCCCCCCCTGGCAAGAAGTGAAAGGTTGAAATTGTCCTGTTTCTCATAACCTCCAAGAGAAACAACCATTCTGGAAGTTCCTTCCGGAACATTTACTGTAAAATGATGATACTGTTTGTCTCCAATTTTAGTGAAAGCAGGATCTGCATCCTTTGTAGATTTGTTCATTTCACGCAGCTGGCCTGGCACAAGATTCCCTTTTACATCTGGAATACCATTGCCGTCCATTGCATAGAGCATCATTGCTGACATATACTCCAGACGGTCACCTGAAGTTATGGACTCCGGGTGCGAACCTGTAACAACAACTCTTCCGCTCTCAGCAGATTTCTTGTAAGCCAATGAACTGACCTGATTGTGCATATGTCTGGTAGGTGCATCTGCAGCAACTGTGTCGTATACATATCTCATAAGGGGCTCTGTCCCCTCTGGGATAATACCACCTTCTCCGTAGTAAGCATACGCTCCACCCCAATGGTAAAGGCTGTCTACCCTTCCGTCTCCTCCAAACTGGAAATATTTTAGCAACGGACTTCCCTCAACTACGTGCATTGCAGTATAACTATCATACAAACCGGTGGTGTGGGTGGTACCTGGCCAAATGGAAAGGTAATTTTCATTTGGAGCATACTCTTCACCCTCTTTGTAAACACCATTTGAAGAGATGAAGAATCCGGCACAAGTGCCTACATAAGAGCCTCCGTTTTCTACAAATTTGCGGATATTCTCCCTACCTTTTGGGGTAAGTGAGCCTCCGTGCAGTGTTGCTCTTCCTCCGTTCATATAAATCACCCTGAAACGGGGTTCCCCGTCGGGATAAAGGAGAATTCCATTCTCATCCCAAGGATTGCCGCAAATCATCTCCTTCTGGATTATCGTATCCATTATGGTGAGCTCGTTCACAGGATCGTGTGATGCGGAGATAAATGCTTCCATTGAGAGTCCAAGAAATCTTGTTGAAGGGAGGTCTTTTTTGGAGGTGAGATTTATGCCGGCATCCATAAAGACATCTTTGTAGTATCCGTATGAGTTGTGTGCTTTCTCATCCCTCTCCTGGGCATAAGAAATGGCCACAAATGCAAATAGCATTGCTGTGGCCATAAGTATAGTCTTTGATATTTTCATATTTCAAATCAGTTGTTCCTGATATTCTCTGCAATTTTCTCCACAAGACAAGTTCTTGCCTCCTGGCTTGCCCAACCAATATGTGGGGTAAGAAGAATCTTTGAAGGGTCTGCAACCTTAAAGTAAGGTGAATCAAGCGGAAGCGGCTCTTTTGCAAATACATCCACTCCGGCACCTGCCAACAGGCCGTCATTTAGAGCTGCCACCAAATCTGCCTCATTTATGATGCCTCCACGGCCAAGATTGAAGATGTATGCAGTAGGCTTCATTAGCTTCAATTTATCATATGTAATAAGATTATTGGTACGCTCGTTCAACGGGCAGTGAACAGAGATTACATCGCACTGTGACATAAGCTCCTCAAGAGAAACTGCTTTGAACTCATCTGAGTGAGGGTTACCGCTGGTTGAATAATAAACCACATCCATTCCAAATGCCTGGGCAATTTTAGCTACTTTTCCGCCAATGTTACCCAAACCTACAACTCCGTATTTCTTCCCTTTAAGCTCCCAGAACACTTTGCTTACATCTGTAAATGAAGGCCCTTTTGAGTAGTTGCCGCTCTTTACTGCGTTATCGAAGTACTGCATCTGGCCAACCATAGAAAGAACCATTCCAAAGGTTACCTGAACTACACTCTCTGTTGAATAGCCAATAGCATTTTTTACAGGAATACCTTTGCTGTTTGCATAAGGGATATCCACATTGTTTGTACCGGTTGCAGCAACACAGATAAGTTTTAGGGTAGGACAAGCATCAATCTGCTCTTTCCCTATAATTACCTTGTTGGTAATGATTACATCAACTCCCTTAATTCTCTCAAATACCTCTTCAGGTTTTGTAAATGGGTATGTTACAAGCTCGCCTTGTGCTGCAATAGGCCCAAGGGAGATGTCTCCTCCTATTGTATCTGCATCTAAAAATACTATCTTTTTCATAATTATTTGCTCATCATTAAAGTAATAGGTTCCAATGCTCTTCCGGATATCTCCTGTGGCACTTTCACCTCAAATTTTTCATCCCTCAACGCCTCGTAAACTGCCTCAAGGGTGGCAAGTTTCATATACTGGCAAACTATTTTTTCTGAAACAGGGATAAATTCCTTACCTGGATTATCTTTCTGCAACTTGTGAAGTGTGCCCACCTCGGTTGCTATAATGAACTGTTTTTTAGGGCTCTGGGTTGCGTGCCTCAAAATGCCCGATGTTGAGTACATATAGCAGTTAGGGTTCTCAAGGATTACAGGGTCGCTTGAGCAGGCACTCTCAGGATGGATAAGGACATCTGCTTCAGGGTATTTGGCCATCATATCCAACACCATTTGGGTATCAACCTGGTCGTGCACTTTACAGCATCCGTTGTAAAGTTCCATCTGGCGTCCTGTTTGGGACATTATGTATGACCCCAAGTTTTTGTCGGGAACAAAAAATACTTTTGAATCTGCCGGAAGGCCTTTTACAATTGAAAGGGCATTTGCACTGGTACAGCAGATATCTGTATGTGCCTTAACTTCTGCTGTGGTATTTACATAACTTACAATTGTACCGTTAGGGTTAGCCTCTTTCCACGCTGCAAGGTCTTTGCCGGTTACGCCGTCTGCAAGGGTACATCCTGCCCCCAAAGCGGGAACAAGTACTTTTTTCTGTGGAGATATGAGGGCTGCAGTCTCTGCCATAAAATGCACTCCGGCAAAAACTATAATATCTGCATCTGCTGTACCTGCCTTGCGTGAAAGTTCAAGGGAATCACCCAGAAAATCTGCTACATCCTGCACATCGGGATTGGAGTAGTAATGGGCCAGCACTATTGCATTTTTCTGTTTTTTAAGCTCTTCTATCTTCTGTACAAGCTCCTGTTTTGTCATATACCTTATTTTTCTACTTGAATGTTCATACTAATATCCATACCTTTAACTGTATGGGTAAGGGCACCTACACTAATGTAGTCTACACCTGTAGCGGCAACCTCAACAAGGCGAGGAATGCTCATATTGCCGGAAGCCTCTGTCTTGATTGCTTTTCCCGATGCCTTTATTGTCTGTACAGCCTTGGTCATTGTTGCATTGTCCATATTGTCAAGCATAATGATGTCTGCACCTGCTGCAATGGCCTCATCTACCTCTGCAAGATTTGTGGTCTCCACCTCAATCTTTATAGTTGCAGGAATATTGCTTCTAACCTGCTCTACAGCTTTGGTAATGCCGCCAGCCATTTTAATATGGTTGTCTTTAATCATTGCCATATCGTAAAGGCCCATTCTGTGGTTTGTACCGCCACCATCTTTTACAGCCATCTTGTCCAACACACGCAAGCCCGGTGCTGTTTTACGGGTATCCAAAAGCTCGGTAGAGGTTCCAACAAGCTCTTTTACATATTTTGCAGTTTCAGTTGCAATACCGCACATCCTCTGGAAAATGTTCAATGAAAGTCTCTCACCTTTCAAAAGGGTTGGATATGAAGCCTCAATCTTAAGAAGCACATCACCTTTCTTAACGTGGTCTCCGTTCTTGAAATATGGTGTGTAAACTATATCTTTCTGGAATCTCTCATAAACCTTTTTTATAACCTCAATACCAGAAATTACACCATCCTGTTTTGCTGTCATTGTTGCAACAGCATTCATAGATTCAGGAATAATGGAATCGGTTGTAACATCACCTGTATTGATATCCTCTTCAAGGCCAAGGTCTATCAGTTTCTCAATCAAATTTTCGTATTGTATCATATCTTAAATAATTTTATTGCTATCGGGAAGAGAAAGTTTTTAGAAGTTCAAGTACCCGCGGTTTACCGGAACAGTGGTAATCTCCTGCCCCATCTGCTGTATTGAGTGCACCTCGTACCCCTCATCTGTACAAGGGTAATCCTCTCTGTAGTGACCTCCCCTGCTCTCTTTTCTCTGCAGTGCAGGATTCATAATTAGGGAAGCTACAATAAGAAGTCTCCAGGCGGCATCCTCGTAATACTCCTTAACCGGAACAGTTGAGACAACCTTTCTGCTCATCATAAGCTCAGTTGCCAGCTCCTCTATCTTGCGCAATCCCTCCTGCAATCCCTCCTGGCTCCTTACAATACCTGCGTGGGCATTCATAATCTCAGAAACTTTGGCTTTAAGTTCCTGGTAGAACGGAGCATTTGTTTCATCTCTGTAATACTCTTCTCTGAATGCAGGCATTTTTACAGGCTCACCATTCTTTACAGAATCCTCAACAGCTCTGTTTGCAAACACAAGACACTCAAGCAAAGAGTTGGAAGCCAATCTGTTGGCGCCCATAATTCCAGTAGCTGCTATCTCACCGCAAACATAAAGTCTCTTAATGTCTGTTCTGCCGTTAACATTTGAAACCACACCACCAACTGTATAATGTGCTGCCGGAGCAACCGGAATCTCCTGGGTAAGGTCATACCCGAACTCCTTGCATTTTGCAGCAATTGAAGGGAACCGGCTGAGAATCTCCTCACTGTTGAGATGTTTAAGTGAAAGGATCACATAAGGCATATTGTCTTTGTACATCTGTTTGTAGATTGAACGGGCCACAATATCCCTTGGAGCAAGTTCTGCAAGTTCGTGGATAGGAACCATAAACCTTTTGCCGTCCTTACCAATAAGATGCGCCCCCTCTCCCCTTACAGCCTCACTTATAAGAAATGCCTTTGAAGAATCTTTTATGTATAATCCCGACGGGTGGAACTGGATGAACTCCATATCCATAATCCTGCAGCCATTCTTGTATGCAACTGCCAGTCCGTCTCCGATTGTTGTCTGAGGATTTGTTGTTCTTGCATAAATTGCAGATGTTCCTCCCGACGTTAAGAAAACATTGTTTGCATATATGAGCACTTCGCACCCTTTCTCCTTCTCGTGCCTGCTCTCTCCCAAAGCTGGATTCTCTGTCCAGCAACGGACGCCATAACATTCTCCGTTTTCTACAAGAAGATCGAGCAGCGAAGTATTCTCAAACACCTTTATATTCTCTTTCTCCTCAACTTTGGAGATTACAAATTCCGTTATCCAGCGCCCTGTAGAATCGCCTCCGGCGTGCAGAATCCTCCTCTTGTGATGCCCACCCTCCAAGCCAAGGGCAAGGGCTCCGTTTACAGTATCAAACTGCATTCCGTCTGCTATAATCTCCTGAATCCTGGTTGGGCCTTCATTTACCAGCACATCCACAACCGAATCTTCACACAACCCCCTGCCGGCAATTAAAGTATCTGATTTGTGAATTTGAGGATCATCCTCAAAAGAAGTAACGGCCGCAATTCCGCCCTGGGCATTAAATGAATTGCTCTCCCTTACAAATGATTTGGTTATTACAGCAACGCTCCCCTTAAATGAAGCCTTATACGCCGCATATAACCCTGCAAGTCCGCTACCTACAACTATGTAATCAAACTTTTGCATTTTAGTTTGGGTAAATTTTCGTAAAGTTATCACTTTTTTTGGGAGTATATGCATATATGCCTAGAAAATTTACGTCTTCAACTACCTTCTGCGCCAAGAAAACGCTCATTTTATGCTCTGGATGTTCCTTTTGAAGATTCTGCGCATGAAATGGTGCCTATGGGTGCGCAGAAAAAAATGTCCGGGCCCCACAAAGAGGTCCGGACATATGCTGTCGGGAGGGAAACTACCACGCCAACGCAGACGCACCAAGGATTGCTGCATCGCTCTCCTTAAGGGCACTTGGAAGGAGTTTCACTTTGCCTTTCCAGATAGATACCATATTGGCCTCCATTGCCTCGCGGATAGGTTTGAAGATGAATTCTCCGGCACGGGCAAGGCCTCCGAACACTACAATTGCTTCAGGGGCGCTGAAAGCTACAAAGTCTGCAAATGACTCACCAAGCTTCTTGCCTGTAAACTCAAATATCTTAAGTGCAAGGGCATCGCCTTTCTGGGCAGCCTCAAACACATCTTTAGAGGTGATATTCTCCACCTCGCGCAATAGTGAAGGCTCATCTGAAAGCTCCAGCCACTCACCTGCTGTGCGGGCAACTCCTATTGCAGAGCAGTAAGTTTCCAAGCAACCTTTTTTACCGCAACCGCAAGGACGGCCGTTGTGTCTTACTGCAGTTACATGACCAAGCTCTCCGGCAAAACCGTCGTGGCCATAAACAAGCTCACCGTTAATGATAATACCAGATCCTACACCGGTTCCCAGGGTAATCATAATGAAGTTTTTCATACCTCTTGCTGCACCGTATGTCATCTCGCCAACTGCTGCGGCATTAGCATCATTTGTAACAGTTACAGGAAGATTGTCCAAAGCAAGTGATACCTCTTTTGCAAGCTCTACAACAATACCTTTTGCCCATTCAAGATTTGCAGCATCCTCAATGGTACCTTTGTAATAGTTACCGTTAGGGGCTCCGATACCAATGCCCTGAATATTCTCAAAGCCAACCTCCTTAGAGAGTTCTCTAATGGTATCACATACTGACTGAATAAAAATCCCTGCCTCACCGGCTTTATATTTTGAGCCAATAACTGTCTGAACAACAATATTGCCCTTTCTGTCCACTATTCCAATTTTTGTGGTCTGGCCTCCAATATCCACACCAACTACATAATCTTTGTTTTCCATAAATTACAATTTTTAATTGCCTCTTTATCCATAATGGCGCTCAAGGGAGAAAATTCAAGGCTTGCGAAACTGCAGAAACCGGAGTTTACTATGGTAAATGAGGATTTCTGCAGTGAGCGTAACGCAGAATTTTCTCTTTTGAGTGACATTAAAAATTATTCAGTAGGAATATCTTTATTAACATTCTTAGAACCAACCAATGCATAGAACATCAAATAACCCAATCCTGCTACAACTACCCAGTAGCTGGTTACGTATGAAGTTGCATCTGCTACAAAACCCTGGATTGCAGGAAGGATACCACCACCGCAAACCATTACCATAAAGATACCTGAAGCTGCTGCTGTGTATTTGCCCAAGCCCTCAACTGCAAGGTTGAAGATGCCGCCCCACATAACTGAGGTACACAAACCGCAAAGTACAAGGAACATTATGTTTGCAGGAACATTTACCATACCAAATGAGATGTCTGACTGGAATACCGGCATCATAACTTTGCTCTGTACTGGAGTAAAGATTGCAGCCAATACAAAAATAAGGGCTATACCGCTAACAGCTGTAAGCATAGATTTACTTGAAACTTTACCAGCAATAGTACCACCTACAAGACGTCCGACAAGCATAAGGAACCAGTAAGTACCAACAAGGCTACCAGCCATAGCAGGGTCTATACCCAACTCCTGAGTCATATAAAGGTTGCTGATATTTGGAATACCAACCTCAACACCCACATAAATGAAGATTGCAATGATACCAAGCACAAAATGGCGGAAGCTCATAGCGCTGTATTTCTTGCCACCTGCAGCAGGTTTCTCCTCTTTAGAAGCGCTCTCGTATGCAGGCTCAGGAATATTTGAAACTGCAAGCACTACAAATGCCAATGCAAAAATTCCCATTGCAATGAACAATGCAGGGTTAGCTTTTGCAATTGTTCTTGCAGCCTCATTTGAACCCATAAGGTAACCTACAAGTACAGGAACTATTGTAGCCGCAGAAGAGTTACATACACCAGCAAACTGAATAAGCTGGTTTCCTTTGTTTCCACCGCCACCAAGTGTATTGAGCATAGGGTTTACAACAGTGTTAAGCATACACATAGAGAAACCAGAAACAAAAGCACCACACAAATAGATGCCAAAGCTCTCTGCTTTTCCCGATACAAATGTTACAGCCACACCTGCAAAACCAATTACCACTGCAAGAAGAGCAGTTTTCTTGTAACCAATTTTGCTTAACATATAACCTGCAGGGATACCCATACAAGCATAAGCAATAAAGTTGGCAAGGTTACCAAGCTGTGAAAGGAAATCACTTGCCCCAAACTGGTTCTTTACAATAACGCCAAACGGATTCTGCAATCCTGTAACAAAGGCAATCATAAAGAACAAAGCAAACATAATTGCTATAGGCAACGCATAATTTTTCTTTGTTGTTTCCATAAGTTAAATTTTAAGTTTATAATTTGTTTGATTTTTCTTTTTCTTCCCGACAAATGTAACATTTTTACAGCAACGGCGCACATAACCGGGCCACACTCTCTGCAATTTTCTGTTCTCTGCCCCTCTTTGCCCATTCACTTGCATTTAACTGCGTACAAGCCTGGGCATCAGTAATGAATTGTCTCTCTATTACCGATGTACACTCTTTGTCATATATTACAGAAAGTATTTCAAAATTATGTTCAAAACTCCTCATATCCATATTGGCGGACCCCACAATGCTCACCTCCCCATCTATACACACCACCTTGGAGTGATTGAATCCCTTCTTAAAAAGATAAATCTTTACCCCAGCCTCCAGTAGTTCACTTATATAAGACATTGTGCTGTAATGGGCCAAACGGGTGTCGGATTTGTCGGGAAGCATAATTCTCACATCAATGTTTCCCAGTGCAGCAATTTTTATTGCATTCAGAATTGATTCATTTGGGGTAAAGTAAGGGGAGACAATGTAAATATGGTTGCGGGCAACCGTTATGGCACTGAAGAAACACTGCATTATGCTTGCCCAATTGCTGTCGGGACCACATACAACAGTTTGAGTTGCAATCTTGCGCCCCTCCTCCTGTTCTCTGCTCTTGCTGATATCCAGTTGTGGAAAATACTTCTTGCGCTTGCGGATTTTGCGGTTAAGGATAAAGTACCGGTCCAAGAAAAAAGATGTCTGCAGGGAAACCACACTCTCTCCCATCACCTTCATATGTGTGTCGTGCCACGCCCCCTGTTCATTGCCATAAAAGTAACGGTCTGCAATATTCACTCCACCAAGGAATCCCACCTTACCGTCAACCACCAGAATCTTACGGTGATTGCGGTAATTTACCTTTGAAGTTGGGAGTGGCAATGTGACTTTTGCAAAACATAACATCTCTACTCCCGATGCCTTCATCTGCTCTACAAATTCTTTCTTTAGAGAAATGCTTCCCATACCGTCATATATTACCCTAACCTCAACCCCCTCCTGGGCTTTATCCATAAGGAGCTTTGCAAACTTGTTTCCTATACGGTCATCCTCAAAAATATATGACTGCAAATGAATGTGCGACTCTGCCTGCCGTATGGCGTTGTACATTGCATCCAAAGACTCCTTTCCAGTAAAGTAAAAATCTATTGAAGAGTTCTCCTCTACAGGAGTATAACTGTTACGGAGATTCTGGTAAATAATTTTCTTGTACGGCTCAAGATCTCCCAAGACACTGGGATTATCCTTTATATAAATGGCCTGCTGTGCAGACATTTCCCTTCTAAGACGGTAATCTGCATCTCCCTTAAATGAATAGAGCCTTTTTTTGCGGTAATGCATTCCAAAAAAGAAATAGAGTACCAGTCCCACGTATGGAAGCAGGACCAGCACAATAACCCAGGATAGTGTCTTTACAGGGTCCTGACGGCGCATAATCATAGAGGTGGCAGCATAAACTGCCAGAAAAAGGTTCATTATATAGAGAACCGCAGAGATTATTTGCCAAATGCCAGACCCTGCAGCATCCATTACTCAGGAATATAGTCGTTTATGTACCCAAAAGAAAGGTCATCCATTCTAAGCTCCCCTTTAGTTACGTGTCCAAGAAGTGTTATCGGGACATTTTCATTAAATAGAAAATCTACAAGATCATTCTCCTGAGTGTCATTTACTGTAATTACTGCAAGATATCTGCTGTAACCAAACAGGAACTCCTTGTCTTCAAGCTCTGCATCTGAAGTGATGTCAAATCCAAGTTCATTAGGGGCACAAGCCTCAAGCAACGATATAAAAAGTCCGTTGGACGAAATGTGATGGGCACTTGTAATAAGGTCTTTCTCTATTGCCTTACGAATCACATCCAAAGTATTGTTATTGAACTGGAAATCATTCTCGTCATCGAGTTTTCCAACAAGATATATTGTATCTCCCTTTGCATCAAATGCCATTGAAGTAACTTTCTTCTTGTCTTTAATAAGGCCAAGAGCATTAATGCGTCTGTCATCAGAATTTTTTGTGGTAAGGAAACGGGCTCCAGTACAAGCAAGTTTGGTAAGGGCCTCGGTTGTTGCCCTTGTCACTGCAGTTGCAGGATCAAGCTTGTCTAATGACGGAGATTCTGCCTTGGAGATGCCCAACGTAAAAGTACCTTTTCCAATACGTTCAATATCAGCATCAAAAGGATTATCTATGTATTTTAAAACACTTTTCTTGTACTGAGGTTCCTCAGTTAGAAAATCAGCAATGTCAAGTAAGTCTTCAGTTTGGTTAATGCGGCTTTCGTATAGCTCTACCATAGCTAGATTGTTTAAATGTTATTCGTCTGCTAATATAACCAATTTTTATGTAAAAACGTTTTGTAGAGGTAAAAAAAACTGCTTATATTTGCACCCGTTCAACGGCTCCCTGCGGGCCGGGGAGCAACAAGCCCAGATGGTGGAATTGGTAGACACGCCACTTTGAGGGGGTGGTGCCGGTTACGGTGTGCAAGTTCGAGTCTTGTTCTGGGCACTTAAAATGAGATGACACAAAAGGAGCTGGCCTTAAGGCCGGAAAAAACCTTTGTGTCATTTTTTTATGGGTAAAATCATACTCGAAAAAGTTGCAATCTGCAACACTGACGGAGAGCTTGAGTTGGCTCCAAAATTTCTAAAAGAGCTCATTTGTGCAGAAAAGTTTAACTTGGAGCACCTCTACTCCACCCCTAAAGGGCTCCAGCAAGTCCTTGACTTTGCTATTTTTTGCCGCAAAAACGGCTACGAAAGGGATGCCATTGGTATCCTTAAGAATCTGATGCGCTTTGTCTGCAGAGCAGAACACCAAGGGAGTATCTGTGTAGCCAAAGCGGAACACATCAAAGAAAAGATACTCCAGGAAGTATCTCACCTGTGGTACTCTACAGATGATTGCGTGTGGGAAGAGGCCAGCCAGTTCCAATAACTCTGGCCTGTTTTTAAAGACCTCTATTTAAAAATAAGTGCAAACACAGTAGCTGTGGAATCTGAACGGGTAAGAGTTAGGGTGCCGTTGTGCAGGCGCATAATTTGTCGGGAAAGAGAGAGCCCAATACCTGTCCCTTCCTGCTTGGTGGTATAAAATGGGACAAATATCTCCTCCTGCCCCTCCTTGCTGATTGGGGATCCATTGTTGCTCACCTCAATTACCACGTTCTCCAGAGAATCCAGATCTGTAGAGATTTCTATGCGGGTAGCACCTGCCTGTGCTGCATTCTTTACAAGATTTATGAGAATCTGGGCTATCTGGTTCTCATCTGCCCAAAGGAGCACATCGGGAGTACGCTCCACAAAAAGAGTCTGCACTCCAACCTCTGCGGTATATGGAGCGGTAAGTTGGAATACTCTTTCAACCAGTTCACTCACCTGGAAAGATTTGCGGATTGGTGCTGCCACTCGGGTAAGGCTCCTGTACGACTCCACAAAACTGAGCAATCCTTTGGAGGATGCAGAAATTGTCTCCAGACCTGAGATATAGTTATTGTCCAAAGAGTCCTGCACCGCACATTTGTTAAGGGTATCACTCAACGACACAATTGGGGTGATTGTATTCATAATTTCGTGGGTAAGCACTCTGGTCAGTTTGTTCCAGCTCTCCTCCTGGTTTTCGTTCAAAGGAGAATCTATATTACTGAAAGAAATAATTTTAACAGCGCTTCCCTTTAGTGTCGCGTGGGACGCAGATAATAGGATATTAATTTTTGAACTCTCATTGTAGTAGCTGGCTTTTTGCGCCGTACCCGGTTGGACATTAGCAAAAGTCTCATACAATGAATCACTTACCCTACGCAATTGTCTAAGGTGAGACAGTTGTTCCATACCCAGCAGCACTTTTGCAAAATTATTGTAAAAAGAAATGCGCCCGCTCTCATCAGTTACCACAATTCCGGTTTGCACATTCTCCAGCATATGGGCAAAATACTGTTCCTGTTCCCTAAGCTCCGTACGCCTTTTCTCATAAATACCCCGCAGGCGGTTTAGAGTCTTATTGAGTGACACATTAAAGAAAAGCCTCTCCCTAAACCTAAAATTCACATCATCATTATCCAATGAATCAAGCATATAGGTAAGTTTCCCATTTGTCCGGCGCCACAAATAAATTGTATACAGGAAAACCAGTACAGCCACCACAAGCAATATGAGAATTATCTTTATCATCCCGATAATTATATATCGTACTTCTTTAATTTTGCATAGAGTGTAGGGCGTGAAATGTTAAGCGATTTGGCAACCATTGAAAGATTCCCCCCACATTTTTCCATTGCAGCCCTGATTGTCTTCTCCTCCTGCATCTCAAGGGTTTCACCATTGTACCCAGAATCCACCGATGCTCCCCCATTGCTGATACCGGCAGATGACAATGATGACACATTTCCTGAGATTGGGCTGCAAGGAAGATGAATGCTGAACTGCAAATCCTGCAAGGTAAGAGTATTTCCCTCACTCATAATTACAGCCTTTTCAATTGAGTTCTTGAGTTCCCTTATATTTCCGTTCCAACGGTGCTGCTTAAGTGCCGCAAGAGCTTGGGAATCTATCTTTGAAACATTTCTGCGGTATTTCTCTGAATATCTGCCCATAAAATTTATGGCCAGCTCCTTAATTTCATCTGTACGTTCACGCAACGGCGGCAAATGTATATGCATTGTATTAATGCGATAATACAAATCCTCCCTGAACTTGCCGTCCCTTATCATCTGCTCAATATCCATATTGGTTGCACAGATAAGACGTATATCTACAGGTATCGGCTTTGAATCTCCTACCTTAGTGATATAGCGGTTCTGCAACACTCTTAACAGCTTGGCCTGCAGGTGCAACGGGATATTGCCAATCTCATCCAGGAACAGAGTTCCTCCGTTGGCCTGCTCAAACTTGCCTATGTGGTCTGTATGTGCATCGGTAAACGCCCCTTTTACGTGTCCGAACAATTCACTTTCAAAAAGGGTTTCGGTAATGGCCCCCACATCCACACTTACCATCGGGCGGCTGAACCTCTCACTGAGCCGATGAATTTCACCTGCCAGAACATCTTTACCTGTACCGTTCTCTCCAGTAACAAGTACTGTTGCATCGGTTGGGGCTATCTTCTCCACTGTCTTCCTTATTCCCTGCATCTGAGGGGTAGAACCCCATAACATTTTGTCGGGAAGGACAGAATGTGACTGGGAGTATTGTGTTTGGGTATCTTTCAGATTTTTCTGAATGGCTTTATTCAGGATATCTACAAGTTTTTCATTCTCCCACGGTTTTACAACAAAATCAAATGCACCCCGTTTCATCCCCTCTACAGCCAACTGTATATCTGCGTAAGCGGTAAAAAGAACCACCTCTGTTGCCGGAAAGTATTTCTTTATCTCTGCCAACCAGAACAGCCCCTCATTTCCTGTGTTGATATCTGTATGGAAATTCATATCCAAAAGCACTGCATCTGGCCTGAAATCCTGCATTTTAGAAATAAGTTCCTTGGGCGTGGAGATAAGTTCCACATCTGTAAAATGCATGGGGAGCAATATTTTCAATGCTCCCCTAATTCCTGCATTATCGTCAACTACTAATATCCTGCCTTTGATTCTGGTTGCCATTTTTCAACTTTTTGCTTACTACAAAGGTAGCAAAATTTCATACTAACCCAAGGGCCTTTGCAACCCCTTCTCCGTATGCAGGATCTGCCATATAGCAATTTCTGACATGGCGTTCCTTTATGAAAGTGGCGCAGTCTCCCATTGCACGGGCGGTATTTTCAAACAGAAGCTGCTGCTCTTCTGCAGGCATAAGACGGAAGAGGTCTCCAGGTTGTGAGTAATAATCTTCATCATACTCCCTCTCTGGGTAGTTGAATACATCTCCAGTAATGTTTAAAGGTGGCTCCTTCATCCAAGGGTTGTCTCTCCACTCTCCATAGCTGTTTGGTTCATATCCAAGGGCAGCTCCATAATTGCCATCTACCCTCATTGCACCATCCCTGTGGTATGAATGTACAGGGCATCGTGGACGGTTTACAGGTATCTGGTGCAGATTTACCCCCAGGCGGTACCTTTGTGCATCCCCATATGAGAAGAGGCGACCCTGAAGCATTTTGTCGGGAGAAAAACCTATTCCATCTATTATATTCTGTGGGTTGAAGGCAGCTTGCTCCACCTCTGCAAAGTAATTCTCCGGGTTACGGTTAAGCTCCAGAATTCCCACATCGTGTAGAGGGAAATCTCCGTGCGGCCACACTTTTGTAAGATCAAACGGGTTAATGCGGTATTCCTTTGCCTGCTGAAGGGTCATCAGCTGTACCTGAAACAGCCAGCGGGGATAATCTCCACGCTCAATGCTTTCATACAGGTCTCTCTGGTGAGACTCCCTGTCCTTGGCAATTATTGCCTCTGCCTCCTGGTCTGTAAGATTCTTTATCCCCTGCATTGTACGCAGATGAAATTTAACCCAGATACGTTTGTTTTCTGCATTTATAAAACTGTATGTATGACTTCCAAAACCGTGCATATGGCGGTAAGAATAGGGAATTCCACGCGGACTCATAGTAATTGTAATCTGATGCAGAGCCTCCGGAAGGAGGGTCCAGAAATCCCAGTTGTTGTTTGCACTGCGCATATTGGTTCTGGGATCTCTTTTTATTGCGTGATTAAGATCCGGAAATTTCAAAGGGTCACGTAAAAAAAATACCGGGGTGTTGTTCCCCACCAAATCCCAATTGCCGGTATCTGTATAAAATTTCATTGCAAAACCGCGTATATCCCTCTCCGCATCAGCCGCTCCCCTCTCCCCTGCCACAGTAGAAAACCTCACAAAACACTCTGTTTTCTTCCCCACAGCACTAAAGATAGAGGCCCGGGTGTATTTTGTAATATCGTGGGTTACAGTAAATGTACCATACGCCCCTGAACCCTTGGCGTGCATACGGCGCTCTGGGATAACCTCGCGGTCGAAATGTGCAAGTTTCTCAATAAACCACGGATCCTGCAAAACCATAGGCCCCCTGAGGCCCGCTGTCTGTACATTCTGGTTATCCGCCACCGGGCGGCCATTATCTGAGGTTAATCTGCACTGCAAATCCGCCCTCCCCTTATCCTGCACCTGTGCTGCTGCACTCCTGCGCTGCAACTCTGTAAATAGGTTGTGTTTCTCCTTTTCCATAAGTGAATCTTTTAAGATGTTTATCACTTAACGGAAAAGGGGGGCTGAATGTTCAAAAAGTCCGAATGAAGGGGGATACAAAACTCCGCAAAATTCAATTTACAACATTTCCCTCCAAATCCAGCAATGTACTGTTGTTATAGTTGCCATATCGCGGAGCCATCCAGGTATGCCCCTGGGAGTTTACCACCCAGGTAGAAGAATTTTTGTACCTGTATTCCGTATTGTAGATGAACCTGTTCCCAAAAACCGAGACAAGAATTTTGTCAGTTGGAGAGACTACAAAACTGTGTATAAGATAACGCGCAATGGTGTCATCCCCAGGCTTCTCCCTATAATCTGTCCACTGCTTTACAGCCTCAACATATATACATTCTCCTCTCTCCAGGGCCCCCTTGAAACTTGGATTGTCTTCAAAAATTTCTCTGGAATTATGCCCCTCATTACGTTCAATCTGATAGTCAGACATCAGAGAATCATTAACATAAGATACCAATATTTTGAGATACCCCTCACCCAGGAGCTTTTGTATAAAAGGTATCCCCTTTAATTTGTCAATTATACCTCTGAAGTCTCTCCGTAAATTCTCAAACTTCGGAAATTTTCCCTCCCGCTTCTCAAAAATATATTTGAACTCCATATACTCCGGCATATCATCAGTACGGAGCAGGGCATAATAGGCAGGAACATCATTTTTCACATAAACGCCCCCGCCCATGCCAAAATCCATAAGCTGCCCAGCCTCCACGACCTTAAAATCTCTCTCCAATTCCCTTATCTGCCCTTTAATATCCTCCCGGCCCAACTTGTGCAACTGTACATTATGCTCCAGCAGCCACAAATCCAGCATTCTCTTGTATAGGGCAGTCCCCTGCGGCATATGGGTTTCAGCAGCCCCCTTCCACACATCCTGCACATAAGGGTAAAGATTATGGGCAAAAAAGTCTCTTCCCGACAGTAAAGTATCCTTTTCCCCACCGCTCCAATGTATAACTGCTGTAAATTCATTCACAGCATTATAAACATCCCAAGGTTCACCTTTAAGAATCTGAAGCAAATATTTTTTCAGGTTTGAAGGGTCAGAAAAAGAGTTTCTGAAAAACTTCTCCTGCTCTCTGTTCATACTGAACCTCTTGTAATACACGTCCCTTTGATTGTAGTTTGCACACATCTCCCATATCTTCCCCGCATTTCTCCTCACCCACCCCGGGGCGAGGCCAAACTCCTCCAAATCCACTTGGTTCACATCCTTATCCGATATGGCCGCATAAACTTGCTCTATTTCGCTGGGAAGAAGAACAGTATACGGTTTTTCCGAGTGTCCATATGTGAACAAATCCACCCATCCGCTCCAGAATCCGGACTTCTGGATATTGGGTATATCCACCTCACCCTCTGATTTCCAATGAATCTCAATTGAATCTGGGAGAGTTACAAACTCTTTCAATACTCCATAATTATACCTGTAGCCATCCTCTATTAGAAGTATGATCCGGTTGTCCGGCAGCATGAGATACATATCCGGTTTGCGTGAGGGGAACTCCACAAGGATAGAGTGCTGCAATTCCTTCTCCCCTATGCCCAACTCTGCAGTCCTCTCTGCAACAAGTGAGACCAGATAGTCATTTACGTTGCGGTCATTGAAGAACCACACATTCAGTCGCTCTCCTTTCTGCTCCACCCGTTTAGAAAAAAACGGCACATTCAATACCCGCTCTACTACTTTACGGGCTTTTTTATGTAGATTGGGCACACGTTGCAACCCCTTATCAGATTCAGTTGCTGAATACAGAATCCGCACATTAGGGTAAGCCACCTTATCCATTTTCTGAAACGGCTCCCTGAGTCTGAGGGATGCAACATATTCCCTGTTAAGATTATCTGTATATTTTCCTCCTCTGGCGGTATTGCCATAGTCAAGCAACAAGAATTTCTCCTCTATTTCAAAGTGCTCTGCAAGGTTGGTGAAGTGATCAGGATAATCATACCATCCCAACTTATGGAAATCCCGAGGATTGGAGTCCACAAACTCATTAACAATCAGCCTCATAAGATCCATTCCATAAAGACAGATATCCACAGGTGCATCTTTCCCATACAATTCAATTTTACCCAATTCTCTTCCCGACAAAAACAGTTCCACCTCACAACTGCATCTGGAAAGGTACCTCTCCAAACATTTTCCCCTCATCTGAGGGTCCCTCATTGCCTGAGTCAGGAGATTCCGTTGCAGGGAGTTCCACCTCAACTTATCCTTATATTGACCATCATACAGGGTGTAGAATGAACTGTCGGGAAGATTATCAATCACCCTCCCTATTCCTGACTTATTGAGCAGTTCCTCACACTGAAGTGTATCTTTTCCCTGAAGCTTCCGCATCAGAGGATATATCTTTTCATCTTCCTCAATTACAACGCTGCCATATTCTTCAATAACCGTTTCTCCTTCATATCTGTTCCAATCCGCCAAGCTGTAGAACCTTATCAATCCCGGGGCATGACTATATGCAAAAAAAGAAATCCTCACGCTGTCCGGAAGTGTTTCCAGATTCAAAAATTCCCTCGAAGAAATTTGCGAGAATGCAGAAGTCACACCGCTAAACAGTAAAACAATAGAAGCAAGCAGGAATAAAAAGAGTCGGATGCATTTCATAAGTGGAGGGATTGTGGTTAATGACTGAGCAAAAACAAAAATTAAGCCACACCATACATCACATTATCTGCACCTGAATAATTCTCTTTTTAGGTTATAATGCTTTTTCAGAAGTGAATAGAATCTTGCGTTACAGACTCATTATTTCCTTAATGGAATACACTTTACTCAGATTGGCAAAAGTAAAAAACTGTCCATCAAGAATCATCCACTTGTTTCTTTCTTTAAGCGGCAACTTCTTTATATCAGGAAATAGTGAAAGAGGGACAACAATCACTCTGCCATCAGTAAGAGAGACTGCCATCTTCCCCCTGTAATGAGTAAAATCCAATTTCTTAATTCCGGTTTTAATATCCTTAATTTTACACATATTATTTCTCCAGATTTTTGATTGTTGTTTTCTTACCTTCAAATGTTTTTGTAATCTGCTCATTAAGGAAAAGCCAATGCTTATCAATAGCATCTACCAACATTGCATTATCTCTTAATGATAAAGATGATTCTGCAATTTCAATACATTTTTCCCCATTTGACTCAATCCATATTTTTGCTACTGAATGCATATGTCTGCATCCCCTTTTAAAAATATGAATATGCCTGCGATTATCATTAATATCAGTTGGAATTGATACAAACAGGAACATTTTCAAAAACGCCAATTGCCCCATATCCTTCTCCTATCAAATTCCATAAACAAAGTTAATTCTCATTTAAATAAATACAAAGAATCAATTTGTTTATGAACATTATTGTTAAAAAATTATCGGGAGTAAAAATATGGGACAATTAACTATTCACACAGTAAACAGCGTAAATTACACCTTACAATGTGTGATATTTATCTTTTTTTATAAAAATTTACGCTGTTTACTCCTTTTTCAGCTCCTCAACCGGGTTGGAGTTCATCAGGCGTACTGCTTGCCAACTGATGGAGACTACTGCTACAACGCAAATCAGGAGCAGGGCCAGGGCATAGAGCCACCAATAGTTGCCTATACGGTATGAGTAGCCTGCAAGCCATTCTCCTACAATATAATAGCCAACTGGAACTGAAATTATTGCTGCGACCAGAACCACTTTAAGGAAACTGGCCAGTATACTGCGGTATATGACTCCTTAAGGATATCCCCCACAGTATAGCTCATTATGGCAAATTCCTCTTCGTGCCCCACATAGATATTCTCTGTACCTTTCAGCTCCTTGTCATACCCCAGTTCTCCCGCCACAAAAACTGCAATGAACACCACAAATGCCAGCGCTATGCTCAACCCCACCACCTCAATGGCAGTGTACATTTTATTTCTGGAAATAAATCTTAAATAACTTCTCATAATCAACTGTTTACCTGGAAGTCGGTCCCCGGGTTCCGTTCCTTCCCTAATCCCCTCAGTATCTTCCCATTAGCTTTTAAGTCAATTATATACAAATCAGATTATCAATAGATTAAATACCCAGCAAAACCCGAGGCCCGACTTCCGCTGAGTATAATTATTCACTCTTGAGCGAGTTTACCGGATTCTCGGTGGCGGCACGCAGGCTGCCAAAGGTAACCACAGCAAATACAATTACAGCAACCAGCAGGAATGCCAACAGGAACACCCAGATTGAGATTGGGGCACTATGGGCAAATGTGCTGTAGTAATAATCTATAATGCGCAAGCTTATGAACGATGCAATCAAGAATGATACAAGCAGCATCTTGGCAAATTTAAGGTTGAACATCTGCAAAATTTCAACTACTGATGAACCGTGTACCCTACGCACACCTATCTCCTTACGGCGGTACTGGGTTTCAAAAATAACCAGCCCGAACACACCCATAAGGGAGATGATAATAGCTAGCAAAGTGAACAATGTAACCATTGTTGTAAGCTGTTTCTCTTTGCGGTACTGGCGTCCAAGCTCCTCATCAAAGAACCTGATTCTGTACTCAGAAACATTTGCACCCGGATTGAATTTCAAAATCACATCCTTAACCGCCGCTTCTACCTCTTTATAAGTCGCACCCGCTTCTGTTCTTATATAAAGATGATTAAGGTCCCACCAAGGGTTCTTTCCAAACACATAGAAGGCGAACGGATTAAGTTCATATTGCAATGGACGGAACTGGAAATCTTCACAGAAACCGGCAATTTCGGTCTCTCCGCTATGCCCGCTTATCCTGTCCTCAAGGGTAATCCCATACTTGTCCTTTGCAATCTGATTGAAAATGAATACACCCTTCTCACACTGTTCATCGGCCTGGGTAAAATCCCTCCCCTCCACAACATCAATCTCCATAAAACGGAGGAAATTCCACGACACTGGATAAGAATCTATGTTAATCTGCTCCCCTTTGAACGAACGCCCCCAACCCATTCTGCTGGTATTTACCAACGGGCCGGCAGCCCAAGCCACATCCTTAATGTGTGGAGATTTAAGCAATTCATCAGAAAAGGCATCCCTATCTGCACCAGACACTCCAACCGAAGCAGTAAGCAGATACTCCTTATTGAATCCCATATCGTAATTCATCATAAACGAGTGCTGTTTCTTTACAAACATTGCACAGATTACAAACGAAATTGAAATCACAAACTGCAGGCAAATAAGAGTGTATCTGAGTTTTTTACCCTTACCGGTTGTACCAAAACCACCCTTAATGGCAAGTGCCGGAGGGAACGAAGTGGTATAAAGGGAAGGATATATACTTGAGGCAGCTGTCATAACAAGAGCTGCAATAATTGTCATCCCGACAACTGGAAAATTGTCCCCAAATGCCAAAGAGCAACTAATCAGATTGGCATAAGTTGATCCTTTGAACAGAACTACAACAGCCACAGCTGCACAAAGGGAAACCGCCACCAGCACACCACTTTCAAGCATCAGGCTCCCCACAAGTGCTCCCCTTGAACTTCCCAGAATCTTGCGGGTATTCACACTTCTTATCCTCATAGGAACCTGAGCAAAGAAGAAGTTTACAAAATTGACAAGTGTTATCACAACAATAAGGATAGATACGGCCAACAGGGTAAGTGTAGTTGTTTTGTTGCCACTACGCCCTGCAGGTGCATATATCTGCTTGTTGTAATACATATCCTCAAATGGCAACAAGGTAACAGTACTCCTTTGTATCTGCTTGTCAAGTTCGCTCTGGCTGGTACTGTTCCTTACCTCGTCAGGTGCACTCTCCATCCTCTTGCTCCAGTACTCCTCCACAACCTTTTTTGCGTGGGTCTCAAAAGCCTCTTTGCTGTCGGGAGTATTAAGTTTTACAAAATGGTGGTAGCTCCATTCGCTGAAATTCTCCATACCCTCTGTTTCCAGATAATTGCAGAAAAGGATTTGGATATTGTTCAAGTCTGAGTTCATTGGCATATCCTCATACACTGCCACAATGGTTTTTGGGGTTTTATTGCTTCCTAAACGGATAGCATCACCCACTCCAACACCCATCACTTTTGCAGCCTTCTCACTTATGGCAACGGTCTCCTCCTTATCCATACCGTCAAAGGTTCCCACTACAGGCTTGAAACCAAATACATCCAGGGCACCTCTGGTAAGCTGCGAAGTGCCTATCTGATATTTTCGGGCATCCTCCCCCTCTCCTACCTGAGTATAATTCTTCCCGTCCCCGCCAATATAGGCCACACCATAGCTCTCCACCATACCGGCCTGCTCCAGAATTGCCTTCTGCAACGGACGGTTCAGATTCACTTGATACTGCCCCTCCTCAAACCAACTTGGCGTTGCCATTATGTATATGCGCTCCGCATCCTTAATCTGCTTGTTGTACCCCAAATCATAATACACCTGCACTAACAGAATATACAGCGCAGCAAACGCCGCTGTCATACCCAACAGATTAAGCAAACTTGAACCTTTGAAATATTTTGTAAGCTTTTTCATAAAATACACATTTGTGACGTTGTCCTAATGTACAACTCACTGATTTTCAATACCACAATTTGTAACATATATGTAACTCGGTAACCGAGTACAGGTACTCCCGGTGACCGGGTTACAACTCGTTTTTAACGTCACCCACAATCTGGCCGTCAAACAGATTAATCACTCTCTGTGCAACGGCTGCATCTTTCTGAGAGTGGGTTACCATTACAATTGTAGTACCCTCTGCATTCAACTCAGCCAAAAGATCCATCACCTCCTTACCGTTCTTTGAATCCAAGTTACCGGTAGGCTCATCGGCCAAAATAAGTTTAGGGGAAGAAACCACCGCACGTGCAATTGCCACACGCTGCTGCTGACCACCCGAAAGCTGCTGAGGGAAATGTTTTGCCCTATGCGAAATACCCATTCTCTTAAGAATCTCATTCACCTTCTGCTTGCGCTCACCGGCAGAAATGTTCAGATACCTTAGCGGAAGCTCCACATTCTCATACACATTAAGCTCATCAATAAGGTTAAAGCTCTGGAACACAAAACCAATATTGCCCTTACGGAACTTGGTGCGCTCCTTCTCCTTCAACTGCCCAACCTCACTATCCAACAACATATAGCTTCCTCCCGACGGATTATCCAACAATCCCAAAATATTCAACAAAGTAGACTTTCCACATCCCGACGGACCCATAATTGCCACAAACTCACCATCCTTAATCTCAAATGAAACACCGTTCAACGCTGTTGTCTCAATCTCTTCAGTTCTAAAAACCTTGCTTAAATCAGTAACTTTAATCATAACTTTGAAATATTTAAATGTTTATAAATCAGATTTTTAATACGGAAGTCGGTCCCCGACTTCCTCTTTATGTCTATATATTTGATTATCAATAAATTGCTCTTAAGCCTTATTTTATATCTCCCTATATATCAAGCTATTAGTAGCCAAACGAAACCCGAGAACCGAGTTCCTATTCATTTTTTAGCGATTCCACCGGATTGGCCCAGCTGATACGCAAGCTGTTTACCACAACAATTGCAACAATCAGAAGCACAACGGCTGAGGAGCCTACGATAAATATCCAAGGGGCGAGGGTAATTTTTTCTGCGAACCTCTGCAGTACCAGATCACCTACAAAATATGCGGCAGCGCAACCCAAAATCACAGCCACTGCAGCCAAATTCAACACATCAAACACAAACAGGCCTAGGACCTCCACAGAACCTGCACCGTTAATCTTACGGACAGCCATCTCTGAACTTCTGCGCTGAGTCTCATCCTTAATGTACCCCACCAGACCTATCAGAGAGATAATCAATGAGAAGAGGCCGCCCAAAAGAATTGCATCGTTAATATTCTTAATATCAGAAAATGCCTCCTTCATACCATCTGAATATGCTATAACCTCAATTTCTCTGTCGGGAAGCAACTCATCCACAACTTTTTGCACAGATGCAATGGAAGCAGGTGTCAACTCATGTACTTTAATTGCTACTCCTCTCAAATAAAGGTTCTTATCTCCTCTTACCGCAGCAAAGCGGATACTTGGTCGCTCATCAACATACACACCGCCAATCTTATAATCCTCATACACACCACAAATTGTAAAAATATCATCCTTTGTCTGAGAATGCTCCGTAAGGATAATCCCCTTCCCGATTGCCCCATCAGACCAATCAGCAAACTCCTGCATCTTCTCCACAAACTTGCGGCTCACCGCCACCTCATTTGCAGCAACAGCCTCCCTTCCCTCAAAAAACTTAATTCCAAAAACCTCTGCAGCACCCTCAGAATAATTATACTGGTCGGCCACATTAAAGAGTTCCCTCTCATCACCAGGCAAATAAATATTGTTTCCCGACGAAGAAGCAACAGGAATAGAAGAAGCCACTGCACTTTTCTGCACCACAGGCAACGCTGCAATTGCATCATTCACTTTAAAGTACTCCTCAGCTTTAGCACCAGGCATATCCACAAGCAGCAGATTATCATACTCATACCCCAAATTATCATTAAGCATCATATCATACTGCCTGGCAAAAATTATCATAACAATTGCAAGGAAAACAGTAAAAGTAAACTGCACCCCAAGGAAAACAAGTTTCCATTTTCTTTTAGATTCCCGATAATTTCTGAATGCTGTAGACACCGGAATACCCATAAAAACTTTAGCTGGAATAACTGCAGAAACCAGAAATGCCATAACACAAACCCCAACCGCCACAACCACCGCCTGCGGAGTAAACAAACCCTCCAAAGATGCCCCCAACAATCTGGTAATCCACCCCTGCATAGCCAATATTATTCCAGCAGCCATTATTCCCGACAGTAACATATTTACTCCCGCCTCCTTAAAAAGCATCCACATAATGTTGCCACTTTGTGCCCCATAACACTTTCTTACTCCCACCTCCTTAGCTCTTTTTACCACAGAAGAGATAGCATTCAACACATAGTTTACCACAGAAGCTGCAATTAGAATAAGGGCCACCAACGAAAGCATAATAACCATATTCCTGTTGGTACTTACAGACAAGTGGTCATTACCAGAATTCTCAAGATAATACCACAACTTCAATCCACCTTTCTCAAGCTCCTCCATAGGCTGGTTCTGCTCCTGCATCTTATGGATTGCATCAGTAAGGGATTCAGGATCTACCCCTTGGGCCAACTTAACCCATCCGCGATACCTGTCATTGCCAAGCCAGTTCTCAGTACTGCTCTTATTGTATGTTGTCATAGAGAGTATCAGTTCCACATCTCCAAAAGAGCTGTTCTGTGGAAAATCTTCATAAACACCCTCTACAGTAAACTTAATGTTCTGCAAAGATTCATTATACAATGTCTGGCCAATCGCCTTCTCCACGCCACCCAATTTCTGGGCAAAAGAATTGGATACCATCATCTTGCCCCACTCACCCAAAATCCTATGAGGATCACCTGCCAGAATCTCCCTATTGAAGATGTCAAAGAAACAGGTATCGGCCAATATAAGATCTGCTGTAAGCTTGTTTTTATCCTGGGTGTAATAATTACGGTTGTCAAAAAGAGGAGTTATTCGTGTTGCCACTTCCACACCAGGTACACACTCCCTGAATCCAGGTGCCACAGCACCGCTGATCTGATTCGCCTGCAAAGGATCCTCATTATGCCTCTGATAACCGGTCATAATGGTATAAACCCTCTCCCTATCATCATAGAACTTGTCATACTGCAACTCAAAACACACCTTAGCAATAAGCACCACCCCAATTGCCAGCCCCAACGCCAACGACAAAATCTTAATAATGTTACTTTTAAATCTCATTTGGTTAAATCTTTAAATCTCAATCTTTTAGTATGTAACCCGGTCCCCGAGTGTACGTATTCCCGGTCCCCGAGTTACATATACGCCGCTTTACACCTTTACACGTTGAAAATAATAGAGCAACGGGCGTGCCAAAATATTTAACTTACTGAATATCTAAGCTTTATCTATTTTTTAAGAAATCTGAAAGTTGTAAAGAAACTTTACAACTGATAAGAATCTTTACAATTGTGACGTTGTCAATGAATCGCTTCCAGTATCAACAGAGCAGAAAGGGTGTGTATTTGACATCTTGTGTAAGGTATGTTTGCAATCTCATAATGCGATTGCAAACATACTGTTACCATAAGATTCTGCACAAAAAACTACTCCTTCTTAAGCACCCTGGCAGGGTTGGTGCGCATAAGGTTATAAGCATGGAAGGCTATGACAGCAAGTACAATTACAAGCACTACAGCAACCGCACCAAGATAGATATAAGGGGTGTTGTCTATTCTTAGAGGGTATTCCTGCAGCCATCTGTGAATGTACATATATGCCAACGGAATGGCCACAACAGATGCCACAAGCACCGGAGCAATGAATCCCCATACTGTTTTCCAGAACACGGACCCCTGGGATTCTCCGCACACTTTGTAAATTGCAGTGGAACGGGCATTCACCTGGGTATAATAGTTTCCTAATGCCGTTATGGCAAGTGCCGTAATGATTATGCTTATAATGGCAAAAATGTCCAGCAGCCTTTTGAGGTTAAGTTCTTCCTTGTATGCATCCTCAATGATACCGGTGGCAGATTTTACACTAATGTTGTAATTGTCATATCCTTTGGCTGCATAAAACTCCTCTATCTTCCTTGCAGCTTCATTAACATTGCCAGAAACCTGCACCATAAGATCCATTGAGCCTAAATGCTCTATATTTCCATCGGGAATAATCTCCAGACCAACAATATTTTCCCCTTTTGGACTATGCTTTAAAGTACCAAATTTGAAATCATTTACCGTTCCGCTTAAATAACAGGCATCAACGAAGGTACCCCACCGGAGCCACAAAGCATTATCAAGTATAATGGAAGAGTATTTCTCCATTGAAGTTGCGGTCAGATACATATAGCCTTCATGCGAGCCAGTGTTAAGTGTTTTGTTATAATCAGTAACTGTAAAACCCATCATATCTGCTGCGGCCTGGTCTGTTGTCAAATAGGTTGTTTCATAATAATTCTCATTGGTATCACTAAAACTGGTCATAATCCAATTTAGCGCCGGGAATGTTGATATATGCCCTACTCTCTCTACATAACTTTCCCTTTGCAATTCATCCGCATATCTTTTGTCTTCTGCCGAATTGAATTCTACATATACCAGACCTTCTGTATTATACCCTCTTGGCTCATTTATCAGAAGTGTGGTTTGCAGAAAAATTGCTATGCACACAGCTATTGAAAAAATACTGAGGATTCCCTCAAAACACACAAAAGCCTTGCTCAAGAACATTTTGTCCTTGAATCTCTCCTCCCCTTTTATAACCTGAATTGGGTTATGTCTTATTGCAAACAAAGAGGGCACAACACCTGCAACCAATCCCATTATAATTATTATTCCCGACAGCAACAAATACTCATTCAGGTGCTGCATAGGATTTAAAGTTACCCCCAGAATTGCCCCAACATAATTGTTCAAGCCCATTGCTATAAGAACTGCAATGAGATAAAATGCTGCAAGCAACACAAATGCCTCTGCAATACATCTTAAAACAATCCCTCTCTTTTCTGTACCCAAAAGCTGACGGGTTGCAAACTCCTTCATTCTGAGCCTTGAGAATGCAATGGTAAGTGCTATATAATTGAACAAAGAGGCAAGTACCAGAAATGCACATATAATCATGTATGTATCCAGAATCTTCCCATTTTTCATATTATCAAAAGCTCTCTGGAAACTTCTATCCTGCTGCTCCCTTATCTGGCTGAATTTTATAAGTCCCGTCTCCCGCTGGGGACGCTTTGGCCGCACTCCCTTACAGTAATCGGCAGTCAACTTCTGGGCAAGTTCAGACAAATCTGCATTATTTACAAGTTTCAAAAAAGCAAACTGTGATGCACCCATACGCCCTCTAGTTGCTATTCTCAACGTTTCATTGTATTCTTCAATATGTATGATAACATCTCCTTGTTTCAATGTGGTTTTAGGGAAATCCTTATAAACTCCACCTATGATATAATCTTTGTCTGCAAACCCTTCTGAAAATAATCTGATTGTTTTTCCTACAGGATTTTCGTCGGGAAAAAGGGTATTGGCCACCTTTTCTGAAATCACAATGTTATTTTTGCTTGCCAATACCTCTTCTTTTGCTCCATAGACAAGGGGGAATGTAAAGAATTCAAAGAAATTATTGTCTGCAGGCATTACTGAAACTGGCATATCCTCCCCTTTGCACTTAAGATAAGCTATGTCTCCTATGATTTGAGTCTTAGGAAATTGCACACGACATCTCTGGGTTACCTCCGGATAATTGAGGTAGTTATCATTTTGTTCAAAGCAAAACGGAGAATTCTCCTCTACAACCAGATACACATTCTCCATATCCTGCAGCACTTTGTCGCAACTCATATCATCCACTATGTATGAGCCCAACAAAATCACAAATGCCAGCGACACACTCAATCCCACCGCCATCACAACGGTGTACAACTTGTTTCTGCTTAAAAATCTAAAATATGTTTTCATCCATTTTATTGTTAATTTCTAATTACTTCTACCGGATTCTCGCCGGAGGCTCTCCACGAGCGTACAGTTACCAACGCTACGGTTACGGCAAGTACTGCAAACAATGCCACTACAAATATCCACCAAGGCATTGCAATGCGGTTGGCAAACTGCTCAAGCCAGCGCTGCACTATATACCAGGCTACAGGTGCAGCAACAACAAAGCTCACCAAAACAAGTCCCACATACTGGTTGTTGAGCAATCCTACAAGTTGGCCACGTTCTCCACCGTAAACTTTGCGGATAGCAATCTCGCTGCGGCGGTGCTGGGTCTCAAACATCACTATTCCAAACACTCCCATTAGGGCAATCACAACTGCCAACAGGGCAAAGAGGCCAATTGTAACGGTAGCCTTTTTGGTGGAGTCGTAACGGTTAGCCACCAACTGGTTGAAGAACTGCACCTCGGGGTCATCACTTCCCGGAGAGAACTCATGTACAAGATCTTTTACATACTGAGAGAATGCGGCAATATCTGCGTCTGGTTGCAAACGGACATAATAGGTTCCAAACAAGGGTGATTTGTTGCAGTAAAAACCGATATACTGTGGACCTCCGGTTGGTGGAGCAAGCTCAACCTTTTTCATAAAACCAACTGTAGTATAATTGTTCTCCTCGTGCCCCAATGGAATTTCCATTTCAGCTTTAAGATTGCTTGTAAGGAGCATTTCTCTCCGCTGATGAGACTGCTCTGTAAATTGTGCCCCATCTGCCATCTCAATACCAAAAAACTGTGGCAAATTCCATCTCACGGCCCACACACTAAGTAAATAATCTTTACCATTATGCTGTCTTCCCCATCTGCTGTAATATTTTGTAATAGGACTAGCAGAAGCTGTTACATCTGCAGCACCTGGGTACTGCTGTAATTTTTCAACCACCGCCTCCCCTTTCTGCGCCAAATCAAATGCAGAAAAAGTAAGTACGTTCTCCCTATCAAGTCCAATATCATAATTCACCTGATACCTGTACTGCATCCAAAATGAAGCAGCCACAATTATAAGCACCATTGCCACAGCAAACTGCACTCCAGAAAGGATTTTTCTCAATTTTCTTCCCGACAGTGAATTTCCATATACCCCTTTTACACCCAAAGATGCATTGAATCCTGTAATGTGCATTGCCGGGTAGAAGGCTGCCACTACTGCAAGGATGAGCATCAGTACAAGGATGATTGCAATAACTGAGAAGTTGTCGGGAAGAGAAAGGGAACAGGTTACATACTCTGTGATAAAGCTTTCCTGCAACGCCTGAATGATTCCTAAAGCCAATGCAAATGCCAATAGTACCAATCCCACTGCCTCAAAAAGGAAACTTCTTCTGAGGGTTCCCTGCTCTGCTCCAAATACTTTGCAGATATTTACCGAACGCATCCTTACAGGTACAAGAGCCATAAAGAAATTTACAAAGTTTATGAAGGCTATTATTACAATTGCAAGTGCTATGGCAGCAAGGGTTACAGTAGAACCAACTGTTCCTGCCTCATAGTTTTTGCTATCAAGGTTTCCCTCAAAATACATTTTATCCAAAGGGATAAGCCTGATTGGCTGCACCTCATCTCCCTCCTCATAGATTTCTTCGTCGGGATACTTGGCTTTCCACTCTTCTACCATTCCCAACAACCATTGGGCATATTTGTCCATCCAAATTTTCTTGAATGCCTCGATATCTGCCCCCTTCTCAAACTTTATAAAACGGTTATAATTCCAATTGTTATTTCCTTCACCGTCCTTGCAGTTATCATTTCTAAAGATATGATGATCATACAGGAAAGTATTTTTAGGGAAATCCTTAAAAATGGCCACAACAGTTTGTGAAAACTCCGGATGCATATTACTGTTGAATTGTCCTCCTTCAAAATAGATCTGTCCACCCACTTCCACACCAATTCTTTGAGCTGCACTCTCAGATATTACAACTGTATTCGGCTCCTTTATTTTTGTTTCGTCACCTGCAATAATGTTGAATCCAAAAACATTCAGCCCCTCTGGAGCCATATCATAACTTCCAATATTATATTTCTGGAAATCCCCTTGCTCTCTCTTTCCCCATACTCTTGAAGGCTGTGCAAACTCTCTAAAATGAGTACTCACCTCCGCCTGAGGAAACATCTCTACAGACTCTTTGCTTACTGGCTGAGGACAAGTTGAACTCCATTTCTCAGCTTCAGCTCCAATAGCTCTCCCCCACAACGCCGAAATCATATACACCCTGTCCGAATCCTTAATCGGCCGGTTATATGTTACCGTATACCACACCTGCGCTGCAATAATATAGAACGCCACAAACGCCAGCGTAAGCCCCACTATATTCAACACCCCCGCCACCTTATAGCGTTTTAGGGTCATTAAAAAATTTTTCAACATGGCAAAATCTTATTGGAAGTCGGTCCCCGACTTCCATTGGAACCCGTGGACTGACTTTAAAAACATACCACTAATAATCAGCTGGTTACAACTTAACAGTATCAGAAAACAAGTACTTGATTATCTCCAAAATTATCATAACCGCTCACCACTACTTTCTCACCTGGCTCCAAGCCCTCAAGTACCTCGTAGTATTGTGGGTTCTGGCGGCCTATGCGGATTTCACGTTTGACTGCAGAAGATCCGTCGGGAGTAAGGACATAAATCCAACGTCCTCCTGTTTTCTGGTAGAAGGTGCCGCGAGGAATAAGGATTGCCTCCTCGCTCTGGCCAAGCTGCAAATTAAGGTAATAGGTCTGACCGGTACGGATGTTAGCAGGCTGCTCTCCACTGAACTTGAAGTCGGTCTTGAACTTTCCGTCACGAACCTCTGGATAAACCTTGCGGATAACTGTGCCATACAACTCATTCTGTCTCTCAAACTGCGCCTCAAGCCCTGCCACAACTCTATCAATGTAGTGTTCATCCACCTGAGCCTCAATCTTGTAAGAATCCAAGTTATTAATCTGACCTATCTTCACTCCAGCTGCAATGCTCTGTCCCAACGCCACATCCAAAAGACCAAGTTCACCGTCAATTGGGGCCTTAATGGTAAGATTATCCTTACGCTTTCTAATCATTTTCATATTCAGGCGCATATTCTGCAAGCTCTCGCTCATCTGCTCAATCTCCACAGAACGGTAAAGGCTGTCCTGCTGCGCACGGGTCTCTACAAGCTCCAATCTGTCTTTTGCCAACATATAATCCTCCTCAGCCTTAAGCCACTCCTCTTTGGAGATAAGTTTCTCAGAATAAAGTTCTTTTGCACTCTCATAAGCCCTTTTAGAACGTCTCACCTCCACTCTCAACTGCAACATCTCCTGCTTCACGCTCAACTTCTGCTGCTCCATAGAAATCATTGTATTACGGAGCAAATTCTCCTTCTCTGCCAACTCTGCCTCAGAATTAAGAATCTGAAGATCCAGACTCTCATTACTCAAAACCAGAATCACATCCCCTTTCTTCACCTTAGAACCCTCCTCGGTTACAATCTCCTGCACAACACCACCCTCAAGCGGTGAAATCTGTATTGTAGTCATAGGCTGCACCTGACCGGTAACCCTTATATAATCATTGAACTCCCCTTTTGTTACAATTCCATATGAAAGGGTATCTCCATTAACCCTCAAAGTGCTTGAGTTATCCCTGAACACCAGCCACAACACAAAAACCACTACCAAAGCACCCATCCAATAAGGCAACGCCCTTTTTGTAAACACTGCCGCAAAACCTTTTTTCTTCTCTATAATCTTATCCATATCTGTAATTTTTTATTTTTCTTCCTTAACTATACTCCGCATCTCTACATTTTAGAACCAAAAAATTCCAATTTTTCAAACAACATATAATTATTAATCAACTTTCTACACAAAAGCACCACAAGAAAGTCGGGTCCCGACTTATTGTTCCAAATAAGGAATTCCATTATAGTATTCAACTATACTCGCTTTCAAATAATACTTGAGCAAAGCATTCAACTGCTCTGCACGGGCAGCAAGCCAGTTACCCGATGCGGTCTGATATTCAATTGGAGAAATCATCCCCTGCTCAAATTTTTTAGTGTTGTATTTGTATGCCTCTTTCTGCACCTGAGCCTGTTTGTTGGCTTGCAAGAATGCCGCACCTGCCCCCTCCTTATCCTGTAATGCACGTACAACCTCAGCCTCTATCTCCCTAACTTTCTGATCATATTGTGCAGTTGCACGCACATACGCATTCTTTTTCTTGGCAATTGTGGCTTGTCTGTACAATCTGCCATAGATTGGAATACTCATAGACAACTGTATGTACTCACCCATATTGTTTGTGAACTGGTTTCTGAACGGTGTTGCCACATAACCTTTTTCGTCGGGATAAGTAAAATAACTTGTACTCCACCCGCCGTTAAGGTTCAATGAAGGAAGAAGTTGCCATTTGGCAGTATTTAATGCTCTTTTTGCATTCAGCATCTCCCCTCTCGCAATACAAGCTGCTGGAAGGGAATTCAGTGCATTCCCAACAAGTTCATCCTTGGAGTCAGAAACCAATATTCCCGACAATAACTTCTCTCCACTGCTCATTGCATCATCATCAGCAATAGAAAAATCAATCACCAACTCCTCATCCAACGGCCAGAACATCACATCCTTAAGGGTAAGCAAGGCATCATTGTACATATTTGTTGTATTCACCTCCTTATACTCCTTGGCTGCCAGGTCTGCCTCAATCTGTACCAGATCTGCATACCCCTTCTGCCCCAACTTCTCCTGTCTGCGGGCCAACTCCACAGCCTTACGGGCTGCCTCCACCTCATCAACTATTGCCTTAATCATCTGATTATAATACACCACATTATAGTAAGCCTCCATCGTTGCCAGACAAACCTCATCGCGCGTAAGCTCCTCACGGCTAAACCCCATAGCCTCTGCAGTTTTTGAAATCTTGATATTGTTTACCGCCTGAAACCCGTTGAAAAGGGCAATACTTCCACTTGCCTGATACCCGTTCTGAAAAGATGTGGTAGATTTATATGTATTGGTCTCAGGGTCTACCGAACGTCCAAAATTGGAATAAGCGTAAGATCCCGCAGAAACAGAAGGGGTAAACGCCTCCAGAATTGCACTCCTGCGCTCCACCTGTGCATCACGTATATCCGCCTGCTGGATTCTCATTTTGGTAGAATTAGAAACGGCATACTCCATACAATCCTTAAGTGTCATCACATCCTGGGCTTCCTGTGCCCCCAAACTCCCAGCTGCACCCAAAAACAGAGCCGTCAAAACCGATATTCCCAATAATTTTCTCATATCAATAATTGAATCACTTTACAAAACTTTACATTTTTCTTTACACCACACCAATGGCGCAACAGGCGTGCCAAACAAGTTAAACATCTATATATCAATCAACTAATATTTTTACCTGCAAGAACAAGTTGTAAAGTTTCTTTACAACTGATAAGAAATTTTACAATTGCGACGTTATTCTAATTTATAATTCACTGAAACTAAGGGATATAACCTTAGTCCCCTTCAGGTGCGTTAAAAATAATTACTTAAGAATTAAGTAATTACAAATTAGGACAGCGTCACAAAAAAATAACTAAATTTGTTAAAACTAAATAAAAGGACCCTACTACTATGAAAACACGTTTTATTGCTTTGGTATGCGCTCTGTTTTCCATTATGTTCTGCGTATGCTGTTCTCCACAAAAGCCATCTGAAGTATATTTTGAAAAAGCAACACCAGAAAGCGTTGGAATGAGCTCCGAAAAACTTGCCAATACCGATGCAGTAATCAATGCCTCCATTGCAGAAAGGTCAATTCCGGGAGCAGTTCTTGCTGTTGTAAAAGACTGCAAGCTGATTTACCTTAAAGCATACGGGAACAAAAGTGTTTATCCCGATACCGTTGCCATGACAACCAATACGGTATTTGATCTGGCATCACTTACAAAAGTTGCTTCAACAGCAATGTCTATGGCCCATCTGTTTGAAAAAGGTGGTTTCAGACTCGAAGATAAAGTTAACAAGTACATCCCTGAGTTCCAGCCTTGGGTTGATCCTGAAACAGGTGAGAAGGCTGATATCCGAATTGTAGACCTTCTTACCCATTCATCAGGTCTCCCTTCTTACGCCAATACAGATGAACTGATTGAGAGATATGGAGTGGCTCACCCAGACACACTTATGAGCTACATAAATACCGTTCCACGTTTGTTCAAGCCAGGTGAGCGCTATGAATACAGCTGTTTGGGCTTCATTGCATTGCAGAATATCCTGCAGAAAGTTACCGGCAAACTGCTCAGAGATTATGCCAAAGAGAATATCTTTGATGTATTAGGTATGAAACATACCACCTATGGCCCCAAAACACTGAATAATGAGGAAGTTATGGCTCTTGTAGCTCCTACAGTAAAGCTTCCCGACGGTTCTGTATTGTTGGGTGAGGCACAAGACCCTCTTGGACGTGTAATGAATTGGGAGAACTCCGGAAACTCAGGACTCTTCTCAAGTGCAGAAGATTTGTCACTGTTGGCAGCTGCACTTATGAATGGCGGAAAGATAAATGGCAAAAGCGTATTGGGCAAACTTACTGTAAAAACAATGACACAAGTACCTGAAGGATATGAACACATAGGGCGCTCATTAGGATGGGAAAACAATGCAATGCCCGGCAAATACGGTCATATGTTGCATCCGACCCTTACATTCTCACATACAGGCCATACCGGAACTGCCATTGTAGTAGACCCTGTTGCCAGACTTGGAATTATACTTCTTGCCCATAGGGTCCACCCTGTTGACACAGGTAGCGTTGCAAACCTCAGAGCTCTGGTTTGCAATACAGTAGGAGCTGCAGTTATTGAATAGAATTATGAGAAACTTTATCCTATTTCCGCTGATTACACTACTGTTGGCGTGTAATACTGCGTGCAGAATAAAAAAAAACGTACCGGACAAACCGTCCAGTCCGGTGGTGATTCTGTATGATAATGATGTACATTGCGCAGTGGACGGGTATGCAGCAATGGCTGCTTTAAAGGAGACAACAGAAAAAGAAACGCCATATGTCACGGTAGTATCGTGTGGAGATTTTGTACAGGGAGATGTGGTTGGCTCCATTACAAAGGGAGAAAGCATAATAGAAATAATGAACCAGACCCAATACGATCTGGTTACCGTGGGAAACCACGAGTTTGATTTTGGTATGGAGCAGCACAATAATCTTACACAAATGCTGCAAAGTGAGGTTATTTGTGCAAACTTCACCAACCTTGCCACAAACAAGACGGTATACAAGCCGTACCAGATACTACGTTACGGCACTGTTGACATTGCATTCATAGGAATAGCCACCCCGGCAACAGCTACCTCTGCATCTCCAAAAACTTTCTGGGATGAAAACGGAAACATCAAGTATTCATTTCATCCGGACAATCTGTTTGAAACAGTTCAGGATTATGTAGATGAAGCTCGCCAAAACGGGGCAGACTATGTGATTGCACTTGCCCATTTGGGAGACATAAAAGATGAGCATTACCCTACCTCCCTTGAACTTGTCGCCAACACCTACGGCATAAATGCAGTATTGGATGGCCATTCACACTCCGTTATTCCCGATACCACCATCCTTAATCTGAACGGAGAAGAGGTAATTCTAAGTTCGTCGGGAAGCAACTTTGAAAATATAGGAAAACTTACCCTCACAACTGAAGGTAAATTTACTGCAGAACTTGTTGGACGAACCACTGTTGAGCCCGACTCCTCTGTACAAAAATTTGTAGAGGATGTGAAACAGAATGTACTGGAGATTGGGAATAGGATTATTGGGACTTCTGAAGTTGACCTTTTTGCAATGGATACTGAGGGCAACTGGCTTGTAAGGGACAGGGAAATGCCCATAGGGAACTTTTGCGCCGATGCTTTCCGTATAGTGCTCGGATGCGACATTGCAATGTTGAACGGTGGAGGAATAAGGGACAATTTGCTTGCAGGAGAGATATCCTATAATGCACTACTATCTGTTTTTCCTTTCAACAATATAGCCTGCGTTGCTTCAATTACGGGAGAGCAGCTCCTTGATGCACTTGAGGTTTCAGTTATGTCCTTGCCAGAGATAGCCGGAAGATTTATGCAGATAAGCGGGTTGCGTTTTAAGGCTGATACCACAATTACATCACCTGTTGTAATGGATGAAACAGCAATGTTTTCTCATATTGGAAATAGAGCAAGGAGAGTGTCGGATGTGGAGATCTGGGATAAAGACGAGCAACAATACAAACCTGTAGAACTGTCAAGAGCATATACCCTTGCCGGGATAAGTTACAACATAACAGAATTGGGCTGTGAGGGTATTTTCCGTTATACCAGACTGCTGCAGGATAATCTTGGGTCCGATGCAGAGATTCTTGCAACTTATCTCCAGATGCTTGGGGGTATTAATGGTAAGGAGTACAGCAGGACAGAAGGCAGAATTCAAATAAAATGACAACAGACAGAGGCTTACCACACTCTGTCTGTATAAAGTATTCCTTCCAAATGATCAATCTCGTGCTGGAAAATGATTGAAGCATACTGTATAATGGTATCCTGAACCATCTTTCTCTCCGGGATACTATAGTATTCAACTACAATTCCCATAGATCTGTCCACATAATCCCTCTTACCGGGGATTGACAGACATCCCTCTATAGAGATATCCAGTTCCTCAGATCTGGTAACGATTCTGGCATTTGGATAAACTTCGTAAGGGGCACCCTCCTTGTCTACACGCTGCACAACAATTACAGCCTTGTTTATACCAATCTGAGGAGCAGCCAGACCCACACCACCTGCAGTGGAATCAGAGACAGTTCTGATCATCCTCTCAGCCAACAATTTGAAATCATCGCTGTGTATGGCTTCAGCTGTAAGGTTCCACGATGGTTTTCTCAAAACCTCAAGTTCTTCCGGATTATCAACAGTGTAAATATGTAAAAGTTCCTGCGGATTGGTATGAATTATCTCCCTATCTGCTTTTGAGAAATTTTTGTCCCCACTGCATGATGTTGCAAACATTGCCGCAACAATTGCTGAAATTTTAAATATATTCTTCATATCTGTATATTTTCAAATTATTTGTCCATTACTCTCCATACCGGATGAAGCTCGTTGTTCTGATGCGCACGCTTGCGTACAATATCATAAAAGAATCCAAGTATTGCCTGAGGATTGCCTGCAAACTCTGCATCCTCCTTAAGTTTCTGCTCAAAGTTTGCTTTCAGCTGAGGATCCTTGGCAAGCATCTCCCTACCCTTCTCCTCCATATATTGAGGTCGTATCCAGAACTCATTTCCAGCCTGTACACATACATTAAAGAATCCCCAATAAGTGAGGGAACCTGGTGCTGCTGGTTCAAACATCCACATTGCCACTCTGGCGGCAGGCTGGTTCATATCTACATAAATACTTCCGGCAGGGGCCACCAAGGTCTCTGTCTGGGTCGTAAATTGCGCAGTAACAGGGATACGCCCTTCACTTTGTCGGGAAGAGAATTTACCGCCTGTGTAACGGTAAGTCTCTACCTCAACCTCAGCCGCCTCCTGTAATACAGTATATTTTATCCCGTGCAAATCCAACAGATCAGCCACATTCTTGTACTGCGGCATAAGGATATATGCATCAGGAACCTTAATTGTGAATGAAGGTTTGTATGAAGTGTATACCGGAATCCTTAGGGTAATTGGATCAGAATAGTCGTGTGTAACCCACTCTGCACCGGAGAGGTCACTAATACAAGTATCCCTTCCCCAGCTGAGGTAATCAGCCATATATGAAACCTCATCTGTAGCCTTGTACTGGAACCCGAAAGGTTGCTCCCTCCAGGCCGGAGAAGAGTTGAATGCATCCGCATCTGCCACAGCCTTCTGCAAAGACGCCTTATTCTCTGCCATAATGCGTGCAGTTGCAATTAGAGCCTCTATAGTAGCCTCAACCCTCTGCTTGTATGGTTTGTAAATATGGTTTTCTATAAGGAGTGCAGGTCTGTTGTGTGCAGCCGCATAACCCTGTGAATAACGAGGATCAAATGTATCTGCCACAAAACCGCTCTCCGGAGCATTATATTTCTTAAAGTTTCCATACTGGAAAATAGGGAACCCAACCTTCTCCATCCTCTCACACAATTGTTTCTCATAAATATCCCTGGTCCAAGCTGTAATGCCAGGCGCCATATTCTCTGTCATATTATCTATAGCATATGTCATAACATACTGAAAATCTGCACCATTAGTAACATGAACATCTATAAACATCTCTGGAAGCCAATAATTGTACAACTTCAGCCACGCCTTCATCTCCGGAGCATCAGCCTTAAGAAAATCCCTGTTAAGATTAAGCTGCTGTGCGGTATTTCTGGTTCCCAACTCCTCTGGGCCGTTCTGGTTTATACGGTTAAGGGCTGTAAAATTCTCGTGACCGTCCACATTAAAAATTGGGATAAAAAGAAAACTCACATCATTCAAAAGATCTATATTCTTCTTCCCCACAATCATGTCCCTAAGGAATATCATTGTAGCATCCTTACCGTCTGGCTCACCTGCGTGGATACAACTCTCCACAAGGATGATTATCCTACCCTTCCCCCTTATGGCCTCTGGAGTGGTAAGGCCATCCTTATCTACAATCACAAGGGAAAGTTCCCTCCCCAGCGGGCTTGTACCAAAAGAGGTATTGTGTACCATTGGAGAGGCCTCCTCCAATTTCTGGAAAAAAGCTTTGGTTTCGGCAAATTTTGGGGTCTTTACAAAATCAGTTGCCTCACTCAAAGTAATGAAATCTTTAATTTTTGCTTTTCGGGCAGAATGTGCCGGCTGTGCTACAAGCTGCACTGATGCTGCAAATACAAGGGCTGCAAAAGCCACTATTCTCATCATATTGTTGTTCATAAAAAAGGGACGTTAAAAAATGTCCCAAATTTAACATTTTCTCCCGACAATCAAAACCTCAGGCAGCATCCTAAGAGCACACACCTTCCAAGCACATTATACCTGCTGTCTTCTATATAATTTGCACCTGTTATCCTGCGTACCCTCACCGACTGGTTCAACAGATCATTTCCACGCAAACTGAATACAAAAGCACCTATGCTTTTATACACCTCCATCTCCCAGTCAAGTACACTCTTCCCATATCCTGGGGCATAACCGTCATACATATTATAGCGCAATGTGTTTGAAATGTCCCATCCTTTACCCCACTGAATCTCCACATCTGCATATACCCCAAAATCCCAAGTATTGGCATCAGCCTTAGGATTTAATGAATACTTGACTATATTTCTCAGGGCAGCAGCACCTATTGTTGTTGACACCGGCCCTGTTACAATATCAAAACTTGCATCCCACTCAATTTGCACAACTCTGGTACGGCTCTCCCTGAATCCTGTTTCTCCACTGTAAAACTCAAATCCGTCGGGAGAAGAACCCCAGAATTTTTCAATAAAATTTGTATAGCTGAATTTCTGCAAATCAATGATGTCACTCTCCCCTAATGCCTGGTAACTGTACATTACCCATCTATTGCCCCTGAAAACTGTATTAAATGAAAGTGTCCCACTACCATTAAGTGGGATATTGCTGAAATTACCCGTCAATTCCATATTTCTGACCACTTTTTTTGAATTCACAGGCACAGAATATTGCATTCCACCTTTGTCAAACCAGCTTGCCTGAACAATTCCTCTCCTCTTCCTGTCTGCAGAAAAGGTGAAATACATCAGATTCTGGTTTCTGCTGCTGTTAAAGCGGTACTGGAACAAAAGGCTGTTATTGAATCCTGGTTGCAGATAAATGTTTCCAATATTAACCATAGAAGGATTACAGATATCCGGCACAGTACTCAAAAGATCGTGTCCCACATTTGCAGTGATTCCAGTGTATTTCAACAAGATTTCCCTTCCTCTTTTCCCTGTATACTCAAAATTGAGGAAAGGAGACCAGTCTCTGATAAGTTCATCCTTGCCGGAAAATGTTGTTGTATTGCCAATGCGGCTCTCCAGTTCATTCACAACAGCCTGCATTGCACCTCCCATCTGCAGGATTGTATTTGAGTTCTTGTACTGGAACATTACCTTGGTATTGTTCTTCAGAAAATGATTATAGGAATATGTGGTGTAGCCTCCACTTCTCTCCCGAACATTCCCATCTGTTGCTGTATTTGCAAGAGTACTCTCAATCCTTGCATTGAATTTCCAATTTTCAGACACAGGCTCTGTATATGAGAAATACCCGTCATACCCGCTGTTTCTACTCCTGGCAGTATTTCTGAGATCTATATCTTCAGCAACAGAACTGCTCTCATCATTACCTCTGCCAACAATATAGGCAAAATTGAATGCAAATGCCCTCCGGCTCTCCCTGTTGCTCCTGTATACGGCATACAATCCCGTACTGGATGTAAAACTCCTGCCACTCTCCATATCCTGCATAAGCGAGAGATTGGAACTGCCACCAGCAACAGACAACTCCTCCCGTTTCTCTTCATTGGAGGAATTCTTGTCTGCAAGTATCACTTCTGTTATTTCATACTGGAAATTGCCTGGCAACGTACTGCTCAACAAGGCTGTAAACTCAAACAAATCCTTTTTGGCTCCACCTGATGTTTCAGTACTTGTATTCAACACATTGGAGTTCTCATAAAAAGCAATCCTGTTGGAAGATGCGTCCCAATCAGTCTCCGAGTGCCTGTATGTCCCCGACACATTAAGGATATAATTCTTCATTGCCTGGGAAAACCCCGTTGCACCTGCGCTATATCCTTGCTGCAAATACATTCCATCCTCTTCCCTGTTATTGAAAGCATCTGCAAACAAAACAAAATTGCTCCGTTTTTCCCTGTTATACGAAGCAGCCGCAATACCTCCGTCATACAAGAACTTGGCGCCATTATGCAACTTTCCTCCAAGTGCCATCCGTACGGTTGCATCCAGTCTCCCCAAAGCCTCCTCCTTAATTATAAGATTCACTCTCTTTTGTGGAATATTCATATACGGGACATCCAGAATATACTCAGTAGCAACCATATAGTCATAGACCATAATCTTCTCAACCATTGCAGCAGGGAAATTGCTTACAACAGCCGGAACATCATAAAAGAAAATACCAGTCCCCTCTATATACAACCTCTTGACAGACTGTCCATAAACCATAAGAGAGCAATCATCCCCCACCTCCATTCCAGGCAAAGCATCCAACAAATCTCCCAGAGTAACATAATTGGACTGCATAAAGCTGCTGCACAAATATGTGACAGTATCCTTCCCGATAATCATTCCATCCTCCCCACCCTGCTCATCGGGAAAACTCCTTCCCTCTATGGCAAACGGGATAAGGAACAGATACACTATGAGTGCTGCAAACTTTTTCATAATCACTTGTAAATTTACTAAAAAAGGGGAAAAACTTTATCCATATTATTATCTTTACCGCAAATAAAAAAGGAAATGAAAAAAGTAACTTTCGTATGCCACGGCAACATCTGCCGCAGCCCAATGGCTGAATATGTAATGAAGCATCTTGTAAAGGAGGCTGGGATGGAAAATGAATTTGAAATCACCTCAGGTGCAGTTTCAACAGAGGAGATTGGAAATGACATATATCCCCCTGCAAAGAGGAAACTTTATGAAAAGGGTGTGGAGTTCACCCATCACGCTGCCCACAAGATTACTCCCGACGAATTCCGTTATAATGACCTGGTAATCCTTATGGACAGTTCCAACCAGAGGCTTCTTGGCAGAATTGTACCCAACTGGGAAGAAGCAGCAGCTGGCTCAAATATAGATGGTTCATCAATTGAGGGAAAGGTGCATCTGATGATGGAGTTTGCCGGAGCAACCAGGGATGTTGCCGACCCCTGGTATACCGGAGATTTTGAGCAGACCTACCGCGATGTCCTTGCCGGCTGCACAGGACTGCTGAAGATGCTTACCGGAAAATAAATTGCTCTGCACAAAGTCCCTCTCAAAAAAAAGAAAGTGCAGAAAAACCCGATTTTCTGCACTTTCTTTGTTATTTCACTGCACCTTTTTGTCTTTTCTTACGTTTTTTGGCATATCTCTTCATCCTGTATCTCTTCTCTGTGTATTTATAAATCACTGCACCTATCAGACCTGCAAATACCAGGCAGATAAGGATGTATGTCCAGGCTGATGCATTGTCACCTTTAATGCGGCTCCACATTCTGAGAAGTTTCTCTGTTCCAACATTGTGCATAATGCCGCACCTTTCAATGATTGCCTTATCGGGGTACATTACAGGATTCACAGCCACACTGTCTGCCCCCTCTCCAAAGAAATACGATACATCTATAGGTCCATAAGATTCTTCATCTATGATGTTCTCAAGCACCTCTTCTCCTCCAATTGCACTTACATAACCTGTCATATCCATATTGCGCAAAGCATTCTCAGGTTTACACATAAAGTTTATGAAATATCTGGCGGCTTTAATATTTTGTGCATATTTGGGAATTACCCATCCGTCAAACCATACAGAACTTCCGCTTTCCGGAATACTGTACTGCAACTCCACTCCAACCTCTGCAGCCTCCTCCATAGCCCACTGGGCATCACCGCTCCAGGAAAGGTTCAGCCAGGCAAGTTCCTTTGTCATCTGCTCTTTTCCAAAGTCTGCCTCCCATCCTGCAACAGAACCTCTGAATGTGTTGATATACTCCTCCACTTGAGCTATTGACTCATCTGACACATCAAATGTAATAGTTTTGAGATCTTTTTCTCCCGATGCCAATTTCTCTTCATTAAGGGCCACCAGCATTGTTGTATATACATCCCTGAAAGCATCTTTTACAAGAAGTTTCCCCTTATATGCAGGGTTAGCCAGCACATCCCAGCTGTGAGTCTCCTGGTTGGAAACATATTTTGGGTTGTAAAGCAATCCCACAGTACCCCACATATATCCTACAGAGTAGTCATTAGGATTTTTTCCGTCTCCGTCAAGCTGGCCAAGGGCATTGGTTATATATGGTGACACATACTCCAGATAATTTGGGGTTGGACCAAAATCTTTATCTATCGGGAGGATAAGGTCATTCTTCAACATCCTCTCAATTATGTAGTCCGAAGGGCATACCACATCATAATCCTCGTGCCCAAGTTCAATCTTTGAGAGCATTGTTTCATTTATATCAAAGGTCTGGTAGATTATGGTTACAGGTTCCCCTGTCTGTTCTTCATACCACTCCTCAAACTCTGTTATGAGCTCTTCATCTATATAGTCTGACCAGTTATAGACTTTAAGGATATTCTCCCTGCCGTCTGAACAGGCAGCAAGCAGCAATGTCACTGCAATAAAATGGAACAGTCTCTTCATCTTATTTCTGAACTGCATTTTTTGCATTCTTTGCATTCCTTATGTTCACCACAATAAGGAGGATAAGAATACCAACAAACATTAGTGTAATCAAAGGACGTAGCTCTGGAGTAAGACCACCTTTACGGGCATCTGTATAGATGTAGGTAGAAAGGGTATCCAAACCTATTGTTCCCCTTGTAAAGAATGTTACAGCAAAGTCATCCAACGACATTGTAAATGCCAGTATGAACCCCGATATCATTCCCGGTTTCAGCAGCGGAATGAGCACTTTCTTGAATGCCTGGTAAGGGGTTGCCCCCAAATCAAGGGCAGCCTCATATATATTGGGGTTCATTTGTGTAAGCTTTGGAAGCACATTAAGCACCACGTATGGGGTACAGAATGTTATGTGGGCCAGAATGACTGTAAAATATCCCTGGCTGATGTGCAAAAACACAAACAACAGGAACAATGACACACCGGTAATGATGTCGGGATTAAGCATAGGAATGTTGTTGAGAAACATAACTGCCTGTTTCCCCCTTCCCCTCATATTATGTATCCCTATTGCGGCGATTGTACCCAATATGGTAGACACAATGGCTGCAACAAGGGCAATAAGAAGGGTATTTTCTATTGCACTCATAAGTGACCCTGTCCCCTGCATATCTCCGGTAATGAGATTGGAATACAACTTGGTTGAGAAACCTGTCCAGTTACCCAACACTTTACTCTCTGTAAACGAGAAGATTGCTATGAATACTATAGGGGCGTAAAGCACTATAAGCAGCAACCATATATAACATTGTGCAAAAAACCTCTTCATAACTATACCACTCCGTTTGCTTCTTTCTTATTGTCCTGCAATAAGGATGTTATACCAATGATTATGAGCATTACCAGTGAGAGTGTTGCTCCGTAGTTCCACATAGAGGAGTTTATGTTCTCCTGAATGATTGTACCAAATAGCTTTATCTTGTTGTTGGTAAGGAATTCAGAGATTGCGAAAGTACTTACTGTTGGCATAAATACCATCATTATACCGCTAATTATACCAGGCATGGAGAGCGGAACCTGCACCTTCCAGAAAACTTGCCAAGGGCTAGCACCCAAATCTTGGGCAGCCTCTGCGTATGATTTATCCATCTTGTTGAGTATGTTATAGATAGGATATATCATAAACGGCAGATAATCGTATACCATACCAATAATAAGCGTTTCTTTACCAAGTTCCATTCCTATAACGTGGAAAAGCTCTGCTGTGGCAAGAGTTCTCATAAGGGCATTTATCCACATAGGGAGGATAAACAGCACTATGGTTACAGCACTGCGGTTGAGATTTTTGTTTGCCAGAATCCAGGCGGCAGGATAACCCAAAAGAATACAGATTAAAGTATTCTCTATAGCCACCTCAAGAGAGAGGGCAAATGTACCAATGGCATCCGCATCATTGATGAACTTTGAAAAGTTTCCCAATGAGAAGCTTCCCGAACTGTCCTGGAAAGCGTAAAGGAAAATTATTATAAGTGGAAGGGCAACAAACAGTACCAGAAAAATGGCATATGGCAGTGCCCAGGTACTTCTTTTAGTCATTATGCTCATTGCTCTTTACAATTTTTATGTCAGCCGGAGCTATGTTTATACCCACAAGGTCACCCTTGTCCCAAATGTCTGTTGTATCAACCCAAATATGATATCCTTCGTCGGTGAGGATAGTAAGATGATAATGGTCTCCCTTGTAGATAAGGAAATCCACATCTCCCTGTAACATACCGTCTTCCTGATGGTCTATAAGATCCACTTTTGAGAAATCTACCTGCACTTTCACCTTCTCCCCTGCTGCAAATCCCTCCTGAGGAAGACACTCAAATGTCTCATCCATAAACTTCACGTGGGTTGCATCTACAATCTCACCCTCAAAAGTATTGCAGGTACGCTCCTTGTGCATTACCTGAATGTCTGCAGGGCGGATGATAAGGCCCACCTGCTGATCGGGAGCAAAGGCATTATAATCCTGAATCATCAGTTCGTAGCCCTTGTCTGTATCTACAAACATTTCATAATGGACACCTTTAAATGTACAGGATTTGACCTTGGCCGTAAACTGGCCGCTCTCTATTTTATTTACGATGTAAATATCCTCCGGACGAACCACAACATCTACCGGCACATCCTCTCCAAAACCTTCATCTATACACTCAAACTGATGTCCTGCAAACTCCACAAGCTTGTCTTTTATCATTTTTCCGTTAAGGATATTTGACTCGCCAATAAAGTCTGCCACAAATGAGTTCTGAGGCTCATTGTATATATCTGTTGGGGTACCAATCTGCTGAATTTTGCCCTCATTCATTACAATTATTGTATCTGAAAGGGTAAGCGCCTCCTCCTGGTCGTGGGTAACATATATGAAAGTGATACCCAATTTCCTGTGCATCTCCTTAAGCTCAATCTGCATATCTTTACGCATCTTAAGGTCCAACGCAGCCAACGGCTCATCCAACAAAAGCACTTTAGGCTGGTTGGCAATTGCCCTTGCAATGGCAACACGCTGCTGCTGGCCTCCTGAAAGAGATTCCACATCCCTGTCTTCGTAGTCTGTCATACTCACCATCTTAAGCACCTTGCGCACACATTTGTCAATCTCCTCAACAGGCACTTTCTGCAACTTGAGGCCAAATGCAATATTCTCGTACACATCAAGATGAGGGAACAAGGCATACTTCTGGAACACGGTGTTCACAGGACGCAAATGAGGTGGAACGTGGGCGTAGTCCTTGCCGTTGATCTTAATCTCACCACTGTCCGCCTGTCCAAAACCTGCAAGCAAACGGAGCAATGTAGTCTTTCCGCATCCCGACGGTCCAAGAAGTGTGACAAACTCCCCTTTCTTAACCTTGATGCTCACATCATCAAGGATTACCTTGTCACCAAAACTTTTTGATATATTGTTAAGTTCAATGATATAGTCTTTGTTTTCCATTTTGCGGTACAAGTTTCAGGTTATAGATTAAGGTTTGGCGTATAAACAACACAAGCCGGAAAATCCTCTGTGCGTACACAGAGAATCTCCGGCAAGTATCATATACTTCCAATTATCTTTGCATCCCCCCAGGATGACTGCTGCAATGGCGCTTGCGCAACCCCCAAAAAGACAGAAAATCTCCTCATCTATTTAGCCAAAAGTTAAATACATAAAAAGTGTTAAAATGTTTAGGTATATTTTCAGTGAAATATCATCAAAAGTAAGTAAAATTTCCAACAATTATGCTGTTTGGTACAAAAAAAATATCAGTCCCTCGCCTTATCTATGTATTTGTCGGGAATAGACTTCTTAGGTAGAATACCCTTATCCTTCAGTGACTCAACCCTTTTGATAAGGTTGCCCCTGCCTGAACAAAGCTGGTTCTCCGCCGTACCGAATGACTTCTGCAACGACTCTATCTTGGTTCCAATATCATTGAATGAATCCAGGAAGCCGGCAAATTTCTCATACAGGCCGGTGCTCTCGCTAACAATGGTCTCAACATTGCGGGTCTGCCTCTCGCTCTGCCAGATATTATAGATGAGTTTGAGGCTCATCATAAGATTTGTAGGGTTAATCAGCAGCACATTCTTGGAGAAAGCATACTGCCCAATTTTCGGATCAGTCTGCAGTGCAAGGATATAGCTCCCCTCATTAGGGATAAACATCAGCACGTGGGAAATGGTATTTCCAACCAGCTTTTCATAATTTTTTCCCGACAGTTCATCTATATGTTTCTTCACAGAAGCCAGATTCTCAGCAGCAAACTTTTTCTGATCCTCAGGGGTTTCAGCCCCAACATACTCCAGATAAGCAGTAAGGGAAACCTTTGAATCAATTACGATGCTCTTCTCTCCTGGGCATTTGACTATGACATCAGGGCGGTAATTCTCATTCTCCTCTCCCTTAACATTCTGCTGGGTAAGGTAATCTTCCCCTTTGCGCAACCCGCTCCCCTCAAGGATATTTTCAAGTACCTGCTCTCCCCAATCACCCTGCACCTTACTCTTGTTCTTAAGGGCCTTGGCCAAATCCTCTGCCTGTGCCCCTACCCTTACTGTCTCTTTTGCCAGAGCCTCAATGGTTTGTGTAATGGAGGCCTTTCTCTCCGCAGAATCTGTATTCACTTTCTGCACACTCTCCTCCATCTTGGCCATCTGCTCCCTTATCTGCTTGAAACTCACATTCAACGGATCAACAATCTTGCTCATCTGCTCCTTGTTAACCTGCCCAAGCTCCTCCTGTCTTGCCTTAAGAATTCGCTCCGAAGTGGTTTGCATCTGCTCAGAAATCAGTTTCATCTGACTCTCCACCTGTTCTTTGTTCATCTGCTTGAGGGCCTCAATCTGTTTCTCCTGAGACAGTCTCAAAGTTGCCACCTGCTGCTCATTTGCTTCTTTCAGAGCCGCCAACTGCTTTTCTGCAGCCTCCTCAGCTGCTACCAGCTGTTTCTGAGCCGCATCTTTTGCCTCTGACAGTTGCCTCTCGTAAGACTCCTTTGCTGCCTCAAGCTGTTTCTGAGCTGTATCCTTCATCTCGGCCAACTGCCTCCGGGCAGCCTCCCCCGCTGCTGCCAGCTGCCTTTCTGCATTCTCCTCATTGGCCCTACTCACATCCCTCTGGGAAGTAAGCTCCCTCACCTGCACCAACAAATCCTCAATCCGGGCATCCTTCTGCCCAATCTCTTCTGATCTGTCGGGAATATGAACACTCTTCTTACCTATAAAAAATGCGGCTATCCCTACAACAACCAAAGCCAGCACTACCACTGAAATTTCCATATTGTTATCTCCTGATTTTGATTCTGTAAAAATAACTAATAATTCCCTTTTTTTATAAATTTGCGTAGCATCAAACAATGTTAACACCAGATAAAAATGAAAATTGCAATAATTGGAGCCGGAAATATGGGCGGAGCCATTGCCAGAGGATTGGCTAAAGGGAATATTTTTTCAGAAAGCGATATAACCTGCACAGCAAAGGGCAATGCCACTTTGGAGAAACTCAGGAACACCAACCCCAAAATGAATCTCACCACAGACAATTTGCAGGCTGTGGAGGGGGCAGATGTTGTAGTTTTTGCTGTGAAGCCGTGGCTGATGAAAGAGGTGATTGAGCAGGTAAAAGGTGCACTGAAACCACAAGGCAACCAATTCTATATCTCTGTGGCTGCAGGAATCCCTTGCAAAGAGCTGGAGGAGTGGCTTGACAGCTCCAATGTTGTAAGGGTTATCCCAAATACCGCAATTGAAATTGGGGAGAGTATGACTTTCATTACCGCTTCAGATCTGAATAATGAGCCTCTACAACTGGTGGAAAAAATTTTCTCGGAACTTGGCCAAAGTATGATTGTTCCAGAGAGCCAATTGGCAGCCTGCACAGCCCTTGCATCTTGCGGAATAGCATTTGCAATGCGCTATATTCAGGCTTCGGCACAAGGTGGGGTGGAGATAGGTATTAAAGCAGCAGACGCCCAAAGAATTGTGGAACACACAATGATTGGTGCAGCCAAATTGCTTTTGGCCAAAAATGCCCACCCTGCAACAGAAATAGATAAAGTTACCACCCCTGGTGGAATAACCATCAGAGGACTGAATGAAATGGAACACGCCGGATTTACCAGCGCCGTTATCAAAGGTTTGAAGGAGTGCGTAAAATAACTTACAGCAACTTTTTAACCCATTTGAAAAACCTGTAAGGCATATATCTGAAAGGAAGATCCATTTTTACAGGGGAAACTATTATTGAACGGGTGTGCGAAAAACACTCAAAGCTGTACTGGTGGTGGTAGCGCCCCATTCCGGAGTTGCCCACCCCACCAAACGGCATATTCCCGTTTGCAATATGCATAATCACATCGTTTATACATCCTCCTCCCGACGAAGTTCCCTGTATGATCTCCCATCCCATTTTCTCCTGCCCGAAGAAATAGAGTGCCAGAGGTTTTTCCCTCCCCACAATGAAATCTATTGCCTGAGTGGCAAAGTTATCCCCAGCATTGGATGAGTTCCCGGAGGCATCCCTGAACACAATCATCGGGAAGATGGGTCCAAAAATTTCTTCCTGCATTACAGGGGCATCAGGGTTGGTGCATTCCAGGATTGTGGGTTCTATACAGAGTTTTTCTGCATCGGTTCCCCCTCCGTAGAGGATTTTCCCCTGGCCAAGGTAGCTGCTCACCCTGTCAAATGCTTTTTTGTTTACCATATGCACATAGTAAGGCGATTCAAAGATCTCTTCTCCGTGCAGGGATTTTATCTCCCTGGCAAAGGCCTTTACAAAGGCATCCTTAACATCTTTATGTACAATCAGATAATCGGGGGATATGCAGGTTTGGCCGCTGTTCAGGGTCTTGCCCCAAGCTATGCGGCGGGCAGCAATCTGTATATCTGCTGAGCGGTCTATTATACAAGGGCTTTTTCCGCCCAGTTCCAACACAACAGGTGTAAGATTTTCAGCTGCAGCAGCCATTACGGTACGCCCAAGCGCAGGACTTCCCGTAAAGAAAATCATATCCCAACGCTCCTGGAGCAGGGCCGCATTAACATCCCTGTGCCCTTGCACCACTGCAATATATTCCGGATTGAATGTCTCTGCAATCATCCTGCCCAGGGTAGCACTTACATTTGGAACGTATGGGGATGGCTTCAGTACAGCTGTACACCCGGCAGAAATGGCACCCACAAGAGGGTTCAGCAGGAGTTGTACAGGATAGTTCCAAGGGGAAATGATTAATGTACATCCCAACGGTTCCTTTACAGTATAACTGCGTGAGGGAAAAAGGGTTACTGGGGTAGATATCTTCTCTTTTGCCGCCCATTTGGAAACATTTTTCAAGTGGGTTTTTATCTCCCCCTTTACAATGCTTGTCTCTGTAAGACAAGCCTCCTCGTATGATTTGTGCATATCTGTCCAAAGTGCATCTGCAAGTTTCTCCTCCCACACTTGCAATGCCTCCTGCAGCCTGCACAACATTCTCTTTCTGAACGCAATATCCTTGGTTGCCCCACTCCCGAAAAATCTCCTCTGAGCTTCAACAATGCCCTTGATTTCCGCTGTAGATGTATTATGCATAACCGTTTTCTTATTATAACAAATATTGGGGCATTATAGTAATTGCGCCATAAGAACTCCCAAATGATTTCCTATAGCATAACCAACTATTCCGGCTGCAAGACCTGTAACCAGGGCATCCCTGTTTTTCATTGCTGCGGATACCATAGGAACAAAAGGTGGAGAATTTATAAATGCAACAGAAGATATTACCATTGAATCTGCATCCACTTTCATAAGCTTGCACAGAATAGCGTGCAAAGTTAAAGAGAGAAAAACTGCCACTGCCATAAATCCCAACAGTCCTATACCACTCTCAAGACTCAACTTTGAGAAATCTGCCATTGAGGCAATTGTAATACTGAAAATATATATCAGATACATTCCCACATCGTAGCTCAAATCAAACTTCTTTACAGCAGGGACAAACGAGCAAGCCACCCCAAGAGTTGTAATAAGGAGGATGAAAACCACCATAAAATAGTTGCTTGGGAACAAAATGGCTGAGCCCGCAGAGACGGCCACCACCCCAATTGTAACGGCAAGAATCTTCCCAAGTTGCTTGATTCCCTCTTTGGTAAAGAGTCTGCTGTAAGAATTTTCCCTGTTTTCCCGATAGCTGGTTATCTGATCCTCCCCTTGCTCCGACACTTGACTCAATCCCTGCCCCACCCCCTGCATATCATCTTTATTGGTTTTCTCACCATACAGCTTTCTGAACATCTTTATTCCAAATGCAAACAGGAATACAAAATAAAGGAAAGAGATAAGGATATCGTATGAATTGATAAGGATAAATGTCTCACTCTCCACCCCAAATACCGCCTGCAGAGCAGCAGCGTTAACGGTTCCACCTGTGTACATACCAGTTATTATACCGCCAATTTCTGCCCCTTGGGTAAGATTCTTGCCACAACCCAAATAACCTGCAACAACTGCAAGTGCAACAGAGATAATACCGCTCAAAACAACCCTCAACTGTAACCCGGCTGCCTTATTGGTAAATTTGCACCCATACAACATCATTGGGATAGCCAGTGGAATAAGGACATTAGGGAGCAAATCCTGAATTGCAGCCATTTGCTCTCGTGGCATAATTGGGATATTGGCAATTACCATTCCTATTGCATAAAGTATCATTATAGGGCCAAGCTTTCCAAGCAGCTCCACCCTGCGGCACAACCACATTACCCCGGCTGGGACAACACAAAACATAAGCAGAATGAGTATATAATAAAGAGTATTCATAGCAACACTTTAAGATTCCAATTCATTTCCATTTTCATCATACTGTTTCCGTTTTCCTACAGGTGGTTCCGTTAAAGTAATTCTAACCACTGCAGTTTTATCCAACGACCTCCCAACAGCAGCATCAAAAGCCTCCATATGACCTGGCAGAAACCTCTGGCATATAGCCCTCAATGCCATAATCTTCTCCTGCGTATCCTCCACAATTTCTGCCTTGCCGACAGCAGTTGCTGATTTGAATTGCAAAGTAAAGGAATTGTCTTTTGGCCCGACAATTGGAGTACACCTGGTAACTGCAGAGAGACAAACTGTTGGATTATGCTTTATACACCCCATTTTCTCCCCCTCCTGTGCTCCGTGGAAATAAAACACATTCTCTCCCACTCTTGCCAATGAAAGAGGTATTCCATATGCAGTACCGTCCGGACGCACCATACTCACTGTTATATATGGAGCATTGTCCAACACCTCAAGTGCAAACTCCGCATCCATTTCTCTATCTTTACGTCTCATTATTGCCAATTTGTATTATATCAGTTGTAAAGATAAGCAAAGGGAATGAAATTGTGCCTGCAAGCTGCAATAAAACTTTAAAACAACATACTACAATCTAAAGCAATATCCTTAAAATTTCACCTCAAAATGTGTAATGCCATCCTCTCCGGTATGCAATTGGAAAGTACAGCTGTGTTTGGTAAGGATTTCACGTATTAAAGTGAGTCCAAGACCCTGACCTTGGGGTTTTGTGGTAAAGAATGGGGTAAAAAGTTGTTGGGCGGCATCTGTAGAGATACCGCAGCCGTTATCTGAGACATCAATAGATACAGTACCGCAATTTACAGATGTGGCAATAACAATTTTGCCATCATCACTGGTTATACTTTCAACGGAATTCTTTATGATATTTACCAGCACCTGCTCAAACAAGGCAGCATCCAGCATCACAAAAGGGTTTTCCTTGCACAGATCCAGTTCCAGTGAAATGCCTTTTTCTGTACACAAGCTTTCCAGGAACCGTTTGCACGCAACTATACAGGCATTAAGGTCTTCATTGCGCAATTGGGGTTCCGGAATTCTGGCCACCTCTGCAAAACGCCCCACAAAACTGTTCATCCTCTGGCACCTCTCAATAGAAGCAACTAATGTTGTCTGAGCATCCTCCATATCGGGAATATCTGCAATACTCTCCTGCAAAACATTTAATGAGGTGATAAGCCCGGCAGTTGTATTGTTAACCTCGTGAGCCATCATCCTAATCACCTTTCCGTAAGCCTTCTGCTCTGCCTCCATAAGTTCTGCAGCAATATTTTCAATGAGCACAAACGGCCTTGTAAAACCTCTGTCCATAAAACTTAACTTGGAGCACCGGTAAACAGCAAAATTGGAAACCTTAACAATAGTCTGTTCCCCCAGTGGAATCTTTTCAATCTCCCTGGCAAGAATAGAATCCAGTTCCACAATTTTTTTCCCGACAATTTCCTGCAATCCCAGAAATTCCGCAGCAACCCCATTAGCAAGGGATATACGCTCATCAAAATCCAGTATAACCACACCCATTGGGGAGTTCTCAATAAGACGGTTAAGCAGATAATCTTGCTCTTTGAGTTTGAGTTTCTCCTCCTTAAGCTGACTCATCATTCTGTTGAAAAGGAAGATGATTTTATCTGCATCGCTCTGCCCAACCGGTAACAGACGGCTCCCAAAATCCTGCTCTTTTATAAGATCCACTCCCCTTATAATTATATTCATAGCCTTAACCTTTCTAATATACAGAAAAACCAGGCATATGCAAAACAGTGCAAGAACAGTAATTATTATAAGGGCTATACTCATAAGGTCAGCGTTTTATATTGTATTTCTCCATACGCCTGTACAGGGCAGCCCTGCTAATTTTCAGAGCCTCAGCAACCTGTGAGATATTATTGTTGAATTTGTTCAGATGCTCAATTATAGAAGCTTTCTCCAGCTCATCCAATGAAAGCCCCTGCAATTGTATACTGCCAGTGCTAGCGGCAGTTTCATATTGGGCCTTAATATCATCTGCTGTCAGCATATCCTTACCGCTTATAAGCACACATCTCTCCACAAGGTTTTTCAGTTCCCTTATATTACCGGGATATGGCAAAGTTGCAAGATAATCAAGAGCATCTTTGGTAAACCCAACCTTTCCAAGTGAGTTTGCCTTGCACATTTCATCTGCAAAATGTTGTGCAAGCAGTGGAATATCTTCCACCCTTTCACGCAAAGCCGGAAGATGTATTGTAATCAGATTTATCCTGTACAGCAGATCCTCCCTAAAAAGTTTCTCCTGCACCATCTTTTTCAGATCTGCATTGGTGGCACTTATAACCCTTACATTCACTTTCCTTGGTTTGCTCTCCCCCAGCGGCTCAAATGTATGTTCCTGCAATACCCTCAGCAGCTTTACTTGACAGTTCAAATCCAAGTCTCCAATCTCATCCAAAAAGATTGTACCGGTATCGGCCATAGAGAAACGTCCCTGTCTGTCTGCAAAGGCATCGGTAAAAGCCCCTTTCTTGTGCCCGAACATCTCGCTCTCAAACAAAGATTGCGAAATGCCTCCCAAATTCACTTTTACAAATGGATTTGCAGAGCGTAAACTGTTGCGGTGCAGAGCCTCTGCAATAAGTTCCTTTCCTGTACCGCTCTCTCCAGTTATAAGTACTGATGCATTTGTCCTGGCAATTCTTTTTACCGTGTCAAGTACATTTGTGAGTGCTGGGCTTTTTCCTATAATATGTTTGCGCTCAAAATTGTCGGGAAGAGAATAATTGTCTGATTTGCTTTCACTAAGTTGCAGGATGGTCTCAATCCTCTGCAGCAGCAACATATTATCCCAAGGTTTGGTTATGAAATCTACTGCTCCCAATTTCATCCCCTCCACTGCAAGGTTTATGGTACCCCAAGCTGTAATGAAGATAACGGGGACATTGGGCTGAAATATCTTCACTTTCTTTAACAGTTCAAGCCCCTCTTCACCTTTGGTAGAGAAAGAGAAGTTCATATCCATTAGAATGAGTTGCGGTGCCATTTTACGCACAATATCCAGCGCCTCTGCAGGGCCGGATACTGCCGTAACTTCATAACCCTTCCTTTTCAACAAGAAACTTAAGGAGGATCTGATTGCGCTGTCATCATCAATTACCAATATCATAACAACAAAGATACTTATCTTATATAACTTTCAAAATTCACCATAATATCCTCATTCTCTATCCAATTATATAGAGTGAGGCTTCTTATCTGATAGTAATAGTACCAATAGTAGAACAACTCATTGATATAATTCTGCTTGGCATAATCCTTCTTGCTTTGGGAATCATTCAAATCAAGAGTAGAAATGCGCCCAATAAGAAATGTCTCCACATTTGTATCATACCTTTTTTGTGCAATACGGTTTGCAGCGTCTGCATTCTCCATTTGGGCCTTCTGATTGTTGAACTGCTCAACAAGGATAAAAATATTCTGATTAAAATTCATAGTCTCCTGTTTTATCCTGCTCTCTACCACCTCATAATTACTCTGTGCCATCTTAACCTTCCCACGCCTCTTTCCCCAATCCAGAATTGGAATTTTCAATCCAACCTGAACAACCTGGTTATTCTTAAGATTAGAATATGCCTGCTCCAGCAACTGGTCAGTTCCGGTATATCCCACTTGCGCAAACAGTGTTATACTGCGTAAATTTCCCTTTGTGGCTGCCACATTATACTCAGCCTCCAAACGTCTGCGCATAATATTTTTTGAAAAATAATTGTTATCCAATGCCTTTTGAAGCACATCCTCGTATTCCAACACTCCACATACCACATTCTCAGGTATAACAGCCTCAATTATTGTCCCCTCATCCAAGCCCAGAAAAGCTCGCAACTTGAACATTGCACTCTTGTGCTGGCTTTCGTTGTCTGTAAATTCAGCTTTTGAATCCAGCACATTCAGTTCCATCTGCAGCAGGTCATTCTCACTTATCTGCCCCATCTGCCTTTTGGCTTTGGCCACCTCATAAAGTTTCTGGGCATTATTGAGATTTTGGGTGGCAATCTCCACATTCTCCTGCGCCAGCAACAAATTGAAATAATAATTTATGGCAAGCATTGTCACCTCCTCCATCTGGCTGAGAAATTTTGCCTGTGCCTCACGATACTTCACCGGCTCAATCTTCTTCTCCCATTTCATAGAGTTTACCCCAAATATCGGCTGGTTCCAGGTAATTGCAAAAGGTATTGTCATAAACCTGCCCCCTTTGTCTGAATCCAACTGTTTGAGATAATCCAAAGATGTGTTCAGGGAGATGTATCCACCCGTAAACGGAAGATTCTGGTTTATTGAAATCTCTCCGCTTATGCCAAGATAATTGTTCCGCACATAAGTATAACTGCCATCCGCCTGCTGGTAAGTTGTATAATTCTGGTTGTAACTTGGCAATGATGCAGAAAAATTCACCTCGGGGAGCATATCAGCCTTAAAAGTATGGTATTCCCAATATGCAGCCCTCAACTCATTAATTGCCACAGCAGCATCCACACTCTGCACCTTTGCAAGCTCTATGGCCTCACTCAACGTAACGGTACGGGGCGTGCCATAAAGCTGCAAAGCACAAAGCATTGCCACAACAACTATTATGTAATTTGCAGTTCTCATTTACTCAACCTGTCTGCCGTCAAAGAACCTGATAATCCTGTCTGTCTGCTTGGCCTGCGCCTCATTATGGGTAACCATAACAATAGTGCGCCCATCCTCCTTGTTCAACTTATGCAGCAGATCCATAACCTCTGCACCCATTTTTGAATCAAGGTTACCTGTAGGCTCATCGGCAAGAAGAATCTCAGGATTCCCCACAACTGCCCTGGCAATTGCCACCCTCTGGCATTGTCCTCCCGACAGTTGTGAAGGGAAATGGTACATCCTGTGGCTCAACCCCACCTTCTCCAGAATCTCCTTGGCCAGGCGGGTCCTCTCTTTTGCCGGCATATTTCTGTAAAGCAGAGGGAGCTCCACATTATCAAGCACATTCAGCGAACCAATCAGATGAAAACTCTGGAACACAAACCCAAGATTCCTGTTCCTGAAGGCAGAAAGTTCTTTATCCTTCATCCCCTGCACATCTTCTCCGTTGATGACAATGCTGCCTTCTGTAGGAGCATCCAGCAGACCTATGATATTCAGCAATGTGGATTTTCCACATCCCGACGGTCCCATAATGCTCACAAATTCCCCTTTCTGCACCTCAATATTCACATTCTCCAGTGCCTGGGTTTCAATCTCATCTGTTCTGTAAACTTTGTTTATATTTTTCAATGTTATAAGTGCCATATCTGTAATTTTTAGTTTTGTTTGTAAATGAATTGATTGTCGGGAAGAAACTATTCATCCCTCAATGCCTCTGAAGGCTGCAAGTTTGAGTACTTGTGCGCTGTAATGTATGTTCCTATAAATGCAGTTGCCATCAAGATTGCATATGTGATCAGTGATACAATTGCAAAGTGTGGAAGGAACCTCTCGTGCATATATGGTGACGAATTATTGATATAGCATCTAAAGGAATTTGTACCCATATCAAATTCATTATTCAATGCTATAATTGCAGCAAGAGGAATGAGTGCAATTATATATGCAACCGTTACAAGGGCTCCAGACTCTATGAAGAATTTTTTAATTATTCCTGCTTTTGTGCTGCCCATTGCCCGTAATAATCCTATTTGGGAGCGCTGCTTATTGCATTTTATCCAGAATGTTCCGGTTATACCAAAAAATGCACAGCAAATGAAGAACATACTCAAGATATACCTCAATTTCTTTTGTGAGTCCACACCTCTCACTTTGCTTCCAATTTCATAGAGTGAATCCATTGACTCAAATTGTCCTACTGAGAAAGCCCCGGATTTTAAAGTTGGAAGGAAATCAGTTCTGAATTTCTTTTCAAAATCTATAAGATCAACTTCAGGTTTAATTTTTAGGATTATATCATAACCATCCGCTTTGTCATACTCATTCTTCATGAACGGGAATCTTACAATCATAGGAGACAACTTTCCGTACGTTGTTCTTACATCTTTAATGATGCCGGCAACTTTTATAGAGTCGTGTCCGCTCCATAATGATTGTCCAATTGGATTTTCGCCATTTGGGAAAAGGTTTGCAGCGGCGGTTTCTGACAAGTAACAAATTCCTCTAATAGGGAGGCGGGTGTCAATTACTGGTGTCATTCCTGTTTTCACATCTTCAAATCCTATAACATTCATGAAGTTCTGGGCAAAGTTGGCATGTCCCTGATATATTGTAAGCAAAGTATTGTTATTCCATGCCGGAACCTGTTTTGATGTATACGGTACTCTTTGTCCTGCTCCTCCAGGGTACATATTCTGTTTGGCTGCTGAGACATCCTCTATTTGTGGATGTAGTTTCACCATGTCAACTAACCTATAATAATCTTTTGCTTTTGCCTCATCACTCTGTTGTAAGTTTGGATTTAGATTCTGGTAAAGTAAGTCTATTACATATGACCTTTCTGATTTATGCCCCTTTTCAAAGTTGTCAAATCTGTTGAATATAAAAATGGGGTCTATGGCTCTCCACAAGAAGAAAGCAATAATTATCAACTCTATCAGTATCCAGCCGTTTTGTTTGCGCTGGTACCACATCTGTTTAAGTACATTTTTTATCATAGTTGTTAATTTTTTGTATTCAACTGCTCCACAATAGTATCACTTAAAGACCATCTTGCTGGCAGAATTGCAGATACTATATTTATTATCAAACATATAATGAATGTTGCCATAAAAATATATGGGTTAAATAACATATCAGCATTTAAAGAAGTGTCAAACAGAAAGTTTACACTGCCTCTACTATCAAATACGGTAAATATCCATTCTGTACTTGCCGACACCAAAATATATGTAAGCAGTAATCCAAAGGCGCCTCCAATACAAGTGAGCAGCAGATTCTCCCACAAAACTTGTTTTATGATAGTTCCCTTTGTAGCTCCAAAAGCCAATCTGATTCCCATTTCCGCCCTTCGTTCATCCATTCGGCTGCTTATCATACTGCTTAAATTTATAGCTGGAACTATAAGTACTGATGCTATAAGCAGCAATATTCCCTTCATTATATCCCATATTGGCTTATCTATAGAGCCATTGACAATTTCACTTTTCCAATAAGGTTTAACTGCACCTTCAACCTTAAGCTCATTCCACCTGTTGTTATTGGCACCCCCATGTTTTGCTTCAGATTTTGCAACGGTGTTGGCTTTATTTATATACTCTTCTATTTCCCCAATAACTTGTTTCTGTTTATTATTTTTAACTGTAAAATAAATTTCACAGTTGCCCAGAGCATTGTTTATAGTAAACGGCAAATCTGTATTTACGTATTTTGTAATTGGAACATATATATCGGAGTAAGAGTTAAGGGTAAGTGCCGATGTCCCTTTTACTACACCAATGATTTGGAACTCATTCTCATCAATCCCCAACTTTACCCATTCACCTGCCACGTTAGTGTTTCCAAACAATTTTTTGGCAAAATCTGAAGATATTATGATACTTTTAGGATTTTTTACCATGTCTGCATCCGAGAATGGAGTTCCATCCAAAAACTCAAAAGTGAAGACTTTCCAAAAATCTGTATTTACAGCAGAGACAGGCACATCTTTAATAAATTGCTTATCTTGAGTTGTAATATTCTGACGTAACATCACCCTGGCTGCTGACGCCTCCACATCATCTATTTTGGATAGTATGCCATTTATAAAACTGTAGTTAGTACCGTTTGTATGTACTCTAACTATTTTCTCTCTACCTGTTGAGTCTGTCTGATATACAGCACTTTGTTGATATTTCAGACAAAGGGTTCTCCCTCTATTGTATTCTGGATAGATAGGAGCAATTTTTACATAATAGATAACAAATATTGTCATAGTAAGAGCTATTGACAATGCTGTCCCTGCAACATATATGGAACTGAACAGCTTGTTCTGCTTTATTATATTCCAGGCTTGTTTAAAATGAGTTTTTATCATATGCGTTAAGTTTTTATTTTATTCTTAATGTTTTCTCGCCCTTAAAGGATGCCATATCTGATACTACAACTTCATCACCTTCTTCCAACCCCTGCATAACTTCTATATAATTGTATCCAGAATCCCCTAATTTAACTTCTCTCAGTTCAAGTGTGTTGTCATTAGTCTTCACATACAATTTATAATCACCATTACCTACATAAAATGACTTATGGTTTATTCTCAATGTATTCTGCATCTCATTCAACAGAATATGGATATTTCCTTTAAGGCCTGAACGCAATCCCTTTTCTGCCGGATTATCCAATAATACTGTAAAAGATACCATTCCGTCTTGCGATAGTGGATTGACGCTGTTTATCCTTCCACTCTTGGCATCCCCATTGAGATCAATCCTTATTTTGCTGCCTGTCTCTATTTTGTTCAAATACCTGTCTGATATCTCACCTTCAACCATAAATGTACTTAAATCAGAAAGAGTAGCTATATGTGATCCTGCTCCTATCTGAGCGCCAAGCTGACTGTTCACAAAAGTTAGAATCCCTTTGGCTGGGGCCTTTATGGCTGCATCCTCAAGAGTCTTCTTCATTTGCGAAAGGTTCTTTGAAAAAATCTGATACTCCAGTTCCTTAACCTTATAATCGGCCTCTTTAACTTTTTGAGCATTCTCATATTGTTTCTGCATCTGCAGCAGCTCCAGTTTCTCAGTTTCAAAAGCCAACTGTGCCTGACGCACCTTGTCTGTAGTGCCGGAACCAATGCTGTCCAAATACCTCTCATTACGGTATTCCACCTCCAGCCTGCTCAAAGACATCTCCTTAACTTGCAGTTTCATCTCCATATCACTTAGCGCAGTTTCATTATTGGCCTTCAACTGCTCCAGCTGATACCTTTTCATCTTCTCTTCATCCAGCAATTTCATATACTCGGTTTCAGTACTCTGCAAATCAAGCTTTAGAATAGGTGTACCAGCCTCCACCAGAGTTCCCTGCTGACAATACACCTCCATAATTCTGCTGCTTATAGGAGAATTTATCACCTGTTCAAAAACCGGCACAACAACACCGGTAGCCAATGCACTAATTTCAATATTTCCTCTATCAATTGTATAAAACTCCAGATACTCCGCCTCCACACTTTTCTGCGTAAACGCCACCACCGCCACTATGGCAACCACCACACACCCCACAAAAGCAGAATACTTGAACACCCGTTTCCTCCTTTCCCTCTGTTTAACCTCTTTACTGATCTCTCTATCCATAACAATTACCTTAATGTAATTTTCCCGACAATTTTTTCTGTATGCCAGAAATGGCAATTACTTTGCCTAAAGGCTAAGCACTTGATATAGAAGAGATATACCTGAACAAAGGTGTCCGAAAATGAACACTGTTGTTCAATATTGAATACTAAAAAAGGCCAATGCTCTTCGCATCAGCCTTAACTTATCTGAAAACTAAAAATTTACAATAAACTATTACTGAATGGGAATACCTTTCTCATATAAGAATTCTGGAGCTACATCAATCATCCCATTATTCCAGGTAACAGTCCAACCATTTAATGTAATCTCCCTAAAAACGGCGGTATCTTGCAACGGTTTATACAAAGCATTTCCCCCCTCCAATAATATATTGCAGTCAAAAAATTTCCTACAACCATCATTGAATGTAAGAAGTAATATGTACTCATTGTAAACCTCAGCTTCAGTTACCCAAATCAAATTCATTACTCCAAAGGCTTAATCTTCTTGAACTGCTCACCATTTTTCAACAGTTCCCAATTTTCAAACAATTCATCTTTATGACAGTTCATCCATTCGGTAATCAAAGCCAATGCTCTACTTGGCAAGTGACCATAAAGTCTTCCTGTCTTAATTTCAATCAATGCCCTATACTGTTCATAACGACATGGAAATGAGGAGGGTTGTGATCATTAATAAACATTGTAATAACGATCCCGTAAAATCTGCTAATCTCTGGCATACCACAATCATGTTAAAATTTATGATAATGCCTCACCTCTCCTTCTCCACAAAACTAACTAAAATCAAATAAAAACAGCGTAAAATTTTTAAAATTTACGCTGTTTTATCAATTTATGCCCTATTATTAAAAAAAATCATGGCATTGTAAATCTTATCACACCCTTATAAAGCAGTTACTGCCATAAGGGTATTTGTCCCCTTCCCTGTTAACCTAACCCTAAAATAAGCTTTCTGCTAATTTTAATCATATTATTTACACTGGAGTTTATCTTAATAAAGAGACTCGTATAATGCAACAGGTCCCAAATGCCACAATTTAGTCTCTTCCTTCTCCAATTGCTTGTACAGGTCAGATTTATAGAGAGTTTCTATAGCTTCAGTTATAGAAACCCCTTTATCCTCCACCATCAACATTGCCAACCAACTGATTTTGGAAGGGAGAAGCAGATATAAATTATCTTGAGTAATATTCAGGTTCATCATAATTTCACCTCCTCCGCTTGTATAAAGTTCAATAATTTAAGAGAACGCTCCGTATGAAATAAAAACTGATCAACAAGTTTATATGTTTTAAGCTCTTTAATAAGAGTTGCCTTATCAATCAATCTTCCCTCATAGAGAGCAAATGCAGCATAAACTCTATCATTTGCAACCGGCCCATAAACTACATCATAATCGTGGGTAAAATTTTTAATAGTACGATTACTCATCACAAAGTCAACCCATTCCTCTGAAGGTCCATCAAAAAAGAGAATATTCAAATTACTCTTCTCTTTTTGGTCATATTCATAAATGTTAATATAACCACTGTCTGATTTACTTTCAGCCATTCTACGCTTCACCCAAGAAACTGCCTGATCATATGAGGATGTTGCATAGAAGCCAACTCCATAATCTAAAGTTCTGTTGGGTTTGCGAATTTCAGGGGCTTTTACAATGTCCAAACTCCCATGATAAATTTTCATATTCTACCTCCTCTTCTCAATAAATTCATCTATATCTTCCAGCAACCACTGATAACTTTGCGTATGTAGAATATCAAAATGATCTTTCAGATAATCCAGAACACCAAATTTTACAAATATATCCAGGACCTCTGCTCCCGACAACCCTTTAGCTTTCTTGTATTGCTCAATACAGAATGATATAAAGTATGCTATGTCCTGATCCTTATTATTCATAATTTTTGATGTTAATAACATCAAAAAACTTATAAAGTTATAAAATAAAACAAAAAAAGCATCCAAAATTGGATGCTTTTTTGTGACTCCGACAGGACCTATGCAGTAATATTAAAAAGCAACCACGTATAATTATGTCTATAAAACGCTAGTAATTTCAGCAAAATAACCCACATAAATTGTACATAGTTGTACTATATGTTACACATGTCGGAAAAATGTCGGAATATAATCTTTACCTGATTTCTAATGTTTCCACAAATTTATCAATTCTTTTTTGTTATAACAACTTTTTGGATTATTTTCGTCTATAGTTTTACTATTTACAAACTTATATACCTTTAAGTTTTATGACAATTAAGTTTCTAATTATTAAGAGCAATTCTAATCAAACTTCTAACTATGCTGTATACGTTAGGGTAATAAATGGAAGATCTTTTGACAAAAAAGCTAAAACCAACCTGTTTGTAAAACAAGAATGGTGGGACCCAAAAAGAGAAATGATTAAATCGCGTGTCCTATGTGATCCTACATTCAGGGATCAGGTAAATAGTGAGATTGATGAATTAAGGGGATATATTACTGACATGTTCAATAAAGACAGCTTTGCCGGAACTCTACATAAAAGGTGGCTGAATGAATGCATTGAATCTTTTTATGCAAAGAAGCAGCAGAAGAAAGAGCAGGAGACTAAAAAGCTTATCAGGGAAGAAACCGAAGATCTGTATAACATTTTTGAAGAATTCCTCAATAAGAGTAATTTGTCATATAGTAGACGTAAACAGTATGAAGTAATCAGAAGAACCTTATTAAGGTATGAACTATATATAAGGAGTACACGCCAACATATGCGCAAATATAAAATTGACGTAAAATCAATCGACAATAATTTCCTGTCAGATTTATATTGGTATATGGAGAATGAACATCAAATCTTTACTACCAATCCTGAGATATATGAGCCTACTGAAAAGAAACAGGAGCCAAAACCTCGCAGCAAGAATACTCTTGCAGACTGTTTCAAGAAATTACGTGCATTTTTGAACTGGTGCTACTCCAATGGCTATACTAAATCAAAAGCGTTTTCCAATTATAAGATTGAGAGTGAAAGATACGGCACTCCATACTATCTAACATTAGATGAACTCAGAACTATCCATAAAAAAGATTTATCTGACCACCCAGAATTAAATATTCAAAAAGATGTGTTTGTATTTCAATGCTGCATTGGATGCAGAGTCAGTGATTTGTTGTCTTTCAGGAAAACTGACATCATTAACGGGAATATTGAATACATACCCAAAAAAACTATTGGTGAAAACCCTAAAACAGTTGTTGTACCATTAAATAATATGGCTCAGGAAATTGTTGCCAAATACGATCCAATATTGGAAAAACAACTGCTTCCATTTATAAGTGCCAGCAAATATAATGAAGCCATAAAATCAATTTTGGAAAAATGTGAGATCACCAGGATGGTTACAATCCTGGATCCATTGACAAGAACAGAGAAAAAAGTACCTATACATAACATAGCCAGCAGCCACATGGCCCGAAGGACATTCATTGGCAACATATATAAACAGGTAAAGGACCCAAATCTCGTAGCATCACTTACCGGCCACGTAGAAGGCAGCAAAGCATTTAGCCGCTATAGGGATATTGATACTGATATTAAGAGGGAATTGGTTAAGTTGTTGGAGTAGCATACGATACGTATTATCAAATAAAAAATTATTATTACATTTGCAACGGCCAAGTAGCTCAGTTGGATAGAGCGGCATTGTTACGAAATGTCAGGTCCCGGGTTCGAATCCCGGCTTGAATACACACACTAATACATTTAAATTCAAAGATTTAGAATAGTATTAGGGATTAAATATAATAATCTAAATGAGTCCTGTAATAATTTTTATACAGGACTTATTTATTCTAGGCAACTGGCACCCATACTAGTTATATTTTATAAATTTGGCAGAGTTTATTTACACTTTAAATAAAGAGAACAACTTAAAAACAAGAGTGAATAAGGTTTTATAATTAACAATGTGTATTATTGTGATAGTTCACATACATATATAGAGGATATAAATAAGTTTTCTATCAAATTACAAGATATGGAGAAACATTTATATATAATTGGTAATGGTTTTGATTTACATCATGGCATAAATAGTTCATACCGAAATTTTCGTGATTGGTTATATGAAAATAAACTGACTGTCATTCAAGACATAGAAGAAGCCTATGGCTGTTGTGATGATGAGTGGTGGTCTGATTTCGAGAATCAACTTGGTTCTCTAAATATATTAGAATACGCTAGTGCTATAGCATGTGAAAATGTGCCAGATTTGATGTCTGACCATTGTGATAGAATGTGGAATGATGCCCAAATAGAGGTGGAACAGAGCCTTGATGGACTTTATAGCGATTTAAGAAGTTGTTTTAGAAATTGGATACTGCAACTGAATTCTCCAAGAGAAGATAAAAAGATTGAATTGATAAGAGACGGATCTCGTTTTTTAACCTTTAATTATTCGAAAACCCTTGAGAATATGTATGGTATTCCTTCCTCACAGATTCTTCATATACATGGCTGTATTGATGATAATGAAGAATTTGTTCTAGGGCATTGTGTAGGAGAAAATGAATTACGGGAGATGATAGTAGTAAATGATCCAGAACCTCCTTCTGACGATAATCCAGAAGCATATGAACAATGGATAATGGAGATGGAACAAAATCATCAATTTCACCAACAATTAGCGGAAGATGCTGCAGTAAGTGGCGTTGCATCCCAACAAAAACCAGTCGAAGAATTATTACATAGGTATAAAGACTTTTTTGATAGCCTTTACGATGTGACACATATACACATTTATGGAATGTCATTCTCGGAAGTTGATGCGCCATATTTAAACAAGGTTGCTCAAATAGCAAGAAACGCAGAATGGGAAATTAGTGATTATCAAGGATATTGTGAAATGGGAATCTCATCATTTATTGATTTGCATAAAATAACTAACTATAGGGTAATTGAACTGAACACATTAATATCCCAATTACAATTAGAAATAGATTTTACAGCCAACTAGGTAGTGTAAAATAAACTGTGTCAAGTTATTTTTGTCGGAGTGGTTTTGAAACCTTCAAATTTCAAAACTGCTCCGCTAATTTTTCAATAAAATCAAAAAACTCAAAAATAAGGATTTCCTTACTGACTATTGTCATCATATTCTGCATTATTAATAGGACACCTTAATATGATTTTATAGGTATTTAATATAATAAATAGGGCTATTTTTAGTTATAGTCCTATTATTAGCACCTCCTGACGTTCTGCATTATTCCTATTCAACGCAAATCCATGTTTACCGAGAGAACAAACATAGGTCGTTTGTTTATGTTTCTTTAAAATCTCCTCTAACTCTTGTATTGACGGGTATCCTTCTGTAGTATAAGATAACGCAATAATAGAATCCCTATGTTTATATATCAAATCATCTAATTCATTAATATAATTGCTTCTCTTCTCAAATTCCCAATTCTTGCCAACTCCTATTTCTAAATTTACTTTTCCTCTATCTATATAATCCGGTATTTCTACATAATTCATTAGACCTTCCAAGAAATGATATCTGTTATGATAAGTAATTCCACCGCTATCTTTTTTCTGGAAATATGGAGTATCTATATATACTAAATCTGCGTGCTTATCACATTTTAATGCAGATGTGTTTGTAATCTCCACATTAGGTAATGCTTCAAATTGAAATTCATTCAATTCTTTTGTGAATTTCAGAAATAAATCTTTGAATGTTTGTTCCCAAGTAACTTTATTGCCAAAATTTGCTTTCACGAAGTTTGTTCTCAGATTCAAATTCTTACGATGAAACAAGTTAAATGGTCTCTTTATCATGCAACTTTGGAATAGAACATAGTATGCGCTTGCCTTCTTTTCATCTTCTAAATAATGGATGTTCTGTACAACAATATCAATAATCTCATCTTCATCAGGCGTATAATACACTTGATTGAAATTTTGGGCTATAATATTTTGGTATTCTCTACCATCTACTCGTTGCAGTAGTGCTAATGCATCTGTTTCAGTAAAAGAGCCACGAGATGAACATAATAACGCCTTTGCTATTTCGCAATTAAAAGATAGAATATCATTATATATTATATCCTTACCCTTATGAGCCATATAATATGAGACAATACCTGTCCCTCCAAACAAATCCAATACAGAATTGAATTCTATTTGGTGGACAGCTAAAGCCTCCCAGATTTTATCTATTAGTCGACGCTTTGAACCATAATATCTAGTTACGGGTAAATTCATCGGATTAAAGAGTTAATTAGAGTCTTCATTTTTTCATATTCAGGTTCAACAATACACTTTAGAGAAATTTGGCTAAATCTAGCTAAAGGTATTGTAAAACTGTATAGTTTTTGTCTTGAACCTTCTCTATCTTCGACTAGTCCCCCATTATTTTTAATGAAGTATAAATAGTTCGCCTCGATGGTTTGGTCGCAATAAGGAGCTATAATTACATACTCAAATTTTGCATATGGGTATGAATTAGATATTAGAGATTGAAACTGCTCTATTTTTGATATTGTTTCTTCAATATTATATTTTGTCAGAGTTGTTTTATTTTCAAAATATACCAAAGTCCCATCTGCTTTTTGCACTATACTATCTATTTCTATAAAGATATCATTAGAGCCATTTTTAGATAGTTCAATATTGCTAATGTATTTACATCCGAGCTCTTCTAGTATAGAATTAAACATCTCTTCAAAATATCTACTAACCAAATAATAACTATAGGCTGGACGCAGAGCATAGACACTATCTGATTTCATCTCGTTATCTCTTTCGACAGCTGAATATTTATGGCTACTATCATTATAGGCATTAATCCAATGAAGTAAATTGTAATTTGAAGATTTCTTTTCTAAGGCATATACACCTAAGAGAGTTTGCCCATTGTTCTCATTTGGGATATTGGTGTAAAAATTAAATGTATCTAAATATCTTAACTTCTGTATTTTATATACTTCTTCAAAGAAATCTTTATATTTTTGAGGTATTTCAACATCCCCCTTTCTAATGTACAGATTGTGATTTAAAAAAGATAGTATTTTACAAAAATCAGAGTCTTTACATGCATCCACAAATGGTGTAAGATCACGGTTTATCTTTTTTATATGCTTATGTTTGGAATAAACATGTAGCAACATCTCCCAAAAATATTGAGAGAAGTAATCTTTATTAATAATATCATCTATATTGATAAAAGGAATAATAAAACCACCCAAAACAAGTCCTATTGATTCGTTGTTTCTTATTATTTCTTTTGGGAGCTGCATTTCATAATCTACTTTATCTTTCCATGGGCTACCAAACCACAACGCTTCTTTGTCTATAACTTTTTCTTCACACTCATCTAATTTTACCCATTCATGTGGAATTATAGTTGAATTCAATTTTATTCCAGAACTTATAGTTACAGCTTTACTATAATAAGTTTTATTTATGAATGGATATAATTTATTTTCTAGATTTTTAATGGTTTGATCAATAATTAAAGACTCAAACAGATATTTAATAGGATTGAATTTTTCAATCCATGAAATTAATATCTCACGACAGTTACACCCATCAGCTTGATTCACAAATATTTTCCCTTCATTCCTGTATAGCATCGTGATTCTTGAATCAGCCAACTCATCAACTGATAGATATAACTCATCCTCCAAATACGATGCAACATCCATACAGAATGAGTCTTCTGTATTAGACTCCGGTAAGGTTGAAACACCTATTACCTTTTTTACATCGAATAAATTATGAGCCCATTGGTGAAATTTTACTGCACGATCATTATGCTCGCATAATTCTACAACAAGATGATATATTGGAGAAATTAATTCCGCAATATTAATACTATACTGATGGCACTGAAATACACTTTTACTTGAAAATCCCATATTATTCAAAAGTGAATTTTGTTGCAACATTTAATAATTCTGCAATTTCTGACTGTTTATCATAATTCCATCTATACATATTAAGAAGCACGAATAACTTGTGTGGATTATAATCTATAATCCTAATGTTACAAGTATCAACCTGTATAGATGCATATGACAAGGATATGTTCTCTGAAGCAAAAACAACAAAATTATGGATGTCTCTATCTTTAACAAAATCTTCTATCCTATTTTTTATTTTTGATTCATCGTTAAACAAGAAAAAGTACGCCTTATTTGAGGATCCATCAATAAATGCTTGATAATCTCTTCGTAGTAAGATAATGTTCTTATATCCTAAAGATTCCAAATAATATTCGAACGGGTCAAAAAATGCCCTAGATAGATTACTAAATGCATCTTCCAATTTTAACTTCTTTTCTGTGGCATCATATAACAATTTCAATGACGCATTCTCTTCCAGTATTTCATCAACTGTTTGTTCACTTGTGAATTCGATATTTTTTAACAATTCCGCCGTCTCTTGTATGATTCGTCTATTATTAATTAGTTTAGGATTTCTTCCTAACTTACCTACGATGTCTTGTCTCTTCTCTGTATTTATCTTTACATCTAATAAGTCTGACATTAATTCAACAAGTTCTCTTCGCTCTGCATCCGTTTTTATTTTTTCAATAAATATTATATCTTTATTTAATCTCTCGTACAATGGTTGACATAACGCTTGAACATCTACACCGTTTGTTATGGCAGATATCAGATAATGTCCATTAATCTTATTAAACAAGTCATGCAACTCACGATATGATGTAAAGAAATGCGCCATTCGCTTATTCGACTTATCGTTAATTTTCTCAAGCTCATCGATAGCGAATAACAGATAAATTCCACGCGAAGCAAGTATATTCATAAATAAAACAAAGACCTCTCTTCGATTGAAATCTGTTAATTTTTTCAGTCCATACTTTGTAAAAGAACCTTTCGAATATAAACGGCCAGTTCCTAAGAAAATTATATTTCTAACATCATCTTCAGCTAAATCTTGTTCAAATAATTTTTTAGTATATTCCTTTATCAAAGAAAATTCATCGTTGTAATTATTAACAAGATTTGCGACATTGAATTCTAAATCATCTCTTAAGCAAACGACTTGATGTACCAAATCATTTATATATGAAGCCTCTAAATGCTGCATTAAGAATGTGCATAAATCAATTTGCTCAGGATTTGCACGACAATACAACATCCTAATATTTAAATGATCATGCTCTTTAAAGTACAATTCTAAATATTTAAGGATATTGGTTTTTCCATCACCATATTGAGCTTGTATAATGGTAGTCTCCATGCGAGACCCATCAATTTCTGACAATTTCGCACCAATATGCTCTTTAACTTTAGTCTGTCCAATTACTAAATATGGAAGCTCTGGAACTTTGCCTTCAGACCAATCACGACGTATAGCATTAAGTCGAGATTGATCTATATTTTGCTTCTCCCATAGACCTACACAATTTTTCATATTATGATATTTTAATTTTCAAAACAGGTGTTTCTCGAATATAGAAGCGCTTCTTTTGATCTATTGTTGATACAATGTTTATGAAAAAAATATTGCGACTCATTCGTTCTGTTTCATAAAATTCTTTCAAAAACAGACTAAAGCTATTATAACTCATTTTCATAAAAACCAATAAATCATACAAGTCAACGTATCCATTTACACAATCTTGTCTTTTCAATAATGTTTTGTAAGCAGAGAGAAATCTTCTCTTCTGGTTATTTAATCTATTTTTAATCCTTAATTCAGCTCTATACTCATTGATGTTATTAAGTATATCTTGATACTGCTTTGAACACGATTTTTCCTCCTCTATGAGCCTTATCACGGTCTTATTAACCACCCCCTTACTTGATACAGCTGACAGTAATTTTACCCAGTAGCTACGCACATCATAATAATTCTGATGGCTCCTATGAATGTAGTCAAAACGCGGTATGGGATAATATCTCTGTAAAAAATCAAAAACGATGTCATCTTGTCGTAATCCATATTTTAAGGATTCTCTATGAAGTAAACACATCGACAAAAAGAAATGTGCATCAAAACGTAATACCTGACGTAAATACATCTTTTTATCATTCTGCGAAATATTTGAGGTCCTTCTACTGCGAATCAAGGATTCGTCATCCCACACAAGGTTATTACCGTCATCATCTAAGAAATGGAGTTTGTCAATTGCTAGATTCAAGTAATAACTAGCAGCTTTATATGTCGAATATATTTGTTTTTCTACTCCTCTTCTTTTTTCTTTTGATAGAATCTCCTTTAAGTAGTAAGGTCGGTCTTCTACTTCAATATTTGAGAATTGTAAATATACAGCATTAATTGCATCTTGAGACGGTATTCCATTAGAGTCTTTGGGAAATCCATTATACAACCATTCTAACAATGTAAAATAGAAATCAATAGTTGTGTCTTGGTAGTAAAAACAATTATTCTTTTGTTTTTGACGTTTTACATAGAAAAAGCATACCCATTTCACAATCCATAATGGTCTGTGAAATGGTCTATGAAGGCTATGTAAAACATTATATGTCATTTTTTCACTTTTATGAATTATGCTTTTGATGTATGTCATTTGTCTAGAACGACATAATACACCTAATTAATCGCAAAGGAGTTATTGCACTTGATACTTTAACATTCCGCAAAACTCAGAAGCTTCACTCTGCATTTCAGAGATGAGTTGCTGGCAGATTGTTATACCATCAGCACTTCGCATCTTATGACAAATCTCAAGAAGCTTATGAATATCTTGATATTTTTCCCATACGTTTCTCCTCCTCTCCTTCAAATCATTCCTATCATTAAGTCTTAATACTGCAATAGTAGTCTTTCCTTGAATACTTTCCATTCCACCTATCATCTTAGGCCTAATAATGAACTCCGAGAACTCAATATGATCTCCTGGATCAGTAACTACAGGATTGATTATCGCCGGCTCTTCGTTAGTAACATCACGATGCACAATATCTCTCATATTCTCATTTACAAGAGGGAAGTGATTACGCTTATATGAAGTATTGCACTCAGAACAACTGAACAAGAGATTCTGCCAGTCATATGCAAGCCAATAATAACCCAGCTGCTGGAGTGGAGTACCGGAACCAAGATCATATCCTCCCTTCGGCCTATAATGCTCAACACATCCAAAATCGCCGTTCTTGTACTGCTCACAATACGCACACTTCCCATGCTGGTCTTCCATCAACTGCTCTTTTACAGAGTCGTGTGCATACACATTACGATTGAAGCATAATTTAGTCTCTCCAGCATCAGCCTGAGCGATAAGACTATCCCTCAACTCAACCCCTTTAGTTCTCAGAACCACAGGAGCCTCTTCTTTTTTGAATATCTTATTCATTAGTTAATCCCCAGCTGCTCAGCAATCTTGTAGATAAGATCGCGTGATTGAACACTCTTCAAAGTATCACCATATGACAATGCAGACAACCGCTTCTCAATCTCTCTAAGCCTAGTCTGCTCATCATCAGACAAATTATGCTTGCTCAACAAGTCTTCCTGCTCTTTGATAAGATCATCCCACTGCGGAGCACGAGAACTCTGAAGCCCGAACAAATCGCTAAGCAAAATTTGGCTAACATCGTAAGTCGAGAATGAACTGCTAGTTACATCTTTGATTTCCTGATTATCA
>JAZRIV010000030.1:0-2063 GCA_045645465.1 Candidatus Egerieisoma sp.
GAGGCCGGGTCAAAAGTAATTTTGATCCGGTTTTCTTATATATACATTTTTCAGGTTCAGCATTGTTCCCACTTCAGAGAAAAGCTCACAACTCGATTTATGCTGCAATATTGAGTGACATATTAGAGCTATTTGCCTTGATATTTACCACCTCAGCAGCCCTTTTCAGCTTCTGAACAATATATTTCCTCAGATTGTGAGCAATGGCCACAAGTCCCCATTCCACAGTAACTTTTCTATGAGACTTAAGTTTGAACCTCTTGAACCCATGATTGAACTTGATATTTCCAAACACAGCTTCCGGTTCTATCGGTCTGTTGCTCCTGTGACGCAACCCCTCTTTTGAATTGAGAAGTTCTCTTGCTTTTTCCCGATAGCCATTGGCCTTATGGTTGACCTCAATTATTCTCCGGTCACTTTTTCCTTTGTAGCACATACCTCTGAACGGGCAGCCCTTGCAGTTAGGGGCACGATATACAGATACCACAGATTCATATCCCATCTCTGATACAGATTTATTGTCCCTCACATGCTCCAGATGATGTCCCATTGGACAAACATAGTAGTCTTCATCCTTATTATAGTACATATTGGCCGGCAGGAATGGATTATTCTTATACTTTCTCGTCTGCTCTTTATGGAACATATTGAACTTCACATATGGAACCATGTCATTGTCAAGCATATACTCATAGTTCTGCTCGCTGCCATAACCGGAGTCTGCAACTATTTCCTTACTCTTACATCCATATCTGTCCTCAAAAGACTCAAGATACTCTATCATCGTTCCTGTATCAGTCGGTCTCCAATATATGCCGTAGTTGGTTATGAACTGGTTCTCTGTTGATATCTGTACATTATATCCAGGCTTGGTCTGGCCGTTGTTCATGGCATCCTCCTTCATTCTCATAAAGGTGGCATCATTGTCAGTCTTGCTGTAACTGTTACGTTCTCCAAGTACCTCAAGATGATGGTCATACTCATCCAGCTTGGCTACAGACTCCTTCCTGATCTTCTCAATCTCTTTTCTCGCCTTACCTTTGCTGACATCCATATCATCCATCTTTGAAAGTATCCTCTCCGCCCTACGGTCAAACTCCTCCTGTGGAAGTTCCTGGGCAACCTCTACAGACTGCTCTATATTCAACTCCTCTTCAGCTGCAGACAATACACCTTTTACCTTCTCAATCAGCTTGGCCTTATTCTTTTCCACGCTGCCCTTCCATACAAACGTGTACTTGTTTGCTACAGACTCAATCTTGGTACCATCAATATACTGAACATTCAAGGATACAAACCCCTCACTATTGAGCAACTCAACAACCTTGGTGAATATGGCATCCAACCTGCCATCTGTCAGCCTTTCGCTGCGGAATCTGTTGATTGTCCTGAAATCAGGTCTGCTCATTCCCGACAGCCACATGAAGTGGATATTCTCCTGCAACTGCTTCTCCATCTGCCTGCCGGAGTATATATTGCACAGGTAAGCATACACAACAACTTTGAGCAACATACGTGGATGGAAGCTGGATGTTCCACCACCTTTATAAGTAGCTTCAATGGCGCTGATATCAAACTTGTCAATAATGTCGCTTACAATGCGTACAGGATGAGAAAGTGGAATAAGTTCGCCCAAAGATGGAGGAAGTAGAAGAAAGTCGTTCTGATTATAAGATTTATGTATTACTTTTGCCATATCGTTAGACAAGTATTTTTTTATTTGCACTTTAAATTTACGAAATTCTAGCGATATAAACAATAGCTATTCTCTTGTTAATCAAAAGAATAGCTATCTTTTTTTGCAAGTACACAACCGTACGGGAGCAGGCAAGGATTGAAAAATATCCTGAGGGGCGTAAGCAATCATTTCAGATGGACCATAAATTTCCGTGTGTTTGAACAAATGCCTCTTCGTAGACAAACTGGGGCATTTGTGAGTTAGGAAATTATGGTTCAGCTGGAATAGATTGCCAGCCATACCGAAGGTCATTTTTCAATCCTTGTCTGTGGATGGGAGGTTGGGTATATGAAAGCAAAAGAGAGTGACCTTTTGGGTCACCCTC
>JAZRIV010000031.1:0-52965 GCA_045645465.1 Candidatus Egerieisoma sp.
TGTTTAACATTAGAATAACACATCTTACCTTCATTTTCATCACAGTTATACTTATCAGAAAGTTGATTGTATGGCAGTGTCCCAGTTTTTAGCAAAGATGCCATTATATATCCAATGTAAACTGTATCTTTCTGCAATCCGTTATAGTATGGATAATTCTGTCCATTGTATGATGCATCAAGACTTAATACGCCATCTTCTGATATTTTCAGATAACCTTGATTCATATACTCATTATGCGTATCTTCCAATGTCCAGGTGAGAAAATCTGCATCGTTAAATTCATCTGGCACCTTAAGGCATGCTGTCATATTTCTTTTTTCTCCAGCTCTTATATAGATGTTCTCCTTATGTTCATCCGATGAAGGATCTCTATCTATAGTTATTGAATTCTCATTAGCCGCAAAAACATGACTATACTCAACAATACCCTGCACATTCTGCCCATAAGCCTTTTCTATCTGCTGTATATCCCATTTTGTTTTAATCAAATCATCTGGCCATATCTTCATATGCACCTTCAAAAGGAAACATGGAGAACTATTGAGCATAAAATTGGTTCTTGGAAATATTCTGAACGACATTTTATCTATGCTCTCTATCTCACCTTTCCTGTTCCACTCTTTATAACCATGAATATTACCTGCAACATCTTCTGGCTTCCACCACAGATTTCCATTTTCATCATAACTATTGATAGATATATCATCAACTTCTGCAAATGACACCTCCGTAGGATTTGTATATTTAATTTTAACATCAACCATTTGACAAGATTGCCATACAGATACTTCTCCCGACAAATACCTCTCTCCATTCACATCGAATTCCAGGTTATCTACTGGTATCATATCTTCTGATGTAACATCTATAGTAATCACAGCAATCTTATCTTCATATTTAGCAGTAAGCTTGGCCGTACCTTTTCTTCTTCCTATAACAATATGATTATCTTTTAATGTAACACAACTATCCCCTTCCGTAATATGAACCACAAGTTTATTAAGGTCAATAGAATTTGGAAATAAAAGCGTATCTCTCTCCAGATATTTGACGCTATAAGATGTCCTATCTAAACTTAAATTGCCGATTACCGGATTATCTGGTGTTATTAGACTTTCTTCTTTAGAACATGAAAGGGACATCATTAACAACACTAAGTACATAACAAAATTTCTCATGGTAATATAAATTAAAGTTTGACAGATTTACTTTTATATACTTTAGATAATGAGGTTTCATTCAGATACCCTTCACTTAAACCTGATTTCATTCCATTATTAAAGTCGTAGCACACATCACACAATGTATGTCCGCTTACATTCATAAATTCTTTTTTTAAGAGCTGCATCATACGTTTGGACAAAGTCCCGGTATAATAAACAATAGTATCTGTACCTCCAAGTGCCGTGATACACCTTTGCATATAAGAAGCTATCTCTGGAATTGATGTTTCCGTTATTCTTGAAAACGGTAAATGTAAATTGGCTACTATTATCATACCCTTATTCATTATAAGCATACCAGCCTTATTCCTTTTACCAAACTTTTGAGATGAAATAAACTTGGCAATATCATCTGGAGATGAAACTGTAAATGCTTTTCTATAATTAAAATCCTTACTGAATACCTGCTTGCTGAATTGAATTACATCTATTTTAATATCCGTAAGCTCAGGAAATGGAATTGACTCTATCTTTTCTTTGTCTGACGCATCTCTAATAAATGCAAAATTCCCAGAGGTAGTGTTTATGAGGATACTTCCTTTATACATATCTCCTAAAACTCTCAAGCAGGCCTTATGCATAATCTTGTCTTGGAGACTGAATTTAAGACTTCCACTTGGATGATTATGGGCCAAATAAACATCTTCTGCATTTAATTGGAGAGCTGTATAACGTAAGATATCCAGATTGACTACACAAGAACAAAAATCACCCATTCCCAACTGTTGTACTACACAAGAACGATCAGACAATACAAAACAGGCAAAAGAATGCTCCACGCCATATTCTTGAAGATTTTTAAGAATAAATGCTACATCTGCCGTAGAAGTAATAAATTCCCTACCTGTAAAATCAAAATTATTGTTCAATGTATATTGACGTTTACAATACATGAAGTCCCCACTATCTGGATCCAATTCTACATTGAACTCATTTAGTGTATCCAATAACTTATAATTCATCAAAATTAAGTTTAACTTTCATTTTTGAATTAGGATGATGAGGATTCAAATCTTGATTTTCACCATCAAAGTGAGATAATTGCAATTTTACCAATCTTGATAATAATCTACTCAAAGCTATCTCGTCAGATAGTTCAAAATGTTCCTTATACATATCCAAATATGATAGGACAACAGGATCCGATAAAGAGATTGTGATAGTACGGATATTCATAGATATAACTTTGTATTATTTAAAAATAAAACCGATTGAGTTTAATCACACACAAAGTTAATATATTTTTCTTTTATTATAAATAGACTAATAGAGCTTTATTTAACAATATACAAAGTAATATTAAAATATCTTCATACTATTAAAGTATAGCTATGTACATAATAGTGCAAAATTTAATAACTTTGTGTATAGAAAATATTTCATTATAACAAAATGTTATAATTGTAAAATAAATTATTATTAACCGTAAAATTTTAGGCAGGAAAATAGTCCAGAAAAAAAAGTTAAAAGAATTTGTCGGAAATATGTCGGAAAAATAAGATAAAGAAAAATCCCAAGCTGCTGGTTTTCAACAACTTGGGATTTCAAAAAGTGACCCCGACAGGATTCAAACCTGTAACCTTCTGATCCGTAGTCAGATGCTCTATTCAGTTGAGCTACGGAGCCGTTGTTTAAGCTGATTTCTCAGCTTTATTTAGTGGTTACCACTCTCTCTTTAATACGAGCTTTCTTACCAGTCAGATTTCTTAGGTAGAAAATTCTTGCTCTTCTTACTTTACCATATTTCTCCACAACGATTGACTCAATGAATGGAGAAGCAAATGGGAAAATTCTCTCAACTCCAACGCCGTTTGATACTTTTCTGATAGTGAAAGTCTCTGTAATACCAGCGCCTTTTCTTTGGATAACTACTCCGCGGAATTTCTGAAGTCTCTCTTTGTCACCCTCTTTAATTTTGTAGGTAACTGTAATTGTATCACCTGCTTTGAACTCTGGATACTCTTTTTTCTCGCCGGCAAATGCCTGCTCTGCAATTTTAATTAAATCCATCTCAATAAAACTTTTTAAGTGCAACATTACACCTTAAAAAACCGTATTGCAGGTGCTTGTAAGAGGTTGCTTTATTTTTAGTGGGTGCAAAGGTAGATATTATTTTTAATTCTGCAAATTTTTTTTCAAAAAAGTACAACTCTACAATACAATTGCACCTCCAGCCTTATAAAGGGCACCACCAATACAATTATAACGCGCCCCTGTTACCGAACTCATACAGTTAGGTTCATCTGCAACATACAATGCTCCAAGGAAAGCAAAGATAAGAGCCTCCTTAAAATTGACAGTAAGCTTGTCGGGAACAAAATATGTGCATTGTGGAGCATTTGCCTGCATCCTCTCCACCAAAAATTTGTTCAATGCCCCTCCTCCGGTAAGAAGCACACGTCCTCCCGATATATTTCTGGAAATCTGTTGTGCCACGTGCTCACAGAATGTACAAAGCAAATCTGCTCTCTCCAGGCCAAATGAATCCAGAAGTGGGAACACCTCTTTCTCAACCCATTCGCGGGCCAATGATTTTGGTCCCTCCTGGGTATAGAAAGGCAAATTGTTCAAAGCATCAAGCAACTCCTTGCAAACTGAACCGCTGCGGGCAAGTTCCCCGTCTTTATCATACTCCTGCCCTATCTGCCTCATATAATGGTTCATTACATAGTTCACAGGCGAAATGTCGTATGCAATACGGGTAGCTACACGCACACCGTCTGTCCCCTCCACATAACTCTCAGATGAGATGTTTGAAAAGCCTCCCATATTAAGACAGTAATCATAATCACCAAACAAGTTTCTGTCTCCTATTGGTACCAGTGGTGCACCCTGACCGTGCAACGCAACATCTGTAGTTCTGAAATCACAAACACAATCCACACCAGTCTCTGCTGCAATACCGGCACCTGAGCCAATCTGGGTTGTAAATCTCAAAGCCGGCTGATGGAACACTGTAGAACCGTGTGAGGCCACAAAATGAGGCTCAATACCGTGTCTGTCTATAAAGGCCTTAACCCTCTCTCCCAAATAAATTCCATAATCGGAATTAAGGAGCGCATAATCCAATGCACTCATATTCTGAGCCGTAGCCAGCTTATGTTTAAGCTCATCTGAATACCCCTCATCCTCAGCAATAAGGATTTTATAATCCCATTTGCCCTCTATTTTCTTGAACTCAACATAACATATATCCAAGCCGTCCAATGAGGTTCCGCTCATAAGACCAATTACCCTTATACCCTCTTCTGCACTGTAATGCAATCCGGTAGATGTTGTTGCCATAATCTTAAATTTACCAAGTGAATACTCTTTTCAATTTGCTTTCATTGCCGCAATTATCCCAAACCCTCATCTTCAACATATGCTTCTTACCTTTGGGAATCTGTGCATACTGCAACGGTACAATTACCCTCCTGGTTTTGGCATCATGCTCTGCCAGCACCCAATGCCCGTCAATCTCCACTCTGTACCCTTTTATTCCCGACAAATCATCCCTCATCCTGAACACTAGAGAATTCCCTTTTACCACTGCATTATTTGCAATTCCAGATGTTATCTGAGGTGGGACAAGATCCACCGCAACAGTGAAATTACCCAAAGATAACACATTTGCAGAGATTTCCCCTTTCACAGGATCATATTTTCCTCCGGCATACCCCAACTTTCCTCCATTGTATACGTATGCAAGAAAAGCCTTGTCTGCAAGGGTATCGGGAAGATTACATTTCATTACAACAGAAACAGCTTTCCTCAATGCAATACGGTTGCTCCCTGCACACCATACCGGTGCATAAGGGGTTACACGTTGCTGCAGGGTATCTATAACCATAGATGCAGAATTGTACAGCACCCCTTGAGGGATGTACATCATAAAACCATCTTTCATATAAAAGTTAGGGAGGAACCAGGCTGCATAATTGCGTGGAAGAGTGTCTGCCGGAACCTTGTCCCTATACAGAGAATCCACCCTCTTTACAGTATAACTTCTTGTGGCATAATTGTTCATTATATCCTTAACCACAACTTTTACCTTATGCGGCAAAGTATCGCTCAAAGAAATTACGCCGTTATTAGAGTGCTTTATTCTGTCTTTAAGCATATTGGCAGGCTCCACATAACTCTTTACATAAGTGCGTCCTCTGACAACTTTCTGTTTGAACTCAATCAATGAATTGATGTCACGGTCTAAAGAATATGGCACCTCTCCCAATGTAAAATGATATATCAAGTCATTGTCTACAAACACTTTATACTCATTTACAGCCAGTTTTGCATTGGTCCCCTCCTGTTTGTCCACAGCATCAACACATATGTATGAGTGTTGGGGCAGAGAAATTGCACCATTTTTTGGCATCCCTATGTAATAGCTTTCAGGCACACCATCCACATTCTCCAAACCATAAAAAAGGATATTGTTAAAAATTGGAGGGAGATTGTCTTTTATAGAAAGATACCCCCTTGCAAAAGCATTTGTGGTATTGTTGTTCTCATCCCTTATCTCAAAATGCAAGTGTGGTCCTCCCGACGACCCTGTATTTCCCGCCTTTCCAATACAATCACCTTTTTTTACCGGAAACTGCTCAGGGGTAAGGGAAATGTCCTGCCTGAAACTCTCCTGCTCATACTGCCTCTGGCGCACAAACTCAGCAATTTCATCTGCAAAGCAATGCATATGACCATACACGGTAACATAACCATTGGGGTGGGTAATGTATAAAGCATTTCCATATCCCGACGGTGATACAGAAATCCTTGATATATATCCCCGTTCGGCTGCATAGATTAGAGCGCCTACCACACCTCCCACTCTAAAGTCTATACCTCCGTGAAAATGGTTGCTTCTCAACTCACCATAATTGCCTGAAAGGCTCATTGGTACCTCAAGAGGGTAACGGAATGTCACTTTTTCATCTGCTGATGCCACTTGGGTTTGGGCAAAAACAGTTGCAGGTGTTAAGGATAAAAAAGAAAGGGCAACAACACTTGCCAGCATTGTTGCCCTCTTTAAAACGTATTTAATTTTCATTTAAGGTAACAGCTTTATTCAGCTGCGAATATACTAAAAAATTTTCGTACCGCTTAACTGAACATCCTCTTAATTCTGTCAAAGAAATTCCTCTCTTCGCTGCTTGGTTTTGGAGAGAAAGAACTTGAACCTTTAAGTTTCTCCATCATTGCCTTCTCGTCACTTGTAAGGTGTTTAGGAATCCAGACCTGAATATAAACAAGAAGGTCTCCTGCGCCGTATCCGTTTACATCCGGAACACCTTTACCTCTCAATCTCAATACTTTGCCAGATTGTGTACCAGGCTCAATCTTAATCCTCAACTTGCCGTCAACTGATGGGATCTCTGCACTGGTTCCCATAATGGCATCGGGAACACTTACAAACAATGAGTAAATAAGATCATTGCCGTCTCTCTGAAGTTCCTTATCAGGTTCTTCTTCTATAACAACCAGCAAGTCTCCGTTTATACCGCCCGCTTTGGCTGCATTACCTTTTCCCTGAACCGTAAGCTGCATTCCCTGAGCCACACCCGCAGGAATCTTGAACGAGATCTCCTCCGAGTCTTTTACCAGCCCGCTTCCGTGACACTTGCCGCAAGCTTTAGCTATAACTTTTCCCTCTCCTTTACATACAGGGCAAGCAGTCTGGCTCTGCATCTGTCCGAACATTGTATTTACCACCTGGGTAACTACACCGCTGCCGTGACAATGGTCGCAAGTTTTGATGTCGGCCTCAGAAACAGCACCTTTTCCCTTACAATCGGGGCAAACCACACTCTTGTTGATTTTCACCTTTTTCTCCACACCGTGCATAACCTCCTTAAGTGAAAGTTTCACACGTATTCTTATATCGCTGCCCCTTTGCACTCTCTGGCCGCGGCCACCGCCGCCAAAGCCACCAAAACCGCCAAAGCCGCCTCCAAAATGACCTCCAAAAATATCACCGAACTGGCTGAAGATATCCTCCATTGAGAATCCGCCTCCGCCAAATCCTCCACCACCGGCTGCTCCATCTACGCCTGCGTGACCAAAACGGTCATATCTGCTCTTCTTGTCGGCATTGCTCAACACATCGTATGCTTCTGCTGCCTCCTTGAATTTCTCCTCGGCATCCTTGTCTCCCGGATTTTTGTCGGGATGATACTTGATGGCCATTTTCCTGTAGGCCTTCTTTATTTCTTCTGCAGAGGCATCCTTGTTTACCCCAAGGACCTCATAATAATCTCTTTTTGCCATATATTACATTTTCTATCTTCTTGCCCTTCACATCCTGCTGCACCGTCTCCATTCCTTATTTTCTTCTTGTCACAATTCCCAGCATCATCTGCGGAGAAAAATCTGTCGGGAAGAAAATTAAATTCCTACTACCACCTTGGCAAACCTGATAACCTTGCCATTGAGTGTATATCCCTGTTGGGTAACATCAAAAATCTTGTTCTTCTTCTCTGGCTCCTGAACTGGGAACTGGGCAACTGCCTCGTGGAAATCTGTATCCAACTCCTTGCCTACTGCCTCTATTGGAGCAAGTCCTTTAGATTTCAAATAGTTCATCAACTTATTGTAAATAAGCTCAGTACCCTCTTTGGCAGCCTTTACAGCCTCTGAATCTGTAGATGCATCCAATACCTGAAGAGCCCTCTCGCAGTCATCCAAAACCGGAAGCAGACCTTTAATCACATCTTCACCTGCTGTAGAGATAAGATCAAGTTTTTCCTTGGCAACCCTTCTGCGGTAATTGTCAAACTCTGCAGCCAATCTTATATATTTGTCATTGGACTCTGCCAATTTTGCTGTAAGCTGCTCCTCTACAGAAGGCTGCTCCTGCTGGGGCTCCTGCTGTGCCTCTTCCTCCCCTTTTCCGGCATTATCCTCATTCACCTCTTTCTGGGCAGCCTCTGCCTGCTGCTCCTGCCCATTCACATCCTCCTGGTTACCAACCTCTTGATTGGTAGATTTAACCTCTTCCTCTTTTATTGTCTCCCCTTGTTTCTTGTTTTTGAACATAGTTATATATTTTTATTATTTCTCTTCAAATTTACACCTTTGGTGTAAGGCAAATATTTTGCCAAATGCTCTTTACGCCATTTTGTCAGCCAAGAGGCCAAATTCTGAAAGTGCATTTACAAGCCCACCCTCATCAACATCTCCGGCAACATACCAGGCAGCAGCCTTGACAGCATCATCCGCATTGCCCATAGCCACTCCATAAGGGACGTGCTGCAACATAGGGATATCATTTCCTCCATCACCAAAAGCCATTGCGCACTCCAACGGAATATTAAAATGCTCCAGAATCTTGTCAATACCAAGCTGCTTGTTCATCCCCTTCACATTCACATCTGCAAAATACTCAATCCAGCGCATCCCAATACACCCTGGCAGCACCTCTGCAATAATCTGCTGCAGCTTCTCCTCGGGAACATAAATGCACATCTGATACACATCCTCCTTAATGATCTCCTCAACAGGTCTCACAATTGGCGGTTCAACCTCCACCACCTTAGCCACTCTAAGAACTATCTCCGCAAGATCATTAACATACATCTCATCCTTGCACATAAAAGATACGGGAAAATGATCCCATTTGAGTCTCTCCACCAAAGCCTCCAACTCATCCTGAGGCACGGTATTCTTAAAAATCACCTTCTCCTTGGTAGAATCCACACAACACGCACCATTGTAAGTAATATAACCGTCAAACTCAATATCATTGAGTACCTCCACCATCTTAAGCATCCTTCCGGTAGCCACAAACACCTTAATGCCATTCTCCCTCAACCTCTTTATGGCATCCTTGGTCTCCTGCGGCACCTGATGCGTCTTGAAACTCACCAAGGTACCGTCTATATCAAAAAAAATCGCCTTAATTTTATCTTTCATCTTCCCGATAAATTAACAGAATCTATACTGTATATCTGATTAAAGATTGTTATAAAAAACAGGCGGCAAAGATAAGACAAAGAAATCACTTAATCCACCATAATGAATGAGCCCCAGTAAAAAAGCTCATTCCCAGACACCTTCTTGCCATTGCGCAAGAAAGTATGTTCCCTAATTTTGGCCTGGGCACTCTCCAATGCCTGATATTTGGATTGACCTTGAGCCAAGGCACTGTAAAACTCACTCATCATCATCTGGGTAGCCTCATCATCAACCTCCCAAAGGCTCATAAGCAATGTTTGTACACCGGCTTTCTTAAATGCTCTCTGCAATCCAAAGACTCCCTCTCCAGTAACTTTTCCCAATCCTGTCTGGCAAGCCGACATAACCACAAGATCTGTTCCCTGCAAGTTCAAATGAGAAATCTCTTTGGCAGTAAGAATTCCATCATCAAATGATTTGTCATCAGGCCCAAGTGCTCCGTTCCAGAAATTATTGGCACCTGCAAACACAAGGCCGGAATTCTGCAATGCATCTCCCTTGTCAGGCATATAAAATCCATGGGTTGCAATATGGATAATTTCTGTTTTTCTTCCCGACAATGCCTTAAAACTCTCTTCTACCCCCTCACTACCGGTAAAAGTACTGACAGAATACCCCTTGCCTCCCAAAGTGGAAGATATAGAATTGACTTCATCCAAAGTACCGGGCAAATACCCCCACGATGAGTATCCTGCAGATTTGTCGGGAGAAAATTCAAATGTTTTTCCACCCCTGATAGAACTGGCATAGGCATACAATTCCATATCGGAAAGTGATGTGTTGTAATTAAGTCCTCCAAATAAGACACAAGTGTTGGTTGCTACAGGTTCATTTGTGTTTACAATCTCTCTTGTAGATGAAAGTCTGTGCATCTTGTACACATCACACATTCTTTCTCCTCCAGGTAACGGGATATACTCTATGCCTATGTTGTACAGTTCTCCGTCGGGAACAAAAAATACATTTTCCCCTTTCTCCATATAATCTCTGAGCTTCCTGTTCCACAGATGCTTTTTTATCAGAGTAGAAAATTCTCCGTCCGGTGCATTCAGCAGTGTTACCTGATTGGAAGGTATTGTAAAAAGTTTGATATGCACAGGCGCTTCCATCTCCTTACGGATAATCTCTGCGGAATAAGTTACTTGCCCCAAATACTCCGATGCAATAAATTCTATTGCCACATCATTATCCCCCAAACACCGCTTTACATCCTCCCAAGTAATACTGGTATATTCCATAAAATCTCCGTATACCTTGGCTTTTTTTACTATATCACGCTCCATATTCTCCAACTCATTTGCCTTACCTTCTCCCTTGGCTTCAAATGTCTGCTTGTACAGCCTGTATCTGTCAAAATCCTCCTTTAACCCAGCATCTCCACTGTTGTAAATTACTTCTGCCAAGTTTATTGATGCCTGCAACAGAATTCCTTTATTAAGCAATGCCATATCATACAACACATCCGCCACCCCTCCAGCCTCCTGCTGCTCAGCCATATTAATGGAAAATACACTTTTTATGCGGGTGTTATCCACATCCCATGCTTTGGTACGCTGCTTCTCCGTAAGAAATGAGAAATTGTCGTGTGCTATGGCCCGCTGCAGATCAATCACCTTTTCAAAAGGCTCTACAACATTATTCAGTTGCCCCATACGCTTGTACGCTCTTCCTACATTCAAATACAAATTGCGTTTTGTATAACGGGAGACATTACCCAAAGCTTCACACAACTGGTCAAAATCTTTATATATATCCACAACTTCTGTATACTTTTTGGTAATCAGATGAATATCTGTTGCAAATACCAGGCAGTTAAGATAACTGTCGGATGAAAGATTACCCATAAGTATCTTATTGTCAATCAGCTCCTTCATTATAGAAATGGCCTGATCATATTTACCAATCTGCACAAGTGGATATGCCAGATACTGTTTGGTAACAAGAGCCCTGAAAGTATTTTTGCCACACAGTTTGCTCTGCATTGTATGAGCCTTCATAAAATACGAATAAGAATCCGAACTTTTCCGCAAGTTCAACAATACCATTCCCATACCAGAATATGAAACTGCAAGTTCCGAATGTTCTTTAAACCCGGCATCTACAAACAATGCTATACTGCTGACATAATATGTTCCAGCTTCAACCAAATCATTCAAAGCATAGTAAATACCTCCTATACGTCCGGTTATTGTGGCATAATATACAGAATTCTTGCCACAAACATTTTCTATCAAACCCCTGGCTTTATTAAAATACTCCAGTGCCCGTTCATAGTTATTTCCCTTTTCATACGCATCCGCTATCATACACAATGCATTGGCATATTCAAACGAACCTTCAGCCTTGTCTGCAAAAAGGCTTTCCAATTTTCGCAAATATTCATTACAGCTGTCAACTGCCTGCGCATAATCTCTCGTATGTAAAAAGATACTTGACATTACCATTTGCCCCAACAGATTAGCATAGTCTGCCAGAGATTGTTCCATTTCTGCCAAATCCCCTTTATAGTACTCCATAATCATATCCAGACTCAAGTCATAGTTATCAATAATCTCACCAGAATCCCACCCCATCATAGCCTGCAGATTTGCAAAACTATACAGGCATTGTGCATAATAGTATTTTTCTGTATGATTCCCTTCCAAAGAAAAATCTATGCCTGCAAATGCATCTATTCCCTTTCTGTACCATTCTGATGCCTTTTTGTAATTACCAAGAGTAACCTGGACATCACCCATCAAAGCATAAACATTTGCATTTGAAACATTTGTCCCTCCTTTTTGAATCTCATTGAGAATAACTGCCTCGAGCTGTTTCAATTGTGTGTAGTTTCCCTTCATAAGAAGTGTATCACACCCGTAACGGCGAGCAATATTTATTGAATATGATTCCCTTGCACACAAAAAGAGAGCAACAAAAAAGAAATAGAACAACAACCTTTTCATTATCAAAATTTCATTTTAAAGCAAATTTAGAGAAAATTTATCTTAATTTTGTCTTATAACAGAAACCCCTAAAATATGTCCAAGAACTGGAGAACATGGATACGGATAACTGGTACCGTACTGCTTGCATTCATTATATCTCATTTCCTGATATATGACATATCCTCAATATCTTATTTCAAACCTGTAGAGAAGTCCAAAGATGTTGCCATAACAGATTTCTACCAGATTGTAGCCAACAAAAAGAATGTAAAACCTCTTGAACAAAACATTGCCATTATTGCAATAGACAGTTGCGGCCGCACAGAAATAGCACAATTGCTTAATGCCATAGATTTCTGCAATCCTGCAGCAGTTGGTCTTGATGTCCTGTTCAACTATCCCTCTGCAGATGATTCTCTCCTGATTAAGGCTATAGAGGAATGCAATAATCTCATTCTCCCTTGTTCTGCATCATATGACTCCCACAGCAGAATCTGCACCGGCTATACAGGTTCTTTCTTCTACAGCAAACTTGATGCACAGAAAAACTATGGAGCAGTAAACCTTGCCGGAGACAATATGCAAAGCCTGATAAGAGAATTCCGCCCATTTCATCTGTGCAATGGGGACACTTTAATGAACTTTGCGGCAGCAGTTGTAAAAGAGGCAAATCCAACAGCATACAACTTGTTAAAGGAGAGGGGAAATGATATGGAAACCATAAACTACCCGTACCACGAATTTTCTATATATACTCCAGATGAAGTTCTTGAATTCAGTGAAGAACTTGAAGGCAAGATAGTACTTGTAGGAAGTTTAAACGAACCCTGGGACTTTCACATAACACCCGTTTCAGATCAGATGCCCGGCATAATAATTCACGCACATTCCATAGCCACCATACTAGGCAACATGTACATACAAGAGTTGGACGGATGGATAATCTGGGTGATTGCAATCATATTGAGCACTATTATGCTCATAATAAAAAATGCTCTCGACAACATTAACTTTGAAAGTTTTATTATACGCTTTATACAAATGCTTATGCTGTACCTCATTGTTGTCCTAGGCTATTGGTTCTACAATAGCCGACAATTGAGCATAGACTTTACAATACCACTGATGATGGTAGGCCTTATATTTATGGCACGTGACATTTGGAACGGTTGTGAAAGCCTGATTCAAAGCTTAAAGCAAAAAATTAAAACAAAAAAGAGTAAAGTATGAAAATAACCATAACACTGACAATTCTATTGTTGGGCCTTACCACAACGCTCCAAAGCCAGAATATATACCAAATATTCAAGGCTACACAGGGGATAACCATCAGTAATGCATCTGCACAAGAAACTGCAGTAACCAAAAGGATGGAGGTAAAATTGGGAGATGAGCTTCACATCCCTGCAGGCGGAGAAGTAGCTCTTCTTGAGAAAAGCACAAGACAAATTTACACTTATAACGCACAGAAAGAGATTAATGTAAAAATTGCCAAAATTCTCATAAATGCAAAAAAGCAGATAAGCAACACCATCTCTGCCGTAAACAGAGAATTAGGTTCCACTATAAAAGAGCGTAAACAGCCCGGATACACTTACGCTGTGCAAGGTGCAACATACAGAGGTGAAAGCACAGACTCCACCACACTGGCAGTATACTCGGCTCTATGTTGTGCAATGGCACAAAGTGAAACAGCTCCTGAACAAAGAGCAGATGCAAATGGACTCACACTTAAAATGATACAGGACGGTGAAACCTTTTACTTCAAAGCAATCAATAAGGGGAATATCCCCGTTTACTTTAACATCATAAGACTGGGAGAGACCCCTCATATCTGTATTCCAACAGATACTTCAAATGGAGCTCTGTGCCATATCCTTCTTGCTCAAGACTCTTGGAGCGCTGAGCAGATACAGTTCGTGTATGAAGAGGGGAACAAATATCTCCTTTTTGCAACTGAAAAGCCATTCAACAGCCAGATGCTGCAACAGATGTTCAACAAAAGACAGCCTGCATCGGAATATACAAGATGTACAGTATCTGTTGCACCTGCTGTTATAGAATAACACAAGTACTCAAAAAGTGGAATAACTGTCTGAAAAAATTAACAAACAAAAGAAAAGAGGGCGCCCAACCAGGTAACGAATTTACCCCTTTTGAGCCGCCCTCTTTATCTTTTTACTTCAAAATGCCTGTTAGCACTCAAGTTTTCCGTCTGAACCCAATACGTTGATGATTTTGTGTTTGTACATCTTCTCCATATTGTCTCTTGCAGGACCAAGATATTTACGTGGGTCGAACTCAGCAGGTTTCTCTGCAAAAGTCTGACGGATAGCAGCAGTCATTGCAAGACGTGAATCTGAATCAATGTTGATTTTACAAACAGCAGATTTAGCAGACTCTCTCAACCACTCCTCAGGAATACCGATAGCAGCCTTCAAAGCACCACCAAATTTATTGATAGTGGCAACCTCCTCCTGTGGAACTGAAGAAGAACCGTGAAGCACGATAGGGAAACCAGGAAGTTTCTCCTCTACAGCCTTAAGAACATCAAATGCCAATGGAGGTGGAACCATTACGCCAGTCTGAGGATCAATAGTACACTGCTCAGGAGTAAATTTGTAAGCACCGTGAGAAGTACCAATTGAAATAGCCAATGAATCGCAACCAGTACGTGTAGCAAAATCAACTACCTCCTCTGGGTTAGTATATGTGTGGTGGTCTGAAGAAACCTCATCCTCAACACCTGCAAGAACGCCAAGCTCACCCTCTACAGTTACATCAAACTGATGAGCGTACTCAACAACTTTCTTTGTAAGAGCCACGTTCTCCTCGTATGGAAGGTGTGAACCGTCAATCATAACTGAAGAGAAACCGGAATCTATACAGCTTTTGCAAGTCTCAAAAGTGTCACCGTGATCCAAATGAAGAACAATCTGAGGTTTTTCGCAACCCAACTCTTTAGCATACTCAACTGCACCCTGGGCCATATAACGCAAAAGGGTAGCGTTTGCATACTGGCGAGCACCTTTAGAAACCTGAAGAATTACTGGTGATTTTGTCTCAACAGCCGCTTTGATGATAGCCTGCATCTGCTCCATGTTGTTGAAGTTGAAAGCAGGAATCGCATAGCCGCCCTCAATTGCTTTAGCAAACATTTCTCTGGTGTTTACCAAGCCTAAGTCTTTGTAAGAAACCATTTTATTTCTATGTTTTTTGTTAATGAATATCCCTTTCCAACAAATTCCCAGCTGACTCCATCACATATACTCCACACCGCCCATACAACCCAGGAATTTTCACGGGCGCAAAAATAAAAAATATCTGCAATTCTTACAAACCAAATAGTTATCTTTGCATTCCGCATTCCGGCACATTCTTCCCGACAGATATTGCCTGGAAGCCCCTGGAACAATGCGCCCCAGCATCACCCCCGCTTCCCGAGCAGAAAATGATACAAAAAGATGCTCGGAACGCTTAGAGTGATACAAATGAGGGAACGGCCAGGAGCGAACACTGAGGATAAACAACAGACAATTAACAGACAAGAAAATATATGGACAAAAAAGTGATAATTTTCTCGGCACCGTCGGGAGCAGGAAAAAGTACAATTGTGAGGCATCTGTTGGGCAAATTCAGTTGCCTGGAGTTTTCGGTTTCAGCAACCTCAAGGGCTCCAAGAGGGCAGGAAGAGAACGGAAAGGACTATTACTTTTTCAGCACCCAAGAGTTTGAGGAAAAGATAAGGAACGGAGAATTTGTAGAGTATGAGGAGGTTTATGCCGGTTCTTATTACGGCACACTTGTTTCAGAGGTAGAACGTATTTGGGCAAAAGGTAACATCATAATTTTTGACATTGATGTTAAAGGCGGTGTTAACCTTAAGAAACTGTACGGAGACAATGCCCTTGCAGTATTCATCCAGCCACCTTCAGTGGAAGAATTGCGCAACAGACTTGTAGGCCGCGGAACAGATGCTCCAGAAGCTATTGAAAGACGCGTTGCTAAAGCCACAGAAGAGCTTACTTATGCAGACAAGTTTGATATTGTACTTATCAATGACCAGCTTGAGGAGGCTCTTGCCAAAGCTGAGCAGATGGTAACCGACTTTAAGGACAAATAAATCTCTAAACCAGACAACCAGAAAAATTAGAGGTATAACTTAAAACCTCCCAACAACAAGTTCAAGATGAGAATCCTGATACTTTGTACCGGTAACAGTTGCCGAAGCAAGATGGCTCACGGCTTCCTTCAGTCCATCAGCAACAAGATAGAAGTGTACTCGGCAGGGACAAAACCTGCATCACAGGTAAACCCGCTTGCTGTGGAGGTGATGATGGAGTCAGGAATTGACATTTCCCAGCATACCCCAAAGAACGTTTCCAACTACCTGCACCAGGAGTGGGACTACGTGATTACGGTTTGCGGAGGGGCAAACGAAAGCTGCCCTGCCTTTACCGGCAAAGTAAAACACAGACTCCATATGGGATTTGAGGATCCGTCGGAAGCAACAGGCACTCCCGAGTTCATCAAAGGGGAGTTCCGCCGCATACGCAACCAAATCAAAACCGGATTCCAGAAATTCTACTACACCAACATAGAAAAACTCACTGTCCTCTACTTTGGCAGCTTCAACCCGTTCCACATAGGACACGCATCGGTTGCCAAATTTGTGGCCCAGCAGCCGTGGGTAGAAAAACTCTGCTTTGTACTCAGCCCCAAGAACCCGATCAAGGAGAGCAACACCCTCCAGGATGCCAATCTCCGCTGGGCAGATTTGCAGAGGGTAGTGAAGAAGCTCAACGCTGAATGGGAAAACTGGGTTCAAGGTTTAATCCCCCGGCGGGACACCGCTGATGGTTCGAGTCCTGTTGGGGCTACAATGCATCGGGAAGAAAAATTCTCTGCAAGTGATGTGGAGTTCCATCTGGAACCACCTTTGTACACCTACAACACCCTGGAAAAGCTTTCAAATGATTTTCCCGACAAGCATTTTGCCCTACTGATGGGTGGTGACAACATCAACATCCTGCACAAATGGTACAGGGGTGAGGAGCTGATACAGAAATATCCTATTCTGGTGTACCCAAGGGAAGGGGTAGATACTGAATCAATCTGCAATGAGAGAGGGACTATTTTCATAAATGCCCCACAAGTGAATGTCTCCTCTACCCAAATCCGCACAATGGAACAGAACGGCGTAGATGTGTCGCATTTGAGATACTGATTCGCAAGCCGCATCGCATAACAATAATACAAGATAATACAAGCACAATGAACATATACACATCATTCAAAGATACAAAACCGCACTTTAGAATCCTGGACGGATTGCGCGGAGCGGCAGCACTTATGGTTGTATGGTACCACGTTTTTGAGGGATTCGCCTTTGCGGGGGGCACAGCCATAACCACGTTCAACCACGGATACCTGGCAGTGGACTTCTTCTTCATGCTGTCGGGATTTGTAATTGCATACGCTTATGACAGCCGCTGGAACGCCACCGGCAGCCAAAAGCTTACATTAAAAGGATTCTTCAAACGCCGACTTATCCGCCTGCACCCGATGGTGGTGATGGGAGCCATTATTGGAGCAATCACATTCCTCATTGGAGGAAGCCTCAGATGGGACGGTACACAAACTAACCCTCAATGGGTTATGGCAGCACTTGTACTTGGAATGCTGCTCATCCCCGCCTACCCCGGCGCCGGCTATGATGTAAGGGGCAACGGAGAAATGTACTCACTCAACGGCCCAAGCTGGTCCCTTTTCTTCGAATACATAGGCAATATTGTATACGCACTGGTAATCAGAAAACTGTCGGGAAGAATACTGGGAATCCTGTGTGCAGTAATGGGAATTCTCCTTGGATGGTACGCCATTATGGACGTTTCCGGATACGGAATGATTGGTGTGGGCTGGACCCTGGATGCCCCAAATTTCTTTGGCGGATTCATTAGAATGATGTTCCCGTTCACCCTTGGAATGCTCATTTCCCGCAACTTCAAACCTTGCCGCGCCATTAAAGGAATCTTCTGGATTGCCGCAGCCGCCCTATTTGCAATCTTCTCAGTGCCATACATCCCCGCATGCGGCGAAATCTGTACCAACGGCATCTACGAACTTGTATGCATAGCTCTCTTCTTCCCGATAATCCTATGGCTTGGAGCCTCCGGTTCTGCCTCTGCAGACGCTGACTCAGGCAATGCTGTCTCCGCCACAACTACCACAGACAAAGTGAGCAACTTTTTGGGAGAACTATCCTACCCGCTATACATTGTACACTACCCTGTAATGTACCTCTTCTACCAATGGCTTATAGCTAACAAGATATACACCCTTGGCGAGTGCTGGCCAGTGGTTATTGGAATTATGCTCCTTTGCGTTGCCCTTGCCTGTGCTTGCTTGAAATTGTATGATTTGCCAGTCAGGAAATGGCTGGGGAAAAGATAATCAGGAGTCTTTAAACTTATTCCCTTATACTTTGTTCTATATGAAAACTGCTATTATGAAGGACAAAGTAATATCAGTCCTAATAGGACTATTCTGGGTAGCAGTAGCAAGCTACCTCATCTACAAAGGTTTGACTACAGTTGTAATACTTAGTTTGATTCTAATGGGAATGACAATGGCATTTGCCACATCCAATGAAAACTAAAGATGGTGACTCAAAATTTGCACTTTTGAGTCACCATTTTGTTTACTACATATGATGGCAAAGGTCTCTTTGACTTAAAGGCAACTTCTCATTACCGGGCAGAATGGAGGGGCAATGATTTCCATCTCCTCCTTGCGGACCGGATGAATGAACCTTATGCGGCGGGAGTGGAGGGAAATGCTGCCGTCGGGATTAGAACGGGGAGCGCCGTATTTGAGGTCTCCCTTTATTACGCATCCTATTGCAGAGAGCTGGGCCCTGATCTGATGATGCCTGCCTGTAAAAAGTTCTACCTCCAGCAGATAGTATCTTTCTGTTGCCTGAAGAAACTTATAACGCAATTTTGCCTCTTTGGCACCTGTCTTTGGGGTGAGGCTTGTGTATGTCTTGTTCTGTTTTTCGTTGCGGGTAAGAAAATGGGTAAGGAGTTGCTCATCCTCTTTAGGGCGGTTGCACACTACCGCCCAATAAAATTTGTGCATTTGGCCTGTACGGAATGCCTCGTTAAGGCGGCCAAGAGCTTTTGAAGTCTTGGCAAAAATCACAGCTCCGCTCACAGGTCTGTCCAAACGGTGTACCACCCCCATAAACACCGCTCCAGGCTTTTTGTCCCTCTGCGCTACAAAAGCCTTAAGTGTTGTGCTAAGGCATTCATCCTCAGTCTTGTCTGCCTGCACAATCTCCCCCGACCGCTTATTGAAAACAAGCAGGTGGTTATCCTCGTAAAGGATCCTCCCTGCCATATCATTAAATTCCTGTTGCGGAAGTCTCCTGTACACAGGGGAAGCCCCCTCAGACAAATTTCTGTTAATCTCTTGCTCGCACATAATTGTTACTGATTTTTTCCCGACAAATTACTCCTTCCTGGGCATCTTTTGGCATCATTTTCTGCTCGGGCAGCGGGGTTTCTTTGCTGCGTGGCACATTCTGGTGCCGTTTTGTTCCACGGCAACCCTATTCTGCCGCAGAGGCGGGGACAGGGACAAACTGTCGGGAAGAAAAAACTTTTAGTATGCCTCCTTCTCGTTAGGGAAGTCACACCTTTTCACATCTGCCACATAGTTGCGGATGGCATTGAGGGACTCCTCGTGAAGGTTAGCGTACCTACGTAAAAACCGCGGAGAGAAAGAATTGTTCAATCCCAACATATCGTGCATAACAAGTACCTGACCGTCACAGTGAGGACCGGCACCAATACCGATTGTTGGAATTTTTAAAGCATCTGACACTTTTTTTGCCAAAGCTGCAGGAATCTTTTCAAGCACAATTGCAAAACAGCCGGCTTTCTCAAGGGCAATGGCGTCTTCTATAAGTTTGATAGCCTCTGCCTCCTCTTTTGCCCTTACTGCGTATGTACCAAATTTGTGGATAGACTGTGGTGTCAGTCCAAGATGGCCCATAACAGGAATACCGGTTGAAAGGATACGCTCAACACTCTCCATAATCTCACTGCCACCCTCCATTTTAACGGCATCTACCTCAGACTCTTTCATTATTCTGATGGCACTTCTTACAGCTTCTTTAGGATTTCCCTGATATGTACCGAACGGCATATCGCAAACCACCAACGGATTTTTTACCGCACGCATCACACTCTGTGCGTGGTAAATCATCTGGTCTATGGTAATTGGCAGTGTTGTCTCGTGTCCTGCCATAACATTGGCTGCAGAATCTCCAACAAGAATAATGTCAATTCCTGCCTGATCCACTATTCCGGCAAAGGTATAATCATAGGCGGTAAGCATTGCTATCTTCTCGCCTTTCACTTTCATTTCCAATAGTTTATGAGTGGTAATCACTCTCTGTTTTCCCTCTACTGACATATTAAAAATTTTTAGAGTTAAATCAACTTGCAAAACAACTGAAAAAAAACAATAAAAGCAAAAAACAAAGAAAGTCGGTACCCGACTTCCTCGGAAACCCGGAAACCGACTTACTCCAGGTTTGCGCGCAGGAACTATCTGTGGCGGCATTCTCTGCCACTTTGTCATAAAAATTCTTTTGGCACAAAGTTAGCGATATGAAGAGGTGTCCGGCAGAAGCAACAAACAAGAAGCAACACATTGTCGGGAAGATGAAAAGAAATATAAATTTTAAAACAGAATATTAGATTATGGGAAAAATTATTGGAATTGACCTTGGTACTACCAACAGCTGCGTAGCAGTTATGGAGGGAAATGAGCCTGCAGTTATCATTAACAGCGAGGGCAAAAGAACTACCCCATCTGTAGTTGCATTTACAGAGGGTGGCGAGAGAAAAGTTGGTGATCCTGCCAAAAGACAGGCTATTACCAATCCTACCAACACCATTTTCTCTATCAAGAGATTTATGGGTGAGACTTATGACAATATTGCAAGTGAGATTTCACGCGTACCTTATAAAGTTGTTAAAGGTGACAACAACACACCAAGAATTGACATCAACGGCAGAATGTATTCTCCACAGGAGATTTCTGCAATGGTTCTTCAGAAAATGAAGAAAACTGCAGAGGATTATCTTGGCCAGGAGGTAAACGAGGCTGTAATTACAGTTCCTGCTTATTTTAATGATGCTCAGAGACAGGCTACCAAAGAGGCTGGTGAGATTGCAGGTCTTAAAGTAAGACGTATCATCAACGAGCCTACCGCAGCCGCTCTTGCATACGGCTTGGACAAAAAAGATCAGGAGTCTAAAGTTGCTGTATTTGACCTTGGTGGCGGTACTTTTGATATCTCTATCCTTGAGCTTGGTGACGGCGTATTTGAGGTAAAATCTACCAATGGTGACACTCACCTTGGTGGTGATGACTTCGACCACGTAATCATTGAGTGGCTGGTTAACGAGTTCAAGAGCGAGAACGACGGTATTGACCTTTCTAAAGACCCTATGGCTCTTCAGAGATTGAAAGAGGCTGCAGAGAAAGCTAAGATTGAGCTTTCGAGCCAGACTTCTACAGAGATTAACTTGCCTTACATTATGCCTGTAAACGGTATTCCAAAACACTTGGTTAAAACCCTTACAAGAGCAAAATTTGAGCAGTTGGCTGATTCTTTGATCCAGAGGACAATTGAGCCTTGCCGCAAAGCACTTTCAGATGCAGGTCTTTCTGCTTCAGACATTAACGAGGTACTTTTGGTTGGTGGTTCAACCCGTATCCCTGCAATTCAGGAGATTGTTAAGAAGTTCTTTGGCAAAGAGCCTAACAAGAGCGTTAACCCAGACGAGGTTGTGGCAATTGGTGCAGCTATCCAGGGTGGTGTCCTTACCGGTGATGTTAAAGACGTGCTTCTTTTGGACGTAACTCCACTTTCTTTGGGTATTGAGACTTTCGGTGGCGTGTTCACAAAACTTATTGAGAGCAACACTACAATTCCTACAAGAAAATCACAGGTATTCTCGACAGCTGCAGACAACCAGCCTTCAGTAGAGATTCACGTTCTTCAGGGTGAGAGACCAATGGCTAAAGATGACAAGACAATCGGCCGTTTCCACTTGGATGGAATTACCCCTGCTCCACGTGGCGTTCCACAGATTGAGGTAACATTTGATATTGATGCAAACGGTATCCTTAATGTATCTGCAAAAGATAAAGCTACCGGTAAAGAGCAGCAGATTAGAATTGAGGCTTCATCTGGACTTTCAGAGGAAGAGATCAAGAGAATGCGTGACGAGGCTAAGGCCAACGAGGCTAAAGATAAAGAGGAGCGCGAGAGAATTGACAAGCTTAACAATGCAGACGCAATGGTATTCCAGAGCGAGAAGAACCTTAAAGAGTATGGCGACAAGATTCCAGCAGACAAGAAATCTGCAATTGAGGATGCTACCAACAAACTTAAGGAGGCTCACAAGGCTGCCAATATTGCAGAGCTTGACAAACTAACAGAGGCTCTTAACGCAGCTTGGCATGCAGCAAGCGAGGATATGGCAAAAGCAGCTCAGGCAGCAGGTCCTCAGGGTGGTGCACAGGGTCCTAACCCAGGTGCCGGTGCTCAGAACAACGGCAAAGACGGCGAGGTAACAGACGTTGACTTTGAGGAAGTGAAATAACGTGCAAGCCGAGCGCAAAACCAAATTCATTTGAGTTATGCCGAGGCGCAGCCGTTATTGCAGACGAAGTCTGAACCAGGCGCAAATAACAAAAAACTCATTTATATGCAAAGAGAGGGCAGCCAATTGCGGTTGTCCTCTCTTTTATGTTTTTTCCCCGGCAAAAAACTGTCGGGAAGAAATTATTCCTGGAAATATGGGTACTCAGAAGAAAACTCTGGGGAGGTAAAATTTGGGATTATATGCTTCCCGACCAATTCCTTTGCCCCCTGCAAATTGAAATACTGCCAGTTGCCGCAAGTGAGCTCCGAAGCACCTGGAATCACCTCCTGTGCAAGAATGTGCTCCATACACTGCAACATGAGTTTTCTGAGAAACTCCGTCTCATAGTGGCAGTTTGTAAGAAGGTAAAATCCTGTAAGGCAACCCATTGATCCCACATAAAGCACAGTGGAAGCAAACTCCTCAGATGTCTTTGTGCGGAGAAAATCAGCCATAAAATGCTCAAGAGTATGAGCCACTTCAGGATCCATAAACACCCCTTTATGCGCTGCATCCTGAGGCCTTACAAACCTTACATCGTAGGTAAAAATCCCATTCACCCGGCATTCATAAATGCCAGGCAACAGTTTCTTGTGATCTATAATAAATGAATTTACTTTTTGCATTTGTTTATTTAATTTAAAATTCAGCCATATTTAAAATTTCGCATCCGATTCTGGAACTGGATTAAGCAACTCCCACAACTTGCGTGCAAGATTGTTGTAACATACTATGCGTTTCATAATTTGAATTTAGTTGTAATTCCAAGAATCTCCACTCCGTATTTTTCAAGCTTCGCCTTTCCAAAACCTTTTATATCCAAAAGTTCCGTGGAGGTCTGCGGTATACGGGCAGCTATTTCAAGTAGCGTACTCTGGTGCATAATGGTGTATGCAGAGACGTTGTCTTTTTTAAAGCGGGCAGTACGCCATCTCAGGAGTTCATCCCGCAACTCTTCATTTACAGTAAGCAGCTCATCTGCGGCATTTACTTTTGAGGCAACTGCAGACTTGCGTGATTTCTTTTTAACGGTTTTACGCTCCTGCAACTGGCACTCTGTACGTATCTTGCCAAAGGCCTCTGGTGTAAACTCCCCAGAAGAGAACAAAGATAAGGTACGGCAAAGAATATCCAATAGAATCATCAGTTCTGTCCAGGCCTCTTTTGCATTCTTCTTTGTCTCCTTGTTGTCTATCTCAAGCACTGCAATATCATTGCAAAAATCTCTCATCTGCTCAAAAGGTGGCAAAAAATATCCGGCTGCCTTCTCAAGACGCTCTCTCAGATACTCCTTGGAGGCGCCTGCAGACTCAATGTGAGTAAGCTGTCGGGAAAAAGTTTCTGCTGTTTTTCTCAGTTCATACAATTTGCTCTGGTGGGTAAGAAGCATTTCTGATTCAACAGGGTAGAGCTTCTCATATCCTGCACGCCAGTTCTTCATATACCACCCCAAAGTGCGTACAAGAGGTGCAAAACTGAAAATCTCACGTAATACATCAAACTTGTGGGCGTTCTCGGCAGCCACCAAAGATGACTGTACAACAGCAAATGGAGCTACCGCCTGATTAAAGCGTGAAATATGGGAATCAGAGTATAGTGATGAAGCGCTGATAGGGGTTTGGAGGGTAATACCTTCAAGGGTCCTGCAACGTGAGAGTGCCACATATACCTGACCAAAGGCAAAAGCCGCCCCGGCATCAATAATTACATTATTGAAAGTAAGTCCCTGGCTCTTGTGGATTGTAACGGCCCACGCAACCCTCAGCGGCAGTTGTTGGAACTTGCCAACTGTAACCGGAATAATCTCCTTGGTCTGCAGGTCTATCTCATAGTGGATATTTTCCCAAACTGCCGGCTCCACCTCAATCAGTTTACCTTCAAAATCCTCCACCAGCACATTTCCTGTTGAAGTTATCTCCATAACGGTTCCCATCTTTCCGTTGTAATATCCGGCCTGGGAATCGTTGCGTATGAACATCACTTTAGCTCCCTCTTTAAGGCTGAGAAAAAGATCTGCAGGGTAGTTGTTTTCAGGGAAATCCCCTTCAATCTTAGCCTCAAACACAGCAGGGTCCCCAGGCAAAGCCATAAGTTCAGTAGTGTTCACATGGTCTGCCTGAGCATTGTGGGTGGTAAGGCGTATTACCTCATCAGAATTTTGTATTGCACCAACTCTTGAATTCAGCCTCTCCAGAACCTGAGGAGTTATCCTATTGTCCCTCACAGCATTAAGCACCTCAATAAAATCGGCATCCTTCTGCCTGTGCACTTTCTGGAGTTCAATGGTAATATAATCCATCTTCCCGATAGCTTTTGAATGGAAAAAATACGGAGAAGGGTAAACCTGTGCAATATACTGCCTCTCACTATCCTTAACCACCGGCGAAAGCTGGTGGATATCACCAATCATCAGCAACTGAACACCGCCAAAAGGGGCATCATTGCGCCTGTAACGCCTGAGGACACTATCTACGGCATCAAGAATATCTGCCCTCACCATAGAAATCTCATCTATGATAAGGAGGTCCAATGTGCGGATGATCTTCACACGCTCCTTGCGGAGGCTACGGTATCTGTCGGGAGTCTGATATTCAGTGATAAGTTCCTTTACATCCGGGAGATAGGGACAAAGAGGCAACTGAAAAAATGAATGTATTGTTGAACCTCCAGCATTAATGGCTGCCACTCCGGTTGGAGCCAGCACAACAAACCTCTTGGAAAGGGTCTGCGTAATATGCTTCAGGAAAGTGGTCTTTCCTGTGCCGGCACGTCCGGTAAGAAAAAGAGATTTGCCTGTACACTTTACATACCTTTCCGCCGTCTGAAAAATCTCGTCTTTCTCTATCATTAGCTCAATTTTCAAGTATCGGTCTACAAATATAAAGATTTAAATTCTTGAATTCAGGTGGAGATTATTTCTTTTTGTCAAAACCTGTCAAACTACCAAGCTTTCTTTGCAAAAACTAAAACAGAGAGGATATGAAAAAGCTTAAAAACACAGGTTACAAATTGACCATTTCACTAAACTCTGCCGGTACACTTTGCGGGAATGTAGCAACCTCCACTTCTCAATTTCTGCTAAGCCGGCTGCTAAAAAAATACCCGTTATTCAATACAACCATAAAAGAGCTGCCTGGGTCAATTTACCCCACCTCCCAATGCACCACAAACATAACAACCCTGTTGCAAGTTGATTTTCATACTCCCGACAATTTCCTTCCCAACCACATCCTTGAGGAACTTAAAGAGACAATCAGCCCCGAAATCCACCTGCTGCGGTATCAGATTGTTGCGGGGTAAATCTGGTTGTTTTCGTTATGATTACAAAAGATTTATGGTTAAATTTGTGGAGAAGAAATAAAAAAAGCCCCGTTGAAGGACGAGGCGACCTAATGTTTTCACAACGGAATAATCCTTATTGTGAATTGCTCCGATTATTGTAACACAAAGTTATGATAAATATTTGAACTGAAAAAAATTTATCAATACATATGAAAAGAATTTTAGGACTGGATCTTGGAACCAACAGTATTGGTTGGGCTGTAGTGAATGCTGATTGTGACGGGAATGAGGATATGTCAATAATTGGAGTAGAAGCAGCTGGTAGTAGAATCATACCTATGGATGCTGCTATTTTAGGAGATTTTGACAGGGGTAATACTATTTCACAAACTGCAGAGAGAACAAAGTTTAGAGGTAACAGACGTTTGAGAGAAAGATGTATTCTCCGTAGAGATAGACTGAACCGAACTCTTAACATTTTGGGATTTTTACCAACGCATTATGCGCAGACTCTCGACAGATATGGAAAAATTAAAGAAGGAGAAGAGCCTAAGTTGGCATGGATGAAAAACACCAACGGTAATTATGAATTCTTATTCGTCACTTCATTTAATGAAATGTTGGCAGAATTCAGAATACAACATCCGGAGTTTATAGATAAAAATATTCCATATGATTGGACTATATACTATTTGCGCAAAAAAGCATTAACGCAGAAAATTGAAAAAGCAGAGTTAGCTTGGATATTGCTGAATTTTAATCAAAAACGAGGATATTACCAACTTAGAGGGGAAGAGGAAGAAAAAGAGTCAAGCAAAAGGGTTGAGTATATTGCACAGGAAGTAGTAGCGGTTGAAGATACCGGAGAAAAGAAAGATCAGGATACTTGGTATAATGTACAGTTGAAGAACGGATGGATATATCGCAGAACAAGTAGGATTCCCCTTGATTGGGTTGGAAAAATAAAAGAATTTATTGTAACAACAGAATTGGACAGGGATGGCAATCCTAAATTGGACAAAGAAGGCAATATAAAGCGTTCTTTCCGTTCTCCAAAGGAGGATGACTGGACTCTAATAAAAGAGAGAACCCAGTCGGAAATAGAGAGATCAGGTAAAACCGTAGGTGCATATATCTATGATACAATTCTTTCTAACCCTTCTCATAAGATAAGAGGTAGGTTAATAAGAACCATTGAGAGAAAATTCTTTAAAGAAGAATTAAGATATATTTTGAACAAACAAATTGAGTTTCACCCCGAACTACAGGATAATGAATTGTATAAAGCTTGCATCAAGGAGTTATATTCAAGTAATGATGCATATCGTGCCAGTATAGCTAATAGAGGGTTCAAGTATTTGTTTGTAGATGATATTATATTTTATCAGCGGCCTCTGAAGAGTAAGAAATCATTAATCGCAAATTGTCCTTATGAAGGACATATTGTTAAAAATGAAAATACAGGAGATGAAAAACACTATGGCGTAAAATGTATAGCAAAGTCTCATCCTTTATATCAAGAATTCAGACTATGGCAATTTTTAAGCAATTTAAGAATTTATAAAAAAGGATTGGCAGAAGATATTGATGTAACTTCCGAATTCCTTAAAACAGAGGACGATTATGTGTCTTTGTTTGATTGGTTGAATGAAAGGAAATCAATAGATCAGAAAGCTTTTGTGAAATATCCTCCATTTGGTTTAAAAAAGAGTGTAGAGCATTATCGCTGGAACTATGTGGAAGACAAGCAATATCCGTGTAATGAAACTAACTATCAAATACTTGCGTATTTAAATAAGGCAAATGTTTCATCTGATTTCTTTAATGCAGAAAAGGGAGAACAATTGTGGCATATTTTATATTCTATTGAAGATAAGATAGAACTGATAAAAGCTTTGCAAAAGTTTGCTGCAAAGAATCAGCTGAGTGATTTGTTTGTAGATGTATTTCAGAAATTTCCTCCGTTCAAGAAAGAATACGGCGCTTTTTCAGCTAAAGCAATCAGAAAGTTACTTTCTCTAATGCGAGCAGGTAAGTATTGGTCAGAAAACGCAATTGATGAAAACACTTTAGTACGAATCAAAAGCATTATAAATGGTGAATATGATGAAAAAATTAGCGATAGGATAAGGGAAAAATTGATAAATTTTAATGATATATCTTCATTCAGGGGACTTCCGGTATGGTTGGCATGTTACATAGTATATAATAGGCACTCTGAGGCTAAGGAAATAATGAAATGGGAGAAGCCTACAGATTTGCAGAATTATTTAAAATCATTCAAACAACATTCTCTGAGGAATCCTATTGTAGAACAAATTGTAACAGAAACACTACGTACTGTAAGTGATATATGGGAGCAATATGGAAATATAGATGAGATACATGTAGAATTGGGAAGAGAAATGAAGAATCCTGCCGACAAGCGGCGTAAAATGTCACAGCAGATTTCTGAGAATGAGAATGCAAACTTGCGTATTAAAGCAATGCTGATGGAGTTTGTAAATCCAGAATTTGAGATTGATAATGTTCGTCCATCTTCTCCAAATCAGCAAGATATTCTTAGAATTTACGAAGAGGGAGTGTTATCAAGTGTTGAAGATATTCCTGTGGATATAGCTAGTATTTTAAAGAAATTTAAAGAATCAGATATAAATAAGTACCCCTCAAGAAAAGAGGTGCTTCGCTACAGATTGTGGTTGGAACAAAAATATCGTTCTCCTTATACGGGACAGCCCATATCCTTATCCAAATTGTTTACATCAGCATACGAAATAGAGCATATAGTGCCCCAATCCCGTTATTTTGATGATTCTCTCTCAAATAAGGTTATTTGTGAGTCTGAGGTAAATAAGCTGAAAAGTAATTTATTGGGTTATGAATTTATTAAAAAGCATGCTGGTGAGATTGTAGATTTAAATTATGGTAAGAATGTGAAAATCTTCACAGAAGATGAGTATGTTCAGTTTGTGAAAGAACATTATGGTAACAACAAGACGAAACTTCGCAAACTCATGATGGATGAAATTCCTGATAAATTCATTTCAAGACAATTGAATGATAGCAGGTATATAAGTAAAGTAGTAATAGGGTTATTATCAAATATTGTACGAGAGGATGGAGAGGAAGACGCTATTTCTAAAAATGTTATAGTTTGCACAGGAGGTATTACAGATCGTCTTAAAAAAGATTGGGGATTGAACGATGTGTGGAATAAAATAATTTTACCTCGTTTCAAACGCATGAATGAATTAACAGCAACTACACGCTTCACTTCAAGAAATACAATAGGACATGAAATACCTTCAATGCCATTGGAACATCAGAAAGGGTTCAGTAAAAAGCGTATAGATCATCGGCATCATGCAATGGATGCTATTGTAATAGCATGTGCCGGAAGGAATATCGTCAATTACTTGAATAATGAGTCTGCCAGATCATCATCCAAGATTTCCCGTTATGATCTTCAATGTCTTTTGTGCAATAAAGTGAGAACGGATGAAACTGGAGGTTATAAATGGGTAATAAAGAAGCCTTGGGAAACATTTACACAAGATGTATGGGATGTAATAAATGGCATAATAGTGAGTTTTAAGCAAAATCTACGTGTTATTAATAAAGCTACAAACAGAAATGTACGATTTAAGAATGGTGAGAAAGTGCATATTAAACAGGAAGGACTGAATTGGGCAATAAGGAAGCCTATGCATAAAGATACAGTATATGGAGAGGTGAATCTGAGAAAGATTAAACAAGTATCTTTGAATGAGGCCCTTAAAGATACTTCAAGAGTTGTTCATAAAGAATTTAAACATCTGCTGATATCTCTTTTGAAAAAGGGATATGATGCAAAAAGAATTAAAAAATATATTGATGATAATAGTGATGTTTGGCAGGATATAAACTTAAAAAAGATAGATGTCTATTATTTTACAAAAGAAACTAAAGATCGATTCTTTGCGACGCGTTTTTTAAGTGATTTGGTAAGTTATTTTTCAGGTATTACTAAAGAATCCGAAGCCATAAAAAAAATTGATGCGATTACAGATACTGGTATTCAGAAAATATTATGGGCTCATCTCAAATCAAAAAATAATAATCCAGAACTTGCTTTCTCAGCTGATGGTATTGATGAGATGAATAAAAATATAGTTCAGTTGAATAATGGGAAAGAACATAAACCAATATATAAGATTAGAAGATATGAGAAGGCTGATAAATTTACAATTGGTATTAGAGGTAATAAACATTTAAAATTTGTAGAGGCAGCTAAGGGAACCAATCTATATTTCGCTATATATGAAAATGAACGCTGGGATGACAAACTAGGAGAGTTTTTAAAGAAAAGAACTTATGCAACAATCCCGTTAAATGTCGTAATAGAAAGACTAAAGCAGAATTTGCCACCTGTACCTGATGACGAGAATGGCAATAAACCTAAGTTCGTATTATCGCCAAATAATCTAGTGTATGTTCCTTCAAAGGAAGAAATAATTAAAGGTGTACATATTAATTCTTTAGATGTACGGCGTATTTATAGATTTGTTGATTCATCTAATATAACAGCGAACTTTATACCTTGTAGTGTTGCGAATCTGATATATTCACTGCCTAAAGATTCAGCAGCTAGATTCTGCAATAGTGAAGTAATTATTCAAAATGAATATGGAATAGGAAGTCCACAATCAAAAAATCAAAAGGCGGTAACTGGAGAGATGATAAAAGAAGTGTGCATTCCAATAAAGGTAGATAGGTTGGGAAATATAATTAAAGTGGGATATTAATATGCAAGTACAAGATAAAGGTCAAATTCTCCTCTATCAAACACCAGATGGGGAGAGTAAAATAGAGGTGACATTGATAAACGAAACAGTTTGGCTGACCATAGACCAAATGGCGGAATTGTTTCAGCGTAATAAATCTACCATTTCCAGACATATTAAAAATATTTTGGATAGTGGAGAATTACAGGCTGTTGGAACGGTTGCATTTTTTGCAACAGTTCAAAATGAGGGAGTCAGACAAGTTAAGAGAGAATTGGCATTCTATAACTTGGATATGATAATAAGTGTTGGATATCGTGTCAATTCTTATAGAGGTGTGCAGTTCAGGATATGGGCTACTCAAATTCTAAAGGAATATCTTATAAAAGGATTTGCACTTAATGATGAATTGCTAAAAAATGCAGGAAATGGTAATTATTTTGACGAATTACTTGCCCGTATTCGTGATATCCGTTCTTCTGAGAAGGTGTTTTATCGCAAAATATTGGAGATATATGCTTTAAGTATAGATTATGATCCAAGAGCTGAAGCAACACAAAAGTTCTTTGCCACAGTGCAGAATAAAATGCATTATTCTGTGCATGGACACACTGCTGCTGAAATTATATATAACCGTGCTGATGCTCAGAAAGATTTTATGGGATTAACATCGTGGACAGGCGCCTTACCAAAAAGAAGAGATGCCGAATATGCAAAGAATTATTTGAATGAGGAAGAACTGGATACATTGAACAGAATTGTAAATCTGTATTTGGAATTTGCAGAACTGCAGGCTAAAAATCACATTCCAATGTATATGAAAGATTGGATTCAGAAATTGGATGATTTTTTGAAGTTGTCGGGAAAAGAACTGCTTACTCATGCTGGGACAATTTCAGCTGAAGTTGCAAAATTGAAAGCAGATGATGAGTATACTATTTTCAAAGAGCGGACAAAAAATCAATTGTCATCTGTTGAACTGCACTTCATTGAGAGTTTTGAACGAGAACAGAGGAAATTAAAGAAATAATCACTATAGTTATGATAAAACGTACACTCTATTTCGGGAACCCTGCGTATTTATCATTAAAAGATTGCCAAATGGTGGTAAGGATTCCCGAAATCATTAAGGCTGATTTACCAGAGTTGTTTGAAGCCAAAACCACTAAAACCATTCCTGTAGAGGATATTGGGGTAGTGGTTTTGGATAACAGACAAATTACTGTAACACATGGACTTTTAGAAGCCCTCTTGGAAAATAATTGCGCTGTAATTACTTGCGACAGTTCAAGACTACCGGTTGGCTTAATGCTTCCTTTATGCGGACACACAACTCAAAATGAGCGGTTCAGGTATCAGTTGGAAGCTTCTCTTCCACTCAAAAAGCAATTATGGCAACAAACCATTCAGGCAAAAATCAGGAATCAGGCAAAAGTCCTTCAAAGCCAAAATGCCACAACAAGCAATATGTTGGTATGGGCTGAAAAAGTAAAAAGTGGAGATACTGAAAATCTTGAGGCTCGTGCTGCTGCATATTATTGGAAAAATGTATTCCCATTCTTTGATAAATTTTATCGGGATAAAAATGGTGCTCCTCCAAATAATTTGCTGAATTATGGCTATGCAATTCTTAGAGCGGTTATTGCCAGGGCGCTTGTTTCAAGCGGTTTGCTTCCAACACTTGGAATACATCATCATAACAGGTATAATGCTTATTGTTTGGCTGATGACATAATGGAACCTTATAGACCATATGTTGATAAACTTGTAATTGATATTATTTTAAGTGGAGAAGATTATTCCAAACTGTCTACATCTGTAAAATCCAAACTCTTATCCATTCCTGTTCTGGATGTAGTAATTGATGGTAAGAAAAAGCCTCTTATGATTGCCGCTTCAACGACAACCGCCAGCTTGGCAAAATGCTTTGAGGGAGAAATAAGGAAGATTCTTTACCCTGAATTATAGTTATGGAACGGTTTAGTGAATATAGAGTTATGTGGATAATGGTTTTCTTTGATCTTCCTACTGAGACAAAAAAAGAGCGGAGAGAACACGCACTATTCAGGAAAAATCTTGTTCGTGACGGCTTCACTATGTTTCAGTTCTCAATATATATCAGACACTGCGCCAGTAAAGAAAATATGCAAGTGCATATAAACCGTATAAAAAAATTTATTCCCGATAAAGGAAAAGTTGGAATCATTGGTATTACAGACAAGCAATTTGGAGATATGGAAATCTTTATTGGGAAAAAGGAAACATCACCTGAGCATGGTGGATTACAATTGGAATTGTTTTAAATCAAAAAAGAGCATAAGGCCTATCCCTATGCTCTTTTTATTGACAACTTTCCAAATTCTAAAAATCCGCATAAATGCTTAATAATCACATTATTGACAAAACTCAGTTGTCAATAATGTCAAAGATACAATAATTCGAAAGCAATTCACAACTAGCTATAATCTGCAAGTGTATTTACATAGTTGTCAATAATGTCAAAGATACAATAATTCGAAAGCAATTCACAACAATACAAGGGGTGCAATTGCCTTCAACACGTTGTCAATAATGTCAAAGATACAATAATTCGAAAGCAATTCACACCGTACTGCCAATTTGGAAGAATGGGAGTTGGGTTGTCAATAATGTCAAAGATACAATAATTCGAAAGCAATTCACAACTCATTCTCGAGGATAATCGCCAGGTCTCTTGTTGTCAATAATGTCAAAGATACAATAATTCGAAAGCAATTCACAACATTATGCTCTGATAATCCTTGAATATGACTGTTGTCAATAATGTCAAAGATACAATAATTCGAAAGCAATTCACAACCGTAGTTGATTATGAGTTCCTCTCCATCAAGTTGTCAATAATGTCAAAGATACAATAATTCGAAAGCAATTCACAACTAGTTTCAAAACCGCCATAAGTAGCTTTTTGTTGTCAATAATGTCAAAGATACAATAATTCGAAAGCAATTCACAACTACTTAACTATGTTACCTCTGTTAAAATCGTTGTCAATAATGTCAAAGATACAATAATTCGAAAGCAATTCACAACCAATCCTTTGCTCATATTTTTTATCGTGCAGTTGTCAATAATGTCAAAGATACAATAATTCGAAAGCAATTCACAACACTACCAATAACAAGGAGTTCAAGGCGCTGGTTGTCAATAATGTCAAAGATACAATAATTCGAAAGCAATTCACAACGCCGCTTTGCGCAGTGCCCCCGGGCGGAATGTTGTCAATAATGTCAAAGATACAATAATTCGAAAGCAATTCACAACTAATATGAGTAACTCTCCGTAACGGGTGGAGTTGTCAATAATGTCAAAGATACAATAATTCGAAAGCAATTCACAACGCAGATTCACGAGATTTACTTTCATTAATGTTGTCAATAATGTCAAAGATACAATAATTCGAAAGCAATTCACAACGCCGGCGGAGTGAGAGGAGTAAACTCTGTTGTTGTCAATAATGTCAAAGATACAATAATTCGAAAGCAATTCACAACTGTTATGTCATTATATTGTAATGTTATAAGTTGTCAATAATGTCAAAGATACAATAATTCGAAAGCAATTCACAACGCTCAACAACTACAAGAATTACAGGCCCAGTTGTCAATAATGTCAAAGATACAATAATTCGAAAGCAATTCACAACATATAAATTATGCAGGTAAAATTATAGAAGGTTGTGGATATAAATCCAATGTCTGCCTCGCAACTTAAAACTAAGGCCACAGAACTCAGGCGCACGATGAACTCTCTGTCTAAAGAGTTGCACTCTGAAGATTGGGAGAAGTATAACAAAGAGCTTTAACGAGTGGAAAAGCGGATGAAGGAGGTTCGAGCAGGTGGAAAACGGTGATGGATACCTTTGAGATATTTCAGAGTAAATTAGTAAGCACAGGTAGCATATTAGCCAGCGGTTTTGCTATTGGTAAAACTATCATGGATGTAGGTAAAGGCATTCTGGATGTTTTTGTCAATGAAACACAGCTCGTTGGAGATAAAGTTCAGCAAACTTTTACCGGAATGGGGTGGTCCTATAAATCCATGTTACAGACTTTCACCACAGGAGACTGGAGTCATCTGTTATGGATGAGATTTTTGAGTTGCAGAACTCCCAGGACATACAGAAGACCAAACTTAAGAATGAGATTGCAAAACTGCAACTTATTTCGGCCGGTGATTTTTATGCTCCCTGCAACTATTTTCAGGATATTGGATGCAGGTGTGGCTTCAACCGGATTTGTCGGGAAGCATAATAATTCTCAGACAAAAAGTCATCGGGAAGCCCCCACACCCCCCTACTGGGCTGCACGGCTGCGGCTTACCACAAATACTCCGGCAAAGACCATAAGGGCGGCAAGTATTTTTTGCCAGGAGATGGTGTCCATTCCCAGACATATACCTAATACTGTGGCAATTATGGGCTGTACATAACTGTACATACTCACAAGGGTTGGGCGGATTCTTTTTTGCCCGTAAGGGATAAGGAAGTAGCATACGCAGGTTGCAAAGACCACAAGAAATCCAAGTTCCCACAGTTGGGCAGAAGGGATACCAAGCCAGGCAAATGAAAATACCTCTCTAAAGGAGAATGGTAGCGACATTATTACTGCAAACAGGAATATCCACTTCATAAATGTTACAACAGAGTATTTTACAATTACAGGTCTGAAGATGCCCAGGTAGAGGGCAAAACTCAATCCGTTGAGGAACATTAGCAGAATACCGCTTAAGGAACTCTCAGCTACTGCCCGCCCTTGTGAATTATTGAGTATAAGAAATATTATACCACACAAACTTAGAAGCACTCCACCACCCTTCTTTAGGGTTACTGGTTCCCGTACAGCCACAGCAGCTATGAACATCGTATAGATTGGGGTAAGTGCACTTATTATGGAGCAGTGCATTGGGGTGATGCTTGGAATGGCCTTTAGAAAAGTGAGCTGACATAGGAAAAATCCCAGGAATGAAGCTGCCAGAATTTTTGGGAAATCCCTCTTTTCCACTTTCTCTGCAGGGGAGAAACAAGATATTATCCAAAAGAAGGCACCAGCCCCCAGCGAGCGGATGGTGAACAGGGCCAACGGAGAGATTTCCCCACCGCTGGTAAGATCTTTACAAACCACAATGTTTATTCCAAATAGGGCGTATGCAGCAAAGCATGCCAAATGCCCAAATAAACTGTTTTTGCTATCCATTTGTTTTACCTTTTTTCTCCAACCATTCACACTCCCCGGCTGTAAGCTCAAACCACTTGTGCATCTTGCTCTCAGCCTTGTTATGCACCTGATTGTTAACATTTTTCACCACTCTTGAGATTGCCCAGGCCAATGCCACAAAATCGTCTGCTATACCGGCAAAAGGGAGCCAGTCGTGAATGAAATCAAACGGCAGAATAAAATATCCCAACGCCGCATAAATGACAGTCTTGTCCTTTGCAGATACAGAAGGCTCTCCAAGCGCATACCAGCATACAAGTAATCCATAAACGGCCTTAAGCCAAATTTTGCGTACGAACTTTCTCATAATCAGCCACATTTAAAAATCCCCCTCTCAGGTTCAAAACAATGGGTTGCATCCCCCAGCCCAAACTCCTCACCAAAATAATCATATATATTACGGGCAATAAGCCCCATTGTCATCCTCAAATTCACCTCCATAGCAGGATTCCAACAGAATTTTCTTCCCGACAGCTTTTCGTCTGCCCCCTCTCCAGCTGCAACCTCAGCCACAAACGCATCTACCCCCACAAAACCTCTATATCGTCCCTGTAGCTTATCCTGCAAAAACTCCCTTATCTGCACCTGTACCTGCCTCAACTCCTCCACAGGTACAAACTCCCCCAAAACCTCCTCTATATACTCATTTGAGGCAAGCAAATTTCCCTGATATGCACCATTAGCGGCATAAAACAGGGAATACCCCCTGAACATCACCTTCTCACCACACTCAAACAACATTGCAAACTCCTGCACAATCTCCATCCTCTCCTCCACCACAACCGCCCCCTGCCTCTGCAAAACCCTCCTGCACCACCCCCTATCGGTCTCCATCAGTTCTCCAGTACAAAATCTTATCCCTTTTCCGCTTCCCGACAAAGGTGCTTTCAGCACCACTCTCCCCCTATTGCCCAAAAACTCCTCAATCTCCTCCATTGAACGGGCAACTACCCTATAATCTGGAGAAACTACATTCAAACTTTTCACTTCACCCACCAGTAATCCCTTCTGAACAAAATCCAGCAACTCAAAGGCAATCTCCCTTCTGGAAACCTCCCTTATAAAATCCAGTTGCACATCTGTGGGCATCATCTCCTGCGGATACCCTTCTTTCAGCAATTGCTCCCTTAATGTTCTGTTCCACCCCCAAGGGACAATCTCCTCCAATTCCCTGTTGGAAACCTTACCATCCCCCCCTAATGGCCTCTCCATAAACCGTTCAATCCAACTGCACCTTTGGGCAAACTCCACAACAGAAGCCGGAGGGATAAAACTCCCTCCACCATCTGCAAGACACAAATCATGCTGGGGGTTAAAGACAAATCTTCTCATGCCACCACAAATTTATAACTTTTTTTATGACGTTAACGTCACAAAAAAAAATGTACCTTTGTATAACTATCACTCAGCTATGAAAACCATCAAGAAACTGAAATATTGCGCTCTGGGAGATTCTATAACATACGGATTCATTCCGCGCAACTATCCCGGACACCCGGGGCAGTTGAAAAGCTATGCGGCATTAACTGCCGAGAAACTGAACCTGGAACTTGAGAACCACGGAATCTCAGATTCCACAATTGCCAATCTGCCGGAGAACACCCCAATGTGCATAAGATATACCCAAATGTCTGATGATGCAGATATAATTACTGTAATGGGTGGCACCAATGATGTGAGACAAGGGGTACCGCTCGGCAAAATGAGCGACCGCTGCAACACCACATTCTACGGCGCTCTGCACACACTTTGCCAGGGACTGTATACAAAATACATCACACAAGGGGACATTACCCAAAACACACATAAAAAAATCATCCTCCTTACCCCAATAAAACTGTTGGATGCCACAAAATCTTACCTTCCAAATACAGTAGAGAACAACGCCCAAGCACTGTACCAGTGGGATGAATGGATAACAGCCATAAAGGAGGTTGGGGCATACTACTCGTTGCCAGTGTTTGATATGCACAATCTCAGCGGAATAAACCCACACCTCAGCAGGACAATAAAAGGTACACACACAGAATATAACGGCAACTACAATCCGTTCATCACAGACGGAACACACCCTACCCAAGAGGGAGCGGAACTTATGGCAAATGCCCTTACAGCATTCATAAAAGGGCTTCTGTAAACCTACAACAAACAATAAATAATCAGAAATGCTTACAGGCACAACACTTATAATCGTATTCACAGCAGCAATAGTGCTGCTTATTGTATCAATCTCAAAATGGGGTGTGCACCCGTTTCTGGCAATTATGGGCATTGCCCTGGCCCTTGCCGTAGCTATTGGCATTCCATTGGATACTATTCCAACAACTATCGGGAAGGGATTCTCCTCAATCTTTACCAGTATAGGAATTGTAATCATCCTTGGAACCCTTATAGGAGTTATCCTAGAGAAGACTGGAGCGGCAATCCGCCTTGCTGATGCAATAATAAGAGTCATTGGAGAGAAACATCCGCAACTTGCCATAATGCTTATCGGATGGATAATCTCTGTACCGGTATTCTGTGACAGTGGTTTTGTAATTGTAAACCCAATCAGAAAATGGCTCGCCAGGAAAACCAGTTTCTCTTCGGTGACACTTACAGTTGCCCTCTCTGCCGGACTGTATGTTTCCCACGTATTCATCCCTCCCACACCGGGCCCAATTGCCACTGCCGGACTTATTGGCTTGGAGAGCAACCTGCTGCTTGTTATTGCAGCTGGAGTACTCATCTCAATTGTACCACTAATTGCCGCATATTTCTTTGCCACAGCTATAGGGAAAAAGGTAAAATCTGCAGAAGAACTGAACATAGAGGAAATCAGCGCAGCATACAATGAGCACAACCTTCCAAGCACCTTGGCATCAATAACCCCAATTCTACTCCCGATAGTTCTGATGGCAGCAGGCTCAATTGCATCTTTTGCCAAAATGGAAAATCAGACGGGGGAACTGCTCATTTTCCTTGGCAAACCTGTAATTGCCCTTGCTACAGGACTTGTATCGGCACTGCCACTGTTATGGAAGCAAAAAATGGGAAAACATCTATATGACATTACTCAGGATGCGCTTAAGACATCGGGACCAATAATATTCATAACTGCTGCGGGAAGTGTGCTGGGACAGGTTATTGTAGAGGCGGGATTTGTGCAATACATACAGCAGAATGCAGGCTCATTGCAAGGAATAGGACTGTTCTTCCCTTTTGTGGTGGCTGCAATTATAAAAACTTCACAAGGCTCTTCCACTGTAGCTATGACAACTACTGCCGGTATGATGGGGCTTTACTTCTCAGACGCCTCACTTATGGCAGCCCTTGGAATGACCACCCCTATTGATGCCGCCCTTGTGGTAATGGCCATAGGTGCAGGAGCAATGACAGTTTCCCACGCAAATGACAGCTACTTCTGGGTAGTCACCAACTTTGGAGGCCTTTCGCCTCAGAACGGTTACAGGACCCAAACGGCACTTACAGCCATAATGGGTGTAACCTCAATAATAACATTGTTCATAATCTCGTTGTTTGTTTAACCTGGCAGGAAAAAATTATACTTTATGAAAAAGACATTACTTGCAACCATATCTGCACTAATACTCTGTACAGCAGTTTTTGCACAGCAGACACATAATGCATCTACCCCAAAAGATCCTGCAAACACCCCATTGTCAGCAGATGAAAAGGGGCTGGTAATTGATGGCAAAATTGAAAATTCCCAGATATATCCCAATACCGTAAGGACATTCCAGGTGTTTGTACCAAAGCAATATGACGGAAAAACTCCTGCGTGCCTTGTGGTTGGGCTTGACGGCAATCTGTTCAACGCAATTACCGTTATTGACAATCTTGTCAAAACAGGAGAAATGCCGGTAACCATTGGAATATTTGTACAACCTGGAGTGAGCTACAGCCAGGATGGCACAGTAATCCGTTACAACCGCAGCAATGAGTTTGACCGCACAGATGCCCGCCTGGCAACATTCCTGGAGAAAGAGGTAATTCCACTTGTGGAGGGAATGACTACACCCGACGGCCGCAAGATAATTCTCTCTGCAAACCCCAACGACCGGGCAATTACAGGTGCCAGCAGCAGCGGCATTGCAGCTTTCACCGTTGCTTGGGAAAGACCGGATCTGTTCAGCAGAGTATACAGCTCCGTAGGGACATTTGTAGCTATGAGAGGAGGCCACGAATACCCTGTACTGGTTAGAAAAACAGAGCCAAAGCCGCTGCGCATTTACCTGCAGGATGGTGTAAATGACACCTGGAACCACATTTTTGGAGACTGGTGGGAGCAGAACCAGCTGATGGCCTCTGCCCTCAACTACGCAGGCTATGAGTTTGACTACAAATGGGACCGCGGTTCCCACAGCATCTATTATGGCACAAGAGCCTACCCTGATGCAATGCGCTGGTTATGGAGAGGATGGCCTGCTCCGGTTAAAGTTGGCAGCACTATGAATGCCACAATTTCTGAGACTGTTTCACCAGAAAAAGGGTGGGAAGAGGTATCTCCATCAACTGCCGATGCATTAAGTGACACCCTTGCCGCTCTGATTGGCTCACCAATCATCAGCCATAACGGAAACGCCATAAGAAAATATGTATCAACCCCTTACAGGGTACTTTCCCTGCACAATGGCAACAAATACATAACAAACACCAACGGGGAAATATTCCTTTTGCAAGCTGGTGCCAAAAAGGCAAAAAAACTGGAAACCCTCCCTTCATCGGGAAGAGAAATTGCAATTTACCCTAATGGAAAAATGTTGGTTGCCACTGAGAAAAACTCCAACTGGCTCATCAGTTACATCATTGCTTCCGACGGTTCATTGCAGGCAGGACAGCAATTCTACTGGCTGCACAACACAGACAACCACAACAACACCCCATACGGGAATATTGCATTTGACACACTGGGCAACCTCTACATTGCAACCCCAATTGGAATACAGATTTGCGACCACAATGGCCGTGTAAGGGGAATCCTCTCACTTCCGGGAGCCGGCAGAGCGGTTGAATCAATTGCCTTCATCGGAAACAGACTGTTTGCAAAATGCGGCAACAAACTTTACGTAAGAGAGGTTTCCAAAACCGGCTACAACAGCTGGGAAGCCCCAATTAATGTAAAATCACAAGGCCAGGGTTAATCTTTTACCCTTCCTGATTATCAATAAATTATACAAAATAACGTAGTTAAAATGAACAGAAGCCTTATACTGCCAATTGCTATTGTTTTTGGTCTGTTGTTCCACCATTGGTGCAGCGTACTTGCTGCATACGTGCCATATCTGATTTTTACAATACTGCTGCTCAATTTTACGGCAGTGGATATTAAGAAGCTGAAACTGATGAGGCTTACAGGGATGAACATTTCATTGCTGTTGTTTCAGATTGTGGTGAGTCTGGGGTGTTATTTTTTGGCAAAAGTTGCAGGTGGGAATGAAATTGTTGCACAAGGGGCCCTCATTGCAATAATATGCCCGGTGGCAGCATCTTCTGTTGTGATTTCCTGCATCTTGGGAGCAAACAGGGAAACAGTTACGGCTCACGTGATTTTAGGAAACCTTATGGTGGCAGTTGTGGCCCCAATATTCTTCTCATTCATTGGAGTGCAGCAGCAGATGCCGTTTCTGGAGTCATTCTGGCTTATTCTAAAACGGGTAAGCCCAATCATTGCATTGCCGTTCTTCATTGCATTTGGTCTGCAACTCTGGCTACCTGCAGGGAATAACCTCATAAGCCGCTTTAAAGGGTGGTCACTTTATATATGGGCATTGGCACTTGCCATTACACTTGGACAGACAATAAATTTCATATTCCTGCACGGAGCTGAGAATGTTGACAGCATCATTATACTTGGTATAATATCAGTTGCAATCTGTGCGGTACAATTTGCAGTTGGCAAACTGATAGGCAAAAAATACGGAGACATCGTTGCCGGAGGCCAGATGCTGGGACAGAAAAATACCGCATTGGGAATCTGGATGGCCAATATCTACCTTAACCCTCTGGCTTCAGTTTCAATAGCGCTGTACTCCATCTGGCAGAACCTTTTCAACAGCTGGCAGATGTATATGCACGAGAAAAAACAAAAAAAATAGTGCTTTATTCAAAGCACCATTTGTAAAGGACTCCGTAGGCCAGCAGAACAGTTTTACGGAGTTTTATCCAATGGATTTTGTCGGGAGTATCAGTAGGTTTATGATAATCCTCGTGCATTTCGTCCTCCATCCACGCCACAAACGGTATATTGCGGGCAGAAAATGGTGCATAATCCGATCCACCTTTACCATCTCCAAAACGCTGGTCATAAAGGACATTAAAAGGACCCGGAATCTGCTCTGCAACAGACTCACATTGCCCGCGCAAATAAGGAAAATTGTCATTCCAGGCAAATGTAACTGCAGGATTGGCAGCATTGGCGGTACGTCCAACCATATCAAAATTCATATAATAGCACAACGAATCATACGACTTGCGGTTAGCATACCAGTCTGCAACAAAATACTTTGAGCCCAACAGACCTTTCTCCTCACCGTCCCAGGCACAGAAAAGTACAGTATATTCAGGTGTTTTTCCCGATGATTGGAGCATTTTTGCAAGAGACAGCAAAGCAACAACACCAGAAGCATTGTCATCAGCACCCGGATGGATACCCAAACCTTTTTTCTTACCAAGATGATCATAATGGGCACCCACTACTATAAGTTTATAAGGATCTTTTCCGGGAATTTTGGCAATGACATTAGACATCATCTGAGGATAAACCCTGCCTGGCCTTGGCTGGCCTATTGCCTGAGTAAGAGATTCTGCCGTAATATTCTGCTTAACTACCTGAATTCCTGCTTTTTCAAATTCTCCAACAATGAACTCCGCAATTTTTGCATTCTCCTTTGTACCGGCCTCACGTCCCTTGAACTTTTTATGGGACATATAATTTATCACCTCCTGAGCATATTTTGTACTATAGATACCAAACTGCCCTGTAAAATCCTTTTTGCCATTCTCCTGGCCAAAAGCAACAAATGCTGTAAACAACAGCACAATTGAAAAAATGTTCTTCATATTGTGTTTCATAATAACTGCAAAGTTAGAATTTTATCATTTACGGGCCAATCTTTTTAGTTGTTATATAATTTGGAAATTAGTACTTTTGTAAGTTATAAAAACGTAATTTGTATGAAAAAACTACTTTCTTTAGCCCTTATGATTTTTATGGGCACAGCTGCATTCTCACAAACTGTAAGTTTTACCAGCCCAAATGCCGAGAGTCAGAAGATGCTCGACAGCGTAAAATATGTTTTACCTGAATTTGCAGCCGGAATGGTACTTTTCAGTAACGGACAACAATCAAACGGCGCAATAAACATAAGCACCATAGACCAGAAGGTGCACTTTATAGACTCAAATGGCGACATTCTTGCAGTTACTAACAACGATGACGTTACCCGAGCATTTGTAAAAGGCCGCGCATTTGCAAACAGCAGATACGGATACATAGAGATTTACGAAACCACTGGAGATGTATTTATTGGAGAAGCAAGAAGAGTAAGTTTTGTCTCTGAAGACAAAGTTGGGGCATTTGGTTCAAAATCACAGACTACAGCTATACAGACTATAGGTAGTGTACAGACTACAGGGGGATATATGGTAGATTTTGAAAAACAGAAAAATTCTCCATACATCTACAAAAAGACACCTTACTTGTGCAGAAAAGGGCTGTTCCTAACAGTAACCAAGAAGACATTGCAGAAATGCTTCCCAGACAAGAAAGAGTTTATAGAGCAATATATGAATGAGCACAAGCCCAACTTGAACAACGTGGAAGAGGCAAGAGAGATGTTCAGGGCAATTACAAAATAATACTATAAAACAACAGAGAGGAATGAAGGAGTTAGAAGTATTGTTTGAGCAATACACCAGACAAAAACCGGACAACATATATGAACTTCCATCAAGCGGAAGCAACAGACGCTACTTTAGAATAACCGGAAGCGGAATGTCTCTAATTGGAGCAAAAGGACTTGATGTGGAGGAGAACATAGCTTTTATGGAGATAGCCAAGCATTTCAGGCTCAAGGGACTTCCTGTCCCACAAGTGCTGTGTGCCAGCAAAGACAATATGTTCTATTTGCAGGAAGATTTGGGAGACATCACCCTGTTCAACACCATACAGCAGGGAAGGGAGACCAGCAATTTTTCTCCCGACGAAGTTGCTTTATTGAAAAAGACCATCTCCACCCTGCCAAAACTTCAATTTGAAGGAGGCAAAGGACTGGACTACAGCATCTGCTTCCCCCAGCCAGAATTTGATGAGCGCAATGTATGGTTCGACTGCAACTACTTCAAATACTGTTTCCTTAAAACCACAGGATTGGAATTCAGCGAGATAAAACTGCACGACGACCTTACCAAAATGGCAGCGGATCTCCTTGAGGACGGCAATCAGGAGACATTCATGTACAGGGATTTTCAGGCAAGAAACGTCATGCTTGTAGACGGGAACCCTTATTTCATAGATTTTCAGGGTGGCAGAAAAGGGCCTTTGTACTATGACCTTGCTTCATTTGTATGGCAGGCAAAAGCCAATTATCCTACCTCCCTCAAAGAAGAACTTATTGAAACATACAGAGAGGCTCTCAAGAAATATACCGATATCCCTAAAGATGTGTTTTACAAGAAATTGCGTCTGTTTGTACTCTTCCGCACAATGCAGGTACTTGGAGCATACGGATTCAGGGGATATTTTGAGAAAAAACCACACTTTTTGCAAAGTGTTCCATTTGCAATAGACAACTTGCGCAAACTTATTCAGGAGCAGCCATTTGATGAATATCCATACATACAGGAGCTGCTGGAACAGCTTACAACCATGCGCCAGTTCTCAGACTTGAGAGTGGAGCGCAAGCTTGAAGTAAGGATTTTCAGCTTCTCATACAAAAAGGGGATTCCGGTAGATACCAGCGGTAACGGAGGAGGTTATGTTTTTGACTGCCGTGCAATAAATAATCCGGGGAAATATGACCATTTCAAACACTTTACAGGTTTGGATAAAGAGGTTATAGATTTCCTTGAAGAGGATGGTGAAGTGACAAAGTTCCTTTCACACGTTTATGAACTTGCAGATGCACACGTAACCCGCTATATGGAGCGTAAATTTACAAACCTTATGTTCAGCTTCGGCTGTACAGGAGGCCAGCACCGCTCCGTATATTGCGCACAGCACTTGGCAGAATATCTGGCAAAAAAATACAATATTACAGTAATAGTATATCATAGGGAACAAGATATAAAGCAGGAGTTCTAAAGGATATGAAAGCAATGATTTTTGCAGCTGGTTTGGGTACAAGACTCAAGCCCATTACAGATACCATTCCAAAAGCATTGGTACCGGTTTGCTCACAACCATTGCTCAAGCACCTTATAGACAAGCTTATAGCTTCCGGCTTTACAAGCATTGTAATTAATGTTCATCATTTTGCTGAGAGAATAAGGGAGTATGTAGCCAATAACAACAACTTTGGAGTGGAAATCCTCTTCTCAGACGAGTCTGACCTGTTGAGGGAGACTGGTGGAGGAATCAGACATGCAGCACCTCTGCTTGAGGGAAATGAACCTTTTCTTGTACACAATGTAGATATACTCTCAAATCTTAATCTTGAGGATTTCTATGAGGCCCATATGGCAGAATCAATATCAATTGACACTCCATTAGCCACAATTCTGGTAAGTGAACGGGAAACGGCAAGATATTTTCTGTTTGACAATGGCAACAATCTTGTAGGTTGGATGAACAAATTGTCGGGAGAAGTGAAATCTCCTTATACGGCATTAAGAAGGGAACCTTCTGAGAATTTTGACTGGAAAAAATTCCTTATTGAGAATTCTCTGAAGAAATATGCTTTTGCCGGAACACACATAGTTTCGCCAGAAGTATTCAGGCTTATGGAGGGATGGCCCCAGAAATTTCCCATTGTTGACTTCTATCTGCAGATGGCAGACAAGTATATTATAAAGGGTTATGTAAAAAATGACCTTAAAATGGTGGATGTCGGGAAACTGGATTCACTGAATGAAGCTGAAGAATTTTTATTATGCAAATAAGATATAACAGGTTACAGGGCAAGTTTCTTTTTCTGGCAGTTGCATTTGTCTGTATGATAATTGCACCTGGGGTTGTTATTGCCCAGAATCAGGACACCTTAAAACAAATTGCAAGCGTTCCCGATTCCCTTAGAGCAGCAGTTGCACCAGCAGATTCGCTTATGCTTGGTGTTGCATCAGACACCCTCTCAACAGGAAAAGACAGCTCTGCTACAGCAGTTCTCTCCAAAAAGGAACTTAGGAGAATGCAACGCGACAGTATTTGGGCATACAAAGACAGTATTATAAGAAATACCCCAAGAATTCTTGAGACATATGTTTTTGATAATGCTGCTAAAAACCAGAGGATGTTTTTGTGGAATGCGGATACATATTTTAACAAGCCTGTGAATATAGATCCCGACACCACCTATAACGACTGGTTTACTGAGACTCCTTACCAGAAGTATGATGTTGGCGCCACATATCTTGGTGTATCAGGTTCTGCAATGCAGTACCACAACTATTTCATCAGGCCACAGATGAAGATATTCCCATTTTTCAACTATTATCTTCCATACTCATATACACCGGAAACACTTCCGTTCTACAATACCAAAACACCATACACAGAACTTGGCTATTGGGGTACTCTCTTTGCAAACAAAAAGATGGAGGAGACCAATATCAGATTTCTGCATACTCAGAATTTTACCCCATCGTTCAATGTGAATTTCTTGTACGAGAGATATGGGGCAGCTGGTATGCTTGAGAATGAGAAGACAGACAACAGATCCCTTGCTTTTACTGGAAATTATCTTGGCAAAAGATATCTTGCACAAGGAGGATATATCTTCAACAGGATAAAGAGAAATGAGAATGGTGGCGTATCAGACCCCTCAATGGTTCTTGACACACTGCTGGATGCAAAAGTGATTCCTGTTACTCTTAAGAATGCATCAAACACTCTTAAGAGAAACACATTGTTCCTCACCCATTCTTATGGAATCCCTTTCAAATTCCTGCAGAAGAAAGATACAACGTCCATTGCAACTGACTCGCTTGCGATTGCGTCTTCTGGTGGTGCTCCTATGCAGCCCGGAAAAGATTCAATCGTCTTGGGTGATGGTACAATGGCATACATCGGGCACACCATGGATGCCTCCTTCTACTCTAAAAAATACACCGATGCAATTGCTCTGAATGACTCAATCGGGCGGGCACTGTACCATAACAAATTTTACATAAACCCAACTGAGAGTGCAGATTCTATGAGAGTGTTCAAGTTTGAGAACAGAGTATTCCTCAATATGCAGCCCTGGGCAAAGGACGCTATTATATCTAATGTAAGTGCCGGATTGGGACACCAGTATATGAGTTTGTACGGTTTCAAGCAAGAGTTCTTCTTACAAGGTAATTCACCGGAAAGGCAAAACAATCTGTATATGTATTTTGGTGCAGGAGGCAAGTTCAGGAAATATTTTGCCTGGAATGGAGTTGGTGTATACAATTTTGCCGGATACTACCTGAACGACTTTTCAATTGACGGTCAGATGAAATTCTCTTCATATCCTAAAAAAATGGAGAGAGGTATGCATCTTACAGGCAAAATTCACATATCTCAGCAGAGACCAGACTATTTCTACAACAATGTCTATACTAACCACTATGTTTGGGAAAATGATTTTGACAAAACTACAGAAACCAGAATTGAAGCAAAACTGGATATTCCCGACTGGAACCTGGAGGCATTCTTTGGTTATGCATTGTTGAACAACAACACCTATTTTGACTCATTGTCTGTAATAAGACAGAATACAGACGCTATGAGCATCCTCACAGCATACCTGAAAAAGGATATCCGTTTGTGGAAGTTCCATATGGACAATAAAGTGCTGTTCCAGCTCTCATCAAATGAAGATGTTGTTCCTCTACCAAAACTGGCCTTGGATTTGAGATACTACTTTCAGTTTGAAGTTGTAAAAAATGTGCTTACAGCACAGTTGGGTGCCAATGCAACCTTTACAACCAAATATTACGCACAAGGATACTCCCCTGCACTTGGAGTATTCTACAACCAGAAAGTTGAGAAAATTGGTGAAAACCCATATTTGGACTTGTTTGTGAATCTTCAGTGGAAACGAGCATCAATTTTTGTAAAATATGTGAATATGGCACAAGGATGGCCAACCAGCGACTACTTCAGTGCTTTCAGATATATCAGATCCCAAAAAGCGTTCAAGTTGGGTATTCACTGGCCTTTCTATGTAAAATAGCACCCATATATGGGCAAAATTTGGAGAAATAAAATTTTCCAGTACACCGTTACATTTGTACTTGCATTCTGTTTCATATCTCTTCCAGACTGGGAAGCGGAAAAAACAGATGTCCCCTCCCCTTTGCTCTTTGCAGGAGATACCCTCAACTGCTCCATTATGCTTGATAAATCTCTGAGAGCCAAAGGTTACACGATTGGATACCTGTATGAACTGTTCCAGAAATTTGAGCAACATCAGAGGTGCAAGATAAACCTTAATATAGTGGAACAAAATGCCATGCAACAATGGGTGATGCTCATTACAGGAAAAACTGATATGCTTATCCTAAATTCACAGAAAGATACAGTACCAACTATTTTTGAGGATGAAGTGGTTTCAAGCTCCATATTGGACAGAGATGAGGATGTATGTGTAGTTAGAAAAGACAACTACAATATTATTCAGTCTCTTAACTACTGGTTCCCTTATTTCAGGCAGACACAAGATTACTCACATACTCAAAGATACCACAAAAGCTATAGAATAGCAGACCGCAATGGTGCTCCAATATCCCGCACTACAATTTCTCCATATGATGTGTATGTAAAGAAATATGCAGATATCCTTGGATGGGACTGGAGACTCATCTGTTCACTGATATATCAGGAATCAAAGTTCAAAATGGGGGTAAGTTCCAGCCGTGGCGCCATTGGCCTTATGCAGATTAAGGAGAGTGTTGGAAAGACATATGGTATAGATGACATCTATGACCCTGAGCAAAATATAAAAGCAGGAATATGTCACCTCGCACGACTTCAGAAAATATACAAAAAAGCTGGTGCAGACCCCGAGAATCTCATAAAACTTACTCTTGCTGCATACAACTGCGGCGAAGGACGTTTGCAGGACTGTATGGCTCTGGCACAGCAAAAAGGATTGGACCCTCTGGTTTGGGAAAACCTTGCACAGGTAATTCCGCTTATGAAAGAGGAAGAGCACTACAAAAATGATGTGGTAAAACTGGGCCGTTTCAATGGTGGCGAAACCCTAAAATTTGTAGAACTTATTCTTGAGCGATACGGCCAGTATTGCCAGTCTGTAATAAAATGACGGCCTTGTTCATTTCACCCTCATTGTTGCAGCCGGGTCAATCCTGGAGATAAAGTGGCAAGGCATCATCATTATGAGCATAATGGCCACAAAGGCAATTCCATTCATTCCAAGTATCCAAGGCAAGTTGAAATCTATTGGAACAGATGATACAAAATAATTGTCGGGATTAAGGGTAATTACTTTAAATTTCATCTGCAGAAGACACAATGCAATTGCAAATGCATTTCCCCACAGCATACCTTGCAGAACCACCATTGCCGATTTGGTAAGAAATATCCTTGAAACAGCACTGTTGGTCATACCAAGGGATTTGAGCAATCCTATTTGGGAGATTCTCTCAAACAACATTATAAGTAATCCCGATACCATATTGAAACCTGCCACAGCAATCATAAGGGCAAGGATAATGAACACATTCAAATCCAACAGATGCAGCCAGTCATACAGGACATAATATTTCTGACGCAAAGATGTTGGAACAACAGGGGTATCATCCTCTGTGGTATATTTGTAAATGAGATCATCTATTGCATCTTCTGCCTGTTGTCCTGTACCTCCTTTTATGAATACCTCATAACCTGAGACACCATTTTCCCATCCGTTCAAACGGGTAATGTGCCTGCTGTCAGCTACAGCCAGGTATTTGTCAAGCTGTTCAAGCTGCGCATCAAAAATTCCCACCAGATCAAACCTGCGCACCTTCACCTGCTCATCCACAAAATATGCTGTAACCTTGTCTCCAACCTTATAATCAAGCATCTGGGCAAGCCTTTTGGAGATTATAATCTCATTGGAAATTCTTTTTCCCCTCAATTCCGGGAGTCGCCCCTCTGTAATATATCGGGAATAAAACTCCATATTATATGTGGAATCCACCCCCTTGAACAACACTCCCCCAATCTCCTCATTTGTTTTAAGGATTCCTTTTCTGTAGGATACTCCGCTGATCCGCTCCACAAATGGGAGTGCCTGCAACTGCTCCATATAAGAGAGATCCGCTGAAACAGGTCCGCTCTCACCAGTAATATCTCTCCCCGGCTCTGCCAATGTAAAATCTCCCATAAAGCCCCGGGCCTTTCCCCCTATCTCGCTCCTGAAACCATTGGAAACAGATACGGCAACAATTATTACTGCAATGCTCAACGCTACAGAAACAACAGAAATTACTGTTCCTGTTCTGCTGAGCTTGCCCGTAGAGTCTGCCTTGCTCCCTATTTTATTTGCCAGAAAAAGATTGAAGTTCATAGATGCAAAGATAATAAAAGGGGGCGAGGCTTGTATTTGAGTATGTTTGTTTGTGCAAAAATTTTATTATTTTTACACAACGTGGGGTTGCATCCAACTCACATAAACTAATACGTTATAAAGAAAATATTCCATATGTTTAGCCTTCCATAATGATGCTATTCTACAGGCCAGTTTATATAACATCCTAACATCATTTTCTGTAGCAGGCAAAGACAAGGCAAGATGCAGTTCATGCTTGCTTGTCAAATCAACTTGTATTCCTCTACCTATATTGTCATTATCAAAAACGATCAAAGTACCTCCCGATGTCTCACCTTTGCTCAGGCGGAAATATTCATCTGCAATACCATATCCGTAGTGTTCGCTACCAATTATGTCTTCAATGCTTATCCGGTTATGAACCTTCCTCCCCCTCCATTGTTATATAGATGAAATAGTTTTTTAAGTTAGGTTAAGTCGGGCAAACCCTGCAGTCTCGGGATGAGGTTGCGGGGTTTGTTTATTATACAAATGGGACCATCCATTTACCGGACTATCCCATTGGTTTAATTTGTAGTAAGATGTCTGTGACGAAGTGCAGTAAGCACACTTTCTGAAGCTATTGGATTAAGACCTTTGAAAGTTGTGCGACTTTTCAATTCTACCAGTGACATTTCCAATAGAAGTTTTGCTATACACTCATCAGCAAAAGAATTGCTCACAACATTCACTCCTGTAAAATCAAGGACTACACAATCATTCTTCTCAATTAACGGCAGCAATTTTTCCCTAACACGCTTGCCCAAAGGACGTGTACCCAAATTCTCTCCAAATTCCCGAAAATTAAATATTACCATAACTCCTCCAATTCATTATCATTCAAAAATGTTTCATTATACTGGGCTGCAACATTTGTGCGATTTACAACCACTTCTGCAGGATTAATTTCCTTATTGGTATGAAGCCGCAGATATATTATGGTACCTTGCCAGATAGCACTTTCTGTTATGGTTTCTTCTCCGTTCTGTACCAACAATGTATGCTTTCCCGACCTGACTTCAAATTTCAAACCAACATCACGAGCTAACAACGAAGTAGTATAAAGTCCAAATCCCATACCTTTACCATCGGTAATGGCATCTTTAATACACATCCTCAATGCTTCAAATTCTGGCATATTGCAGCTTTCCAATCCCTCAAAATTATGGCAAATAGAAAACTTCTGCATCTATAATTTACCCTTTACAATGTTTTGTTTTGAGTAGTCTGGAATGCTTAATATAATTACAACAGCTAGATTTTTGGTTCACTTAAAATATGATAATTTGAATAAACGAGTTTTGTTCTAAAATGAAGAAAGCCAACTTACCGTTGAATTGGTAGGTTGGCTATTTGTTTTTAAGTAAGGCTTTCTCCCTCAAGACGTGCTCTGTCATCATCCGTTTCATCTCCATCCAACCGTTGAATTGTGTAGCCTGTCTTTGCACTGACATATTTGGCCCACTTCTTCCATTCTCCTGTGTGGCACATTCCATCGGGAACTGTATGAATCAGTTCATGAATAAGGGTATTTCTCAGAGATTTTTCTGTATTCTGCAAAGTGTGTCCAGAAATCTCAATGTAGTAATCATATTCTGTGTACCTCTTCAGACTCCCTTTGGAGCAACATCTTCCGTATTTGCAGTGTGATCCTATTAACCTTACTTCTGGACATATAGATTTAGAAATAGGAACACCCAGTTCATTCATAAGTGCTATGCTCTCTGCCAACATGCGGTTTATCCGGGCATCTGTCTTGGGGCCATCCCACTTGTAACTGCGTCTGGTGCGTTTAGGTTTCTCCTCTTTATCCATGTCAAACCATGATGGAATAAGAATTCCACCACATAGCAACAATAGGAGTATGAAAACTACTGTAAACCACATAAACAGCCTATTTTACCACAACCTCTGATCAGGTCTTTCTTTTAAGAACTGAAGAATATCCTCTTGACTGAAACCTAAGTCTATGTCTTCGTCTTTCAACCCATAGCACCTATAATTGGTAACAGTTCTTGTATCTTCATTAACTGTGCTATAAACCACTGAAGAAAAAGTTTTCTCTGGATTGTCATAGAATATAATGTAAATTTCCACACCACCTAGTATGAATGGCTGAATATCTGCAAGGACAAATTT